>NZ_QFNM01000044.1 GCF_003248455.1 Brevundimonas sp.
GCAGGATGGCGGCCGGGAAGACGATCTCGTTGCGCGGCGGGTTGTAATAGGCGTTCACCGTCTGGGGCGTCATGCCCCATTCCAGCGGATCGACCGGCTTGCCGATCTTGCCGCGCTTGTAGGCCCATTCGAAGGCCGAGGACCGTTCGACGTTGCCGTAGAGATCGTCGGGCTTCAGCTCCAGCCCGTCGTAGCTGCGCCATTTGTCAGGATAGCCGATCTTCACCCCGAACTTGGACATCTTGTACAGCGCCTGTTCGCGCGTCGGCTCGCTCATCCAGTCGACGTGTTTCAGCCGCTCGGTCATGGCGTCGCGGATATTGCCGACCAGGGCCTCCATCTGGGCCTTGGACGAGGCGGGGAAATGCAGGCGGACATATTCCTGGGCCAGCACCTCGCCCAGCTGGCCGTCGACCAGGGCCACGCCCCGGTTCCAGCGCGGACGGTTCTCGGGCTGGCCGCGCAGGGTCTTGCCGCGGAAGTCGAAGCGGGCGTCGACGAACGCCTTGGACAGATAGGGGCTGGCCTGGTCGACCACATTGAACGCCTGCCAGGCCTTCAGCGTCTCGATGGGGGTGTCGGCGAACACCTGGGCGATGCCGGGGATGGCGGTGTTTTCCATCAGCACCAGGGTGTCGACCTCCGACACCTGGGCGCCGGCCATGAAGGCGGCCCAGTCGAAGCCGGGAGCCAGGGTCGGCAGGTCGGCGGCCTTGGTCGGGTTGTAGAGCTTGTCGATCTGGCGACGCTGGACTGTGGTCCACTGTTTGTCGGCGACCTTGGTTTCAAAGGCCAGGATGTCGGCGGCGGCCTTGGCCGGTTCGGTCCAGCCGATGGCCGTCAGGGTGCTTGTCAGATAGGCCAGATAGGCCTCGCGCTGGGCGGCGAAGTCGGGCTTCAGATAGTAGTCGCGGTCGGGCAGGCCCAGCGATCCCTGACCCAGATAGGCCGAGTTCAGGTCGGGCTTCTGCAGGTCCTCGAACACGTCGACGCCGAACAGCGAGGCGCCAAAGCCCGCATGGCTTTCGCCCATCAGGCGCGCCATGCCGGCGTGGTCGGTCACGGCCTTGACCGCGGCCAGATCGGCCGCCAGGGGCGCGGCCCCCAGCTGCTCGATCCGGGCCTCGTCCATGAAGCTGGCGTACAGGGCGCCGACCTTGCGGGCGTTGTCGTTGGCCGGATTTGCCGCGCTGGTCTCGATGATGGATTTCAGCTGGGCCTGGGCGTTTTCGTACAGAACGTCGAACGGGCCGAACCGCGCCTTGTCGGCGGGAATGTCGGTCGTGCGCAGATAGGTTCCGTTGGCGTATTCGTTGAAGTCGTCGCCCGGCTTCACCGTCGTGTCGCGGCCGGCCAGATCGAAGCCCCAGGTTCCGAACGGATGGGCGGCGGCCGCGCCGTGCGAATGGTCCTGGGCCGAGGCCGCGCCGCCGGTCAGGGCGACGACGATACAGGCCGAGCAGGCGGCCATCAGACGAATGCGATTCATGAAGAAACAGTCCCGTTTTGGTCGGCGGCACCATCGCGCCGGTGCGGCGGTCTGTCGCATGACGTTTTTGTAATCTTGGTTCTTCGTCTCCGCCGATGTCCGCTTTCACGAGGACGGGCGGGATGGGCGGGTCAGCCCCGTTCCAAACCGCGGCAGAACGCCCGCAGCACGCGCGGATAAAGCTCATGTTCGGCCGTCTTGACCCGTTCGGCCAGGGCGCCGGGCGTGTCCCCCTCGACGATGGGCACGCGGGCCTGGCCCAGTATGGGGCCTTCGTCCACTCCCTCAGTGACCAGATGCACGGTGCAGCCGGCCTCGGCGTCGCCTGCTCGAATGGCGCGGGCGTGGGTGTCCAGACCGGGATAGAGGGGCAGCAGGCTGGGGTGGATGTTCAGCATCCGGCCGCGCCAGCCGCCGACCAGCCACGGCGTCAGCACCCGCATATAGCCGGCCAGGGCGACGACTTCGATCGCCGCCTCGCGCAGCACGGCGTCCACGGCCCGCTCGTGCGCCTCGCGGTCCTTGCCGAAGGCCTTGTGCGCCACGGTCGCGGTCGCGACACCCTTGGCCGCCGCGATCGCCAGACCGCCCGCGCCCTCGACGTTCGAGACGACCAGGGCCGCTTCGTAACCGCTGTCCGGCCGGCGCGCGGCGTCGATCAGGGCGGCCATGTTCGAACCGGCCCCCGAAATCAGGATGGCGACGCGCGTCTTCACGAGATCAGGCGTTTTCCAGTTGTCCGCAGACGAAGGCGACTTCGCCTGCGTTCAGCAGGGCGGCCAGGACGGGTTCGGCGTTCTCGGGCGCGACGATCAGGATGAAGCCAACGCCGCAGTTGAAGGTGCGGCGCATCTCGTGGTCGCTGATCCCGCCGGTTTCGGCCAGCCACTGGAAGACGGCGGGCATGGGCCAGGCGTCCCAGTCGAACGACGCCTTCAGCCCCTCGGCGATGCAGCGGGGCGGGTTCTCGATCAGGCCGCCGCCGGTGATGTGGGCCGCGCCCTTGACCAGTCCCGCCTTCATGATCGGCAGGACCGGCTTCACATAGATGCGGGTCGGCTCCATCAGGGCCTGGGCCAGGGAGCGATCCTTGGCGAAGGGGGCGTCGTCGCCCCAGCCGAGGCCGGACTTCTCCACCACCTTGCGGACCAGCGAATAGCCGTTCGAATGCGGGCCGGTGGAGGCCAGGCCGATGACGATGTCGCCCGCCGCCTGACGGTCCAGATAGGGCAGGGCGTGGCCGCGCTCCACCGCGCCCAGGCTGAAGCCCGCCAGGTCGTAGTCGCCCTCGGTGTACATGCCCGGCATTTCCGCCGTCTCGCCCCCGACCAGGGCGCAACCGGCCTGGCGACAGCCCTCGGCGATGCCGGCGACGACGCGGCGTGCGGCGTCGATTTCAAGCCGGCCGGTGGCGTAATAGTCCAGGAACAGCAGGGGCTCGGCGCCCTGGGCCAACAAGTCGTTGACGCACATGGCCACCAGGTCGACGCCGACGCCGTCGTGGCGGCCGGTCTCGATGGCGATCTTCAGCTTGGTGCCGACGCCATCGGTGGTGGTGACGATCAGCGGATCTTCGAACCCGGCGGCCTTCAGGTCGAACAGGGCGCCGAATCCGCCCAGCGACGGCTCCGATCCGGGGCGCGCCGTGGATTTGGCCAGGGGCTTGATGTGTTCGACCAGCATCTCGCCCGCGTCGATGTCCACGCCCGCGTCGGCATAGGTCAGGCCGTTTTCGAGAGGCTTTTGGGTGTCGCTCATGGGTCTTGGGCCTGGAATCGGGGCGGAAATGCAGCGCGGCTCTTGCCACGGATGGGTTCCGGGGGGCTATAGCACCGGAATGACGCCGATCACCACCAATGAGGCGCTGGCCGAGTTCTGCGCCCGCGTATCCTCCGCCCCCTTCATTACGGTCGACACCGAGTTCATGCGGGAAACGACCTATTGGCCCCGGCTGTGCCTTATCCAGGCCGCCTCGGCCGATCACGCCGCCATCATCGACCCGATGGCGGACGGGCTGGACCTGGCGCCATTCCTGGACCTGTTGCGCGACGAGAGGATCGTCAAGGTCTTCCACGCCTGTCGCCAGGACGTGGAGATCTTCGTGCGGCTGGGCGCCATGCCCAAACCGCTGTTCGACACCCAGGTCGCGGCGATGGCGGCGGGCTTCGGCGAGCAGGTGGCCTATGATTCGCTGGTGCGGCAGATGCTGCGCATCGAGGTGGACAAGGGCAGCCGCTTCACCGACTGGGCGCGCCGACCGCTGTCGGACAGCCAACTGGTCTATGCCCTGGGCGACGTGACCCATCTGGCGGCCCTCTATCCCAAGCTGCGCGACCGGCTGCAGAAGGACGGGCGGCTGGACTGGGTGATGTCGGAAATGGAGGGGCTGACCGATCCGGCTCTTTACGACACCAATCCCGAAAACGCCTGGAAGCGGCTGAAACCCAAGAAGTTCTCGGCCAAATATCTGGCCGCCTTCAAGGCCGTCGCCGTCTGGCGCGAGCGCGCGGCGCAGGAGCGGGATCAGCCGCGCGGCCGCATCCTGAAGGACGAGGGCGTGGACGAGATCGCCCAGCAGACCCCCACCGACCCTGACGCCTTCAACCGCCTGCGCTCCGTGCCCAAGGGGTTCGGGGGCTCCCGCCTGGGGCTGGAGCTGGCCGAGGAGTTGAAGCGCGTCCTGGCTGACCCGGAAGCCTTCGCCCCCGAGATGGAGCGCCCGGCCCACCGCCAGCCGGCCCCGCCTTCGGTCGTGGAACTGCTGAAGGTGCTGCTGAAGGCCAAGAGCGACAACGCCGGCGTGGCCTCCAAGCTGATCGCCACCGTCTCCGACCTGGAAAAGATCGCCATCAGCGACGACGCCGACATCGACGCCCTGAAGGGCTGGCGCCGCCAGATCTTCGGTGAGGACGCGCTGAAGCTGAAACGCGGCGAGATCGCCCTGGTGCTGAACGGCGCGCGGGTCGAGGTCGTCGAGATCGAGGGTTGAGCCTCTAAACGCCGTCATCCTCGCCCTTGTGGCGAGGATGGCGGCGTCAAGATTGCGGTTGTCGGCCTAGATCTTCAGCCCCAGGCCCATCGCCTCGGCCAGAGCCTTGGCGCGCTTTTTCGTCTGTTCGCCCAGCAGGACGTCGGCATAGCCTTCGGTCGCGGTCAGGCGCAGATCGCCGCCCTTCACCTTCGCCGTCGCATTGGCCAGCAGTTGAGGCGAGCGGCCCGACAGGTCGCAGGCCAGGCGGATGGCCAGGCCGATGGCGCGGGCGCGTTTGGCCGCGTCGCCGCCCAGCAGCCGGTCGATGACCTCCGGCTGGGGCGTGGCGGGCGCGCCGCCATAGCGGGCGTTCAGGGCGCTGGCCAGAAAGGCCCGCTCAGCATGGCTGATGCCGGCGACGGGCGCGCGCAGCACCTGGTCGAACACAAGCTCCAGCCTGTGGTCGGGATGCAGTCGAGCGCCGAGGTCGGCGAGGCGGCAGGCGGCGGCCGTCAGGACGGCGTCGCGCCTTTCCCCGAAGACAGGGGGCAGGGCGTCCACGATCTCGGCGATCCAGCCGTTCAGCGCGCCGGGCAGGGCGGGGGACACGCCCTGACGCCCGCCCAGGGCCTTGCACCCGGCCAGCAGCGGATCGGCCGTGCGCGTCGCCGCGTCCAGCGTTTCGAACAGCAGGCCCTCGCGCACGCCCCACGCCGACATCTCGATCTGTTTCAGGTCCAGATGTCTGATCAACCCCTCGAGCACCAGGCCGGCGTAGGGCAGGGTCTCGGCCCGCTTCCTGGACACGCCGGGCAGTTTGGCCAGGCCCGCCGCCGACTGCTGGGCGACCAGACGCGCGGCCTCCAGCGCGTCTTCGGCCAACATCTGGTACTGATGCACCACCCGCAGGGGATAGGACTTCAGCGCCATCTGCACCTGGGCCAGGGTGCGCCAGGCGCCGCCGACGGCGTAGAGGCGTTCGCTCTGGAACTGGGCCGCGACGGGTTTCAGCACCTGGTCGATGCGGGCCTTGACGCGGTCGGCGTCGAATCCCTTGCCGTCGGCCAGGGCGAAGGGCCCCAAGGGCAGGGTCAGGCCGCGCTCCACGCCGTCTCCGTTCAGCCTCGTCAGCTCCAGGCTGGCGCCGCCCATGTCGGCCGAGACGCCGTGGGCCTGGGGCGCGCCGGCCAGCACCCCCATGGCGGCGTACCGGGCTTCTTCCTCGCCCGAAAGCACGCGGATGTTCAGCCCGATCTCGGCGGCCACGCGCTTACAGAAATCGGGGCCGTCGATGGCTTCGCGCACGGCGGCCGTGGCGGCGATCAGGGTGGCGTCGGGCCGCACGCCTTCCAGCACGGCGGCGAACCGGCGCAGGGCCGTTATCGCCATCGCCACCCCGTCGGGCGACAGCTTGCCCGTCGTCGGTAGGTCGCGGCCCAGGCCGGCCAGCACCTTCTCGTTGTAGACGGTCCAGATCGCCCGGCCTTCCAGCTTGTACAGCACCAGCCTCACCGAGTTGGAGCCGATGTCGATGGCCGCGATGTCGCGGTCGGTCAGCTGAACCTCGGGCATCAGCGGCCGGGACGCTCGTAGCGCAGGACGGCGGGCAGGCTCTTGGCCTTGCGCCCGCGGCCCGACAGGCTGGGATTGGTCATGAAGTATTTGTGCGCCGAGAAGGGTCGTTCCGGGTCGGCGGGCGTGACGCGGGTATAGCGCCCCTCGGCGTCCAGCACCCAGCTTTGCGCGTCGTCCTTCAGATTGGCGACCATGATCTGGTCCAGAATCTGGTCGTGGACGGTGGCGTTCCTGATCGGCGTCATCAGTTCGACCCGGCGGTCCAGGTTGCGCGTCATCCAATCGGCCGATGAGATGAAGACCTTGGCCTTGTCGTGCGGCAGGTCCTTGCCGTTGGCGAAACAGACGATGCGGCTGTGTTCCAGGAAGCGGCCGACGATCGACTTGACCCGGATGTTCTCCGACAGGCCCGGCACGCCCGGCCGCAGACAGCAGATGCCGCGCACCACCAGGTCGATCCGCACGCCCCACTGGCTGGCGCGATACAGGGCGTCGATGATCTCCACGTCCACCAACGCATTGAGCTTGACCCAGATCGCGGCGGGCTTGCCCATGGCCGCCGCCGACATTTCCTTGCCGATCAGTTCGATCAGGGTCGACTTCATGTTCAGCGGCGACACCACCAGGGCTTCCAGATGGTCGGGCGTGGCGTATCCGGTGATGTAGTTGAACACCTTGGTCGCATCGCGCCCCAGGACGGGATCGCAGCTGAACAGAGACAGGTCGGTGTAGATCTTGGCCGTGACCGGGTGATAGTTGCCGGTGCCGAAGTGGCAGTAGGTGCGCAGGCCCTCGCCCTCGCGGCGCACCACGACGCTCAGCTTGGCGTGGGTCTTGTATTCGACGAAGCCGAAGACGACGTGGACCCCGGCTCGCTCCATCGCCCGCGCCCAGCGCAGATTGGCCTCCTCGTCGAAGCGGGCCTTCAGCTCGACCAGGGCGGTGACGTTCTTGCCGTTCTCGGCCGCCTCGATCAGGGCCGCGACGATGGGGCTGTCCTTGGACGTGCGATAGAGCGTCTGTTTGATCGCGATGACGTTCGGATCGCGCGCGGCCTGGCGCAGGAACTGCACCACCACGTCGAAGCTCTCGAACGGGTGGTGGATCAGCATGTCCTTTTCGCGGATGGCGGCGAAGACGTCGCCGCCGTTGTCGCGCACCCGCTCGGGATAGCGCGGCTCATAGCCCTTGAACTTCAGGTCGGGATGGCCGCCGCCGATCAGGTCCGACAGCTGGGCCAGGCCCAGCATCCCGTCCACCAGCACCACGTCCTGAGGCGCCGCCTCCAGTTCGCCGACGATGAAGTCGCGCAGGTCGGCGGGCATGGACGCCTCGATCTTGACGCGCACGACCGAGCCCAGGCGACGCTGCTTCAGCGCCTCCTCGAACTCCAGCACCAGGTCCTCGGCTTCTTCCTCGATCTCGATGTCGCTGTCGCGGATCAGGCGCAGCACGCCCTTCTCCTGAACATCGCAGCCGGGGAACAGGTGGTCGATGAACAGCAGCAGCACGTTTTCCAGCGTGATGAACCGCTTGTGCCCCGGCGTGGAGCGGCCGTCGGTCGGCAGTTCCCAGAACCGGCGCACCTGGGTCGGCACCGGCACCAGGGCGTAGAAGGTCTTGGTCTCGCCCTTTCTCTTCAGCTTCAGCGCCAGCGAGAAGCCCAGGTTGGGCAGAAAGGGAAAGGGGTGCGCCGGGTCGATGGCCAGCGGCGTCAGCACCGCGAACAGCTGGTTCAGGAACTCGGGCTCCAGCCGCTCGCGCTCGGTCTTGGTGATGCGCTGGCGATCGACGACCTCGATGCCGGCGGCGGTCAGCTCCTTCTTCAGCTGACGCCAGCGCAACTGCTGCTCGGCCATCAGCTCGCCGGCGGCGATATTGATCTGCTCCAGCTGTTCGGCCGGGGTCAGGCCGTCGGCCGACAGCACCCGCACCCGCTCGCGCAGCTGGCCCTTCAGCCCGGCCACGCGGGTCATGAAGAACTCGTCCAGATTGTTGGCCGAGATCGACAGGAAGCGCAGCCGCTCCAGCAGCGGGTGGTTGGGATTGGCCGCCTCTTCCAGCACCCGCTCGTTGAACGCCAGCCAGGAGATTTCGCGATTGAAGAACCGGCTGGGCGAGGCCATCAGCTCTTCGCTGAGCATCAGCTGGGGCGCGCGCGAGGCCGGAACCTCTTCGCCTCGGGTGTCGTCATGGATCGCGGCGTCGGTCATGCCCCGGTTCTCGCGCGCGTCTGTGACGGCCGCAAGCGGGGGGCGACAATTTCGTCGTCCCGATCTAGGCTTCCGCGTCCAGGGCGTCCAGCACCTGGCGGGCCAGGACCCGGGTGACGGGGCGGTGCAGGGCGTCCAGCCGTTCGACGGCCAGGGCGGCGGCCTCGGCCGAGCGGTCCAGACGCCGCACCAGATAGTCGATCACCTCGTCGGCGGGGGCGATGCTGCGTTCGGCGAAGCGGGCCCGCAGAATGGCCGACAGCACCGCGTCGTCGGGCGGCGCGATCGCCACGGTCCGCACCGCGTCCAGCCGCGAGCGCAGGTCGGGCAGGGCGACCGCCCACTGGCGCGGAGCCGAACGCGCCGCCAGCAGCAGGGGGCCGCCCCCCGCATGGGCCAGGTTGATCAGATGGAACAGGCTCTCGTCGTCGGCGTCCGCCGCCCGGTCCAGCAGGACCGGCCGCCCCTCCAGCTCCAGCGGGTCCATCAGGGCGGCTTCGGCCCCGTTCAGCGGCACGGCCCCGATCCGCTCGGCCCAGGCGGCGGCCAGGCGGCTCTTGCCCGATCCGGCCGGCCCGTGCAGCGCCAGGACCGCGCCCGCCCCGTCGGGCCAGCGCGACAGGACCTGGACCGCTTCGGCGTTGCTGTCGGACACCACCAGGGTCTGGTCCGAGACCGGACGTTCCAGCGGCAGGCGCAGCTGGTCCTGGGGGGGGCGGCCCTGGCCGGGGCGGGAGGGGGCGCTTTGCGCGGGCATGGGGCCGTCATAGCAGAGGCCGTCGTCAGCCGCGTCGGCGCCCCTCTGTTGGTTTCGGGGAGGGAAACCGCCTCGCTGTGGATGAAATCAGGCGAACGGGGCCAGGGCCGGGTTCAGCTTGCCCGCCTTGAATTCGGCGACTTCATATTCGGCCAGCCCGTGGACCTGGAACGGATCGGCCTTCAGCAGGGCCTCGAGCTCTTCCTTCGTGCCCCGGCTGGCGACGATCAGTATGCCGCCGGTGCGCGGGACCATGGGCCCGGCCGCCACGATCAGGCCGCTGGCCACGTGCTGGTCCAGCCATTCGCGGTGCTCGGCCGTCTTCGCCTCGATGGCCTCGATGGGCTGGGTGTAGGTGATGGTGACGACGAACATGGGCGACCTCTTTGACGATGGCGAACGCCTTATCCTGCCCTGCGACGGGCTTTGCAACGGCCGAAACCTTGACTTTCGGGGGGGATGATGCGCCCTACGCCGCTTCCGATTTTCGCCGCGCGCGCGGTCCAGTCCAGACGATTCTCATGCACGCCTATCGCTCTCACACCTGCGGCGCGCTCCGCGCCTCCGACGCCGGCTCCGCCGTCCGCCTGTCCGGCTGGGTGCACAGGAAGCGCGACCACGGCGGCCTCTTGTTCATCGACCTGCGCGACCACTACGGCCTGACGCAGCTGGTCCTGCACCCCGAGACGCCCGGCTTCGCCGCCGTCGAACGCCTGCGCGCCGAGAGCGTGATCCGCGTCGATGGCGAAGTGGTCGCCCGCGACGCCTCTGTGGTGAACCCCAATCTGCCGACCGGCGAGATCGAGGTCCGCGTCCGGGGCGTCGAGGTTTTGTCCGAGGCCGCCGAACTGCCGCTTCCCGTCTTCGGCGAACCGGATTATCCCGAGGACATTCGTCTCAAGCACCGCTATCTCGACCTGCGCCGCGACACCCTGCATCGAAACATCGTGCTGCGCTCGCGCGTGATCCAGTCGATCCGCAACCGCATGTTCGGGCAGGGTTTTCTGGAGTATCAGACGCCCATCCTGACGGCCTCGTCGCCGGAAGGCGCGCGCGACTTCCTGGTGCCGTCGCGTCTGCATCCTGGCAAGTTCTATGCGCTGCCCC
Organism: Brevundimonas sp.; assembly: GCF_003248455.1. Classification (GTDB taxonomy): domain Bacteria; phylum Pseudomonadota; class Alphaproteobacteria; order Caulobacterales; family Caulobacteraceae; genus Brevundimonas. Next base: position 10,113 of record NZ_QFNM01000044.1, read on the forward strand.
AGGCGCCGCAGCAGTTCAAGCAACTGCTGATGGTCTCGGGCTTCGATCGCTATTTCCAGATCGCCCCCTGCTTCCGCGACGAGGACCTGCGCGCCGACCGTTCGCTGGAGTTCTACCAGCTCGACGTCGAGATGAGCTTCGTGACCCAGGAAGACGTCTTCGCCGCCATCGAGCCGGTCATGCACGGCGTGTTCGAGGAATTCGGCGAGGGCAAGCCGGTTTCGCCCATCGACCAGACCCACGCCTTCACCAACGACTTCGGCGAGACGTTCGAGCACAAGGGCTTCGAGCGCCTGACCTACGCCCAGTCGATGGCCTGGTACGGCTCGGACAAGCCGGACCTGCGCAATCCGATCAAGATGCAGGTCGTCTCCGACCACTTCCGCGACGGCGGTTTCGGCCTGTTCGCCAAGATCCTGGGCGCGGACCAGAAGAATGCGGTCTGGGCGATCCCCGCGCCGACCGGCGGCTCGCGCGCCTTCTGCGACCGCATGAATTCGTGGGCTCAAGGGGAAGGCCAGCCGGGCCTGGGCTATATCTTCTGGTCCGACGACCAGGGCGCCTGGGGCGGCCCCATCGCCAAGAACCTGGGTCAGGAGCCGACGCAGGCGCTGATGACGTCGCTGGGCCTGGGACAGGGCGACGCCGCCTTCTTCGTCGCGGGCGATCCCTCGGTCTTCGCCAAGTTCGCCGGCCTGGCCCGCACCCGCGTCGGGACCGAATTGAAGCTGGTCGACGAGGACCAGTTCAAATTCTGCTGGATCGTCGACTTCCCCATGTTCGAATGGTCCGAGGAAGAGAAGAAGATCGACTTCTCACATAACCCCTTCTCGATGCCGCAGGGCGGGCTGGACGCGCTGGAGAGCCAGGACCCGCTGACCATCCGCGCCTATCAGTACGACATCGTCTGCAACGGCTACGAACTGTGCTCGGGCGCGATCCGTAACCACAAGGCCGAGATCATGCTGAAGGCCTTCGACATCGCCGGCTACGACGCCTCGGTGGTCGAGGAGCAGTTCGGGGGCATGCTGAACGCCTTCCGCTACGGCGCCCCGCCGCACGGCGGCCTCGCTCCCGGCATCGACCGCATCGTCATGCTGCTGGCGGGCCAGCAGGCCATCCGCGAAGTGATCGCCTTCCCGCTGAACCAGCAGGGCGAGGACCTGCTGATGAGCGCCCCAGCCGGCGTTCAGGAACGTCAGTTGAAGGAACTGCACATCCGCACGGCGCCGCCGATCAAGGTCTGACCGCGCAGAGCCGGAACGAGAAAGGGGACGCCGCGCGGCGTCCCCTTTTTTGTCGTTCAGTTCTCGGCGATCGAGATGAGGTTCCTGACGCGCGGCGGCACGGGCGGGGCGGGGGGCGTGCGGATCACGCGAATCGAGCCGCTGCGGCACGCCCGGGCCGTCAGCCCCCCGGGCAGCCGGGTGGAGCCGTCGCCGCACGCCTCGCCGATCTGCCCCTGGGTCAGGCCGCGCGCGCTCGACAGGTCCGTTCCCCGGATGTCGGCGCGGCGCATCGAGGCGTCGTTGAAGGCGGCCCGGGCGAAGGTCCCGCCGCTGAGGCGCGCGCCGTCCAGGCTGGCGCCGCTGAAGATCGCGCCGGTGAAATCCCCGTTCGACAGGTTGGAGGCGTTCAGCTCCGATCCGGCGAAGTTGGCGCCGGCCGCGCGGACATTGGCCAGGGTGGCCCCGAACAGCTCGCCGCCCGACAGATTGGCCCGCGCCAGGGTGGCGCTGTTGAAGTTTACCCCGTGCATCTCGCCGCCGGAGACATCGGCGCCGGTCAGGTTGGCCCGCACGAACGAGGCGCCCTGCGCTTCGACGCCGCTCATGGAGGCCCCGGCGAAGTTCGCCGAGGCGAAATTGGCCCCGACCACCTGAACGCCGGTCAGGTTGGCGCGCGAGAAGTCGCTGCCGGTGAAGTTCGAGCCCAGCATCTCGGCGCCGCGCAGATTGGCGCCGACCAGGGTGGCGTTGATGAAGCTGGCCCCGGTGAAGGTGGCGCCCGACAGGTTCCGGCCCGACAGTTCGCAGCGGTTGCACGACCCGCCCAGGGACACGGTGCGGGCCACGTCGCGGTCCTGAAGCAGCATCTCGACGCCCGCGCTGGCCGGCGCCGCGCCCAGGCAGGCGCCCGCCCCCAGGCCAAGAGCCAGAAGGGCCAGGACATGTCGGAACCGGATATGTTCAGCGATCTGTTTCACCAGGCCTGAATGCCCCGAAACCCCCGCGTCACCTACTTAAATCGAGGTAATTTCGTTAAATCGCGGCAAGGTCGGCGGCCCTCAGCAGGCGGGAATGCGAAGGCCGCGCGGCAGGACGGTGGAGGCGTCGCCGCAGGCCCGGTTCAACTGGCCCTGGGTCAGGCCCGTGGCCCGCGCCAGCTGCGCGCCCGACAGGTTCACGCCCGACAAGATCGCGCCCGAGAAGTTCGCCCCCTCCAGATAAGCGCCGACGAAGCTGGCGTTGGTCAGGTTGGCGCGCGAGAAGTTGGAGCCGGAGAAGACCCCGCCATACCCCTCCACGTCGCGCAGGTCGGCGCCGGTGAAACGGGTGCGGTTCATCACGCTCAGGCTCAGGTCCGACTGACGCAGCCGTGCGCCCGCCAGGTTCAACCCGCGCGCCTCCAGGCCCGAGAAGTCGCCCTGGAACAGGTTGCAGCCGGCGCAGGAGGCGCCGCGCCGCACGCTGGCGATCTGGCCCGCGTTCTGGGCCAGGGCGGGCGTGGCGGCGGCCAGCAGGGCGGCGGCGATCAGGCCGAAAGAGAATGTGCGTTTCATGGACCGGGCTCCGACGTTCGATCGTCCTGAAGCAAACCCTAGGCCAGAACCCTTAATCTAGCCCTGATCGCCGCCGGTCGATGCGAAGGTCGGCGCCGCCCCGCAGGTGTCGCAGGTCCAGCCGCCGCCGCGTTGCTGCAGGGTGAAGTCGCCGCAGGCGGGGCAGGCGACGGCCTCGCTGCCGGGCGCCCCGCGGGCCTCCGGTTCGGCCTTCTTGCCGAAGGGCAGGACCACCAGATTGTCGGGCGCGGACCCCCGCGCGAACCCCTTGGAGATGAAGCGGGCGGCGGGCACGGCCTGGCCCTGCGGCGCCGCGCCCTCCAGCCCGTCGCCGTCCAGCGGCTCCGCCTCGCCATTGGCCAGTTCGTGGCGGTCCAGATAGGAGACGCCCAGTTCACGGAAGATGTAGTCCAGGATCGAGCTGGCCGAGCGGATGGAATCGTTGCCGGTCACGCGCCCGGCCGGTTCGAACCGGGTGAAGACGAAGGCGTCCACGAACTCGTCCAGCGGCACGCCGTATTGCAGGCCGATGGAGATGGCGATGGCGAAGTTGTTCATCAGGCTGCGGAAGGCGGCGCCTTCCTTGTGCATGTCGATGAAGATCTCGCCCAGTTCCCCGTCTTCGTACTCGCCGGTGTGGATATAGACCTTGTGGCCGCCCACCGCCGCCTTCTGGATATAGCCCTTGCGGCGGTCGGGCAGTTTGCGGCGCGCCCGTTCGCGCTCGACCACCCGCTCCACCACCCGTTCGGTCGGACGCGCCGGCTCGCGCACGGGCGCGGGTTCGGCGCGCGCGGCCGTCTCGACGGCGGGCAGGGTCAGCAGCGGGGCGGCCGGCGGCTCGGCGCGTTTCAAGCGGATGGCGCGGCGGCCGTCCAGCGCCGCCTGGCCGATCAGGCGCGCCGCCTGGCCCGCGGTGGCGCGCCAGTGCGTCGTCTCGGTCGCGATGTCGGCCAGGTCGCTGAACGGCTCGACGGCGCGGCGCAGTTCGGCCTCGGCCCCCTCGGGATCGGCCAGCAGGGCGGCCTCGGCGGGCGGCGCCCCGTCCCAGCCGCTCAGGTCGCCATGGCCGAACGCCCAGCGCGCGGCCGCGGCCTCGGCCTCCTCGGACACGCCCAGCAGGGTCAGCAGCAGGCCGTCGCCGTCCTCGATCCCCAGCACGTCGCGGATGAAGCCGGGGTCCAGGACGGGAGCGGAGAAGACGGCGTCGAAATCCTCGGCCTCCGCCAGCGCCTGTTCGATGGCCGCCAGTTCGATGTCGGTGAAGCCCAGCGACCGCAGCGCCGCGTGGTCCAGCCCCGGCGCCTCGACCAGGGTGCGACGGCCGAAGACATGGCGTTCGGCCGCCTGGACGTCCCCGCCCCCCGCCGCCAGCGCCGCCGCCAGCGCCGGATGCAGCCGCCGCCCGATCTCGCCGTCCGCCGTCTGGAACACATCGACGGCCGCGAGGCGGCCCCGGCCCAGCCGCAGCCGCGCCTCCGCATCGTCCACGAACAGGCCGATGGCCGAATGGCGGCGGGCGCGGGGCGGGGCGGTCGATATGTCCAGGGCGGCGTCCGCGAACGGATCGGCGAGGGTCCGCAGCGCCCGGCGCCGGACCGTCAGGGCCTCTTCGGCGGCGGCTTGCAGATCGGTCCAATCGGGCGCAGCGCCCCGCACGGCGGCCAGGTCGGCCGATGTCTCGCCCGCCGTCGCCGCGATCAGGGCGGCCACGCCTTGCGCTCGCGCCTGCCGCGCCTCGCCCAGCGGCGCGACCGCCTCCAGCAGACCCTCCAGCCCCAGGACGATCACCCCGGGCGTCCGCGTCGTCAGGTCCAGGGCCGTGGTCAGCAGTCGCGTCAGGGCGATGATCACGGCCGCCGGATCGTCGCCGGTCTCGGCGTCCAGCGCCATGACGGCGGCCAGATCGATCGCCATCCGCGCCGTCGCCTTCGCCGTCGCCGCCTCCGCATCGCGCGGGTCGAAGGCCAGGATCAATCCGCCGTCCAGCGCGCCCTGCGCCGCCAGCAGGGCCTCGGGCGCGCCCGCCGCGATCTGCGTGCGGTCCGCCAGGGCGACCAGCGGCGCGGCCTCGATCGCGGGGTCGAGGTCGGGCAGGGGGCGCTCCCCGTCCACCGCCCGTAGGATGTCGGCGTCCGAGGCGCCGCAGCGCCGCGCCAGGGCCGCCGCCCGCCCCAGGGCCGGATTGCGCGAAGGATCGCCGCAGTCGCCGCGCGGCCCCTCGCAACGGTCCACCGCATCGGCCACGCCGGCCAGGGCTTCGGCCAGGGCGCGCGCCGCCTGGGCGCCCAGCCGGGCGGCGGATCGGCGTCCGCCATGCGCGGCCAGCATGGCCGCCGCGCCCGGATCGTTCAGATCGACGACCCCGGCCGCCGCCGGTCCCGACGCCGCCGGCGCCGCCAGCCCCAGCTTCAGCGCGCCGGACAGTTCGGCGGCGAACAGCGCGGCCTGCGCCGTGTCGAACACGCCTTCGGACAGGCCCGTCTTCGCCAGCCGCGCCGCCCAGGCGTCCACGCCCCCGTCCAGCCAGTCGCCCGCCGCCTCGTCCCCCAGGCCCTCGGCCTCGATCCAGTCCAGCCAGGCCTCGATCCGCGCGTCCGACCAGCCGGCGGGCGCCAGGACGGGCCGCACGCCGCCCGGCCGTTCCACGACGCGGGTCTCCATCGCGACTCGTTCGGCGCGGGGGGCGAAGCCGGATTGAAGGCGCATGGCGTCTCTCCGATGGGATCGCGCCAGCCTATGTCGCCCGCGCGCCTTCGCCAATACATCTGGTGTCGCGAGGGCGGATTGCCCACAAGATATCGATTCAACGCCCGCCTCCTGAACGCTGGACGAAAAGGGCGCGTCTTTCTATGATCCGCGCCAGACGCCGGCTCCTTTGCGGCGAACCCTTACGGTTGGATTTCACGACGTGTTGAGCAAGATTTTCGGCTGGTGGGAGGGCGCCACGATCGGCACCCGCTTCACCATCGCCAAGCGCGGTCGCTTTGTCGGCCAGGACGAGAACGGCAACCGCTATTACGAGAGCCGCGACAACGTCAGCTACGACGGCCGCAAGCGTCGCTGGGTCATCTACGACGGCTATGCCGAGGCCTCCAAGGTGACGCCCGACTGGCACGGCTGGCTGCACTACACCTTCGACCTGCCGCCGACCGAGCAGCCGCTGCCGCGTCGCGTCTGGGAGAAGGAGCATCTGCCCAACCTGACCGGCACGCCCCTAGCCTGGCGTCCGCCCGGCTCGCTGGCCGCCGAGGCCAAACGCCCCGCCGCGACCGGGGATTACCAGGCCTGGACGCCCGAGTGAAAGCCCGCCGGATCCTGATGGCGGCCGCCGCCCTGGTCGGCGTGCTGGGCGCGGGGGCCGTGACGGCCAGCGGGCTTCAGGACGCGCCGCGCGAGGCGCGCCCGGTTCAGGATCCCATCGGCGACATCCTGCGAAAGACCCAGGCCCAGCCGGCGCCGGCCGTTCCGACCGAGACCCCGCCCGCCGGCGCGCCGGCGCCCCGCGCGCCCGTCGCCGTGCCGCCGCCGCCCGCCATCGTCATCGCCGAGGACGCCGCCGTCGAGGAAAAGGCCGACGAAGAGGTCAAGGCGGAGCGCCCGGTGATCGAAAAGGCCATCGACCAGCCCGCCACCCCGGGCCGTCGCCAACGCCGCAAGTTCGCGGTCGTGCAGGCCATCGACAAGGTCACGGCCGAGACCATGAAGTTCGAGGTCGAGGTCGGCGGCCGTCCCGTGCGCTTCAACCGCAACCTGGTCTTCGCCGCGCGCGCCTGCGAAGTCACCACGCCCGACGAACTGACCGAGGACGCCATCGCCTATATGGACGTCTCTCTGCAGCCGCGCGGCCAGAATACGTCGCGCCAGATTTTCCGGGGCTGGATGTTCGCCTCGTCCCCGGCGATCAGCGGCGTTCAGAACCCCTATTACGACGCCTGGGTGGTCGGCTGTAAGAACTGACCGGGCCAGGAGACCGGCATGGATCGCAAGACGCCGCTGAAGAAGGACGAGACGGTCGAAATCCGTCTGTCCCACGCCGCCAACACCGCCTTCATGGCCGCGCCGCCTTCGACCGGCTGGACCGCAACCACGACGGCGTGGTCGGTTTCGACGAATATCGCGCGGGTTAGTCGCGCCTGCTCTCGGTCGTCATTCCGGGGCGTCCGAAGGACGAACTCGGAACCCAGGAGAGGCGCGTGGGCCGTTGAATGGGGCCAGCAACGCGCATGTGGCCCTGGGTTCCGGGTTCTTCGCTCCGCCCAGCCCCGGAATGACGAACTGAGAGACCTATCTTCTCGGACTCAGGCGCCGGCTAAAGCGACCGCTTCTGCGCCGGTCAGGGGCGCGCGCAACGCCTCTTGGTCCGGCCTGACCGACAGCGCCGGCTGAAGCCGCTCCAGATAGGCCGCCTGGGGGGTTTCGACCGCACCGAACTGGCTCAGGTGATCGGTCAGGAACTGGGCGTCCAACAGGGTCCAGCCGCCCTTACGCAACCGTGCGACCAGATGCACCAGCGCGACCTTCGACGCATCCCGCGCGCGGCTGAACATGCTTTCGCCGAAGAAGGCGCCGCCCAGCGACACCCCATATAGGCCGCCGACCAGCCGTTCGTCCCGCCAGCATTCGATGGAATGGACGAACCCCATGGCGAACAGGGCCGCATACAGCCGCCGGATCGGCGCATTGATCCAGGTGTCTTCGCGATCCGGCCCTTGCGCCGCCGCGCAGCCGTCCAGCACCGCCTCGAAGGCCGTGTCGACCCGGATCTCGAACGGTTCGCCCCGCACCGTGCGACGCAGGCGGCTGGGGATATGGAAGGCGTCCAGCGGGATGACGCCGCGCTGGTCCGGCTCGACGATGAAGACGCGCGGATCGTCGCGCGACTCGGCCATCGGAAACACGCCTCGGGCGTAACAGGCCAGCAGGTCCTCGGGGCCGAAACCGCCGAAAGGCCCGCTGGCGCTGAAGTCCGGTTCGTTCATCGCCAGTTCTCTACCGTCGTCATCCTCGCCCTTGTGGCGAGGATCCAGACTCCCGGTGGCGAGAGCAGCGTACTCCGTCAACGACGGAACGTCTGGATTCTCGGCACAAGGCCGAGAATGACGAAAAGAAAGTCAGGCGTCGCCCTTCTGACGGGCGGCCCACTTCTCCAGCCAGTGGATGTCGTAGTCGCCCGACAGGATGTCCGGCTCGGCCAACAGCTTCTGGAACAGTGGAATGGTGGTGTCGACGCCGCCGATGACGACCTCGCCCAGGCTGCGTTTCAGCCGCGCGATGGCCTCCTCGCGGTCGCGGCCGTGCACGATCAGCTTGCCGATCAGGCTGTCGTAATAGGGCGGGATCGAATAGCCGGCGTAGATGGCGCTATCCAGACGCACGCCCAGGCCGCCCGGCGCGTGG
>NZ_QFNM01000003.1 GCF_003248455.1 Brevundimonas sp.
GGAGGTCCCGCCCGTGGTGACGGAGAAGAGGTCAGCCGGGTTCGTGACGTTTTCGCGCGCGACAAGGTTCTGACGGCCCATCGCGTTGAGCGCCGCGACCGCTTCCAACTTCTGCGAGGTCGAGACGGCCGCTGCGGTCTCGGCCGCCGTCTTGAAGCCGCCAGCCTGCGAGGCGGACGTGGCGCTGGCGCCGGAGGCGGCCACGGAGTCCTGCTTGGCCGAAATGGCGTCCGCCTTCGCCAGGATCGCGTCCGCTCTCGCAGAAACCGCGCCGTCCTTGGCGATGATCGCATCCGCCTTGGCCTGGATCACCGCCGCCTTGTCAGCCGCGACCTGGGCCGCATTGGCCGCCGAACTGGCCGTGTCGCCGTAGACGGTTTCAAGGTCCGCCACCGCCGCCGCGTTCGCCGCGCTGACCTGCTCGACGCCTTGAAGGCGGTCGGTGATCTCCGTCACCGCGATCCGAACCGGGCTCTCGGGGGACAGGTCGCCGGCGATGATGGTGGACGTCGAAACGGTGATCCAGTTGGACGGCAGGACCGGCCGCGAGGGATCGCCGATCGGAACCAGACGGCACTCCAGCGCCTGATCGGGGCCGACGCCGTTGGTCACATTCGCCTGACCTCTGGCGGCATCATCGATGCGGGTCGGCGCGGCGTCAGTTTCGCCGACGCGGCGAACTTCGGCGCGGATCGCCGTCATCGCCGTATCGGCCGTCGTGACATCCCAGCTGAAACGGACCGCTGGAAGCGTGGACGTGTCGCCCGCTAGCGTGATCGCTTCCGCCTGGACGCCGAACAGCTGCAGGGCGTCGATCGGCGTAGGCGCCGGCGGCGGCAGGGTGCGATCCTCGACCGGGTCCGGCACGCCGTAGACGGACGATGCGATCTCTTCCAGCACAAGGCTGTTCTGCCATTCGGCGTTCAGCGAGAAGCTGACGATGCGGTAGCGAACGGTTGCGCCACCATGACGCCGATCGCTCTTCCAGGCGATCCAGTCGCCCTCTTCCAGCCCTGCAAAACGAGGCGGCAGCGTCACCGTCGCCCGTCGCTCTAGCGCGGCCTTGCGCAGGGCGATCGCACCATTGCCGTTGGCCTGTGACGCCCGGATCACCAGCGCCAGCGCCAGGGTCATCTCGCGCGGCCCGCCGTCGCCGATCGGCGCAGGCGCCATGCGCGACAGATCGCGGATCACGGGCGCCGCGTGATCGAGCCAGCCTTGCGTCGGTTCGACATAGCGCGGGACGATGGTGTTGATCCGTCCGCCGTCGGAATCCGGCAGGAAGGGCGTCGCGCCGATCGGTTTGCCGATGACCAGATCGCCATCGGTGATCGTGACAACCGCCGCCTTGGCCTGGCCCGGCTCGATCTCGACGCCGCCTTCGCGCTGCACGATCACGCCGGCCATCGCGGCGGCGAACAGTTCCTCGACTTCGATAAAGGCCTGGTTGGCCGCGATTACGCCGTCGGCCGTGTAGCGGATTTCGCCATCGACGGCTTCATCACAAAGGTTCGCCGCCGCGATGATCCGCGCGGGCGGCGCTTCCTCCGCCGACAAACCGCGCCCGATCAACAGGTGCTGCGGCTCGCCCTGATGGCCCGTCGCATAGATTCCGCGCGTGTAGGCGTAGCGCAGCAGGGCGGCGTTGCGGCTGAAGGTGTGCGTGGAAGTGTCCGCCCAGGTCTGGGGATCGGGTCCGGTATAGCCCAGCGCCGGATCGCGGCGAGGATCATAGACGCGCAGACCCCGGACAACGAACTTCAGGCGCGGATGCCCTTGGGTCCAGACCGCCTCGTCAAACCGCGTATCCACGACCACATGGGCGACGCCGGCCAGCACGTCGTTCGCGGTCCACCCGCCGTTCTGCTGCACATGCAGCGGCGGCACGTTGCCGCCTGCAAACCCGTTCTTGAACTCGATGCTCAGCTTGCCGTTGAAGCCCGGCTGAACGCCGTTGTTAGTCCAGTTGTAGAAGACGTCATCCACGTAGTAGCCGACGATCCCATCCAGCAGATGATCCGCCAGAGCGATCACGCGTGTGACCGTGTCGGTCCCGTATTTTCCGCCGAAGTTGAACGCGTCCAGCAGCGAGCCGCCGGTGCAGGCCATGCCAAGGATCGCCTCGCGCGGCACCTCGCCGAGCGACAGCTGGGTAACGCTGGCCTGACGTTCCTGGACCGACTGTTTGGACAGCCCCAGCGCCTTGGCGGCCTTGCTCAGGGCCACCGTCGCGGCGACCTGAAGCACCGTCTTGACGACGAACGCGGTCACCGCCTTGACGGTGATCGTTTTAGCCACCCAAGCGGCGGCGACGGCAACGACTTGAGGCATTACTCGGCACTCCAGGCGATCGCCAGTTCTTCACGCGGCAGCCGGCGCCAGCCGATTTCAGCTGGTCCGACTAGGGTCTCGCCTTCGATCAGGACCAGGGCGCCGTCACGCGTCAGACCGGCGTCGCCGCGCTGGGCCGCCGGCAGATCCACGCGGGTCATGACCGTGTCGACGGCGGCGGCCAGACCGCCATAGCGACGGATGACCCGAAGCGCGCCGCGCCGCGTGCTCCATTCGCTGGCGAAGCGATCCAGAGGGGCCTTTCCCGTCTGCGCCTTAATGCCGTCGCTCATGGCACGCGCGCAGTCGTGCGTGCTGGGCGTTTTTTCGTAACCGAACCGCCAGTCTTCCCGGCTTTCCAGAAACGCGATCAAGGCGGCGGCGTCGCGGCTCATCGGGCGACCATGGCGGCGGCGGCGATGAGCAGATTGCCGCGTGGGAAGGTCCCGCCCATCGCCGATCCGGCCGTCTGTGGCGGCTTGCCGCCCCAGTAGATGGCTTTCTCGCCAGCATAGGCGACGCGCCGCATGCCGCCGTCGTTCGGATTGATCAGGCGCTGATCGGCATCCGTCCGCATCCGTTCAGAACGACGGCCCAAGCCCCGCGCAGCACCCTCGACCACAAGCGTCAGACTGGCCGTGCCGCCCGGCGTCTCGCTGATCTGGACCTGATCGACCCGCCCGCGCAGATAGACGGCGGCGTGAAGCAGGCGCGAACCCGACCCGTCAAACACAAGGCGGCGGATGACGACCGGCGCACCGCGCAGCTGACGCAGGTCGGACTCCGGCAGCAGAGCGGATTCGACGCCGTCCAACGTGATCTGCGCCGGCGACTCCGCGCCGCCCAGTGATCCCGCCGAAACGGAGACTAGGCCGCGACTGCCGACGCCCTGATAGGCCTCGCCGTCGATCACCAGGGCGCCGTGACCGCCCCAAAGGCGGATGGGATCGGCCGTGCTGATCTGCACGGCTCCGGACACGATGACGTCGCCGCTGGCCAGGGCGGCCAGCGCCTCTGCGCTGAACGATTTCATGGGAGTGTCCTTGTTAGGGGAGCAGGACCTGGATCGCGGCGATTGTGCCGCCGATCCGAAGGGTCCGGGTCTTCTCGCCCAGTTTCGTCTCTTCCGAGATCTGCTTCATGACGCAGGTCGGTTCTTTCATGTCCGCGACCGCCGTGCCCGGCGTCAGCGTCGGCAACGGCGGCTCGACAATCACCGTCACCACGCCAGAGCCGTTGGCGATCGCGGGCCTGACGGCGCGGCACAACGCACGACGCTGGACCCCGCCCGTCACCCAGCGCCACATGATCAGGTCGCCGACGCTGACGACGAAGCCCGGCGGGAAGCCGTTGAGCGTCGGCTCATCTCGATCGGCGTTGACCGACCAGCTGGATGCCGAGCCATCGAAAGCGCCACCGCCCGCCCGCGTCAGTCCGGCGAACCCGGCGGGGGCCGATAGCGGATAACGCCGCCCCTGGTCATAACCCAGGAAGGTCCGCTGTTGGCCGCGCAGCACCGCCACGAACGCCCGCCATTCTTCCGAAGTCGCCCGGCTGATCGACTGGCCAAGCGTCCAGCGCGCCCGCCACAGAGGGAAGCCCAGCGTGACCCCGCCAACGGCGCCGTCCGTCGTCGGCGAGATCGCGTCCACCCGTTCGGGTTCGAAATACTCGCTCGCCACGCCCTGGGGCATGGCGATGGGAAAGACCAGACTGCTCACGAGGCGATCTGCCGGCGCGCGATGGCGTCGTTGACCGTCGCGATCGTGCGGCCTTCGAACTCGGCCCGGTCCTGGGCGAGCAGGCCTTCCAACCGTTCGGTGTCCACACCGCTGATCGTGTGAGACGGCGCATAGACCGCCTTGATCACAAGCGGCTGCGCGGTCCCTGTGGTCGCCCGTCGAACCATATCCATCGACCTCGCGCTTTCGATGACCCGCGACCCGCGCGGCAGATCGAGCAGTTCCGGACCTCGCTCGCCCACCCAGGTCGGCCCTCCGGTCCAGAAGTCCGTGCCCTCGGCGTTGCGCCCAAACAGGAAGTCCACGCCTTTTGAGATCCAGCTGCTGACGCCCTTTCCAGACCCGCCGCTGAAGTCGAAATCCAGGAAGCCGTCGATCAACTTGTTCAGCAGCCGATCCGCCGCGTTATCGAACTGGTTGGCTAGGGCGTCCCGGATGCCGCCGCTGCGTAGGTCGGCGATCATGCCCTTGATCCCATCGCGGAACGCCCCGGTCGTTTGAGCGCGCATCAGCTGGCCATATTCGGCAGCGGCCTGCTCTCGACCTTCCCCAGAATTTAGCGGGTTCAGAGGATTCTTCTCAATCTCTTCAGCTCGGCTCGCAATCCAACTCTCGCGATTCAAATCCCGCATCGCACCACGGTCGCCCGAGGCCTGAGCCAAGACGGCTTTCCATTCCCGTTCGCGAGCCTTCGCGCTGCGCTCAAGCGCTTGAGCCCGCGCCTCGTCGTAGTCTTTGATTTCTGACTCTACCAGGTTGCGCGCAGTCGCTGTGTCTAGGCCCTTCTTTTCGTAAGCCAGGATGCGGGCGGCGATATCCAGCGCCCGCTCCCGCGATTGGACAAACCGATCCTCACCGGCCAGACGCATGATCTCGATATCGCGCTGCTGACCCATGTCCCGAATCTCTCGGGTTTGTTGGTCAGCGCGGGCGTCGATCAAACGCTGTTGCTCCTCAAGCGCTTTCGTCCGCGCCGCCTCGGCGGCCGTGCCATCGTCGATCAACTGGCGTTCACGCATGCGAGCGGCGTTCGCATCCTCGATCCGCTGAACTTCCGGATAGTCCTGACGGGCGCGCGCCACCTCCAGGTCAAGGGTGCTGACGCGGTCTTCCTCGCGGCGGCTCCGTTGAAGCGCTTCCTTTCGCTCCCGCTCAGCCTCGCGAGCCTCGCGTGCGGCGGCGGCACGGGCTGACCGTGCGGCCGCCGCCCCCTTTTTCTCGCGAGCCTCCCGAGCGACACGATCTCGCTCGGCCTGCTGGTTTGCGGCCGCTTCCGAGGCCACACCGGCGTCCAGCATCTCGCGGATGCCCTTTTGGCGCTCTTCGACCCACAGCTGGCTTTCAAAGCGGCGCCGCGCCATTGGCGTCGCCGCCGCGCCAACTAGGGTTCGAAGATTTTGGATGCGCTCATCCTGCGTCGTGTGCAGGAACTCGTCCAGCATATCGATCGCATTGGAGATGGATCGCCCGATGTCGTTCCAGACGTCCGTGATCTCCCGAGCGCGGTCAGCATGGCCGGACACCGCGCTTGTCAGTTCGTTCATCAACATGATCTGAGCGCCGCGCAGGTTTCCCTGCTCAATCATGTTGTCGATATCGCGCAGTTGCGCTTGGTCGAGCAGCCCGAACTGCTCGGTCATGGCATGCGCGGCCTTCTTCGGGTCCTCCATGGCCTTTGCCAGGTTTTTTGTCGCTTGCTCAGCATCGACGCCGGTGAACGACGCATAATCTCGCGTCATCGAGATCAGGCCACCCAAAACCTCCTTACCTACCGCGCCGGTCGCCAAGTATTCCGTGGCCATTTCGCGGGCCGCCTTGCGCGAAATCTCACCGTTGTCAGCAGCGGCGACGCTCAGGTCTCTCAGCTGGCCAGCGGTTAGTCCCGCAGTCCGGCCGATGCCCGTGGCGGCGCTTTCGTACTCGGCCGCAGCCTGTTCGCCTTTGACCCAAGCTGCCCCCAAAAGGATGACGCCAGCTGCTGCGACCGAAAGCCCAGCGCCGATGGCGATCATTGAAGCGCTCGCCTTGAACCCGCTGGTCGCCAGGGCGTCCAGAATCTGCGGCCCCTGCTGAATCGCGATCATGGCGGGGTTCATGCCCATGGCGGCGGTCACGAACACGTCGGAGGCCTGACGGGTAAGGTTCAGTCGAGACGCCAACGCCAATCGGGTCAGGCCTTTTTCGTTGCGGGCGATGGCCGCTGTCGTCTCGTCGAACCGGACCCGCGCCTGACCCTGCAACTGCGCCAGTTCGCCGGTCGTGATCTTCCCGGCGTTGGCGAGGGTCTGATATTCCTTGAGTTCATGGTTCAGCTTGTTCTGGGCGGCCGTCAGGGGGTCGATCGACGCCCGCAGCGCTTCGACCCTGCGCAGGTCGGTGTCGTCCTGCATGAACACGCTGGCGGAGGCTGCCGCCGAGCCACGGGCGTCCCGGTTCAGGCCCGGCGCGTAGCCGGCGTTGACGGCGAACTGGGATCGCTGCGCCTGCGCCGAATCCTGCGCCGCCTGCGCCATGGCGCGATACTTCTTCTCCAGCCGATCGGCCGCTGCCGTCGCCTGCGCCGCGCCCTGTTCGGCGGCGGCGTAGGTTTCCTTGAAGCCCTGCGCCACCTCCTGCTGGTCGCGTCGCAGTTCGGTCTTACCCTCAGCCTTCAGGCGATAGGCGATCTGGCGCGTCGTCATTCGTCACTCTCCTTGCGCAAGCCCTTCAGCACCGCGCCCTCGATCTCAGGAAGGCAGGCTGACAACAGGTCGGCCGTGGCCGCATCCATCGGAGTCAATCCGGCAAAGGCGATCCAGGCCGGATAATCCAGCCCGATCACCCCGTTCATGCCGACCCTCAGTTGGCCGGCGCAGCTTTCGACGATCGACCAGACCTTTTGGCCGGCCGCGCTGCGCGGCTCGTTTTCGCGATAGGGGCATTCGGCGCAGTCGCCGCAGGCGTCGCAAAAGGCGGGACCTCCGTCGAAGTGCCAGTCGGCGAGCGCCCCGATCCTTTTTTTTCGGCGGCGGCGTCCACGATCGACTGGACGTAGGTTCGGTCCAGCTTGTCATAGACATCGGGACGCTGACGCAGCAGGGCGACGATATTGTCGGCCGTAAGATCCGCGACCCCGTCCCCGTCTGCGGCGCCGACGCCCTCCCATTCCACAAGACCCCAGATGACGCAGCCGGTGACGAAGGCGAACTCCGGATCGCTCCGATCGTCCTGCTCCATCACCATGCGCAGGTGGCGCCGAGCCGATACGATGGCTTCCGACGGGCCGTGGCGGAACAGCCCCCGGATGCCGGGGGCCAGGTCGATCCATTTCGGCGGGATCGACGCCGCGATCTGGAACATCAGGCGGCCGCCGGGACGACGTATTCGGCGACGTCGTTGTCCAGAACGAAGGTGACCAGGCGGCCGGTCGCGGGGTCCTGCGCGCCCTGCCAGTTGTAGTCGGCCTGGATGGCGCCCGGCCCCGTGATCGGACGTTTGGCCTTCGGCAGATAGACGGCGTGCGCGATGTGGCGCAGCGCAAAGGTCGAGCCGGGGATAGCCCAGCTGAACGCCAGTTCGCAGGCCTCTCCGTTCTCGGCCTGGGTCTGCATGTCCGTTGAATCGTAGCGGATGCCGACCGAGCCGGTCACGCCAGCCATGCCTTCATCCACCCCGCCGATCCGGCCGTCGCCGCGCCCAACCGTCGGCACCGGGTCCGCGCCGTTCGAATAGTTGAACTGACCGCTGACCAGGGACGGCCCGAACGGCATGCCGTTGCGACGGGCCGTGCCCGAGAAGGCCGAGAACTTGCGCATCACCAAGACGGTCGGATCGGCCTTGATCGTCTCCGCCGCCACCGGCGTCTCGCCTTGGGCGATGGCGCCGATGGTGGCGTTCAAGTTGCCGCTGCGCTGAAGCGGCACCCCGTAGGTGTTGGCCTTCAGTCCGTAGTTTTGCGTGAAGCTCGGCACTTCAGGCATGCCGACCTCGGCCGTCGCGGAAGGCGTCGTCAGGGACGTGGCGTCCACCTTCCAGGTGTGGCGATAGCCGCCCGTCGCGGCGCCGCCCGTCAGGGTCGCGCCGGACGCCGTCACGGCCGCAGAACTGGCGGCCAGGGCGAAGCTGTTACCGACGACGCCGACAGCATCGTGCAGCACATAGATTTTCCGAGCGGCGTCATCCCCCCAGTAGGAAGCCGCAGCGACGCCGGGAACCGCACTGGCGTTCAGCGCCCGCACGGCGTTCGCAATGGTCGCCTTCAACGTCGGCCCGATCTTGATCTGGTTCGCGCCGGCCGCGCCCGTGGTGAAGGTGAACACCTGACCGCCGACGGTGATCGTCCCGTTATTCGCGGGCTGGGCCGAGAAGGTCAGGTCGCCCGTCGCCGCGACACCCGCCGCAGTGGATGGCGCGCCGAACAGCAGGGTGTACCAAAGACCGATGTTGCGGGCGCACAGCGGCACGACGACGTCACCGGCGTTGTTGACCGCATCGCGGCCGGGTTTCTGCGGCATGCGGCCGAAGCCCAGAACGTCGCTTTCGACCAGACCCTGTTCGTCGCCGATATTGGCGCTGACGAACGGAACTTGGAACCAGGACAGAACGGACAGCAGCGCCCCATAGGACGCCTCCATGCCCAACAGGAAGCGCGCATTGGCGCCGCGAGCGCGACCACCAGCCATATCAGTTCTCCATGAAAAGGGGTCGCTGGGTCAGCCCAGGCGACGGGTTGTGGTGTACTCAGCCGTCAAGGTCAGGATCGCCGCCCTGACCGGCCCAGCCGAAGCAGAGGCGATGTCGTCCGGCGACGGAGCGTCGATCTCGGACCACATGCAAAGGCCGCCAAGACTGATGTCTTGGGTGTGGGTCTCGGACAGGGCGGTCAGCATCGCGTCCAGCGCCGCGAAGCGGTCCACGGCCCCCTCTGGGGCGAAAACCTCGATCGGGATGGTGTGCCGGTAAGTGAAGGCGTGGGGAGAGAAACATTCCTCCGGTTCGCCGGGCTCGCCGTCCTGAACGATTACCTTTCCGCCGCTGCCGACGCGCTCCGGCCATGGCGCGCCGCGCTCAGGCTTGGAGGCTGGCAGGGCCGCTACAGCCATGGCGACCACGGCCTGCACCACCATTTCGCCGTGACGGGCCATCCTACCTCCAGTGCTTGTTCAGCAGATTGGGGAAGCGCGCCTCCGACGCCGCGCGGATCGCGTCGAGATCCAGCAGCTTCTTCTTCTTCACCATCGGCACGAGGGTGAACATGATGACGAACTGGCGCGTGGTCTCGCGATAGGACCTATGGTCCTTATTCAGCTGGTTGGGCGTGGCATTGCGCCACCGACCGCTGGACTTGCGGATCACCAGGCCGTCGAAGCCCGCGTAAGCTACGCCGCGCTTCATGGCGGTCGTGGTGGTCTTCGTGCGCCAGTGACCGGGATTGATCACTACCATCTTCCGACCGAACCTGGCCTCGACCTCTCGGGGATCGAGAGCGCGGCCGTTGCGCTTCTTCGGCACTTCGTCCGTGGGAATCCACAAATAGCGGCCGCCGTTCGCAGGCCGGATGGTGGCCCCCAGCCCGTAGCTTTCGATAATGCCCGGCGCCTTGGTCCAGATCAGCGCCGCCGCGTCCAGACTGGTCTGGGCGCGGGGATAGACCTCATTTCGGATGGTCAGGGCCAACTTCTGGCCCAGACCGGCGTCCAATATCGCGTCGCGCCAATCTTCCTTCAGTTCCTCCGCACCATCCTTGATGGCGGCGGTCATGAAACCGGCGATCTCGTCTTCCAGGCCGCGCTCAAGCCCATCCAGACTGTCGCGGCCGCCGACGGAATGCCGCATCAGACCGTCAGCAGCTGCACGACGCAGCGCCACTCCAAGCCTTCGGGCTCCAGCCTCGGATCGGACAGGACGCGGTAGGAGAACAAGGCTCCGCTCGGGCGTGTCACCTCGACCAGATCACCTTGTCCAGGGTCGGTAGGTCTCTGCTCATCCGACGCGCGCCAGAACAGCACCTCGGAACGCATCAGAATTTCGCTCTGGCCAAGCCCGGCGACGTCATCTTGGGTCTGATAACGGACCACGGGCGTGGTGACCGGACCCGCAGCTGCCGGCGTCCAGAGGGCTTGCAGCCCATAGACCCGGTAGATGGCGTCCAGCATCCGCGCCTCGCGGTCCGCCATCGTCATTGGACGGTCGGGATCAGCTTGACCAGGGACACGGCGTCCCCCGAGGCCTTGCCCAGCGGTCCGCTGTGACCGCACTTCGTGTTGCTGGTCGCCGTGGTGGTGAACACCTTGGCGGTGTCATCCCAATACACGGTGACCAGGGCGCCCCAGGCCTGGCCGGTGGCGGCGGCGACGTTCCAGACGCCGGTCGTCTTGGCGGCGAAAACGGCGCCTTCGGGGGCCGACACCTGCGGCACCACGACCTGAGTGCCGATCTTGACCGGCTTGCCCGAGACGACGCCGCCCGCCGGGGCGATGCAGTCCAGGGTGTCGCCGTGCTGTTCGTAGTTCTTGGACATGATGATGATCCTTCAGAACGCCGCTGGCCGGGCGACGAAAAGGGACGGGGCCGCATCCGTGGACGCGGCCCCGTCAGGCCGGGAGGGATGGGATCAGTTACCCGCGTTGCGGTAACCGAAGCGGAAGTCCTGGGCGCCACAGCCGAAGTCATGCTCCAGCGAGATCTTGACGCCCTGCTGACCGAACACGTTCTCGACCCGCAGACGCGGAGCGGTGAATCCGTCCAGCAGGCCCCAGGTCCAGTTCGCCCCGAACGCCTGGTCGGCGTACAGTTCCCAGCTGTTGCCCGTCAGCTGACCCGCCACGACGGTCCGCAGCTTGCCTTCAAACGGGTTGTACTCACCGTTGGGGCGGGCGGCGACCGCCTTGTCGGCCTCGGTTTCCTTGTCAGGCGACACCAGCAGGATCGAGGGCGGCGTACCCATGACCGCGCCTGCCGGCGTCTTCTGCTTGCGGATCGCCGCGCGACCGGCGGACAGTGCGGCTTCGGTGATCGCCGTGCCCGTTCCGGCCTTGTTGTTGTGGTCAGCGTGGAAGACGGATTTGCCGTCTTCCAGCAGGTTCGGACCATCGCCCGAGTTGACGGCCTTCATGGCGAAGAAGGTCAACTCTTCGAACAGGGCGATCATATTGCCCTGGCTGGCCAGCACGCGGTCGATGGCGCCGATGTGGTCGTTGATCATCAGCTGACGCGACAGACCGAACTGGATGCCATAGGCGCCGACCGCAACGCGCTCGCGACCCTCGCCGAAGGTGCCGAACTTGATCTCGCCGGCTTCATTGACCGGCTTCAAGGTCGGGAAGTCTCCCGGACGCAGCACTTCGTGCGGACGGAAGTCCACGAAGGTCATTTGCTGTGCGATGCTGCGATAGATGGGCTGGGCGACCCGGTACTGTTCAGCCAAGCGCTGGTTGAGAGCGCCGGAAAGCAGGATCGGGAAGTCCGACGTGGTGTGGAACGCCCGCTCATACAGTTCGATACGCTCGGCCGTCGATCGGGGCGCGGTACGCTCGCCCAAGCAGACCATGGCAAGGTCCGACAGATTATGCCGCGCATACGGCTGGGCCTCGGCCGGCAGTTCGGCCTGACCGCCGTTCCCGGTGCGCAGGCCGTGCAGGATGGCGGCGCGAATGCCGCTACGCTGCGTGTCGACTTCGTCGGTCACGATCGAGGCGCGCGACCCGCCGGTCGGCAGGTTATGGGTATTGGCGGCCTGACGCGCGGCGGCGGCCTCAAGGATGGCGCGCGAGACCGACCCATAGTCCGCGCCCGTCGCTTCAAAGGCGGCGCGAACATTGCTCTCGACGCCCAGGCTGCGGGCCTGGTCCTGAAGCTGGAGCATTTCGGCAGGCGACAGGCTGCGGGCGGCCTCGGGGGCGGCCTGCGCGGCGGGAGCGACCGGGGCTGCGGGCGCCGGCGGGGTGGGAGCCGCCCGAGTTTCCGGCGGCGCCGGAGGCGTGGGTGCAGCAGGGGCGGCGGGCGCACCGCCACCCTGATCGGTGTTGGGTTGGAACAGGGCGCGCGCTGCGCCGAAGGCGGCCAGCATGCCGCCCGCCATAAGGGATCGTCTCATGTCATCCTCGGAAGGTTGGGGAGCGGCGGAACCGCTGGGATTGCCGGGGTTTAGGGACCGAACCCCGGCGTTCGGATCGGCTGGCACGGAGACGAGGGAGGCTTCCAGAAGCTCCCATTCCGTGGCCCGCCAGATTTCGTGGTCGTTCTCAAGGACCTCGACCAGCTTCCAGTTGCGAACCTGGTAGCCAATGGAGATCCCGGTCAGTTCGCTGCGCTGGACCATGCCCGCGAACTCGCGGCCGCGCGGCGTATCGGCGAACCGGATGACGGCGCACAAGGCGGCGCCTTCCATCCAAATCCGCTCGACGACGCCGATGACGTCGTTCGAGTTATGGTTGAACAGGAAGCGCACCTGGTTCTGGTTGACGCGGGCGAGGTCGATCGCCCCGGCGCCCATGTCCAGTTCCTCGGACCACCACAGCCGCTTAACCCGCGCGCCGGTTGCCAAGACGGCCTCGACCGTGCGGGTTTCGGCGTTGTAGCTGCCGCCCGTGAAGGCAACGTAGCGGCTTTGCTGGGCGGCTGGCGCGCCACCGCGACGTTCCTGGATCGGTACGGGTTCGTCGCGGACAAGGGTGCGCGGCCCGCCGACGCGGGATGCGAGAACATTGTGCATGTCGGGTTCCTCTCAGTCCTCGATCAGGCCGAGGGCTTGGCTCAACAGTGAGCGAAGGGCTTGGTCGCCGTCG
The DNA here is from genome assembly GCF_003248455.1 of Brevundimonas sp. Classification (GTDB taxonomy): domain Bacteria; phylum Pseudomonadota; class Alphaproteobacteria; order Caulobacterales; family Caulobacteraceae; genus Brevundimonas. The sequence goes on from NZ_QFNM01000003.1 coordinate 12,839, forward strand.
CCCTTGGGTCTCAGATATCCGGCCGCCGGTTGCAGCGATCCGCTGCCATTCACGCGTCGGGGATCGGTGTCGATGGCGATGCCATACTTGTCGATCAGGGCGTTGATCTCGGCTTGGGCCTTCATGGCCCCCTCCATGTCCAGACCGTAGGCCGACAAGAGGCGCGCCATGGCGCCAGGGATGGCGCGGGCCTCGATCACCTTGGCCATGATCTCTTTCAACGGATCGGTCAGGGCGCGCGGCGGCGCCAGGACTTCGTATCGAACCTTGGCCAGTTCCGCGTCGCCCTCCAGCACGCCCAGTCGCATCACGCGCCGGAACGCCGGCCCGATGAACGACGGGTCCAGAGTGTGCTGGGTCCAGTCGTCGAGCCGCGCGTGATAGGCGATGTTTTCGCTGCGCATGCTGGTGAAGTTCGACTGGCTGTAGTCGCCGGTTCCCAGATGGTAGGGGACGCCGATCCCGGCGCAGACCTGCATGGCCTCCGTGCGCAGGAATCCATCACCATCGCCAGACGACGACGGAGCGATGGCCGTGGGCGCCTCTTCGCCCGGCTGACCGTAGATGATCATGCCGGGGCGCAGCTGCTCCTGATACTGGCCGCTGGCGCGCTTTTCCTGCTCGCCCCACGCAAACGCTTCGCCGCCATCGCCGGGTCGGCGGAACAGGGCCAGACAGGCCTCGATCCGCTTCTTGACGCGGATGGCGCGCTTTGTCTCCGACCGTTCGTGTTCGGTCTCGAGACTGGCGTGCATCAAAGGCACGCCGCGTGTCATGCCCGGCTCCAGCCGTTCATAGACCAGGTCCACATCGCGGGCATCGACCCGGCGGCGCTTGCCTGCATTGGCCATGATCAGGTCGCCGGGATGATCCTCCCAGATGTGATAGGCGACGACGCGGTTGCTGCGGTCGAACTCGACGCCCATGACGATCTTGGCCCCGCCATTCAGGGTCTGGGTCAGGGTGTGATCCAGATAGTCGCCCGAGATGACCATGACGCGCTGATCGGGCTTGCCGTCCTCCGGCATCCAAACCAGCAGGCAGTCGGCGTCGATCAGACCCGACGCGGCCTGGCGCTGGATTCCGTAGAAATCGTCTCGACCATCCAGCGGTCGGGCGCAAAACTCATCCCAACGACGTTGAGCCCTCTCCCGAACGGCCGGATCGTCGTGCAGCACCCGAACCGTGATCCCGTCGCCGATCAGGCCGACGATCAGGTTCCGCTTCAGCGCCGCCAGCAGCGGATTGCTGCGGACCATCCGGCGTTGCCGCCCGCGCATCAGACCCAGATCGCCCGAAATGGCGGCGTCCGGCGACCGGGCATCGCCGCGCCAATCGCGGTTCAACCGGCCTCGGTCGCCTGCGGCATAGGACCTCTGACGACGCAGATCATCTAGGCCGACCCGGTAGGCTTCCCGCTGGTAGCCAAGGCGCGGCGAGACGGCGGAGATTAGACGATCAAACATCAGTCGTCTCCGAAGGTGGCGACCGTGGCGCCATATCGACGCAGACCGGTGACGCCCGACGCCGCCTGCGCCCGTGTCAGGATCGCGATACGCTTCTCGATCTCTTCCGCCGTGTGGAAGGTTGTGTCCTTGTCACCGACCTTCACACGCAGCGTGTCATTGGCTAGGGCGGCGTAGAGGGCCGCGATCTCGGCCGAATAGTCGGTCATGCGATCCAGTCCTCTCCGGCGCCTATGCCGATCCAGTCGTTGTCGTCGCCGCCGCTGATCCCAGCCTCGGTGCTGGGTTGAGTAGGCGGATTGGCCGGTGCTTCCTCGGCGGTGCGAGCGGCGCTCGCGTCGGCGGAAGTCGTCGCCATCATCAGGTCTTCCAGGTCCAACTGACCGGTCTCGGGCGGACAATCCCGCTCGGCCTCTAGCTGATCCCAGGTCCGATCCGGCAGGCTGCGGACCCCCAAGCGGATTGCAGCGGCCTCGGCTTGAAGGTGTGTGTCTAGGCCTTCGTTCGCCTGCGAGGGGTCCTTGACCCATTGATACACGGTGAAGCCGTCGCGGCGCTTGATCGGCTTGCGCCGCTCGGCCGTCAGTTGACGGAAGAACTCGTCATCCAACCCTTTGGGCAGGCCGATAAACCCGCGCCCTTGCGGGTCCAGGCGGCTCAGGTTGCGATAGAGCGCCATCTTCAGCGTGGACGTGCCGAAGTTGTAGAACCGGCGGCTATACTTCAGCAGCTTGCCCGCCCGGTTCCGTTCCTTGCGAACCCGTTCCAGCAGCGGCGCATTCTCTGAGTTAGCGCCCCGCACCATGATGACGCGCCCCGCAGGGTGGCGTTTCGCGAAGCTCCAAACGTCCTCGGTCCAGGCGTTGCCGTCTATGGCCAGCAGATCAACCCCGAGACGCCGCCTGTGAGCGTTCAACCATGTCTGCTCCAGCAGGCCGTCCAGCAGCTTCTGGCACTTCGCGTCGCTGATGTGTCCGGGGAATACGCCCACATCCACGATCCAGCGGCGGAAGTCCCGTCCGAACGCCACCACCTGCCACTCGACCCGGTCGCCCTGGCAGTCCACCCCCACGGTGACCAGCAGCCCGCCGGCCGGTATCCGGCCGCGCACATAGTCGCTTTCGGATGCCCGGTCCCGCAGGACCTCCCAATCCACGGCTTCGTCGGCCGACCGATACGGCAGGCCGGCGACGTCGTTCATGAACACCTGTTCGCCAGCGGCGTCGCCCTTGGCGGCGAACCAGCGGCGCGCGATGCCTTCCCAGCTCTGAAGCGGAAAATAGGCGCACCACAGCCAGAACGACCGGTGCTGGCGCATCATGTGCGGCCGTCGCGCTACCCAGCGAACACGCGCCACCATGGCGGCGCGGTGATGCTCGTGAATCTCGCAGCCGCACTCGACGCAGGTGAAGTGCGCCTTCTCCGGCGCGGCCTCGTCCAGCTGGGCCAGCATATTGGCCCATTCCAGAACCTGATAGGCGTCACAGTGAGGGCAGGGCACCTCGGGATATTCCTGGCTCCCCGCCTCCAGGTTCTTCGTGATCCGGCACCCCGGCATCACCAGAGGCGTCGAGACCTTGAAGATCTTGGCGAACTCGAAGCCCCAGGACCGAGTGTCGCCCTGCGTCTCGGGATCGCCAGCCGAGTTCATCTCCCACTTGGCCAGATCGTCCTGCACCTGGCGGGGCATGGACACCTGCGACAGCCCGGCCGGGGAGTTGGCCCCGGCGATCTGGATGGCGCCCTTGCGGTCGATCCGTTCCTTGAACAGGACCGAGTTTGCGCCGTCGCGCGACTTCTCTGGAAACAACCGCCGCGCCGCCGCCAGCCCCCGGATCATCGGGGACAGCTTCATCTTCGACCAGCGCGACCCGTTCTCTTCGGTCGGGTGGATGTAGAGGAAATCGCCCGTGTCCAGGATCATCGATCCCAGCGTGAAGATGTTAGCCAGGACCGTTCCGCCGACTTGGGCCGACTTGGACAGGCTGACGATCCGGCAGGGGTCGTCGGGGCCGAATGCGCCCAAGATTGCGTCGAACAGTGGAAACTGCGCCCGGCTGTAGGGACCGGGCAGGGGGCTTTCCCGCTTGGAGAACACGATGTTCTCTTCCGCGAACGCCAAGTAGTCGATGACCGGCGGCGGCTCCAAGGCGTCGCCCATCGCCGTCCAGGCCAGCGCCGCCGTGTTGGCGACATGAATGTTCATCACGCCGCCTCGGCCGAGGCGCTGGCGTCGTCCTCGATCGCCGCCGGCAACTCCGACCCGGCCCGCCGTGCCGCCTGCGCCGCACTGGCGCGGACCTTGCGGAACTCGCCGCGCAGCAGATGCAGCACGTCGCGCTGCGGGACCTCGAAACGGGCGGCAATGGCTTGAGCGAAATCGGTCAGCGCGCCCTCGAACACGTTGACCATGCCCAAGGCGACCTGGTCGTACCCAACGCGGACGTCGATCGTGCGGCAATACTCGCCCCGGCTGGCCAGTTCCTTTTTCAGGGCCTCCCGGTTTTTGAACTCGATCTCGCGCAGCTTTTCGCGCTTGATTTGCTCTTCGACCGTATCGACCAGCGGCGCCATCGGAGCCTGCGTTGCCCCGGCGGGTTCGTTGGCGTGCCGCGCGAGCGGCGCTCGCAGCCGGGTCTTCAGTCCGTTGCCGAACCGCTGCCCGATATCGATCCGGGATCGCAGCTGGGCCTGGGCGATGTCGACTCGGACCCTGGCGCGCGGCCCGACGCCGTCCAGCGCCTCCTCGGTCATTTTTCCTTCCGAGATCCACTGGGACACGCGCCCCGGCGAAACTCCGCAAAGCGCCGCGAACTCGCCCTTAGAGACGGTTTCGGCGGCCGCCCCTTGAGCGTCGGTCAAAGCTAAACCTCCGTCCTTTAGGGTGGGCTTGAGTTTTAGGCTTTCGAAAGTGGCCCAGGCTGCTGAATGATTGCGCTCAGCCCCACCGCATAGGGGTGGCCCTGGGGAGGACCCGCGACCCCGACCCTAAGTCATTGATCGGGCACGAAAAACCCGCCGAGCCGGAAGGGCTGGCGGGTCAAGGGCGCAACATTGAGCGCATCCCTTTAATGCCTCAATCCGTGCCCGATTCGCAAGTGGGTCGGGGCTTGCGTTCGACGATAAGCACCGGCCGGGCCGCATCCAGCGCGACCACAAGGGCGGCCGCGTTGGCTTTGCGGGGGTTGCTCCCGGCCCCGAGGGAACGCAGCGTCCGACCCTCGCCAGCGACAGCCCGCAGCACCCGCAGCGCCCGCTGGGTCGGGTCGGCCTTCAACACCAGGGCCTCGGCCGTGGTCAATCGCACACCGGCATAGGCGCGGAACAGGCCACGGGCCGCAGCCCCGTCCGATGACGACGCCTTAATCGACGCCTCATTCACCCGTCCCAGCTGCGATCCCAGCTGCGACGCGCCAACGGTTTCGAACAGCAGGCGATAGGCCAGACCCGTGGCGGCCTGATCGTCGTTGATGTCCTCCGCCTGCTGGGCGGACCACAAGCCGTCACGCGATCCAAGCCGCAGCGCACCAGCGTCGTTGTAGGTGGCCACGTCCTCGCCGACGGCATGGGCCTGATCAATGATCTCATCCATCCCGGCCCGCAGTTCGCGGTTCACGGCGTCGGCGATGCGGCCTGCATCGATACGATCCTGGCGGCCCTCGACCGTGGCGCTGTGCGGCGCCTGGTGGCCACGAACGCAGAGGGCTGCGGCATGGCGCAGGCGTCGGCGTTGGCTGACATCGCAGCCGATCACATCGGCGTTTCGATAGAGGTGCAGGGCGAGTGGTTCGCCCTGTTCTCTTTCGATGAAGTTTTCTGGATTGTTTCTCATCTCACCAAATCCAAACCCAAAGGGATCACCACACCGACCCCGCAAATCCCGCTCACAACAGACGGACGATCGCTTACCCGTTCACGCCGCTCCGCCCGCACACCCGGCTTATGGAAGCCAACCCCGCCGCATCGTCCGTATCGTCCGTCATCGTCCGTTCTCCCCGCCACGACTGGCTTTGCGGGCCGGATGATCGACGGAGGGACAGAGGTTCGAAGGTCCGGCGAGGTCGCGCGCGGTGATCAGACCCGGACCCTGATCGTCCGTTCGTCCGTCATCGTCCGTCATCGTCGCCCTCCCAATCCGTCTCGGGGGGCAAGAACGCGCCGTCGTCCGGCTCGCTGGAGACGCCGCCAGATTCGTACCCGCCGGGGCCAGACCCGGTATCGGCCGCGCGCGCGGGCGAGGCCTCGACCGAACCGCCCGCCGGGGCATCCTGCGGCGTGCGCAGACGCGCGCCCATGCGGGTGATCTTGCCGTCGGTATCCTTGGACCCCAGCCCGATCTGAAGGTCGCTCAGCGTGCCCCCGAACGCCTTCTGGCTCATCGCCTTGTCGTGACCGTTCTCGGTCATCCACGCCTGGTAATCCTTGAACAGCACGGTCGCGCCGATGCGCGCGCCGTCCTCCCGGATCACCCGATCCTCGAACCACTGGACGAAGGGATTGGCCCCCTTGCGATAGTCCTCCAGCGCCTCTTTCAGGTCCGGTACGTCTTTCAGGCCCTCGCCCATCCAGGCCAGCACGCCCTCGATCAGCCAGTTCAGGATGCCGTCCGCTTCCCGCTTCAGCTTCTTCGGCAGGTCGTGGTCGATCTGATCTTCGGGCACGACCTTCAGCCAGCGCATGATCTTCAGGCGGCGCCAGATGCCGTTGTCGGTGTCGTTGATCGTCGGCTTGCGGTTGCACTCGATCACCACCTTGCCGACGGGTTCGAACTCGAACAGCGCCTCGCGCAGTTCCCGCGCCTTGATCTTCCCGCCGCCTGTGAACCGCTTGATCTCGCCGGTGGCCAGCTTGGACCCGCTGGGCGGCTCCCCGGCGCACAGCATGCGGCTGTCCCCGGCCAGGGCGGCGATATCGGGCGAGGCCTCGGACCCGCGCTTGACGCCCGTGTCCAGAAAGGTTTCGACCCCCACAGTCGTGGCGTAGGTGCCCAGGGCATGCGCCGTGGCGTTCACTACGGTCGATTTTCCGTCGCCGCCCTTGCCCTGGTACACGATGAAGACCTGCTCGCCGGTCTCGCCCGTGGCCATGTAGCCGTGCGCCTTCTGGATCCAGTGGCGGTTCTCGGCCTTCGGGATCGCGTACTTCAGCACCCCGTCGAACAACGGCCGCGCGGCCTCGGGGCGATAGGCCGCCTCGCACAGCCGCGTCATTCGATCGGCGGCGCGGTGCCCCTCGGTCCAGACCACATGAGGCCCGACCACATCATCACCCTTTGCGTTGCGATGCGGACCGTTGCGGAAGCGGATCACGCCGTTCTGGACGTTCAGCGCCAGCGGATCGGGATCGAAGGCGTCCATGTCGACGTCCATGTACGACGCCGCCAGGTTCAGCATATTGCCGATCCGGCTGGCGTTCCCGGCCGAAACGCCGAAGTCGCGCACCGCCTGGATCGATTTGGAGGCGTAGTTCTTGGCCTCCATTTCGGCCGCCCGGATCTCCATCTGGGCATGCATCGACCGGGCGACCTTGATGGCGTGCCGCTTGGCGCGGGCCTCGCCGGTCTCCAGATCCCAGAACGTGCCGTTGAAGACGATCCAGCCGCGCTTGCGCAGGTACAGCACCGTCGCCTCGCTCAGGTCGATCTCGCCGTCGGGCTGGATGATCCCCCCGGCCATGCGGATGAACCGCAGCGCATTGCCGTCGTCGTTCAGGTCGAACCGCGACATTTCATCGGTCGAAGGGGCCGCCGGCGCTGGACGTCCCCCGACGTCGTCGAAACCACTCACTGACGCACTCCATTGTCGGCCGCGCCGGAAACGCCCGCTGCGGCCCTCTGCTGTTGATCGTGGAAGCTGACGCCCATGGTCGCCGTCAGCGGCCTAAGCCGCAGCGACACGCCCTCGGGCAGCGCCAACCGCTCCCAGGCCTGGACGGTCAGGCTGGTGAAATAGGCGGCGGCTTCGTCACCCCTCAGACGCGTCTCTGCCGTGCCGCCGACAACGCCTCGGAACTTCAGCGGAGCGGTGATCAGGTCCCGGCGGACGGCGAACCCAACCTCGGTCACGCCCTGATCGAGAAAGGCGAGCGGAATGCGCCACGGCGCGCGCTCCGGGTCGGCCCGAGGCGACACGGGATCGACCCGTCCGAACCGATCCATCATCACCCCGCCGCTGAAGGCCGTCAGGTTCAGACAGGCGACGGCCCGCACGCGGCCGCTGCGGGCCATGCTGCTGGCCACCACCCAGGCGTCGGCGAAATCCAACCCCACGACGATCGGTCCCGGCCCGTCGAGCGCGGTCAGCGCCAGGGCGCGACCATGCAGGGCCTGACCCATGAAGCCGCAGACGCGCGTTTCGCGCTGCGTCAGATCGAACAGCGCCAGGACATCGACCGGCCCGCCGCCATCAACCGTCATCGGCGCCAGCAGCATGGGCTTCAGTTCGCCGTCGCGGTCCGGCGCCTCAGGGTGAAATCGCATCCGGCCAAGCGCGCCCGGTACGCCGTCCGGGTCCAACGCGAGATCACGCATCCAGCGCCGCACCATGGCCGTGTCGGCCGACGAAGCCTCCGCCCAATAGGCGGCGGCGTCCAAGGCGCGCTGCGCCGCATGATGGCCGCGCACCGGCAGGTCCGCTCGGCGCTCGCGCGTCTCGCCCGTTCGGCGCGAAGGGTCCGCCTTGCGGGGGTACTGCGCGCCCCAAGCCATGGCCCGATCCACCTGGCGGATCAGCTGCGCCTCGGTCATGGCGTCCGGCACATGCACCCGTCCGGCGTTCTCCAATGCCGCACGGCCATAGGCGTCCTCGATCTCGCCGCCGGCCACCAGCGCGCCGATGCCGACCGACTCGCGGAACAGCACCGTGTCCCGTGTTCCGACGCGGGCCGAGGCGATGGCGGCGCACACGCGGTCCAGGATGATTTCCCCGAACCGCGACGCGCGACCGGCCGCCGGCGCACGGGGCGTCATCGGTTTCACGGGCGCGGGCGGCGCGGGCTTCACCAGCAGGATCAGCCAGTCGGGGGCGACCGCGAAGGGCAGGTCCTCGGGCGAACGCCCCTCGGCCCAGCGATAGACATAGCCCGGCGCCACGCCCTTCTCGGCATCGCCGGGATGGATGCTGGGCGGGGCCAGGATGTAACCGTCCTGCCCGCGTACATCGACCGGCGCCTTGTCGAGACGCGACCGGTTGCGGATGATCGGTTCCGACGACGACTTGGGGCACCAGGCGAAGCACCGATGCTCGCCCCGCGCCGTCAACGACGTCGGCGTGATCGGTAGCGGTCCATGTTCGGCTTCTTTCGCCGCCAGCCAGGCCATGGCCTCCGGCCCATCCAGGTCCAGCACCCAAAAGCCCGCCGGGGCTCCGGTCGCGATGGCCACATTAGAATGCGCCCCGGCCGTCACGGGCCGCAACAGTTCGGCGTCCGTCGGCGTCCGCCCGCCCTTGCGGGCATCCTCTCGCAACGCCTCGATCGGCTTCAGTGGCAGCTGCGCCGTCCCGGCCCAGCGCGAGGCGGTCAGCACGGGATCGTGCGACGCCATGTGCAGCCCCACGGTGCGGCCATAGGGCGCCTTCGACTTCGCCCGCAGCGGAAACACCGCGATCTTCGCCTTGGCATAGGCCTGGGCGGCTGCGGTCAGGGACAGGCCGCGCACGGTCATGGGCGACGACCCAGCGCAACGACATTGTCGCCCGATTGCGCGGGCGTTTCCGCAACGGCTTCCATCGCCGGGAGATCCGCAATCTTCGGCAGCGGCCAGGGCATGACGTTGACGGCGTGATCGGCGGCGCCCAGCGACCAGAGGCGTGGCTTGCCAAGGTCCGGGTGCGGGTGACAGCTGGTCAAGAGGCGGTCGATCACCGCGCCCTTGGCCATATCCAGATTGAGCTTCGGCCCGACGATGATCTGACGCTTCAAGTTCTCGCAGAACTGGCGAATGAGCGCGGGCGACGCCTCACCCAGCGCCTCGGCCATCGTCTTCAGCGCCGCCGAGGGCAAGCCGAACGGGTCCAGATATCGTGCCAGGATACGTTCCCGCTCACCCTGACCGGGGAGGGTCAGGGTGATGTGCATGTCGAAACGCCGCCAGATCGCCGGGTCGATCTGGCGGCCATGGTTCGTGGCCGCGATCAGGAAGCCAGCGTGCTGCTCAATGCGCTGCAACAGGGTATTGACCTGCTGGTTCCGCTGATCGTCGGCGGCCTGGGTGGCGCTGCGGCGTTCGCCGGCCAGGGCGTCGATCTCGTCCATGAACAGGACGATCGGCACGACGCCGTTGTCGCCTTCCATCCCCGCCGCAGCCGCGTCGAACAGTTCACCGATCTGCTCGGTGGACTGGTTGACATACTTCGACAGAAGCCGGTCAGGCCGCACCGCCAGCATCGGCAGACCCAGACGCGCCGCGAGGTGATGCGCCAGAGTCGTTTTGCCCACGCCGGGCGGCCCGTCGAAGATCGCCCGGCGGCGCGGCTTCACGCCGACGGCCGCCAGTTCGTTTTCCGCGAAGATCTCGACCAGCCATTCGGTCAGCGCGCCCCGCACGGGTCGTGACAGGATCGGCTCGCTGGCCTCTTCAGGCATGAACAGGTCGCCCCACTGTTCGATGCCGCCCTGCTTGGACTTGGGTAAGCGTCGCATCAGTCGTCGCCGTTGTCCGGCCCCATGCCGTCGGTGCCGCTCTCGGCCCGCCAGCCGGCGTCCCAGCGCCCGCGACGGCTATCGCCGAACGGGAAGGGATTGCGGATAACGGGCTCATTCGCCTTGAAGGCTTCGCGCCCCAGCGCTTCCGCCCCGGCGTCGTCCGTCTCCGGGACCTCGGTCGATTTGGAGCCCGACCCTCTCTTGGGCGCCGGGGCGGCCGCCGGGCGAGCCCCAGAGGCATCGGGCCAAGGCGTCGCCAGATCCCGAGACGTCACCTCGCCATCGCCGTCGCGCGTCAGCTTTACGCCCTTTCCGCCGGCCTCGATGATGATCGAGCCATTCGAAGGCACGAATCGCTTCATCGCCTCCGCGACCTGGTCGCGGCTGGCGATATCCACGGCCATCTGGTTGACGTGCCGGAACAGCGGCGCCTCGGACTCTTCGCCGATCGCATGCATGTAGGTGGCGATGATCGCCTCGGACTCTTGCCGATCGTGCGGCTTCATCGCCCGTACCTTGATGACGTGGCGAATAGCCTTCGGCACGAAGCCTCGGAACTTGGCCTCCGCCAGAATCGCGGCGATGTCGTCGGACATCGTCTGTTTGGCGGCCATCACCGACTCAACCCGTTCGATGATCGAGATCAGCTCTTTGCCGACAGCCGTGTTGCGTCCCACGTTCATGACGCGGTTCCTTTCAGGTCAGAGGAGAGGGCAGGGAGACGCAGCGCAGCGCCGAAGCGGGCGGCGTCGTCGGGCCGGGTCAGACGCGCTTGCGTTCCCGGCGGAATGTCGAAGATGACCGCCCGGCGGCGACCCAGCACGACCGGCAAGCGCGGCCCGACGCCGGGCTTGCACCAGATGAACCAAGCATAGTCGGTGGCGGTCGTGCGGGTCGGGTCCCAGAACCCTCGGTGCATGGGCAGGCGTTCGCTGAACGGCGCGAACACCGTCAGCTGCATACCGTCGGGACCTTCGCCGTGCAGCAACCGATGGCGCGCCTGCCCCGACAGGCAGACCAGCCGCAACAGCATGGCCACGCCCCGCCGGGCACGCTTCCACGCTTGCTGGATGAAGACCTCGACGTCGTCGAACGGCGGGTTGCTGATGATCCAGTCGGCGGCGAACGGATCGGGATCGCCGGCCGTGAAATCGTGCGCGACCCAACCCCGTGCGGCATACAGCGCGGGGTCATAGATGCAGATGTCGGACCCGTGGACGACGGGGAAATAATCGTCCAGGCCGTGCGCCATCATGCCGACGCCGACCGCGCATTCCCATGCGCTGCGGGCGCGCGGGTCGATCTGGCGGATGATCTCGCCGCCCGCGCGCGATCCCCAGGGCCGCGTCGGGAAGAAATCGACGTCGTCGCCCGCTTCGGTCTCGCGCGTGTTCATCACCGCACGGGCGTTGGACGGCAGCATGTGGGGGGCGTTGCCGCGCGTCATCGCCCCCCCGATATCGGTTGGGGTGCGAGCGCCGCTCGCAAGATCACGGGCGACGTCATGCCGCCACTCCGAACAGATCGGTCGGGCCGCCTAGGCAATGCGGGCTGAACCACAGGCGTTCGCGCACCGCGTTGTCACGCCCCCGGCCTTCGCCCTGCGATCCGTACCCACCCCGCGCCTTCCACGCCTCAACCCACCATCCGGCGGCCTCCAGCACGTCATGCTCGCCAGCGTATCCCGCCAGCACGACCCGCAATGCCGGATCGGAGCCGTTGGCCAGGCACCACGCCCGAACCGCCCCGGCTACTTTCGACTCCATCGCATAGACATCCGCCCGCTCTCCCTGGTCATAGGGCGGGTCCAGAAACACGCCGCACACGCCACCTCCTGCGCGCAGGACCGAAGACCCGACGACTCGCGACCAGTCTCCACAACTTACCCGCACGCCCCTCAGCCGATCCGCCAGCGCATGGAACCACGCCTCCACGCCCTGCCCGGCGTTGCCCAGGTGCGGCAGCTGGCGGTTCACGCCCTGCCCGGCGTCGCCCATGTGCGGAAGCTGGCGGTTCACGCCCCGCCCGGCGTCGCCCAGGTGCGGAAGCTTGCGGTTCACGCCCCGCCCGGCGTCGCCCAGGTGCGGAAGCTTGCGGACATCCGTCATCCGCCCGTCGATCAACCGCCATGGGCCGTTGCCCGAGCACCAGCCCGATCCGATCCAAGCGCACAGTCCCCAAACCCACCATCCCGCAGCCTGAACATCGCACCAGTCCGGGTCGGACATCAGCGCCTCGGTCAGAGCCTCTCGGCGACCGACAAGCCAAAGATGCCGTGCATGAAGATCAGCCTCGTTCACGGGCCAGTCGGCGTGCGCCGCCACGGCGGTGGGATCGATCCGCACCGCCCGCCAGAAGTTGGCCAGCAGCCCGTCCGCATCATTGACCGTCTCAACCCCCGCCGCATGCGGCCGCCGCAGCAGCACCGCACCCGAGCCGAAGAACGGCTCGACATAATGATCGATCTTGCCCAGGCCGATCCACACCCGATCCGCCACGGCCTTCTTGCCGCCGAACCAGGGAAAGGGCGCGTCCACTCCCCTCAACGTCATGCCGCGCGCTCCACCCGCAACAGGGCTTCGGCCTCGCCGAACTCGACGTCGGCGAATGCGCGGAAGGCGTCGGCCCGCGCCTGGGCCATGGTGGCGTCTTGGCGCGTGATCGGGATGCCGCGCGGAATGCGCCGTGCGCAGAAGGCGGCCGTGGCGGACCGCAACTGTTCGTCGCGCGGCCTCATCCGAAGATATCCTTGCGCGGCTCGACCGGCCGCACGTCCGTGACGGGCGCGGTCTGGAACAGGGGACGGCATGTCTCGACCAGGCGCGGGATATCCCGCGCGGCGTCGCGCCGCTGATCCGGCGACTGCGTGGCGAAGGCCTTGCCCAGGCGGACCAGGGTGATCAGGTCCGCGCCGTTGTCGGTCTGGCTGGCGGGCAGGGGCTGTTTGCCCGCCTTGTGCGCGGCGCGCGCGAACGAGGCGCCATGCCCTTCGGGATCACGCGCGGCCTTCTCGGCATGACGCAGGAAGCGCAGCCAGCCGCCGACCTGATCCGGCGTCAGGGCGCGGTGACGGCGCGGACCGCGCGCGACGGCGAACGAAGCGGTCATCCGCGCTCTCCTTCGATCACGGCTCTGAGATTGCCGAAGTTTGCGACCAGACGGCTCGCGGCCGGATCGGTCAGCACCGCCAGCGGGCCGTCCATCCACGTCACGAACCGGGCGTCGAACCCGCCGAATACGGCTGACGCAGGCCTCGTCGGCGGCGCGGTTTCCCGCCCCGCCGACTCGCCTTCTCCTGCGGGTTCCACGCACGCAGGAGAAACTTGATGGCCGCTCGCGACATCGACGAACTGTTCCAGTTCGCCCTCACGTGCCCCGGCACGGCCGAGGTCAAGGTATTCCCGGAGGGTCGTCCGCCCCCGCGCGTCCCGCTCACACGCCGCGTCCGGGTACGCCATGTCCATGCCGACACGACCTTCGAGGCGAGCTTCGACATCCTGGCCACGCGCGGAGAGCCGAACGTGGACGTAGCCCGGCGCGCACTCGCCGGTCTGGAACTGTGCATTGGCCGCCTCAAAGGCAGTCGCGTCCTCGGATGACACGAGCGGCACCATGCGCAGACCGTCGCGCGGCGGCTCTGTCAGCCAGCGCGTGAACAGACGACCCACGACCGCGCCGCCGAAGGTCAGGTCCAGCGTCCGGCCCTCGGCGGTGAACCGCAGGGTGAAAGCCACGCCGTCCGTGGCGTACACAGTCTCGATGTCGGCGCTCTCGCGCGGCGCGGCGAGCGGGGCGGTCATTGAACGTCCTCACGCGCACGGACATGGTCTGCTCGATCCGACGGGATTTCGAAGAACCAGTCGGCGCTGAAGTCGGGATTGAGCCTTCGGCCTTCAGCGCGAACACGCTGCATGAAGTCAAACGGAGGGTCGCCTTCACCGTTTTCGTATCGAGAGACGCGTGGCCGGCTAACGCCGCCGATCTCAGCAAGCGTGTCTTGGGTGACACCAAAGACGGTCTTTCGGACCCAGCGGAGAGGCGAATCACTTTCCATGGCGCAGTTAGTGCGTGATTCGCACAAACTATGCATCTACTAAGTGCGTCTAATGAACGTGCACAACGCGCACATTTTGGGGATAGGCGTCGGGATGACTTCCCGTCCGCCCTCTCGTGCGCGCCCAGGCCGTCCTGATCTGCCCGTCGATGAAATGACGCCGGGCGGTCGGCTAAAGGCTTTGCGTCTAGGCGCAAAAATGGGTCAGGAAGATCTCGCCCAGGTTTTGGGTGTTCAGCGCCCGCAAGTCTCGCGTTACGAAAACAACGCCAACGACATGCCCGACTATGTCATTGAGCGCGCTTCACAGCACTTCGGCGTAACTGCAGCCTTCATCCGCTATGGCGACACAGACGCCAGCATGGCCAAGGTCGTCGGCATGGTCGGTGCCGGCGGTCATGTGGAAGCGGTCGAAGCTCCGCCTTGGCGCTACATCGAAGTCCCGGCCAGCTGGCACGACGCGATTGCGCTGGAAGTTTCTGGAACCTCCTGCTGGCCCATCTATGAGGACGGAGACACTCTGGCGATCCGAGGCGAGCGACGCTTGGATGAAGGCGAGATCCTCGGCCGCATGTGTGTAGTCGAGACCATGGATGGATTGGGCCTGGTCAAGCGGATACGCAAAGGCAGCGCGCCTGGCCTCTATACGCTGGAAAGCCCTAATGCCCCTCCGATTGAGGACGTGATGCTGGCCAGCGCCCGGCCGGTGAGGATGCACGTCAGTCGCTAAGGCGTGAGATCAACGCAAGACATATCCACGCGCCGGCATCGCTCGAATACGATCAGCGGGTCCGCTTCAACGCCGCCCGTCCTGATCATCGGACATGACAGAACGCGCGGTGGCCCGACCACCCGCACTTCCGGCGCAAAGATTGATGGGGTCCTGCCATCAGATACGCCCTGATCCATCGCTTTCAGCCACGCTATGTTGCAGGTCTGATTGCCTTCTAGCCCGGCTAATCGCATGGCCAGATTGTCACGTTCATAAAGAGCTTCACCGTTGTTTCGGGCAAGCACCAGGACAAGCGCGACCAGCCCGACCAAGATAATCCCGACGATAGCTCCGATTGGTCGGCGTCCGCCCGTGCGCTTGCGGACAGCACTCGACTGTCTCTGCCCGTCCGTTTCGGGCGATTCGAGCTTTGCAAGACGCGCCTTGAGTGCGGCCAATTCGTTTGGTTCGTCCGCCATGGGGCCTCCTGTTCCCTGGAAAAAGGTGCGATGCGCCGCACATTTACAAGACATTTCAACAACTAGAGCGCCGCTACATCACAAGTAAGTGCGCGATACGCACAAACTTCTTGACCGAAGACGTGCGTGATGCGCACTTATTCCTGACTGTCTTTCGGACACGCCAGGAACAGCCATGCTCTTTCACCCCTCTACGCCAGAATCGGTCGCCACGCCGCTTCGCGCGGGCGCTTCGATCCTTCCCTTCAAACGTCCGGCCCGGCCCGCTGATCCGGACGCCGTGGCCAGCGTCATTTTGGCGATGGAAGGCGGCCCGGCCGCACCGATCATCATGGCGGCCACGGGCCTCGACGGCGCCCATTATGTCGGGGTCTCGGTCGCCGCCCAAGCGCATCGGCTGACGCCTTCTGAGGCGTGCCTCGCGGCCGACTGTCTGATGTGCGACCCGTCCGTCCTGGGCTTCGCCGACATTGCCCAGCGGCTTCGCGACGCGGCCTACGCCGCCAGCCGCGCCTACCTGCGGAGCGGCCGCGGATGACTGGCGCGACCGCCCATGCGAGCGCCGCTCGCCCGGTTCCGGCGACCTTGCCCGACACCCTGTTCGAGATCGCCTATCGCCAGCCGAACCCCGTTCCGGCGGACTTCCCCCTGCGCCAGACCATGGCCGGCTACACCGAGACCCAGGCCGTTGCGGTCATGGTCGAAACCCTGGCGGTCAAGCCGGGCCTTCTGACCGCCCTAGAAGAGCCGGACGCCCGCCGCTGCTGGATCGCCCTCGCGCCGAACGGACGGCGCCTGGCGCGCTTCGCCGGCCTCGACGCCGCCGCCGTCAACCTCGCCCTCGCCAGCCTGGAGGCCAACGGCTTCCAAAGGATCGCCGCATGACCGCCGCCCTGACCTTGCCCCACGGCCTCAGCAACGCCGCCCTGAACGGCGAGGACCTGCTGCGCGCCCTGTCGGACCGCCCGATCGGATCACCCTTCGCCAACCAGACCGAGATCGCCAAGGCGACGAACCGGGCGCCCAAGAACATCGGGCGCGACCTGTCCCAGCTGGAGGCGGCGAAACTGATCCGAGCGCCTGGCGTGGACCATGGCGAATGGTCGGCCGCCGCCCTGACCGACGCCGGTTGGGACGCCCTGTCGGCGCTGGAGCGCGCCGCCGGCATGGCGGACGGCGGCGGCCTGATCTTTGAGTCGCCGGGCCAGCTGGACGACAATCCGCTGAACCCGCGCAAGACCTATGACGCGGACTCGCTGGCGACCCTGGCGGACACGATCGAGGCGGATGGCCAGATCATCGAACCGTTGTCGGTGTCGCCGGTCCGCGCGAATGGCCGTCGGGTCGTCTGGGCTGGTCACCGCCGCAAGCGCGCCGCCCTGATCGTGGAAGCCCGCTTCGCCGCACGGGGCGAGACCCTGCCGCCTGGACTGGTCCGGGGCGTGCCCTGCGTCGAACGCGACGCCACCCCGGCCGAAAGCCTGTTCATCGCCGTGGTCGAGAACAGCCAGCGCGAAAACCTTCCGCCTTGGGAAGACGCCCAGGCGCTGGCCGCCCTGGCCAGCGAGACGGGCTGGTCCGGCCGCGAACTGGCCCGACGCACGGGGCGCGCGCCCAAGCTGGACCAGGGCGACGAAGAGGGCGTCCGCGACGTCCAGGAAAAGATCAAGGTGGTGAAGACCGCGCCGGCCGAACTGGTCGAGGCGCACGAAGCCGGGGCCATCACCTGGGAACAGCTGCGGGGCGCCATGCGCAACGGCGGCCTGCCGACTCCAGCCCGGTCCGCCACGCCGGCCGACGACGTCTTTCCGCCCTCGGCTGGCGAACTGCGACAGGACGCTGACTCCACGCCCCATGACCAGACATCCGGCCCTGCGACTGGCGCTCCGACGCCCGAGCCCGCGCCTGAACCGACCATCGAACTGGACGCCGTTCAGCGCCTGACCCTGCTGGAGATCCTTCATGCGGTCCGCCACGCCCCCGATCGGCTGGTCGTGGGAGACGAGGACGACGGCGTCGCCTATGCGCCGACCGGCAAATATTGGCTCGATCTGGTCGCCTCGACGCTCCAGACGCTGCGGCTGATCGACTTCAAACACCACGGCCGACCCTATGTCCGGGCGACCCCTGCCGGCCACCGCTGGCTTGAAGACGTCTATGGCCCCGAAATCCACAGCGCCGACCCTGAGACGGCCTTCCACGCCCTGGTCAAGGCGCTGGCGGAAACCTACGCCGTGTTCAACGACGCGGCCTGGGCGCTGGCCCAGGCGCACGCCGTCTTCAACGAGACCCCTTCCGAGCGTCCGGCCTATTCCACGGACTGGCTGAACCCGCCCGCCCAGCCGGAACCGGCCGCCCAGCCGACCCCTCCCGCTACGACGGACGATGCGCACCAGGTGGACGTCGAAGACGCCGTCGCCGCCCAGCTGCTGATCGACGCCCGTGCCCTGGTCGATCTCGAAGAACCGGGATCGACCTCGGTCCGCAACATCCTGGCGCGCGCGGGCCTTTGCGGCCCCTTCACGGCTTCGGACGCCGACCCCGGCGTGGTCGTGGACGGCGACGGCGCCACGACCCTGGTCACGGACGTGGACAACCAGCTGACCGACGACGTGGCCAAGGCCCGCGCCCTGGTCATGGCCGCCGCCCTCAATCGCTTCTGCGCCATCGACCCCAAGGAGGTCCTGTGATGCCGACGCCATCCCCCGACGATTACGCCGCCGCCGTCCAGATCGTGACGACGGAGGCCAATGCTTCGGTCAGCTTTCTCCAGCGTCGCATGGGCATCAGCTATTCCGAGGCCGCTTCGCTGATCACGCGCATGGAACGGTCCGGCGTGGTCAGTCCCCGCCCGGCGACCCGGCCGCGCGAGATCCTGACGCCGCCCGCACCGCGCACGCCGGAAGACGGCCGCACCATTCAGACACCCGAGGACGGCCGCCCCGTCCACACTCGCTGAGGATCACCGCCATGCTGCAAACCGCAACCGCAACGTCCCATAAGCCCAGCCCCTCAGAAGGCACCACATTCGTGGCGTATGACGCACTCGACGTCATGGTGGACCTTGAAACCCTGGGGCAGGGACCGGGCTGCGCGATCCTGTCGATTGGCGCAACCGCCTTCGATCTGAAGACTGGCTTCATCGGCTCTGACTTCTATCGCGTCGTCTCGACGCCGTCCTGCCGGGCACTTGGCCTGCGGGAGGACATCAGCACCGTCGAATGGTGGGGCAAGCAATCGCCCGAGGCTAAGCAGGTCCTGTCCGACGCCGAGGCCTCGCCTCACACGGTTTCGAACGCCCTCGACGCCTTCGCCGACTATCTGGAGGGGCACGGCGGACCGCGTATCGTCCGCGTATGGGGCAACGGCGCCGACTTCGACAACGCCATTCTGGCCAGCTTGTACCAGCGGCTCGATAAGGCGCAGCCTTGGGCCTTCTGGAACAGCCGGTGCTTTCGGACTCTCAAGAACCTTCGCCGGGTACCTGAGCCGCCCCGCGCAGGCGTCCACCACAACGCCCTGGACGATGCTCGCCACCAAGCGGCGCACGCGATCCTGATCCATCAGGCGCTCCAAGCGGGCGTGTCGTGAACCGCCCCTGGTTCGAAGCCGTCCCCGCCCTCGCGGCCGCTGGCGTCCCCGACGACCGCATCCCCGTCACCCCTATGAAGGCCAACCTGATGTCCGCCGACTACGCCCTGTTGCCCCGCATCGACACGGTCGCCAAGCCCCGCGTGTTCCCCGACCTCGCCGCGCTCGCCGCCTCGATCGAGCGCCAGCGCCAGGGGCAAGGCCTGATCCTTGAAGAGGTCCAGGACCTCCAGCCGCTCGGCTCTCCGGACCAAGTCCGCGCCGTCAAGGTCTGGACCACGGACTTCGACGGCCGCCAGGACCGCATGATCGGCTTCGCCTACCTCAAGGGGGCGGGGCGTGAACTGCTGGAATGGGCGCTGCGCCTCGCACGCCGGCCGGCCGCCGCCTGATGACCCTTCTCCGTCTGCATCGGCTGGTTCTCTGGCTGATCGGCCGGAAACGCCTGCTCTGACCACCTACCAACCGAAAGCCTGACCTTCATGACCCTCGACCTGTCCACCGCCATCGACCCGACCGACCTGGCGATCGGCGCACGCATCCGCAGCCGCCGCGAGGCCCTGCGGATCACCCAGGCCCAGCTGGCCGCCGGCTCCGCCGTCACCTTCCAGCAGATCCAGAAGTACGAACGCGGCGTCAACCGCGTCTCGGCCGCCCGCCTGCTCCAGATCGCGACCGTCCTGAAGACGACCGGCGCGGACCTGCTGGGAGAACTGGAGACCGGCGCCGACGACCTGGCGCTGGCCACCCCCGGCGCTGTTGCTCTGCTGACGGCCTTCCGCCGGATCGAGAGCGGCGAGACCCGCGATGCGGTGCTGGCCATCGTTCAATCGCTCGCCGCCGCCGATGCGCCCGCGCTCGGCCGCATCCCGTTCGATGACGGCCGCAACTTCGAACGCATGGTCGCCAACTGATGCGCGCGCCCGATCACCTGCGTCTGGAAAACCAGACCCGCGACGCCGCCGCCCGCCTTCACCGGACCACGAGCCTTCCGGCTCTGACGGCGACCCTGCGCGAGGTCGAAGGCGACGGCGTCGGCTGCGCCTGGGCGGCCGAGAACATGACCCTAGGCCAGATCGAGTTCATCGCCTTCGTCCTGTTGGATCAGCTGACCGGCAAGCTCGCCGAAGGCGCGGCGGGCGGCTGCGAGAACTGCGCCGCAGGCCACGAACGCGTAACCGCCGCCGTCGCCATCCTGCGGCCCGGCCTGCGCCCTGGCGGCGACGTGGCGGGGCACTGCTGATGCCCAAAGTCGCAACCATCAACTACGGATGGGGCATCGCCCAGCTCTGGGGAGACTTCACCGCGCAGACCGTCGAAAAGGTTTTCTACGAACACGCCAATCAGTGCTTTGGCATTCGGAAATCCATCACAGGCTGCATCGTCACCTCGATCAAGGATGAAGAGTTTCCGAAGGTGTTCGGCGTCAAGCCCGACCGCATCGCCGTCGTGCTGATGCATAGCGGCGATACGATCGTCTGGGGCCGCAGCGGCAAGAAGATCAAGTCGGAGTTCGACTGATGGTCGCCTATTCCTTCAAAGGCCGGTTCGAGCCCCGCATCCAGGCCCGCACGAAGCAACAGACGATCCGCGAAGTCGGCAGGAAGCGTCACACCCGGCCGGGCGAGCGCATGACCCTGACGACGGGCGACCGCTACCACCCCCGCCTGATCGGCGAGGCAGTCTGCCAATCGGTCGTTCCGATCCAGATGGACCTCGCCGTCGGGTCGGTCATGCTGGACACGGCCTTCGCACATCCGCCGCGCCTGATCACGGCCGCTGTCGATCTTGACGCCTTCGCCGTCCTGGACGGTTTCGACGACTGGACCGATCTGGTCGCGTTCTGGAAACAGACGCATCCGACCGCGCATCACAGCTTCGCCGGCCTGTGCATTAGCTGGGGCGAAACCTTCAAGGTGGCGTCATGATCGCCCTATCGACCCATCCAGTCATGCGGGCCGGTTCGCCGCCGCGTGGGAGCAGGAACGCGGGGCCGATCCTCCGGGATCTCATTCACCATCTGATGCAGGCGGGGTCCAGTCGCGGTCAGGCTCATCATGTACAGCTGCTTGCAATTGTCGCATTTGCCGTAGTGGGCGACGTATCCGCGCATGTCGCGGGTCTCGGTCACCCCGACGCGACCCTTGCCGCAGGCCGGGCAACGCGGCCGGACATCGCTGTCCAGCCATTTGCGAACGGCCTTCGTGAGGCCCCCCCAGGCTGTGCGGACGGGGTTGAACAGGGATGTGGGCTCCATAGACCTGACGTTGCCATAACGGCGGCAGTCGCGCCATGACCCAGCAGGATCGAACGACAACGCGCGGCGCCTATGACCGCATGGTCAGGGCCTGGTCCCCGCCCAAGGCCAAGCGCGCCTGCGCCCGCGACCCCAAGGCCGGACCGGGCTCATGCGGCTACTGGTGGGAAGGATGCCCCAAGGCCGAAAAGCGCGGGTGTTTCCTCGCCCATATGAAGGCCTGGGCCGCCGGTCCACGTCGAGGTGCGGCATCATGAGTAAGATCGAATGGACCGAACGGTCCTGGAACCCAATCATCGGCTGCGCCATCGTCTCGCCGGGCTGCACTAACTGCTACGCCATGCGGATGGCGCATCGTCTCGGTCAGAATCCGATGACGCCGGACTACGCCGGCCTGACCCGCGTCGTGAACGACAAGCCCGTCTGGACGGGCGAGGTCCGCCTCGCAGGCCATGACGCCCTCACGGCGCCGATGAAGCGCAGGACGCCGACCATTTGGTTCGTCAACTCCATGTCCGACCTATTCGCGGACGCCGTCGAGGACGCCTGGATTGACGCCGTCTTCGCCGTCATGGCCCTGACCCCCCAGCACACCTATCAGGTCCTGACCAAGCGGCCCGACAGGATGCGGGACTATGCCTCGCACGTCAGCTTGGAGCGGCTGGCCACGGCCTTTGGGCAGGGCGCGCTGCCGATCACGCGGAACGACGTCTACCGGGCCTTTGGCATGGCCGAAAAGTTCTCTTACGATCCGCCGACCCCGCGCCTGCCGCTGCGCAACGTTTGGCTGGGCGTGTCCGCCGAAGACCAGCGGCGCGCGGATGAACGCATTCCGATCCTGCTGGACACCCCCGCCCAGACCCGGTTCGTCTCGATCGAGCCGATGCTGGGGCGGATCAGCCTGGTCAGCGACCTCGGCGGCATCCAGTGGATGGGAGGGCAACGCGGCTGCGGGGGAACGCACGTCGGCACGGGCGCGACAGGCTGCCCGCGAACCCCGCATCATCATCACGACGCCCGCTGCCGACCCGGTCTCGACTGGGTCATCGTGGGCGGCGAGAGCGGACCAGGCGCGCGGCCTATGCACCCGGACTGGGCGCGTCAGCTTCGAAACGAATGCTCCGCCGCCGGCGTGCCCTTCTTCTTCAAACAGTGGGGCGAATGGGAACCGCGCGGAACATGGGAGCCTGGGCCGCGCCGCCAGCGCGCGATCATGCTCGACGGCGCACCCGTGCCGGATGACATTACGCCCCAGGACGTCGGCGGACATCGCTTTGTCCGCACCGGCAAAAAAGCCGCTGGCCGCCTTCTGGACGGCGTTCAGCACGACTGCATGCCGGGATGACAAGCCGCGTCGCCTTCACCGCAGCGGACATCAAACGCGCCATGGGCGTGATGGAGAAGTGCGGCCATCAGGTCGCCGCCGTTGACTTCCCAAAGGAAGGCGGCTTTCGCTTGGTGTTGGGCGACAGGATGGAGGTCGCCGCAGCAAAGGCGACCGGGCGGAACGAGTGGGATGACGTTCTGCCCCAATGAACGACATGGCGACCATCGATCTGGCCTATGTCCAGCGGTTCAAGGATCGCCATGGACGCATCCGCCACTACTACCGGCGCAAGGGGTACGCGACCGTCGGCTTGCCCGGCGATCCAGGCTCGGCCGAGTTCATGGCCGCCTATGCCCAGGCTCACGGCCGCGCGCCCAAGGCTGATCCCGCGACGAAGGTCCAGCCGCGTTCCATCAACCACCTGATGGTCGAATACTATCGCTCGGCCGATTTCCTTGATCTGGAGCCCCAGACCCAGAAGACCTATCGCCAGATCCTGGATCGCTTCCGAGCCGGGGCCTGGGGCGGCCGCTCCGCCGTCTCGATCGAGCCGCAACACCTGAACGGCATCTTTCACCAGATGGCCGACAGACCCGGCGCCCAGCGCAATCTGCGCAAGCGCCTGATGAAGGCCTTCGCCGTCGCCGTCGAACTGGGCTGGCGCAAGGATAACCCCGTGCGCGAGACCAAGGCCAGGAAGCGGAAGTCCAAGGGGTTCATCCCGTGGTCCGAGGCCGAAATCGCGGCGTTCGAAGCCAAGTGGGGAGAGGGCACGCGCGAACGCCTGGCGCTCTATCTGCTGCTTTACACCGGCGTGCGTCGGTCCGACGTCGTCGGCATGGGCCAGCAGCACGTCAAGAACGGCCGGATCGCCGTGACCCAGGACAAGACGGATGTGCCGATCTGGATTCCGGTCCATCCGCGCCTGAAAGCCGAGATCGCCCGCCATGGCGCCGGGATGACCTTTATCCTGACCCAGTACGGCAAACCCTTTTCCCCCGCCGGCTTCACCAGCTGGTTCGTGGAGCGAGCGGCGCTCGCAGGCGTGCAGGGCCGAACCCCTCACGGCCTGCGAAAGGCGGCGGGCCGTCGGCTGGCCGAGGCAGGCGCAACAACGAAGGAAATCGCCGCCGTTCTGGGTCACACCAGCCTGGATGAGGTCGAAACCTACACCCGCTCGGCCGACCAGGCGAAGCTGGCCGACACGGCTATCGCCAAACTCGAAAAGGCCGAAAAGAGAACACCCCGTGTCAAACCCTGAGTGTCAAACCTTCTAAACCCCTTGTTTTCATTGTCGAAAACGTAGGGGGTGGTAGGCCCGGAGGGACTCGAACCCCCAACCAGACCGTTATGAGCGGTCGGCTCTAACCATTGAGCTACGGGCCCCCAGGGCGCGCCTCGGCGGACAGGCGTTCGCCTAGCAGGCGCGGGCGCGCCTTGCCAAGCGGGGTCGGACCAGAAGGCGATCTTTCGTCGATTTCACAAAGATGAACGGAAACTGCCAGGGGGGTGCGGGCGTTCGTTCAGGCGAGAACGGCCAAGGTCGTTGCAACGGATCGACGACGCCCGTCGCTCCTGGATCGAATACGGAGACGAACCGCATGACCCGCACCCTGACGGCCCCCGCCCAGCGCCTGAAGACCCCGGCCTTGAAGACCCTGGCCCTGGGGGGCGCGGTGGCCGCCGCCGCCTTCATGGCCGCCGCAACCCCGCGCGCCATGGCCCAGACGCCTGAACCCTCCATGGGAGCCATGCACATGATGCAGCCTGCGCCGTCGCTGAACCTGTCGGCCTATGGCGAGGTCAAGGCCGCGCCCGACATGGCCACCATCACCTTCGGCGTCCAGACCGAGGCCTCCGCCGCCCAGGCGGCTATGCGCGACAATGCGGCCCAGATGACGCGCGTGGTCGCGGCCCTGCGTCGCGCCGGGGTGGCCGAGCGCGACATCCAGACCTCGGGTCTGAACCTGTCGGCCCAATACGACTATCAGCAGAACGAACCGCCCAAGCTGCGCGGCTATCAGGCGGTCAACCGCGTCACCGTGGTCATCAACGACCTGACCAAGGTCGGCGCGACCGCCGACGCCGTGGTCGCCGCCGGCGTCAACCAGATCGACGGCATCGGCTTCGGCCTCAAAGACCCGACCGCCGCCGAGAACCAGGCGCGTCAGCTGGCCGTGCGCAACCTGCAGGCCAAGGCCCAGCTGTACGCCCAGTCGCTGAACGTCCAGCTGTCGGGCATCCGCACCCTGAGCGAAGGCGGCGGCTATGCGCCCCAGCCGCCGACGCCGATGTTCGCCGCCCGCGCCATGGCCGTGCGCGAGGACAGCACCCCGGTCGCGGCCGGAGAACTGACGGTGCGGATCGACATCACCGGCGTCTACGACATCGCCCGCTGATCCCGCCCGGCGTAACGAAGAAAGGCCCGCCGTCGCCGGCGGGCCTTTTTTCGACGGCTCTGCAGCTATCGATCAGACGTGTTTGATCGCGTTGGCGTCGTCCAGCAGCACCACGTTCGGCGTCCACTGGCGGGCTTCCTCCTGAGGCATCTGGCCGTAGGTGACGACGATGACCTTGTCGTTCTTCTGCACCAGGCGGGCGGCGGCGCCGTTGACGCCGATCACGCGCGAGCCGCGCGGGGCCTGGATGGCGTAGGTGGTGAAGCGCGCGCCGTTGGTGATGTTCAGCACATCGACCTGTTCGTGCGGATAGATGCCCGCGGCGTCCAGCAGGTCCATGTCGATCGCGATCGACCCCTCGTAGTCGAGGTCGGCCTGAGTCACCGTGGCCCGGTGCAGCTTGGACTTCATCAGGGTGACCAGCATCGCCCGGTCTCCTCGTAATAGACGCGCGTTTCGATCCGCGCCGACAGGCGGCTCATATAGGGATTTCCGCCGTCGGCATCAATCGCCGCCGCTGCATCGCAACATTTGACGGCGGCGGCGCGCCCCCTATGCTGGCCCGGCCATTTTCGGCCTGCGAACGCGCGTTTTCCTTCCCATGAAGCAATTCTTCCTGACGGTCCTTGGTGTCTTCACCGGGTTGATCCTGTTCGTCGTGGTGATTCCGGTGGTGTTGTTGACGGTCGCCGTCGCCTCCACGGCCAAGCCGACGACCCCGGCCAATACGGTGCTGGAGCTGGACCTGCGCGACGGGATCAGCGACCAGCCTTCGACCAATCCGTTCGCCGCCTTCGGCGGATCGGGCCTGGCCCTGACCCAGGTGGTCGACGGCCTGCACCAGGCGCAAGGGGACGCCAGCGTCAAGGCCGTGCTGATCCGCCTGCCCGAAGGGGGAATGACCCCCGCCGTCGCCGACGAACTGCGCCAGGCCGTCCATCGCTTCCGCGCCTCGGGCAAGCCGGTCTTCGCCCACAGCCAGGGCTTCGCGCCCACGGGGGCGGTGATGTCCACCTATATGGTCGGGGCTTCGGCGTCCGAACTGTGGATGCAGAACACCGCCGGCTTCCAGGCCACCGGCTTCTCGGCCGACAGCCTGTTCCTGGGCCGCGCCTTCCAGAAATACGGCGTGAAGGCCGATTTCGAGCAGCGTTACGAATACAAGAACGCCGTCAACGAATACACCCAAAGCGACTACACCGGCCCGCACCGCGAGGCCATGACGGCCTGGATGAGCTCCATCTACGACAGCGCCCTGGGCCAGGCCGCGCGGGATCGAAAGACCACGGCCCCGGCGCTGAGGAGCCTGATCGAGGCCGGTCCCTATACGGCCGAACAGGCCCTGGCCAACCGCCTGATCGACAAGGTCGGCCAGGTCGAGGAGGCCGAGACCGCCGCCAAGTCCCGCGCCGGCAAGGGCGCCGAGATCGTCGAGTTCGGCGAATATCTGAGCCAGAAGGGCGAACGCACCGGATCGGGACGCAGCGCCATCGCCATCGTGGGCGGAGAGGGGGCCATCGTCACCGGCCGCGGTGGGGCCGGAAGCTTCGGCGGCGGCTCCTCCATCCACTCTGACGACACGGCCGAGGCCATCTACGACGCCATCGAGGACAGGGACGTGAAGGCCATCGTCTTCCGCGTCTCCTCGCCCGGCGGCTCGCCCGAGGCGTCCGAACAGATTCTGGCCGCCGTGCGGGCGGCCCGCGCGGCGGGCAAGCCGGTGGTGGTGTCGATGGGCGCCTATGCGGCCTCGGGCGGCTATTGGGTCAGTTCGCAGGCCGACTGGATCGTGGCCCAGCCCACCACCCTGACCGGCTCCATCGGCGTGTTCGGCGGCAAGTTCGTGCTGGCCGACGCCCTGGGGCGGTTCGGCGTGGACATGCGCGGCCTGACGGTGGGCGGGGAATACGCCGACGCCTTCTCGCCCAGCCAGAGCTTCACCCCGGCCCAGCGCGCGGCCTTCGCCGGTTCGATGGACCGCATCTACGACGACTTCATCGGCCGCGTGGCGACGGGGCGGAAACTGCCGGTCGAACGGGTGCGCGAGATCGCCAGGGGCCGCGTCTGGACTGGCGCCCAGGCCCTGCCGCTGGGCCTGGTCGACCAGCTTGGCGGCCTTACCGAGGCCGTGGCCAAGGCCAGGGAACTGGCCAGGATTCCGGCCGACCAGTCCGTGCGCTTCAAGCGTTTCCCCAAGGAGAAGTCCCCCTGGGAGGCGATCTCCGAAATGTTCGGCGTCCAGACGGAGGCCGCCAGGACCCTGATCATGCTGGGCGGGGTCATGGCCGATCCTCAGGCGCAGGCGGTGATGCAGCGGGTGAACGGCGAGCGGATGCGCAGCCAGGGCGCCGTCGTCCTGGCCGATCAGCCGATGTTCTGAACAGGATGTGAGCGCGGCGGTGCGCCGCAGTCCATTGACCCCAGGACCCGATGGTCCGACATTGCGGTTCGGGCGTTCCTCGGATCGCCTGAAAGGATGACCCATGTTCCAGCCTGATCGTCTCGCCACCATCGGCATCGCCGCCCGCCGCCGTCCCAACGGCCTGGTCGCCTCGGCGATGTGGCTCGCCGGCATGATCGCGGCCGTCGCGGCCATGGCCGTCGGCGCGGTTCTGGCGGTCTTCACCGCCGCCGCGGTGGCGGTGATCGCCCTTTTCGCTGGGGTGCTGGTCTTTCTGGTCGGCCTGGTCATGCGGACGCGTCGCAGCATGACGCCGCGACGCCGCGCCGGCGACCCCGAGCTGATCGAGGCGCATAAGGTGGACGGCGCCTGGGTCGCCTATGGCTGGGAACGCAACGGCCGCTGAGCCGCCCGGCCTCCATGATCGCCCTCATCGACGCGCCTTCGCCCAATTTCGACGCGCGCCGTGCGCCGCCGGACATGCTGGTGCTGCACTACACCGGGATGCGGACGGGAGAGGCCGCCCTGGCGCGTCTGCGCGATCCCGACGCCAAGGTCTCGGCCCATTATCTGGTCGAGGAAGACGGCCGCGTCTTTCATCTGGTCCCTGAGGAACGCCGCGCCTGGCACGCCGGTCGCGGCGTCTGGCAAGGACAGGACGACTGCAACGCCGCTTCCATCGGCATAGAGATCGTCAATCCGGGCCATGAGTTCGGCTATCGCGCCTTTCCCGACGCCCAGGTCGCGGCCGTCATCGCCTTGATCGGCGACATCCGCGCCCGCTGGACCGTCCCCGACAGCCGTGTCATCGGCCATTCAGACCTGGCGCCCGCGCGCAAAGACGACCCCGGCGAGCTTTTCCCCTGGAAGCGGCTGGCCGAGGCGGGTCACGGACTGTGGTTCGAGCCCGGGCCCGAGCGCATCCGGGCCCTGGGCGGCCTGCTGCAAAAAGGCGACCAGGGCGTCGGCGTCATCGTCCTGCGCGCGGGCCTGCACCGGCTGGGTTACGGCCTGAAGCCCGGCGGCGATTATGACGCGGAGACGGAAGCCACGGTCCGCGCCTTTCAGCGTCACTGGCGTCCCGGCCGTATCGACGGCGTCGCCGATGGCGAAACCCGCGCCCGCCTGATCGGCGTGCTCCAGCGGGCCAGCGTCGAGAGCGTGACGGGCGTGCTGGACTGACGCTCAGGGACGAACGCCCAGCTCCTCGACCAGATGGTCCATGCCATAGACGTCGCGCAAGGCGACGGTGACGGCCTGGGTCGTCACGATCACGCTGCGGTTCACGGCGCGGTCGTAGCCATAGGCGTTGCGCTGGGTCAGGACGGTGGAATCGAAATTGGCCCCGATGATCTCGCCCCGGGCGTTGACGGCGGGCGAGCCGGAGGAACCGCCGATAGTGTCGGTGGACACGGCCATGTCCATCACCGCGTTCGGGTCGATCCGGTCCTTTGCGGCCATCAGCTTGGGCGCGACCTTGAACGGCTCGGCGCCGGTGGCGCGGTCCCACAGGCCGGCGAAGGTGGTGAAGGCTCCGAAACGCTGGCCCGGAACATCCGATCCCTCGACCCGGCCGTAGGTCAGGCGCAGGGTGCCCGTCGCATCGGGATAGACCGCGTCGCCATAGGCGGCGAAGCGGGCGGCGGCCAGTTGTTCCGAGGCGCGGTCGGTCGGCGCCTTGACCTTGTTCTCCCATTCCGTGCGAACGGCGCGGGCGTCCGCGTCGATCGACAGCACATACTGGATCATCGGATCGTCCGACGCCTGGACCGCCGCCAGACCTCCGGTCCACAGGGCGCGGCGTACGGCCGGGTCGGCCAGTTTGGTTCCCGCCACGACGCGGGCCGACAGCTCTTCTGGGCTTTCCTTGCCCAGCAGGGTGCGGACATAGGGGCTGTCGACCGTCAGCCATTCGCGCGTCTTGGACAGCCACCATTCCAGCCGGATCTGTTCCAGCTCGGGATAGGTGGGCCGCTCGGCGAACAGGCCGGATTCGACGCCCGGCAGGCGGCTGTCGGCGAACTCGGCCAGACGCTGATCGGACGGCTTGGCCCGCTCCTGGGCGCCGCGCACGATGGCCTTGGCCCATTGGAACAACTGCGATCCGCCCGCGACCGAGGTCGTGCCCAGGGCCGTGCCGCCTTCCAGCAGGGCGGTGGGGGCGTACAGTTCGCGGGCCAGCGGTTGGACCGCCTTCAGCGTCGCCCACGGATCGGGACCGTTTCCATTGGTGGCGGCGTAGCGCTGCATGAAGTCGGCCTCGGCCGCCGCCTTGGTCGCCATGAAATTGGCGTCGGTCAAGGCGCGCATCCGGCCCAGGCCGCGCTTATAGGTGTTCTCCACGCCCACGATGGGGTCCATCGCGATGAAGGCCTGGTCTTCGCCCTCTTCCGAATAGCGGATCAGCCGGCCGCGCAATTCGGAGGCGATAAGCTGGTCCAGCGGCAGGACCACGTCGCGGATGGTCGCAAGCTGGTCAATGGTCAGCAGGCGCTGGGTCGCGCCGGGGTTGCCGGTGATGAAGACGGCCTCGCCCTCGGTCGGCTTGTCGGCGTTCCAGGTGAAGTGGATCGGCGTCTCGACCGGCTTGCCGTCCTCGTACAGGCGGATGAAGGCCGCATCGACGGCGAAGCGGGGGAAGGAGAAGTTGTCCAGATCGCCGCCGAAGGTCGCGGCGCGGTCTTCCGGCGCCCAGGCCAGGCGGATGTCGCTGTATTTGCGGTATCTGTAGAGCTTGAACTGCCCGCCCCGATACAGGCTGACGACCTGGCAGCGGATCTTGGGGTCGCCGCCGCAGGCTTCGGTCTCGATCCGACCGGCCTCGGCCTCGCGCGCCAGGGTGAAGGCCTGGCCGTCCAGTCCTGCTCCGGTCTTGTGCATCCGGTCGGTCACGTCGGAAATGTCGGTCAGGATTTCGGCCGTCGCGCCGGGGCATTTGCGCTCTTCCTCGCGGGTGCGGGGCGTGAAGCCGGTCTCGCCGTACTGCTGCTGGGGCGTGGACAGGTTGGCGACGCAGGTGGCGACGCAGTGATTGTTGGTCATCACCAGACCCTGGCCCGACACCACCCCCGCCGAACAGCCGCCGAACTTCACCGACGACAGCCGCACCCGATCCAGGAAGGCCTGATCGATATGGGTCCCCAGGGTCTGGTTGGCGCGGGCGATGGGGAAGTTGTCGTAGGTCCACATGCCCTCTTCCGCGCTGGCCGAGGAGGCGGCGGCGGCGACGGCGAGGACGGCGGCGGAGGCGAGGAGAAGAGGGCGCATTGGCGTGTCCTTGAAGTCTCCTCCCTGTCCGCGAAGCGGATGGGGAGGTGGCGCGGCGCGTCTTCAGCGCCGTGACGGAGGGGCTCTGCGATACATGACAGGCGCCGGCGCAGTGGTGAAGAGCCCCTCCACCACCGGCTTCGCCGGAGGTCCCCCTCCCCGCGCAGCGGGGAGGAGACTTCTTCGTTGTCGTTTTAGCGACGCACGCCCAGTTCGCGCAGCAGGCGCGGCTGGTTGTAGACGTTGCGCAGCGCCTCGGTGATGGCGGCGGTCGAGACCGTCACCGTGCGGTTCAGTTCGGGATCGTAGCCGAAGCTGCCGCCCAGGGAGTGGATGTTGCCGTCGAAGGCCGCGCCGATGACCTCGCCCTTGGCGTTGATCACGGGCGAGCCCGAGTTGCCGCCGATGATGTCGTTGGTCGAGACGAAGTCGTAGACGGTCGACTTGTTCACCTTGCCCTCGGCCGCCAGCCAGTCCTCGGCCGCGTTGAACGGCTCGGCGCCGGTGTTGCGCTCGTATAGGCCGCCGATGTGAGTGAAGGGCTCCACCGTCACGCCGCGATAGGTCCAGCCCTTGACCTGGCCGTAGGACAGGCGAAGCGAGAAGGTCGCGTCGGGATACAGATTGGTTCCGTAAACCGCGAACCGGGCCTGGGCGATCTTTTCGCCCGCGCGGCTGGTCGGACCGGATACGGCCGATTCCCACTGGGTGCGAACGGCCTGGGCCGCGTCGTCATTGGCCAGGACGAACTGGATCAGCGGGTCGCCCGAGGCGGCCAGTTGCTCCGGCGTCATGGCCAGGGCCTGGGCGCGGAAGGCGGGATCGGCCAGGCGCGTGCCGTCGACCAGACGTTCGGCGATCTGCTCGGGGCTTTCCTTGCCGAGCAGCGCCTTCACGTTCGCATTGTCGACCGTCAGATATTCGCGCGTCTTGGACAGCCAGAAGTCGAGGAAGATCTTCTCCAGATCGGTCGAGATCGGCGTCTCGGTCGCCAGGCGGCGGCCCAGGGCGGCGATGTCGGCGTCCGAATAGCCGGCGCGGCGTTCGGCGACCGGCTTGGCGCGTTCCTTGGACGCGCGGACGATGGCCTTGGCGTAGCTGTAGAGTTGCGACCGCTGGCCCGCCGCCGATTCCAGCTGACGATAGGGCAGATACAGGTCGCGCTGGGCGGCCGAGACACGCTCCAGATCGGCCCAGGGGTCGCCGATGCGCTGGGCCAGGGCCGGGTCGGCGGCGACGCGCTGGCGCAGTTCCTGCTCCTCGCGGCGCTTGGTCGCCATGAAGGCCGGATCGGTCAAGGCGCCCTGCTGGCCGTAATAAACCTTGAAGCTGTTCTCCAGGCCGAACAGCGGGTCGACGCTGACGCGCTTGGCCTCGTCGTCCTTCGTCGAATATTCCAGCAGCCGCCCGCGCAGTTCCGACGACTGGATCAGGGTCAGGGGCATCTGCTGGTCGCGCAGGGTCTCCAACTGCGACATCGTCAGCAGCCGCTGGGTCGTGCCGGGGTTGCCGGCCACGAAGGTGACGTCGCCGTCCTTGGGCGCGTTCGGGTTCCAGGTCAGGTGGTTCGGCGTCGCGACCGGCTTGCCGTCCTCGTAGAGGCGCAGGAAACCGGCGTCCAAAGCATAGCGCGGGAAGTTGAAGTTGTCCGGGTCGCCGCCGAAGAAGGCCGCCTGGAACTCGGGCGCGAAGACCAGTCGCACGTCATCATACTTGCGGAACTTGTAGAGCTTGTACTGGCCGCCGCGGTAGAAGCTGATGACCTGGCAGGTCAGCTTCTGGTCGTCGCCGCAGGTCTCCTTCTGGATCTTGTCGATCTCGGCGGCGCGGGCCTGGACGAAGGCGGCGCCGTCGGTGATGTCGGTCAGGATTTCGGCCGTCTGGCCGGGGCATTTCTTCTCTTCCTCGCGCGTCGCCGGCATCCAGCCGTTCTTGACGTAGTCGTTCTGGGCCGTGGACAGGTCCTGCACGCAGGAGACGACGCAGTGGTGGTTGGTCAGCACCAGCCCCTCGCCGGACACCAGCGAGGCCGAGCAGCCCTGCAGACGCACGGCGGCGTTGCGCACCCGGTCGAGCCACGCCTGGTCGATGTTGGCGCCGTATTTCTCGTTCACCGTGGCGATGGGGAAGTTGTCGAAGGTCCACATCCCCTCGTCGGCCTTGGCCGGGGCGGCGGGGGCGGACAGGACGGCGGTGGCGGCGCCGAGCGCGGCCAGCGAGGCGGTGAGGCGAAGCGAGGGCAGGGACATGAAAGGGTTTCTCCCGAAGCACGGGACGGCCTGCCCCGACTGTTATGGTGTAACTAGCCCCGATGCGCGGCCGGCGCCAAGAGCCGATGGCCGCCTTAAGCCCCCGGTCATCCAGGCGCAACCGGATGCGCGGTCCGCACCCGGCCCTGCCTTACTGCGATTTAACTTGGCGGTGCGAGGGCTCGCGGTCAGATAGAACCCAGTTCGGGGGAACCGCCGGTTCATGTCGCTTGCACTTTCAACGCTGCTGTACGAATGGCGCCGCTACATGGCCGCTATCGTGGCCCTGGCCTTTTCCGGCCTGCTGGTCCTGGCCCAGGTCGGGATGTTCATGGGCATCGGCAAGGCGTTCACGGCCCAGATCGACCGCGCGCGCGCCGACATCATGATCCTCAGCCCCGGCGCCACGGCCCTGTTCAACGGCGGCCCGTCGGGCGTTCCGCGCCGCATCATGCCGGTGGTCTATCAGCACCCGGAAGTGGTCGCCGTCGCCGACCTGGATGGGTCGGGGGGGCGCTGGCAGAACATCGTCAAGGACCAGGATACGCAGGGGAAGGCGTCGCAGGGCGCCAAGAAGATGGAGTTCGTCAACGTCACCACCATCGACGCCGTGCCCGGCGCGGTGACGGTGCCGGTCGACTATTCCGACGACCTGGTCGAGGCGCTGCGCCAGCCCTACGCCGTGGCCATCGACCAGACGGCCCTGGGGCGGCTGGGCGTCAAACTGGGCGACCAGGCGTCCTATAACGGCAAGACCGTTCGCGTCGCCGCCGTGACCCAGGGCTATCCCAACATGATGCAGGCCACCGTCGTCATGTCGCGCGACACCCTGCGGATGCTGGGCGAGGCCAACACCGGCGAGCGGGTCGGACCGCTGATGGTCCAGATCAAGAACCCCGCCCGCGCGCCCATCGTCGTGGCCCAGCTGAACGCGGCCGCCAACGGCCAATTCAAGGCCTGGACCCGCCAGGACCTGGCCAAGGCCAACGAGGGCGCGATGATGAAGGAAAGCTTCATCGCCATCATGCTGGGCTTCTCCCTGTTCCTTGGCGTCCTGATCGGCGTGGCCATCACCTGGCAGACGCTGCGCGGCGCCATCATGGCCAACATCAAGGAGTTTGCGTCGCTGCGGGCGCTGGGCGTGTCGATGGGATCGCTGCGCCGGATCGTGCTGGAGCTCAGCTTCTGGGTCGGCATCGCCGGGGTGCTGGCGTCGTTCGTCCTGACCTGGCTGGTCAGCCTGCTGGCGGCCGGAACCGGCCTGACGATGGCCTTCCCGCCGACGATGGTGCTGATGGTTTCGGCCATGCTGGTGCTGATCGCCCTGGGGTCCGGCTTCCTGTC
Source organism: Brevundimonas sp. (assembly GCF_003248455.1). GTDB lineage: Bacteria > Pseudomonadota > Alphaproteobacteria > Caulobacterales > Caulobacteraceae > Brevundimonas. Next base: position 47,028 of record NZ_QFNM01000003.1, read on the forward strand.
GCTGGGCGTCCTGAAGAAGAGCCAGCCTGCGGATCTGCTGCGATGAACAGTCATACGAAAGTCCACGGCAAGCACGGCGACTTCGCCATCGAGGCCAAGGGCCTGGTCAAGCGGTTCAAGACCGGCCGGAGTTGGGTCGAGGTGCTGAAGGGCGTGGACTTCGACGCGCGGCACGGCGACCTGACAATGGTCATGGGGCCGTCCGGCTCGGGCAAGTCGACCCTGATCGCCAATCTGTCGGGCCTGCTGAAGCCCGAGGAGGGCCGGGTCGACATCCTGGACGTCGACGACCTGTGGAAATACGGTTCGGGCCGGATCGACAAGTTCCGGCTGGACCACTGCGGCTTCATCTTCCAGGGCTTCAACCTGTTCCCGTCGCTGACGGCGCTGCAGCAGGTGATGACGGTCCTGAAATACCAGGGCCTGTCCAAGTCCGAGGCCAGGAAGCGCGCCGCCACGGCCCTGGAGGAGGTCGGGCTGGGCCACCGCCTGAACCAGCGGCCCAGCGCCCTGTCCGGCGGCGAGAAGCAGCGCGTCGCCATCGCCCGGGCCCTGGCCAAGAACCCGCAGATCCTGTTCGCCGACGAACCGACCTCGGCCTTGGACGGCGAGAACGGCCAGGTGGTCATCCGCCTGTTGCGCCGCGCCGCCACCGAGTACGGCGCCGCCGTCATCTGCGTGACCCACGACCCGCGCCTTGAGGCCTGGGCCGACCGGGTCATCCATATCGAGGACGGCAAGATCCTCGACGATCAACGCCGCACGCCCGATCCCGACGCCCAGCTGGCGTCCCACTAAGCCCTCTCTCGAACGGACTACCGTCATGCCCGCCTTCCTCAAGAACAAATGGCTCTGGATCGGCCTGGTCCTGATCGTCCTGCTGGTCGGGGGCTTCGTCGCCTTCTCCAAGGCCGGCGCCGCCAAGAAGGCGCAGGTCGAGAAGGAGGCCGCCCAGAAGATCGAAAGCCCCTACGCCGCCATCGCCAACGGCAAGGCCGACGTGGAGGGCGGGGTCATCAAGGTCGCCGCCCGTCGCGGCGGCATCGTGAGCCAGGTCTATGTCAACGAGGGCGACCGCGTGGTCGCCGGCCAGGTTCTGGCCCGCCAGGAGGACGACGAAACCCGTCTGGCTGCCCAGAGCGCCGCCGCCGCCGTCGCCGAGGCGCGCGCTCAGCTGGGCCTGTCGCGTGTCGAACTGACCACGGCGCGGCGCGAATACGACCGCCTGTCGAAACTGGCCGCCACCAACAATGTCGCCGCCCAGCGGCTGGACCAGGCCCGCGACCAGATCGCCCAGGCCGAGGCGCGCATCGCCTCCCAGGACGCCGCCATCCAGACCGCCCAGTCGCGTCTGGCCGAGGCGCGCTACAATCAGGAACTGACCGTCATCCGCGCCCCGATGGACGGCCGGATCGCCCGCCGCTACGCTCAGCCCGGCGCCGGCGCCTCGACCCTGAACGTGACGGCCATGTTCGATCTGGAGCCGGACACAGCCCGAATCGTGCGCGCCGAGATCGTCGAGGCCGACATCCCCAACGTCGCGGTCGGCCAGGAGGTCGAACTGACCCCCGAGGGCGATCCCACCAAGATCACCGTGGGCCGCGTCCTGCGCCGCGCCGCCGTCTTCGGCGCCCGCCAGCTGCAGTCTGAAGACCCGTCGGCCCGCACCGACGAACGGGTGGTCGAGGTGGTGGTCTCGGCAGACGACACCCCATTCCTGATCGGTCAGCGGGTGCTGGTGAAATTCATGAAGCCCGGCCAGAAGGCCGGCGTCGCCCGCCCGGTGCAGGCCGGCGTCGGTCCCAGCCAGGCCATGCGCCCGGCCGGCCAGAAGTAACGGCGTCCACGGCGTCGAGGACGGGAAGGGGCGCTGCGGCGGTCCCTTTCTCGTTTTGGGCGTCAACGGCCGGTGAAGTCGCCCGGCCGTTTTTCCAGCACGGCGGCGACGCCTTCCTGGTGATCCTCGGTCAGGTGGGCCAAGGCCTGCATGGCCGCCGACATCTCCAGCATCTGGTCGAAGTTCATGTCGCGGCCCTGGCGCAGCAGGGCCTTGGCCATGCGCAGCGCCTGGGGCGGCTGGGCCGCGATCTGGGCGGCCGTGGCGAGGGCCTCGTCCAGCAGGGCGTCGTGAGGGACCACGCGGTTGACCAGGCCCCAGCGCTCGGCCGTCTCGGCGTCGATGGACCGGGCGGTGAACAGCATTTCGGCGGCGCGGGCGTAGCCGATGTTGCGCGGCAGCAGCCACGATCCTCCGTCGCCGGGAATGATCCCCAGCTTCAGAAAGGGCACGCCGAAGCTGGCGCGATCCGAGGCGATGCGGATGTCGGCCAGGCCCGCAATGTCGCAGCCCAGTCCCATGGCGGGGCCGTTGACGGCGGCGATCAAGGGCACCTCCAGCCCGTACAGCGACCGGACGATCCGGTGGACCACCCGGCGATAGCGTTCGCGTATGGCCGCGCCCGATCCCTCGAACAGGTCGCGCCGGTCGCGCATGGCCGTCAGGTCGCCGCCGGCGGAGAACGCCCGCCCGGCCCCGGTCAGCACGACGCAGCGGACGCTGGCGTCGGCGTTCGCCCGCTCGCACGCCGCCGCGATCTCGTCGCCATCGGCCAGATCGGGCAAGGCGTTCAGTCGCGCCTCGCGGTCCAGCGTCCAGATCAGGACGGCGCCGCGGCGCTCTTCGGCGATCAGGCTCATTGGCGGTCTCCCTCTGTCGTCGGCCCTCATCGACCGGGAAGGTCGCGTCAGGCAAGACCGGAATTGAAAAAGCCCCGGCGAGGCCAGGGCTTTCGGGGGCTTTGGGCGATCTGAGCGCCGTCAGCGTTTCTTGATCGCATAGGGCGTGAAGTTGGACGGATGGCTGACCGTCCGGCCCGAGTTCGACGGCATCTGCCGACTGTTGACCAGCATCCCGCCCCACAGGGCGAAGGACATCATGGCGTGTTGGAGGTTACGCTCCTTATCGTTCATCTTGGCGTCTCCTTTCCCAGAACGATGAAAAGAGACACGTCGTACCAATGGGATTCCACCCTCAGTCGTTTCGCGTCAGCGGGCAATATAAGACAGTTTGGTGAATTTGCAAATTTATTCGTCAGGAGTCGGAGTTATTTTAGCTGTGGTGTCACAATGACCGGCCCCTCCGGGCCGCCAAGGGCCGTCGCCACGCCGTGCGTCATGGTCTGCGCCGTCGACGGCGAAAGCGGCCTGTGCCTGGGCTGTTTCCGCACCTTGAAAGAGATCGCCGGCTGGCGCGGGCTGACCGACGCCGAGCGTGCGGCGGTGATGGCCGACCTGCCGGGGCGACGTGACCGGATCGACCCGGCCAAGCTGGGTTAGCCGGTTTTGGGGCTTAAGCTTTCGTCAGCCACGTCGTTTCACCGCATCCAAAGATCGGCCCGCTAAACCGAGGCCATGATCCGCATCGACCCTCAGTCCGTCATCGTGTTCGGCGTCGCCCTGGCGGCCTCCCTCGCCACGGCCCTGATGATCGGTCGCCTTGACGGCGGCGAGGCGGCCCAGGCCGCGACCGGACCCGTCGCCCTCGTCGCCCCGGCGGGTGGACGCGCGGCATACGCAGCCGCCACGGGGGCCGCCGCCCAGGTGGCCAGGGGCGCGGACGGCCATTACTGGGCCCAGGCCAAGATCGACGGGCGGGCGGTGCGGGTGCTGGTGGACACCGGCGCCAGCGTCGTGGCCCTGACGCGGGCGGATGCGGCGCGTCTGGGCGTCGACCCGGAGCCGGGCGCCTTCACCGGCCAGGTCCAGACCGCCTCGGGCGTCGTTCGCGCCGCGCCGGTGCGTCTGGCCGCCGTCTCGGTCGCAGGAGCACGGGTCGATGAAGTGGAGGCCCTGGTGGTCGAACAGGGGCTGGAATATTCCCTGCTGGGAATGAGCTATCTGGGCCGGCTGTCGTCGTTCGAGGCCACGCCGGCGGGGCTGACTCTCAGGCCTTAAAGATCCTTCATCTGGCGGCGCGCTTCGCGGAAATACTGCCAGCCGGTCCACAGGGTGATGATGGCGGCGAACCAGATCAGGAAGATGGCGAAGGATTCGAACGCCGGCTGCCAGCCGAGCGGCGAGCCGTCCTCGTTCTGAAGACCCAGGGCGCCCCATAGCAAGGTCAGCTGAAGCGCGGCCAAGGCCACCATCTGCACCGTGGTCTTCCACTTGGCCGCCAGGGTGACGGGCAGCTCGATCCGCCCCGCCATCGTCTCGCGCAGCGCCGAGACCGCGAATTCGCGGAACAGGATCAGGCCGCAGGGCAGGGCGATGCCGGGCAGGGAACCGGAGGCCAGAACACCGAGGATGGCGCCCGTGACCAGCACCTTGTCGGCGATCGGGTCCAGGATGGCGCCCCAGCGCGTCGTGGAATTCCAGCGCCGGGCCAGAAAGCCGTCGACCCAATCGGTCGAGGCGGCGATGACGAATATCCAGAAGGCCCAGACGCTGAACCGGCCCTGGATCTCTGGCGACAGCCAGGCTTCCAGCGCGCCCGGCGCCGCGCCGGCCATCATGGCGAACATGACCACCCCGGCCGCCAAACGGACGCCCGTCAGGATGTTGGGAACGGGATTGGCGCGGTGGGCGGTCATGGCGGTGTCTCCAGCAGGGACGCGAGCAGGGGGTGCGGCGTCTCCGCGAACGGATTGGCGACGGTCACGCCTCGATAGACGAAGCCGTCCTGCATGTCTTCGGAAAGCAGGAGCGCGCATCCGGCTTCGGCGGCGGCGGAAAGGATGATGGCGTCCCAGATTTGATGTGGATGGGCGTTGATCAGATCGCAGGCGGCCGTCAGCGTCGTCTCGTCGCTGGGGGCGATGTGCGCAAGTCGCCGCCAGCTGTGCGCGGCCTCCGCCGCCAGAGCGCTCGGCATCTTCGCCTTTCCGGTCAGGACGCGGTGAAGTTCACCCAACGTTTGAACGGCGATGACGAACTCGTGCAGAAGGTGAAGTTGATCCACGATCCGGCGGGCAGCGTCGCGACGCTCAGGGCCGTTCACGCCCTCGGCATAGACGAGAAGGTTGGTGTCTAGGGCGATCCTCAATCGTAAAGCTCGTCTCGCGTCCACGGACCGATGTCGATCGTCGGCATGGCGGCCCATCGATCCAGCATGGCCTGCAAAGCGGCCTCGCGACGTGCGCGTTCGATCTCAAGCCGGCGATCTTCTTCCAGTCGCGCAGCTTCGGCGCTGCGCCTCGCGATTTCCTGATCCTGAAGCAGGCGCAGACCTTCCCGCACCACTTCGCTGACATTGTTGTAGCGGCCGGAACTCACCCGATCACGGGCAAACTTTTCAAGCTCTGCGGTAAGATGGACGTTGGTTCCCATACGCTTATCATATCAATCCTTGATATTCACGCCAAGGGTTCGAACCGGGGCTTGTCGGTCAGGGCGGTCAGGGCGCCCTCGGCGATGCCGAAATGAAGGCCGCTGAGGTGCAGTTCGCCCTTGGCCTCGCGCTCGGCGATCCAGGGGAAGGTGCGCAGGTTTCGGATCGACAGGCGGACAATGGCCTCCTCGGCGGCGCGCTCCACCTCGTCGGCCGCGACAGTCTCGGCGACATGCCGGACGACCGGCGTGCCTTGAGCCACCCAGGGGGCCACGAAGTCGGCGCAGCTGTCGGGCGCGCCGTGCAGCATGGCGTTGACCCCGCCGCAGTGGGCGTGGCCCATGACGACGATCCGCTTGACCCCCAGCACCTTGACCCCGAACTCCAGCGCCGCCGACACCCCGTGCAGCTTGCCGTCCGGTTCATAGGGCGGGACCAGATTGGCGACGTTGCGCACCACGAACAGCTCGCCCGGCTTGGCGTCGAAGATCAGGGCCGGATCGGCGCGGCTGTCCGAACAGGCAACGATCAGGGTGTGCGGCTTCTGGCCCTTGGTCGCCAGGGTCTCGTATTCGGCGCGCGCGGTCGGCCAGTGGTCGGCGCGGAAGCGGCGATAGCCGGCGGTCAGTTCGTCATCGGTGTCGCTCATGACGGCGCTGTAGCGCTTTGAGCCGCATCGATAAATGGTGTATACGTGTCTATACGAAGGAGGCCGTCATGCCCGTCACCAGTCGAACTTTCCGAAGCGGCAACAGCGACGCCGTGCGCCTGCCCAAGGAAATCTCGTTCGGGCCGGGCGTCGAGGTCGAGATCGAGCGCAAGGGCGACGTGGTGACTCTGACGCCGAAAAGACCTTCGGTGCGAGAGATGCTCGCGAAGCTGGATGCGCTGCCCAAACCCTCCAGCATCGGCAAGCGGCCGCCGTTCATCGCACCCATTCGAAAGGGGCTTTGACATTTGTTGATGCTGGACACCAGCATCGCCATCCACTTGCGGGATAGCGACCCGACCATACGGACGCGGATCGAAGACGCTGACGATACGCTGACTTTCTCCATCATTACAGTGGTCGAGCTCGAGGCGGGCTTTCTGGACGGAGAGGCCGAGCTGCGACGCGCGCGTCTGGCCGCTCTGCTTGCGACGATCAGCTACAGGGCGTTCGATGATCGGGACGCCGCCGCCTACGGGCGCATCATCGCGCACACCGGCTATTCCCGGCGCAAGGTGCTGGACCGGATGATCGCCGCCCAGGCTTTGGTCGACGAAGCGACCCTCGTGACGCGAAATGGCGAGGACTTCCGCGACATTCCGGGCCTGACGCTGTTGGAATGGTGACACGGCTCACGTCTTCCTGAAGAAGGCGTGGATGCGTTCGGCCAGGGGCTGGCTGACGCCGTCGACCTTGACCAGATCGGCGACGGAGGCGCGGCTGACGCCCTTTGCGGAGCCGAAGGCGTGCAGCAGGGCCTTCTTGCGGCCGGGGCCGACGCCTTCGATCTCGTCCAGGGGGTTCCGCCTGATGTCCATCGAGCGGCGCTTGGCGTGAGCGCCGTTGGCGAAGCGGTGGGCCTCGTCGCGCAGCCGCTGCAGATAGTAGAGGGCCGGCGATTTCAGCGGCAGCATGAAAGGCGGCTTGCCCGGCATGAAGAACTTCTCCATCCCCGCGTCCCGATCCGGTCCCTTGGCGACGCCGACCACGGCGATGTCGTCGACGCCCATCTCGGCCATGACGGCCAAGACCTCGGCCAGCTGACCCGCGCCGCCGTCGATAAGCAGCAGGTCGGGGCGGACGACATCTTCGCCCTCTTCCTCGTCCTTGACCAGACGGGCGAAGCGGCGGCGCATCACCTCGCGCATCATGCCGTAGTCGTCGCCGGGCGTCAGGTCCTCGCCCCGGATGTTGAACTTGCGATACTGCGACTTCTGGAAGCCTTCCGGCCCCGCCACGACCATGCCGCCGACCGCGTTCGTCCCCTGGATGTGGGCGTTGTCGTAGATCTCGATCCGTTCGGGCCGGGCCTCCAGGCCGAAGGCTTCGCACACTTCGTCCAGGATCTTCCCTTGCGCCGAGCTTTCGGCCAGGCGGCGGCCCAGGGCCTCCTTCGCATTGGTCAGGGCGTGGTCGACCAGGGCCAGTTTCTCGCCGCGCTGGGGACGGGCGATCTCGACCTTGCGGTCCGCCTTCATCGAAAAGGCCTCCTCCAGCAGTTCCAGCTCGTGCGGGCGGACGTTGGACAGGATCAAGCGCGGGATCGGCTTGTCCTCGTAGAACTGGCCCAGGAAGGCGGCCAGGATCTCGGGGTCCGTATCGGTCTTGTCCACGCGCGGGAAATAGGCGCGGCCGCCCCAGTTCTGGCCGGCGCGATAGAAGAAGACCTGGACGCAGGCCTGGCCGCCGTCGGAATGCAGGGCGAAGACGTCGCCTTCGGCCACGCTGTCGGCGCTGACGGAGTTCTCCATGGCGATGGCCGACAGGGCGCGGATGCGGTCGCGCACGCGGGCGGCCTGTTCGAAGTCCATCGCGTCGGACGCGGCCTGCATCTCCTTGGACAGGCGGCCGATGACCGCGCGCGACTTGCCGCGCAGGAACTGCTCGGCCTCGTTCACCAGTTCGCCATAGTCCTCGAGCGAGATCAGGCCCGTGCAGGGCGCCGAGCAGCGCTTGATCTGATGCAGCATGCAGGGGCGGGTGCGGGTCTCGTAGACGCTGTCCGAACAGGAGCGCAGCAGAAAGGCCTTCTGCAGCGTGTTCAGCGTGCGGTTGACCGCCCAGGTCGAGGCGAAGGGGCCGAAATACTGGCCGGGCGTCGTGTGGGCGCCGCGATGCTTGCGGATTTGGGGCGCGCGGTGGTCGCTGCGGATCATCAGTTCGGCGAAGGACTTGTCGTCGCGCAGCACGACATTGTAGCGCGGCTTCAGCTTCTTGATGAAGTTGGATTCCAGCAGCAGGGCCTCGGTCTCGGACGCCGTGACCACCAGCTCCATCGACCGGGTCTGGGCCACCATCAGGCCGATGCGCTGGGTGTGGAAGCGTCCTTGCGCATACTGGAGGATGCGCTTCTTCAGGCTGCGGGCCTTGCCGACATAGAGGCAGGTCCCGTCCTCGCCGTACATGCGATAGACGCCGGGCTTGTCGGGCGCCCGGCGCGCCTCGTCGGCGATCAGCGCGGCGGCCGTCAGTTTCGAATCGGGGGTCTCCGCGTTCATCGGTCGGGATATAGGGTCAGGAGCGCCGGACCAGAAGGAGGGTGCAAGGCGGTCGCCGCCAAGCGCCCTGCCGGGAAGCGGACTCCACGCCTTGGCGTGATCCAAGTCCCTGTGTGGATGTCGGCAATGCCTGGGCTGACGCCGAACGGTTCGGGCTGAGTCTCCGTCGAACGCAAGACAGGCCGTCGCGGATCGTCTTTCGTCGCATGACGTTTCGCTGGTTCAAGGGAGCGGGATGCGGATGCGCGGCGAACTGGAGACCTATCGGGGCAAGCGGCGGTTCGGGGAGACGCCGGAGCCGAAGGGGCGCAAGGGGGCGGCCAGGGCGGGGGGCGGGCGCTATCTGATCCAGCGGCACGCGGCGACGCGGCTGCACTACGATTTCCGCATCGAGGCGGACGGGGTGCTGAAGTCCTGGGCGGTGACAAAGGCGCCGTCGCGCGATCCCCATGTGAAGCGGCTGGCGGTCGAGGTCGAGGACCACCCGCTGGACTATGGCGACTTCGAAGGGACCATCCCCGCCGGCAACTATGGCGCGGGGACGGTGCAGATGTGGGACACGGGGACATGGGCCCCGCAAGAGCCGGACCTGGCCGCCGCCTTCGCCCGGGGCCAAATCAAGATGGTGCTGGACGGCGAGCGGCTGAAGGGCAAATGGGCGCTTATCCGGCTGAAGACCGACCGGGGCCGGCCGTCCAAGCGCAACAACTGGCTGCTGATCAAGGAGAAGGACGAATTCGCCGTCGAGGGCGAGGGGGACGCCAATATGGAGATCGACGCCTCGATCACGACCGGGCGGACGATGGCCCAGATCGCCGAGGGACGAAAACAGTGGACGTCGTCCAAGCCCACGGGGCGGAAGGCGCCGCCCAAACCCAAGGCGACGAAGGCCCAGAAGTCCGACGCCGAACGGCCGCGCGCCTTCGTGCCGATCCAGCTGTGCAAGACGGCCGACCATCCGCCTAGCGACGCCGGCTGGGCGCACGAGATCAAGTTCGACGGCTATCGCATCCAGATCGCCACGGGGGGCGGCCAGGCGACGCTGAGGACGCGCAAGGGTCTGGACTGGACCGAACGGTTCCCCGAACTGGCGGCCGACGCCGCGCGCTGGCCCGATGCGGTGATCGACGGCGAGGTGTGCGCCCTGGCCGAGGATTCCAGCCCGGACTTTTCTGCCCTGCAGACGGCCCTGTCGGACGGCGAGACCGAAGCCTTGGTCTATTTCGCGTTCGACCTGCTGTTCGAAGGAAGCGAGGACCTGCGCGACCTGCCGCTGTCGCATCGCAAGGCGCGGCTGGAAGCTTATGTTCAGCGGATCGCCAAGGGGGCGGCGAAACGGGTGCGCTATGTCGACCATTTCGCTTCCAGCGGCAGGGCGGTGCTGGAAAGCGCGTGCCGGATGGATCTGGAGGGGGTGATCTCCAAACGGCTGGACGCGCCCTATCGCGCCGGGCGCTCGACCACCTGGGTCAAGTCCAAGTGCCGGGGGCGCGATGAGGTGGTGATCGGGGGCTGGACCACGGACGGATCGCGGTTCCGCTCGCTGCTGGTGGGCATCAAGGAAGGGCAGGGGCTGCGGTCGCTGGGGCGGGTCGGGACCGGCTACGCCCAGCCGCTGGTCAAGACCCTGATCCCGGCGCTGGCGGCGGTGGAGACAGACCGCAGCCCCTTCGTCGGCAAGGATGCCCCCAAACGCGCCACCCGAGGCGAGACCATCCATTGGACCCGGCCCGTGCTGGTCGCCGAGATCGAGCACGGCGGCTATACCGACGGCGGATCGCTGCGCCAGGCGGCGTTCAAGGGGCTGCGCGAGGACAAGGCGGCCGCCGAGGTCGACGCCCCGCCCCAGCCGCCCAGCAGCACGATCAAGGCGGGGGCCAAGACGGGCGGCGCGAACGGCCGGTCCGGCAAGGTGGTGGTGGCCGGGGTGACGATCTCCAATCCCGACAAGGTGCTGTGGCCCGCCCACGACGGGGCCGACCCGATCACCAAGGCGGACCTGGCGCGCTATTACGAGGCGGCGGCCGAACGCATCCTGCCCCATGTGGCGGACCGGCCGCTGTCGATCATCCGCGCGCCGGAGGGGATAGGGGGCGAGCAGTTCTTCCAGCGCCACGCCATGCCGGGGTCGAACCCGCGGCTGAAGCTGATCGACGTGCACGAGCGCAAACCCTATGTCGCCGTGGTCGATGTCGGGGGACTGGTCGCGGTGGGGCAGTCAGGGGGGCTGGAGCTGCACCCGTGGGGCTGCGCTCCGGGCGATCCCGAGACGCCGGACCAGATCACCTTCGACCTGGACCCCGACGTGGGGCTGGACTTCGGGGACGTGATCGCCGCGTCCAAGGTGGTGAAGACGCGGCTGGAGGCGCTGGGTCTGAACCCCTTCGTCAAGACCACGGGGGGCAAGGGGCTGCACGTCGTGGTCCCGATCAAGGCCGACAAACGCAGCGCCGTGACCTGGGAGCAGAACAAGGCCTTCGCCAAGGCCGTGTCCGAGGCCGTTCGCGCCGAGGCCCCGGACCGGTTCACCACCACCCTGGCCAAGAAGGCGCGGGGCGGTAAGATCTTTCTGGACTATCTGCGCAACGGGCGGATGGCGACGGCGGCCGCCCCCTGGTCGCCGCGCGCCCGGCCCGGCGCGGGCGTGGCCTTTCCGCTGGCCTGGGGGCAGGTGAAGACGGGGCTGGACCCGCGCGCGTTCAACATGCTCACCGCGCCCGCCCTGCTGAGGAAGGCCGATCCCTGGGCGGATTTCCGCCAAGGCGCCGTCAGCCTGAAGCCGGCGCTGAAGACGATGGGGGTGAGTTAGGCCGCCTTCTTCTTGGCGGGCGTTTTCTTCTTGGGCGCGGCCTTCTTCGCCGGCGCCTTCTTGCCCCCGGCCGAGCCCTGCAGGCTGTTGCGCAGGGCCTGCATCAGGTCCACGACATTGGTGTCGTCCGGCTCTTCGACCTCGACCACCCCCTTGCCGCCCTTCTGCTTGGCCTTGATCAGGTCGCGCAGGGCGTCGTCGTAGCGGTCCTTGAACTGGGAGGGATCGAAGGGGGCTTCCTTCTGGGCGATGATGCGGGTGGCGATCTCGACCATGTCCTTGTCGGCCTTCACCGCCGGGATGTCGTCGAAATAGTCGTCGGCGTCGCGCACCTCGTCATGGGCGCGCAGGGACCAGGCGACCAGGCCTTTGCCCCGCACCTCCATGGCCAGCTGCCGCTCGCGCCCGCGCAGGACCAGGCTGCCGATGGCAACCTTGCCCGCCGCCTTCATGGCGTCGCGAATGACGGCGAAGGCTTCGACCCCCACCCCCTTCTCGGGCACGATGAAGAAGGGGTCGTCCCAGTACAGACGGTCGATGTCGGCCTCGTCCACGAAGCTGTCGATGGCGATGGTGTGGGTGGTCTCCAGCCTGACCTTGTCGAAGTCGGCGTCGTCGAACAGGACGTATTCGTCCTTGGACACCTCATAGCCCTTGACCAGATCGGACCGCTCGACCGGCCCGGTGTCGGGATCGGTCGGCACCATGCGGATGCGGTTGTTGGTCTCGGGATTGATCAGGTTGAAGCTGACATGGGCGTTCGACGCCGTAGCCGTGTAGAGCCCAACCGGGCAGGTCACGAGCGACAGCTTCAGATGTCCATGCCAGGTAGGGCGGGCGGCCACGGCGAGGTCTCCGTCATGCGTTTCGCCCTGCAGAACGACGGGCGCCGCGGAAATGTTGCAGCGGCCGCCGAACGGTCTTGCGCTCGACCGATGTATGCCCGCTTGAACCCCGCTTCGTCCCGCTCTAACCAAGGGACGGAACAGGAGCATACCATGCTGGCGCTCGGCATCATCTTCGGCTTCATCGCCGTCATCGCGGCTTTCAATGTGTTCGAGTTCGGTCGGGTTGACTGAACCGGCGCAGACGCAGTTCCAGTCTGGGGGGCGCGGGGTCGCCCTGGTCACGGGCGGGGCGCGCAGGATCGGGCGGGCCATCTGTCTGAAGCTGGCCGCGGCCGGGTTCGACGTGGCGATCCATCATCATGCGTCGGGCGACGCGGCGCGCGGCCTGGCCGAGGAAATCTCCGGTCTCGGGCGGCGCGCCTGTCTGTTGCAGGCGGACCTCGCGGACGAGGCCAGGGTGCGGGCGCTGATGCCGGCTGCGGTCGAGGCGCTGGGGCCGGTAAGCGTGCTGGTCAACAACGCCTCGGTGTTCCAGGACGACCGGATCGGCGGGCTGACGCGCGAAAGCTGGGACGCCCATATCGAGACCAATCTGAGGGCGCCCATCGTCCTGGCCGAGGCTTTCGCCGCCCAGGCTGTCGAGGGGGCCATCGTCAATCTGCTGGACCAGAAGGTGCTGAAGCCGGACCCGCGCTTCTTCTCCTACAGCCTGTCGCGCAACGGGCTGTGGTGGGCGACGCGGACCCTGGCCCAGGCGCTGGCGCCGGGCATCCGGGTCAACGGGGTGGGGCCGGGACCGACCCTGCCGTCCGTCCACCAGACGCCCGAGGAATTCGCCGCCGAGGCGCGCGCCACCCTGCTGGAGACGCCCGGCAGCCCGGAAGAGGTGGCCGAAGCGGTGCTGTGGCTGATTGACGCCCGCATGGTCACAGGCCAGATGATCGCCGTCGACGGGGGCCAGCATCTGGCCTGGCGCACCCCCGACATCCAGGAGTAGGCCGCGTGGTCCAGTCGTCGCAGGTTTCGCCCTTCCCGGCGGACGAGCCGCGTTTCGAACGGTTGAGCGTCTTCGTGCGCGGGCTGGAGGTCGAGGCGGGCATCGGGGTCTATGACCACGAACACGGGCGGCTGCAGCGGCTGACGATCGACGTGACGCTGGAGCTGGAGCCGCGATCCATCGAGCGGCTGGGCGACACCATCGACTATGAGACCGTGGCCAATGCGGCGCGCGCCATCGCCGAACAGGGGCACGTCGGCCTGGTGGAGACCTTCGCCGAACGGCTGGCGCGGGCCTGCCTGGCGGACGGACGGGTGCGGCGCGCGACGGTGCGGATCGAAAAGCCCGGCGCCCTGGCCGCCGTGATCGCCCCCGGCTGCGAGATCGTGCTGGCGCGGTGAGGCGTAAAGCCCGGTTGCGTCCAGGCGGCCCCGCCGCCATTGTCGCGGGGTTGAGTCCAGCCGCAGGCGCGGCGCGAGAGAAGCGTTGTTCATGGCCGAGCCCGGCGATCCCAAGACCCCTGCCGACGCGCAGGACGAGCACGATCACGACGCCCATGTCGGTTTCGTCTCGCCCGCCTCGCTGGCCGGGCGGGCGCGCGCGCCGGAGCCGAGGCCCGAACCGGAGGTCCATGAGCCGGACCTGTTCGATCCGCCGCCGCTGTCCGACGCGTCGGGGCCGTTCGACCGCAACGAGGGGGTGCAGCCGGTCGCCCGCTTCGCCCCCCCTTCGTTCGCCCACGCCGCCGGGTCGCACGCGGCGATGCGCGACCGACTGAGCGGCGGCGAACGGGGCGACATCGCACGGGCGCCGGGGCCGGTGGCGCCGATGCGGCTGTATGCGGTCTATGTGCTGATCCTGCTGGCGACGCCGACGCTTGGACTGTCGTGCCTCGCGGCCCTGCTGGCGGTGATGCGGCGCGACCCGCCTGTCGACGCGCTGGAGGCCAGCCATGCGCTGTATCAGCGGCGCACCCTGCTGGGCGCGGTCGCGGCCGCCGTGGTCGGGGCGGTTCTGGTGATCGTCAATATCGGCGTCGTGGTCCTGTTCGCCGCGGCGGTCTGGATCCTGGCGCGTGGCGCTTACGGCGTGTTGAAACTGAAGAGCGGCCAGGCCGTTCCCAATCCCCGAAGCTGGCTGTTCTGAGAGGCACGATCATGACCAACGCCCCCGATTTCACCGCCGGCCGCGAACCGGAAGGCAAGGTGGGCGCTCTGATCGCCTGGGCGCTGTTCATCCTTTCGATCCCCAGCGCGAACGTGCTGGTGTTGATCGGCCTGGTCGTGTCCTATGTCTCGCGCGGGACGGCGACCGGGGTGGCGCGCCAGCACATCGACGCCCAGATCGCCCTGTTCTGGTCCGTGTTCTGGTGGACCATCGCGGCCTGGGTCGGGATCGCGGTCAGCGCCTTGGCCTCGGTGGTGCTGATCGGCATACCCTTTCTGCTGCTGTTCCTGCTCCTGTGGTTCCTGCTCAGCGTCTGGTTCACGATCAAGAGCGTGATCGGCCTGATCAATCTGTTGCAGAACAAGCCGGTCTGACGGCGATCCAACCGGCCGATCCGGTGCGGCTGGAACGCGGAAGGCCCGTCGGCGGTTGATCCGTCGAAGGAGAGACGCATGGGACAGTTCAGGGATGCTGAGGGCGAAAACCGTTTCGAGCAGACGTTCGACGGCGACAATGGCTCCGGCCTTGTTTGGGCCGACTACGCCGTGCGCGGCGACGTGCGGATGATCCTGCACGTCGAGGCCGACCAGGCCCTGCGCGGATCGGGCGCGGCCGGGCGGTTCATGCAGGCCCTGGCCGAACACGCCCGCGAGACCGGGCTGAAGCTGTTTCCGCAATGCAGCTACGCCGTCGCCTGGCACAAGCGGCACCCCGACTACGACGACGTGCTGGCGTAGGCTGCAGCCAACCCCATCATCATCGCGGTCGCGGCGTGGATGCCGCCTTCCGGTGTCTTGCGCGGCGTCCCATCGGATGGAGCGGGCGTATGGATCCTAGGCGCAAGGCCTAGATGACGGGTTCAGATCGGGGCCCCCCTAGCCCCCCGAATAGCCGCCGATGATGGGCAGGATTTCCCCGGTGATGAAACTGGACATCTGGGGCGAGGCCAGGAAGACGTAGGCGGGGGCGATCTCCTCGGGCTGGGCCGGGCGTTTCATCACCGTCTTGGCGCCGAACTGTGAGACCGTCTCGGCGTCCTTGTCGGCGGGGTTCAACGGGGTCCAGACCGGGCCGGGGGCGACCACGTTCACCCGGATGCCGCGCGGCGCCAGATGCGTGCCCAGCGAGCGGGCGTAGGCGTGGATGCCGCCCTTGGTCAGGGAGTAGTCCAGCAGGTCCTTGTTGCCCTGAAGCCCGGTGACGGAGCCGGTCATGACGATGGCGCCGCCGGTCTTCATGTGCGGGACCGCCGCCTTGGTCATGTTGAAATAGCCGTAGAGGTTGGTCTTCAGCGTGCGGTCGAAATGGTCGTAGGTCAGGTCCTCGAAGGCGGCGACGTGCTCCTGGAAGGCGGCGTTGGGGACCAGAACGTCCAGGCGGCCGAAGGCGTCCAGCGTGGCCTTGACGGCGGCCTCGGCGAAGGCGGGGTCGGACACGTCGCCCTTCAGCACCAGGGCGCGGCGGCCCTCGGCCTCGACGGCGGCCTTGGTCGTTTCGGCGTCGGCCTCCTCGTCCAGATGGCAGATGACGACATCGCAGCCCTCGCGCGCGAACAGGACGGCGACCGCGCGGCCGATGCCGGAATCGGCGCCGGTGATCAGGGCGGCGAACCCGTCCAGCTTGCCGGATCCCTTCCAGAAGGGGGCGTCATAGAGGGGCGCAGGGTCCAGGGCCGCCTCGTCGCCGGGCTTGGTCTGGTGCTGTTGGGGAAAGGGCGGTTCGGGATAGGGGCGGGCGCCGGCCTGGACCGCGCCCGAGGACTCTGCGTCGCCCGAACGGGCGTCCTTGGCGTCGATGTCGCGCTGGATGGCGCGTTCGTGGTCGGCGACGGCGTCGGCGCGGGCGGTGTCGGTCATCGAAAGCTCCTGAAGACTGGTCTTCAGAAAGCGGGCGAGGCGGACAGGCGTTCCCGTCGGGACGATCAGCTGACGCGGTGGATGATGGTCCGGAGGGTTTCGGCGCGGTTGGGCAGGTCGGCCGCCAGGCGCGAGGCCAGTTCACGCGCGCCGACCGGATAGGCGTCGCCGCCGTCGGCGATGGCCCTGGCCTTGGACGCGGCGTCCAGCAGCAGCTTCTCCAGCGCCTCGACCTCTTCCAGCGCCAGGGCGTGGGCTTCGAGCTGGAGACGCTTGACGCGCTCGGCCGTGGTCTCGGGCGCCTTCATCAGATTGTAGATTTCGGCCTCGGCCGCCACGAGCCGCAGATCGGGCTTGGCCTCGGGACCATCGGACTTGGCCATGAATCATATCTCCCCGAAAGATCAGGAGCCCAAGGTGATGCGAAGTTGCGTTCGCGTCGAGCGTGACCGTAACGGTTGTGGCGGCACTGTGGCCGCCACGCATCGGTGGAACTACAGTTCCGGCGCGCGGGCCGGAACCATGGCGGGGGCGGCGACGGGCGCCAGGACGCCCCCGGCGACCGCCCGCAGCGGCGAACGGGGCGTATGCAGGACGGCCGGCGAGACGCTGACGCCGTCCTGGGCCGGCGTGACCAGGAAGCCCTTCCGGGCCAGGGCGTCGCCCGAGCGGACGCGCGAGGTCCACACGGCGATCGGCGCGGCCAGCAGCAGCGGCAGGACGATCGGGGCGAACCAGGTGGCCAGGTCGGGGCGCACGCACAGCGGAACGATGAAGCCGACCCCGGCGATCATCTGCCAGCGCATGGCGCGCAAGGCGTCCGACCAGGCCAGGCCGTCGGCCTCGCGCTGCTGGGTCGACCAGCCGGTGTCGTGCCCCGACAGGATCTGGATGAAGGCCTTGGTGTTGGCGACCATCAGTATGGGGGCCAGGATGGCGGACAGGGCGATCTCGGCCGCCATGCCTCGGGCGATGGCGCGGCGGCCGCCGAAGGCGCGCAACTCAGCCGGGCGGCTGAGCACCAGGGCCGCGCCCATGAACTTGGGCCCGATCAGCAGGATGCCCGACAGGAAGGAGGCCAGCATGAAGGGCGTGAACTGCGGGTTCAGGATGTAGAAGAAGCTGGACCAGTCCACCGGATAGAACATCTGGATGAACAGGCCGGTCATCAGCGAGGCCAGCCACAGGGGCGAGGACAGATAGGCCATGCAGCCCATCAGCAGCTGAAGGCGGCTCATCGGCGACAGGCCCTTGGCCGTGATCAGGCCCAGGTGTTGCAGATTGCCCTGGAACCAGCGGTGGTCGCGGCGGATGAAGTCGGTGATCGAGGGCGGGGTCTCTTCCCACGATCCGTCCAGCGAGGCGGTGACGTGGACGGCCCAGCCGGCGCGGCGCATCAGGGCGGCCTCGACGACGTCATGGCTCATGATATGGCCGCCGAAGGGCTTGCGGCCCTTCAGATGCGGCAGGCCGCAGCAGGCGGCGAAGGCGCGCGTGCGGATGATGGCGTTGTGGCCCCAATAGCTGGATTCCGAACCGGTCCAGTAGGCCAAGCCCGCCGCGGCGACGCGGCCGTACAGGCGCACCGAATATTGGGACACGCGCGCGAAGATGGTGCGGGCCTTGATGATGACCGGGGCTGTCTGGATCAGGCCGACGCCCGGATTGCGCTCCATGGCGTCCACCATGCGCAGCAGGGTCTCGCCGGCCATGGTGCTGTCGGCGTCCAGAACGATCATGTTCTCGTAGGCGCCGCCGAAACGGCGGACCCATTCGGCGAGATTGCCGGCCTTGCGCTCGGCGTTGTCGGTGCGGCGGCGGTAGTAGGCCTTGGAGTTGGCGGCGAGGCGGAAGGCCTGGAAGGCCGAACGCTCGGACGCGGCGGCCTCGTCCTTGGTCGAGTCGCTGAGCACGAAGATGTCGAAGGCCGAGGACACCCCGAGACGGGCCAGCGCCTGGTCGATCATGCCAAGGCGCGCGAAGGAGGCGCGGGCGTCCTCGTTGTACAGCGGCATCAGCAGGGCCGTGCGCGTGCGCGGCGTCGCCGGATGGGGCGAGAAGGCCAGATCCTGCTGGTCCTTGCCGCGCATCATGACGAACAGGCCCATCAGGCCGCTGACGAACCAGCAGGAGATGGCGGTGATCAGCACCATGAACAGGCTGAAGGCCACGATCTCGGTCCCGTCCCACCCCTTGCGGGCGTACAGGTAGAAGGGGGTGATGGCCGACAGGCCGGTCAGGACCGCCGTGCCCGCCAGCAGCGCCAGGCGACGCAGGGCCACCGTGCGCGGCGAGGTCGCGGGCGTCCGTTCGGCCACGGCCTCGGGCGCGGTCAGCGACTGAACCGGCATGGCCAGGGGCGCCGCGTCGGGCAGCCAGGACCAGGACGGCCCGTGGCCCGTTTCGATCGTCTCGATGTCAGCCTGTTCGACAGGCCGGATCGCCAGCTTGTTCATGCCGCTCTGGACGCCCCCGTGTTGACCGACCGTCTTTCCGAAGGCAGGAAAGGCGCGGAGTGCTGCGCTGCAACACGTTCCCCATACTCGATCACATTCGCGCGATTTTCAATCACGCAATGTTGATACCGGCGATTATTTTCAGGATTTCCTAGGCCGGCACGTCCAAGACGGCCGAAGCCGGGCGGGGCGGCGGCGACTCTGTGGCGTGAGCCAGCAGTTTACGGTCCAGAACCCAGGCCGCAACCCCGACCCAGCCCACCAGGACGAGGGCGTAGAGCCGTTCCCACCAGCCGACGTTGGCGTCGTTGACCGCACCCGGCAGGACCAGGTGTTTGGTCAGGACCGTCAGCACGGCCATGACCACGAAGGTCGCCGCCAGAAAGACCTTCAGCCGGGGCATGTCGCGCCGACGGTGCAGTCCCCACAGAAGAAGCAGCGGCGCCAGTTGGATGCCCAGGGCCAGATTGATCACCATGTGGCGCGGATCGGGCCAGGGATAGAGGGTCGATCCCGCCATGCCCGTCCCCGCCAGAACGAAGACGACGACGATCACCCAGCCGGCGACGCGCGCGCCGGTCAGGGCGTAGACGGCCAGGCCGAAGCCGATCCCCCCCAGGCCCGCCATGATCCCGGCGACGAAGACCCCGCCGTTGAAGATGATCGGGGCGCTGGCCGAGGCGCCGCCCAGTTCGCTGAGATACTGGGTGGCGTTGTCGAAGCCGGGATAGGCGGCGATGGCGGCGGCGACCACCGTCAGGGCCAGCAGCGGCGCCGCCACCCCCACGCCCAGCAGGCGGCGGCGACGGTGGTACCTCTGGGTCGGCCTCAGCAAGGCCTTCAGGTCCAGCGGCCAGGGCCGGCCGTCCAGCGGCTTCAGCCCCCACAGCGGCCGGATGGCGGGGATGCGGCGCACCACCTCATAGACCGCAAGACTGCCCAGAAAGGTGACGGCGACCAGGAACAAGGCTTCCAGCCAGGCAGGCAGGGCGGCGGGGCGGACGATCCAGACGGCGGCGACCAGGATGGTCTGATGCGCCAGATAAAGCGGGAAGGTGGCCTGGGTCAGATAGTTCAGCACCGGCCCGCCCCGCGCCCGCAGATGCCGCGAGCCGAAGCCCAGGATGGCGACGATGGTCGCCCATTGGTCGACGCCGTAGACGACGGCCTTGGGTATGCCCCAGAAGGCCCGCCCGCCCGGATGCCAGACCTGGACCATCATGACCGGCAGGGCGACGGCGGCCAGGCCCAGGGCGAGCCAGCGATACCGCTCCATGTCCCGCCAAAGGCTTTCGCGGCCCACGATGGAAAAGCCGAAGACGAAGGCGGCCAGGGACAGGGCGTGATTGTACCAGTCCCAGTGCAGGACGTTGGTGATGCCGAACCACGGAAACAGTCCGATGCGGATGGCGATCAGATAGAGGATCGGCAGGACCAGCAGGCGCGGCCCGGCAAGGTTTTTCTGGAGCCAGTCCCCCAGCCGGTCGATCAGGCCGGGCCGGCGCCACAGCAGGATGGTCACGGCGCTGTAGGCGGCGATATAGACGATGAACCACAGGTGATTGACCGGCACCCCGTCGGCCAGGCCGCCGAGGCTGAACTCGCGCCCCATCCAGGCCAGATAGCCGGACAGCCCGTTCGGCCAGCCGCCCTTGTCCATGGCCTCGATCCACGACTGGATCGGCACCAGGACCACCGCCCCGAACAGCAGGGGCGGAACCAGCCGCTCGAAGCGGGCGCGGGCCACCTGGCGCGGGGTGCGGCGCAGGGTCATGAAGCGCAAGGCCGCGCCCGACACCAGAAACAGCAGCGTCAGCCGCCAGGGATTGGTGATCAGGATCGCCTCGCGCATCCACGCGAAGGTGTGGGCGCTGTGGATGTGCCAGTCATAGACGCCGTAAACCAGGCCGACGTGATACAGGATCAGCAGGCAAAAGGCGCCGACGCGGATCCAGTCGAGATCGTAACGGCGCTGGGTCGAGGAGGCGGACGGGTTCACGGCCGCGTCTATGATCCCGCCCGAACGGTCAGGCAAGACGACGGATGGTCTCGGGGGACGCGAGCGGCGGGAAGGCGTTCAGGCAGCGGCCAGCGGACGAACCCGGATATCCTGTTCATGGGCGCGGGCCTTGGACAGATCGTGGCGGGCCTGCATCCGCATCAGGGTGTCGGCGCTGACGCCGAACAGTTTCTCGAAACGGATCGCCATTTCGGCGGAAACGCCCGATCGGCCGTTCAGCAGGCTGCTGGCGGCCTGGCGAGTGACGCCCAGGGCCTCGGCCAGGGCGGTGACGCCAAGTCCCTTGGGCGTCACGATTTCATCGCGCAACCAAGGACCGGGGTGAACGGCGAAGGTCTGATGAAGACGAATGGCCATCAGTGATAATCCTCCAAATCCATATCCTCGATCTCGAGGGACGAGGTGACGCGAAAGGTCAGCCGCCAGTTGCGTGTCAGGGTCAGCGCCCAGACGCCCGCGCGGTCGCCAGTCAGCCGATGCGCGCCGAAATTCGGCGGAATCAGCAACTCGTCTTCCGTGGCGATGGCGTCGACATAGGCCAGAATATTGGTCAGACGCCCGGGGAGGGCGGCCGGCAGGCCCTTGGTCCGGCCTGTTTCGGCGAACTGGCGCAACGCCTTGTGCCTGATGCTGGCGATCTCCACCGGCCCAGTGTCGCGTCAAGAATGACAAGTGTCAAGCGACGGTTTACGTATCTGGGTCGCGAGATCGAAAATCACACCGTCTCGGCCACGCCCAGCGCCTTCAGGGTCGTGGCGATGGAGGCGTCCTGTTCGGTGCGGTACAGGGCCATTTCGTCCAAGACGGGGCGGCCCAGGGCGGTTTCGAAGGCGGCGCGGGCGGGATCGGCGGCGTAGGCGCTCTGGCGGGCCTCGGCACCCAGGTTGGACTGGAAGATGCCGGCGGCGCTGACGGGCAGGAAATCCTCGTAGGTGATCGGTTCGGCGACGACATGGCCCCGGGCGATCAGGGCGTCCAGATCGGCGGTCTCGACCCGCATCGCCAGACCCTGGGGCGTCGCGCGATAGCGGAACCAGGCCAGTTCGCCTCGGCGCAGCGCGTCCCAGTCGTCGGGCAGGGCCGAGAAGTCGCCCGTCGCCAGGGCCTGGTCGTAGAGAGCGCGGCCGGCGGGCGTCAGGGCGCAGCCGCGCTGCTCGATCTCGCCGAAGCGGGCGGTGTGGGTCCCGGCGGTGGTCCCGTCCTCGCCCGGGAAGGCGATGGCTTCCTCCAGCGCCTTGAAACTTGTCTGGCGCAACAGGATGGGGCAGGCGCGGGCGGGCGGCCCCTCTATGGTTTCCTTGGGCGTGATGCCGCGCGCGGGCATGGCCGCCTGGGCCGCGTCGATGTCCAGGGTGCGCGGCGTCAGATGGTTGATGTGCGGCCCCTTGAAGCTGACCACGTCGGCGATCAGACGGTGGGCGGCGACCAGGCGGTCGTAGGTCGCCGCGCTGACCGTGGCTTCCGCGTGCCAGCGGAAGGTTTCCAACAGTTCGGCGACGAAGCGGTCGGCCTGATCCTCGTCCAGCCCGCCCTGGGCCTCGGCCGTCGCGATCAGATCGCGGGCTGCGGCGGTGAAGATGTCGCGTCGGGCCAGGGTTTCGGCCGCCTCGGCCCGCAGCGCCTCGTCCTCGATCAGCTCCAGCCGCAGCAGGGAGCAGAAGACCCGGAACGGATTGCGCGCCAGGGCCGCCGGATCGACCGGGCGGAAGGCGGTGGAATGGACCGGCACGCCGGCCGGGGCCAGGTTGTAGTAGCTGACGGGCGCCATCCCCATGACGGCGAAGGCGCGGGCGATGGTCGCCAGTTCCTCCGCCGCGCCGACGCGGATGGCGCCGTGGCGCTCCTCCGACAGCCGGGCCAGTTCCCCCGACGCCGCCAGCCGGTCCGCTCGGGCCGCATCCACCTTCAACACCTGCGCATTGATGTCGGCCACCAGGGTCAGCAGGTCGCCGTATTGCGGCACCTCGGCCCGGTACATGGCGGACAGGGCGGCCGAGAACCGGCTGCGGATCTCGTCAGGATGGACGAAGGCGGACATGGCTGCTCCCGATTTTTCGTCGGTCATAGGCCGACGCAGCCGCGTGCGAAAGCCGGCGGCCGCGCATCCGGGCTTCAGGCCGCGACGCCCACGCCGATAGGGCAAACCACGCCCGTTCCGCCGATGCCGCAGTATCCGGCCGGATTCTTGGCCAGATATCCCTGGTGATAGCCCTCGGCGTAGAAGTACTCGCCGGCTGGCGCGATCTCGGTGGTGATGGTCCCGCGCCCGGCCTGGGTCAGGGCGGCCTGATAGGCGTCGCGCGATCTTTCCGCCTCGGCCTGCTGTTCGGCGTTCAGCGTATAGATGGCCGAGCGGTAGGTGGTGCCTACGTCGTTACCCTGGCGCATCCCCTGCGTCGGGTCGTGGTTCTCCCAGAAGATCTTCAGCAGTTCGGCGTAGGTGACGACGGACGGGTCGAACACCACCTTGACCACCTCCGTATGGCCGGTGCGGCCCGTGCAGGTCTCCTCATAGGTCGGATTGGGCGTGATCCCGCCGGAATAGCCGGCCGACGTGACCCACACGCCCGGCGTCTGCCAGAAGATGCGCTCCACCCCCCAGAAACAGCCCATGCCGAAGATGGCCGTCTGGAACCCCTCGGGATAGGGGCCTTTCAGCGGATTCCCGCTGACGAAATGGGTCGCGTCGGTGGCCAGCGGCTCGGCGCGGCCAGGCAGGGCAGTCTCGGGCGTGGGCAGTTCGGCGCTTTTCTTGAACAGCATTTTGCGGATCCCTCGTCGGAAAATGGCTTTGATCGCCATATGGGGACGCGACAGGCGCTTGCCGAGGGGGCGAGGGTGTTCTATCAGGCCCGCCTCCCGCCGGATCGACCTCCGGCGGCGCGCACGAACTGGCGTGAAACGGACAGGTGGCGGAGTGGTCGATCGCGCACGCTTGGAAAGCGTGTGTAGGTGAAAGCCTACCGAGGGTTCGAATCCCTCTCTGTCCGCCACACCTACGCCCTCCAATGTCACCGCTTGCCAACCCAACGCCCCGTTGCGCAAGGATTTGCGCCTCAAGCCCGTCATCGCTGGACGGGACGCGAACTGCTCATCTTAGGGCGGGACTTAGGGCGAGCTTAGGGTGGCGACCACATCTGTCGTCGGCGTATGTTCTCCTTACGTTCTGGAGAAGCCATGGCGCGCGACGTGAACAGACTGAACGGCAAGAAGGTGCCGGGGATGCGGGAGCCTGGGCTCTTTGCTGATGGGGCGGGACTCTATCTGCGGATAGATCAGACCGGCTCGCGTCGCTGGGTCTACATCTTTTACTGGGGCGGCCGCCGTCGAGAGATGGGGCTTGGAAGCCTGGAAGTTGTGAAACTGACTGACGCCCGCGCTGCCGCCGACAAGGTGCGGGCGGAAATCAAGGCGGGGATCGACCCTATCGAAGCGCGGCGCAAGGCCAACGCTCCAAAACCTGACACGACCTTTTCGGCTGTGGCCGCCGATCTGATGGATGGCCTGGAGAAGGGCTGGAAGTCCCCGAAACAGCGGCCGCAGTGGGAAGCATCCCTGACACAGCATGCGCCGGCCATATGGAAGGCCGAGGTCAGCACTGTTGATACCGAAATGGTCCTGAAGGCCCTGCGTGAAATCTGGACGTCAAAGCCGGAGACGGCCCGCCGTGTTAGGTCCCGCATCGAAATGGTCCTGGATGCCGCCACGGTGCGCGGCCTTCGCTCTGGCGAGAATCCGGCGCGCTGGCGTGGCCACATGGCGCGGATGCTGCCGAAGGTCAGGAAAGAGCAGGGCCACCATGCAGCGATGGCCTATCAGGACGTTCCGGCCTTCCTGGAACAGCTTTCCGGCCGCCACAGCATATCGGCTGATGCCCTGAGGTTTCTGGTCCTGACCGGCGCCCGCTCCGGTGAGGTGCGAGGCGCGACCTGGGAGGAGATTAAGGGATCGACTTGGATCATCCCCGCCGAACGCATGAAGGCCGGGCGAGAGCATCGCGTCCCGCTGTCGTCCGCCGCCGTTGGGGTGTTGAATGCGATTGACGCCGATGTGCGCCAAGGCCTGATCTTTCCCGGCTTGAAAGGACCGCTCTCCGACATGGCGCTGGCGATGGTCATGCGGAAAATGGGGATTAAGGACGCTACGCCACACGGCTTTCGATCCGCGTTTCGGGATTGGGCTGGGGACTGCACGAACTATCCGCGCGAACTCCTGGAGGAGGCTTTGGCGCACCAGGTCGGGTCCGCAGTTGAGCGGGCCTATCGCCGGGGTTCCGCTGTCGAGAAACGCCGGCCGCTCATGGAAACATGGGCTGATCACTGCATGGGCGTCACCCGCGCCGACAATGTCTATCCGCTGAAGGCCTGACCATGACCCAGCCCCTTTCAACTGAAGAACTGATGCGCTTGGAGGCCGAACTGGCCGAGTGCACCGCGCCGCTGCCTGGCAAACGACACCCCAGGCCGCACCCTAGCCTGCCCGAGGTGCTGGCGCCCGGATCGAACGTCGCCTACCCCTCGTCGGAAGAGAACGCCCGCCTGGTCCAGCAGGCTTTGGCGCTGGGTCTTGGCCACTTCGCCCGGATGTCGTTCGACGACACGCACAGACTGGCGGCCAGGATGCAGCGGCGATGAGATATGACGGATGACAGTCTCGGGCGGATGATCGCCAACGGCCGCCAGGTTCGATGGCTGTGCATGATCTGCGAACAGACCGGCCAGGTCGATCTGAACGCCGTCCTGGCCGCCAAGGGACCGGACTTCAGTTTCGCAAATCGGCGCCCGCCTTGCCGTTATTGCCCCGGCCGCGTTCGTTTCGTCGACAAAACCAGCATTTGGCCCCGGCGGCTCGACACCATCTCGTCCAAAGACCCCGACTGGTGGGCGTTCGAAGAGGCTGAAAAGAAGCGGCTCACGGCTCTGGGGTGGAGGCTTGCCGTGGGCAGCTGGATCGACCCTGAAGGCCTGACGCCGACAGAGCGGCGGGCGCGCAAGGGCGACTGAGCCGTCATGACGCCGGCTGCCACAGCGGCCCGACTCCACAATCCGGCCGGGCCGTGTCAGGTTGCGACGGGAAGGACTGGACCATGGCGACACGGAAAACCCTCATCAGATCGCGCGCCGGCGTGAAGTTGCAGCGCATCGAACATCTGGCCCGCCAGCAGGTCGTCCAGGCGTCGTGGCTGGTCTCGACGCTGCGCCGGAACCAGCCGCGCAGTTTCGCTAACGAGACCGAGGCCGAGGATGCCTACGACATTGAGGTCATCGCCTCGCTGACCGATCCCGTTGTCATCGACATGCAGCGGCGCGGGCTGATCGACTAGGCATGTGCAACAACTACGCCTCGCACGTCCCCGCGAATCGGATCGCCGAGGCCTTCAGCGACACGGGCTTTCCGCTGCGCTTCGACGGCGGGGCCATCCCGAACCTCGAGCCGCGCGACGACATTCGCATCGGCGACACCGCGCCGATCATCGTGCGATCCGATGACGGCCCGTTGTTGCGTCAGATGCCATGGGCCTGGAGGTCGCTGCAGGGCCGCCCGGTCTTCAACTTCAGGTCCGACGATCGATCCTTCGCCAACTCGGCGCGCTGCCTGATACCGGCCGATGGCTTCTACGAGTTCACCGACGCCGAGCCGGGCCAGAAGCGCAAGACCAAATGGCTGTTCACGCTGGCGGGCGAGCCGTGGTTCTGGATCGCCGGCATCGTCAAGAACGACGCCTGGGCCATGCTGACGACGGCCCCAGGCCCCGACATCGCGCCCTATCATGATCGGCAGATCGTCTTGCTGCAGCGCGGCCAGGCGATGGACTGGCTGGACCTGACACGCCCCGAAGACGAACTGTTGCAGCCAGCCCCGGCCGGGACGCTGACGGCCGCGAAGGTGTTTCCCTTGGCCTAACCGTCGCTGTTCTGCCACGCTTTATGAAGGATGGTTCATGGAACCGCTGGGCGCTTGCGGTCTTAAGCACCTATCAATATGATAGGCGCATGGCAGAGAAGCCGAGACAGAACGTTGTCGATCTTGGGCTAGTGCGGGAAACCGGTCGGCTAGCCCAACTCGTCCGCGAGATCGCCGCAGACACCGAGAAAGTGTTCTTCACCGATCATGCTGTCAGGCGAATGTGGGAGCGCGGGATTTCCGATGCGGAAGTCTACAAGGTCCTGCGGCTTGGCCATATCCACGGGCAACCGTGGATCGAAGACGGCGGAGACAAGGCCTGCAAGGTGGTGATGCCACGGCGCGGCGAACGAACGACAGGAGTGATCACGATCATCGTGGAGCCTGACGGCGAACTGGTGATCAAGACGGTAGAATGGGAGGACTGAGATGAGCGAAGATATGCATTTTGCCCGGTCGGGCTGTGCGCTCCAGGAACCTTTCCGTTACCTGGCCTGCGGCCTGGACAACGTATTTCTTACCAGCGGCTACGTGCGCAAGGAGCGCGGCGGTCAGTGGGTAACGGCAGTGGAAGATGCTGATGGCTTGCACAAGGCCATCGCCAAGCATTTGGTTTTGCGCCGGAAAGAGTTGAGCGGCCGCGAGGTCCGGTTTCTGCGCAAACATCTGGAGCTGACGCAGGCGGAACTCGGCAAGCTGTTCGGGGTGACCGACCAGACTGTGGCGCGATATGAGAAAGAGGAGACGGCCTTCGAAGGCGCCGCTGACATGCTGCTCCGGTTGCTAGTAGCCGGCCATGCAATCGGCGCTCTCGATCCCATCAAGCTGGTCGAAGAAATCCGCGAAAGCGACGACGTCGCAGAGGATCGCCTTGTGCTCGAACACGAAGACGACGTTTGGAAGATCGCCGCCTGAAACGGCGAAAGGCCGCCCCGGTCTCCCGGAGCGGCCTCGATAGCGGAGCCTGAGGCTCGACGCTGTTTTGCATGTAGGGAACCAACTACCCCGGCCGAGGTCGGATTTCCGGCGGCGGACAACTGAGGCCCTTCATCCCCATGACGTCGAAGAACCGGCACAGCCGCCCGACCGTGGCCCATCCTTCCTCGCCCCAGGCCTCCACGGCGTTGTCGTAGCGCTCGCCCGCGATCCGGCTCGTCAGCACCTCGTCAGGCGGGACCGGCTTAGGCTGGACCTGCAAGTCCGTCGCAGGCGGGAAGGCTGCGCCCGGCGTCCCGCAACTGGCGACAGCGACGCTTAAGCTCGCGATCATCAGGGAGGCTGTCAGGAATCGCTTCAGCGGCATGGTCTCTCTCCTCTTGCCGGTTGCGGATGGTGGTGGTGTCGGTCTGCCGCTCGCCAGCGGCCGTTTCCCGCGCGCTGGAGGCCTTCGCTTCGATCTTGTGGGCTTGGGCCGCCTGGCGGTCGCGTTCGCCCTGTGCGGCCCTGTGGGCGCAATAGCCGCCGAACAGCAGGAAGGCGGCCAGGACGCCGATGGTGATCCAGGCGGTCGGGGTGAGGGTGCGGAGGAAGCGGAGGGCGATCAATCCGGCCTCCCATACAGAGCGGCCTCGGCGGTTCGGCGCCGGGTCAGGCCCGCCATGATCTTTCCGGCCGCCTTGTTCCATCGCGCGAACTGGGCCTGAGCGCCTAGGTAATCACCGGCGTTGTGCAAACGACGAAGCGTGGAGGTTTCGAGGTTTCGCTCCCCCACGTTGAAGGCGAAGCTGACCAGAGCATCGAACTGGTTCTGCGTCGTGACCGGGGTCAGGCGGTTCACGGCCTTTTCAAACCTGGCCAGATCGGCCGTCAGGTAGGCGTCGGATTGCGCCTGGGTGATTTTCAGCCCGCGCTTGACCTCAGGACCGGTGTGACCGACGCCGATGGTCCACGGATCGCCACCCGTCGCTGGGTCTGCATAGGCGGTCAGCCGCTCGCCTTCGAACGACTTGATAAGCGCGCGGCCCGCCGCGCTGGTCTTTCGAGCCATGGTCAGTCTCCAGATTGTCGAGGGGGATGCGAACGGCGGTCGTTTGTGCTTAGGTCGTCGCCATGCCGATGCAGCACGACAACGGAAGCCCGCTCTGGGGCGCGCCCGAGCCGAAATGGCCGCGCAAGGTGCGGGTCGTCGCCCTGGTCGCGGTCAGCCTCGCCCTATGGGCGGTCATCGCGGGCGGGGTCTATCTGCTGACGCGGCTGCTGGCGGGCTGAGGCGGACACTGGTGCGCGATCCAGGCCAGGCCTATATGGCCGGCATGATCGTTGAACTTCTCTTCTTCGCACACCGCCACGCCCGCGTGTTGATCATCGCCGCAGCTGTCGGGGCGGTATTCAGCCTCGTCTCGGGCGGCGAGGCTGTGGCTCACCATATTCACTGGCGTTGAGGCTAACCGGGTTCGTCAGCTGGTCAGGCCGTTGTAGGCGACGGTCAGGATGGCGGCGGCGACCAGCACCATGGCCCCGCTGATGACGGCGACCCTGACGCCATCGCGAGGCTGCGGCGAAGTTGGAGTGTCAAGCAATCCGGCGGGCGGCAGCTTCATGGCCGTGCGCAGGGCCAGCCGTTCGGGGAGCAGCAGGAACAGCAGGCGGATCGCGGTGACGCTCCAGGGCGGCGGGCTGCGATCACGCTGAACGAAGTCCAGGACGATCAAGGCGAAGGCCACCGACACGAGCGCCCCCAGCGGGAGAAGGGGCGACATATGCTCGACCTTGACCAGGCGGCCTGGAAATATCGTGGTCGCCCCCCGCACCATCAGGAAGACGGCGATCAGGAAGATCACCCCGCGCAGGAACCAGCTGCCGGAAATCCGGGTGTGATAGGTGGGGCCGAGCAACCGGAACACCACAGTCATCACTCCACCAGCCGACAGGAACAGCATGCGCGGGGATTACGTCTGTCCCTGCCGGCAGATTGGCCAGGATCTCGCCCGCATGGACATATGCGAGGCCCCCGCCGAAGTTGGTCACGCCGCTGGAGAAGCCGGGAATTCGGATCGCCGACTTGATGGCCGAGAAGATCGACGAGCCTATGCCGCCGCCTGATCCCGATCCCGAGCCGCCAAACAGCATGTCCGCCAGAGGCTCAGTGATGCCGCGCCGCACCGAGATCGACAGCAGGTCCGCCAGGATTTGCTTAGCCACAGACGAGAAGGTCTCGCCTAGGCTCTTGGTATTCATGATGGCGTCGACGATGCCGCTGTTGAGCGCGTCGAGGCCGCGGGCGCCGACGTTCTCATAGGCCTCGCGGATTTCGTCGGCTGTCTTTAGGCTTTCGTCTCGCCAAGCCTGGAGTGGCGAGAGATTGTTGCGGATCACCGCGTTGCGCTCGCCTTGGTCGATGCGGCCATTCAAGCGCTGCTGGGCTGTCAGAAGGTCATCTTCGGAAACCTGAAGCAGGCGCTGGCGGGCTCGGAAGATTTCCTGCTCGACGCGCTCGGTCCGGCGGGCTTCGCGCTCGGCGGCACGCTGGGCGCTGTTGTCGGTGCGGGTGCGGCCGGGCGGGATGGTCAGTTCGGAGTTATACGACGGCCGGCGGCGAGAGGGGCGCGTGTTGTAAGCTTCTGCGGCCATCCGTTGCCGCAGCAGCGCAGGGTCGTCCTCGTCGTCTTGCGGATTAGCGAGCGCGAGGCCGTTTCGCATCACTTGGCCAGAAGCCGTATTGGTGGCGACCCGGTAGACGTTGCGGGCATAGGTGAATGGGTTGACCCTCTTCGTGGCCCTCGCCGTAGGACTGCGCGCAATCGAACGGGCAGTCTTCGGGCGGCTGGTTCGCCCAGCCGATGCCGGCGATGCCGTGCTTGACGCCCAGTTGGCGCCACTTGAGCTGGATGCGAACCGGATCAGGCGTCGCGTCGGTGCCGTACAGTTCCAGCTGCGTGCCGACTGGCTGGGCCATGGCCTGGGCGTAGTGGTCCGAGGCCTCGCGGTCGGCCTTGTATTCCTCGGGGTTCCATTCGAGCTTGCGGACTTCGTCGTCCAACTTGCCGAGGATGTGCCCCTTGGCCTTCAAGCCTTTGCGGAAGGCGCTGATCTGATCGTTCAGGGCTTTGCGCTTCAGGTTCCACTGGACCTGGTCGTGTGCGGCCATGCGGATTTCGTCATGGCTCGGCAGGCCGTTGTCCTGAGGCTCGTTCGGGATGCTCCCGACCGTGCCTTGGATGGGCTCGTACGCGTCGTTGTCGTTGGCCATCTGGCCCTCCATCAAGACCGCTCAACGGGGCGGTCGGTCCCGTTGGTCAGCGCTCTCGCGGGTGCGAGGCGAAGGAGATCAGGCCTGCGACGCCATGGGCGAAGGCCTGGAATGCAATGTGGAGCTGTCCGAGAAGGTCGCCGATCATCGGTCGCCTCCCGCCATGATGCGGCGGAACAGGGCGTCGACCGCCGGCTCAGGGTGTAGGCGCTTCGGCTCTTCGAAAGTGGTCTCGGTCGCCAGCCAAGCGGTCAGGTCACGGCGCTGGACCTTGCGGAACATGCGATGGTCGAAACCGAAGCGGTTTGGGCAGATCACCTCCATGAGGTGGACGCCACAGATCGCGCCCCAACGTGCCTCGTGAAGCACCGAGTGGATCGTGTAGACGCGCCCGTCTTCCAAAAGGCCCGTCAGCCACTTTTGCTTGAGTTGGAAATCAGCGGGCTCAAGGCCCTCGGTTCCGATGAAAACGACCACGTCGCCCGGCTTGAAGTCACAGTAGGTCATGCGACCCTCGCTAGGCTGGAGGCCGGCCGTAGCATCCGGCTACGGAGGCCAGCGAGGACGACCGGGATGCGCGCGGCTAGTTCGGCCAGTTCGGTCTCACAGGCCGTGAACTCGGCGGGAGAGATCACGCCGTCGGCTGCCGCCCGCTCGATGGCGGTCAGGGCGTCAGCAGCCTCGCGGACCAGACCGCAGGCGTGGTGATGGGCGCGGGTGATGCAGAGACCATAACGGCTCTCCTTCCGTTAGGCAGGCGCCAACGCGTGCAAAAGCACGTGCGGCGAACGCCGTGGGTTTTGGGAAAGTCGCTGAATGCTCTGTCCGGGTCGTCGACCCTGTGCGCTGACAGCTCGGCTATTGCCGTGGGCATCAGGTGGGAGAGGAGGGCACGGACGACAAGGGCTCCGGTCACGAAAATCTTCGGCCTGAATCCACTGGACTAGCGCTTCGATCGGAGCACTAGTGATCACGTTCCGCCCGGCCAAGCCGGGCTCGGCTCAGTAGGGCGCTCCGCCCTGATCAAGCCCTGAGGAACACCATGTCCAAGTCGAAGCCAGCTGCGCCGAAACCAGCACAACCGACGCCCAAGGTCACCAAACTCGATCAGCTGATCGCGCTTCTGAAAGCGCCGGATGGCGCGACGATGGAGGAGATGGTCGCCGCCACCGGCTGGCAGGCGCATTCGATCCGCGGCGCCATGGCCGGCGCACTTCGCAAGAAGGGCCTCGCCGCCACGAGCGCCAAGACGGACCACGTCCGTCGCTGGCGCCTGACTGAAGCGGGCGGCGCCCAATGAGCGAGATCAAGGCGCTGATCCGATCGCTGGAAGATCAGAACATCGACGGTCTGCGAGCGATCTGGCGAGAACAGTTCGAGGAGGGGCCGCCGCCCCTCCGATCCCCCAACGTCCTGCGCTACGTGCTGGCCGAGCGCATCCAGACCTGGCCCTCTTGGCCACCGGCATCCTGGTGCTCGGTTTCCTACTTTCGGGAGCCCAGGCGACCCTGCCGGCCATCGCGGCGAAATTCTATCCTACAGAGGGCCGTGCGACGGGCGTGGCCTGGGTGCTCGGCATCGGCCGCTTCGGCGGCATAGCCGGGGCGCTCGCAGGGGGAACCCTCCTGCAGTTGGGGTGGAGTTTCGCCACCATCCTCGCCGCACTCGCCATCCCGGCGGTCCTCGCGGCCCTGGCGATCGGAATTCACGTGTTCCGCGCCCGCGCCGCGTCCAGGGCGCCGATGGCTCCCGTCGCCGCATCCAATCCCTGATCGACCCCGCCGCCGCCGGTCCTCCGGCGGCGGCTCACATCACGCAAGCGCGCGAGCCTGGAACAACCAGGCCGCCACCGGAGGAATATCGTCATGCTGCTCTCATCCGCGGCCGCCGCTGTGCTGGCCGCTTCCCTTCCGACCGCCGACGGCGAGGCGCCGGTCTCAACGACCGCCATCCAGACCGCCCCGCCTCAGTCGGCTCCGCCGCTCAGCGGCCAGTCTCCCGCCCAGGCCGCCGCGCCGTCTGCCGCCCCCCAGCCGATCGCCTTCAAGCCGTTGAACTATGAAGACGACTGGTCGCGCTTCAGGGATCCGGCCAGGCGCATCTCGCGCTGGGCCGATCTGAAATACATCCCGCTGGTCGACACGGCTTGGCTGAGCCTGGGCGGCGAGGGCCGCTGGCGCGCCGAATATCGCGGCAACGAGCGGTTCGGTCGCGGGCTTCAGGATAGCGACGGCAATCTGCAACAGCGCCTGCGCCTCTGGGGCGATCTGCACCTGACGCCGAACGTGCGCGTCTTCGCCGAGGTCCAGGACGGCCGCACCCACGGCCTCGACAGCGGCGAGCCCTTCATCGAGGAAAGCCGCGCCGACCTGCACCAGGCCTTCGTCGAGACCAGTCACACCGTCGGCGACGGATCGTTGAAGGTGCGGGTCGGTCGTCAGGAGTTCGGCGTCGGCCTGTTCCGTATCTTCGAACCGCGCGAGGGCACCAACGCCCGCACCGCCTTCGACATGGCGAGGGTGATGTACGACCGGCCGACCGGATGGTCCGGCGGCGTCTTCGCCGGCTACGCCCTGCGCGAAAGCAAGGCCTCGTTCGACGATGCGACCAACTACGACTACCGCCTCTACGGCGCCACGGCGTCGCGACACCTGGGAACCGGCCCCAATGCGCCGAAGCTCGAGTTGCTCTACGCCAACACCGATCGGCTGGGTATCGTGTTCGACACCGGCCTGGCCGGACGAGACGACCGTGACACCTTCTCGGTGAGACTTGATGGCCGCCGCGCACCCTGGGATTACGACGTCGAAGGCGTGATCCAGCGGGGCGATTTCCGGGGGCTGAACGTCGAGGCCTGGTACGTCTCGGGAGCGGTCGGCCGGACATTCAACCATCGCTGGGCTCCCCGCCTCGCCCTGCGCATCGACGCCGCCTCGGGCGACAAGGACCGCACGGACGGCGAGGTGAACACCTACAACCAGCTCTACCAGCCCCCGATCTCCCTGAGGACCGATCTCGGCCTGAGCAATCTGGTGAGCGTGCAGCCCCAGGTGACCTTCCGTCTTCTCCCGAAAACGACGGTAGGGCTCGTTACGGCCGGCCTTTGGCGTCAGAGCAAGGAGGACGGGGTCTATCTTCTGCCGGGCATCTTGCTTCGCTCGGGTGTCGAGGGCGATTCCGCCTACGTCGGATGGCGCTATGCGGGTTTCGCGACCTACGCGGTCAACCCCTTCGTCAGCGTCACCGGCGTGGCGAACTACACCGTCTCGGGCGACTTCCTCAAGGAAAGCGGCGTGGCCGAGGATCAATCCTACCTCGGCTTGATCGTGACGGCGAAGTTCTGACACGGGCGCGGCGGAACTGACAACTTAACTTGGTTTTGGCCGCAGAATGCTCTTCGCCTTACCCGCTTTCAGGCCGTCTGGGTCGCAGCCGCCCAAGCGGCCTCGGCGTGGCCTCGCAGAATACGAGGGCCAGGTCGCGAGATCAGGTGGGGCTGGAGGTTAAAGGCGTTGTAGATCGGACCGTGGACGGAGAGGAATCTCTGGGCTGAACCCTGCGATTTGAACCTCTACTGCTTCTGCTCCCGTCATCGGATCACGAGGTGAGAGTTCTCGGCCCGATTATTCTCCCGCATCCCGCCAGGTAGACCTGTCAGGTTAACCCGCGCAGCGCACAACTTGCCCTACCCAGATCAGCTCAGGCGGTGGCCGCCGCCCAAGCGGCATGGGCCTGCGCCCGGAAGAGGCGCAGGGTGCGTCGGCTGGTGAGGTGTCGCTGGATGTAAAAGGTGTTGTAGACGGCGGCGTGGGTGGTGAGGAAGCGCTGGGCTGAGGCCTGGGATTTGAACAGCTGCTGCTGTCGCTCTCGTCGCCGGATCGGCAGATGCGAATTCTCCGCCCGATTGTTCTCTCGCAGCCGGCCCGGACTGTGGAGATGGCGTAAGCAGAGCTGATCTAAGGCCGCCGAATAAGAGCCGAGGCCATCGGTTACGATTTTCTCGGGCTCAACGGGCTGATTTCGCAGAAGGCGCCTGAGCAGCTTCAACGCCGCCTCCGTGTCTCGCCTATGTTGAACGACGATGTCCAACACCTCGCCCTCGTCATCGACGGCGCGCCACAGGAACATCCGCTTTCCGCCGATCGAGCAGACCACTTCATCGAGATGCCAGCGTGGAGAAGGGGAGGGACGTAGCCTTTTCAGCCGCCGGGCGATCTGGGGTCCGAACTTGATGGTCCAGCAGCGGATGGTCTCGTAGCTGACGTCGATCCTGCGTGTCGCCATCAGCTCTTCGACATCGCGCAGGCTGAGGCTGAAGCGGAAGTACAACCACACAGCCTGACGGATCACCGCCGCCGAGAAGCGGTGGCGCTTAAAGGATAGTGGTTTCACGAATTACGATCCCCGATCAGGCCTTTAGGCGGGCTGAAGTGGAGACAAGTTAGCGTTAGACTGACAGCACCCCCAGACCGAGTTGGCCGAGCGCGTCGGCAGTTCTGCGGCCTCGTGCTGGCGACGTGTGCGGGCGCTGGAAGCGGGGGGCGTGCTCGGGCGAACCGTGCGGCTGGTCGATCGCAACCAGGTCGGCTGTCCCGTCGACGTGATCTGCCAGGTTCGGCTGAAGTCGCACGAGGAACAATTGGGCGCAGCCTTCGAGCGGTTCGTGCGACACCAGCCCAACATCCTGGATTGCTATTCGATGTCCGGCGACTGGGACTATCTTCTGCGGGTCGTGGCCGCCGATATCGCCGACTACGAGCAGTTTCTGATGCGCGTCTTGTTGCGGCACGAGGCGGTCGCCACCGCGAGTTCTCATTTCGCCCTGTCGTGCGTGAAGTCCGACACGGCCCTGCCGGTCTGAAGACGCATTTGGAGTTGGGCGTCCCCGATCAGATGAGGACAGTCCGGGTCACCAGTTGAGTTCCAGGCCGAAGGAAACCTGCCGGCCGGCCGAACCGATCTGAAGCAGACGCGCGTGCGCGCCTTCGTAGGCCAGGTCGCGGGTGTCGGTCAGGTTGGCGGCGGCGAGCGTCAGGCGCGTGCGGGCGTCGATGCGGTAGGTCGCCTGAGCGTCCAGATAGCCGGCGGAGCCGAGGACGAAGGCCGATACGCCCCCGCCTTGCAGGTCGGCTTCCGAGCGGAAGGCGGATCGCCAGGACCAGGACAGGTTCAGCGCGAACGGACCCCGCTCCAGATAGGGATTGATCGACCAGGCCAGGTCCGACACGCCGGTCAGCCGTTCGCCGTCCGCCAGCCGGCTGTCGGTCCAAGTGGCGCTGGCCCAGACGCCCAGGCCGCCGCCCAGCCGGCGATGCACGCCCGCCTCCAGACCGTCGATCTGAGCTCGTCCAACGTTGCGCGGACGCGACATCACGACAGGGGCCTGAACTGCGGCGCCGGCGCGGGTCTCGAACGTCAGCGTCTCGGTCGCCGAAGTCGCCTGAATGAAGTCGTCGATGGTCTTGTGAAACAGGGCGATGCTGAAACTGGTCTGTCGGGTGGTGACTTCGTAGGATAGATCCAGATTGGTCGAGACATAGGGAGTGAGGTCGGGATTGCCGCCGACCCCGCTGAAGATCACGCCGGGTTCGGGGGCGTCGACGGCCGCCTGTCCGCGCTCATAGATGGCCGAGACGAGCACGCTGGCCGGCACCGTCGATGCGCGCAGGTCGGCCAGGGACGGATGCGTGATGGTGCGCGATGCGGCGAACCGGAGGACAGCGCCGTTCGAGACATCAATGGCCAGATTGAGGCTGGGCAGCAGTACCGCATCGCCGCCGTCGTGGGCCCGGGGCATGATCTGCGCCGCCCCATCGACGCCGACCATGCGTGCGCCCTCGACATGGGCGCCCGTTCCCGCCAGCCGCAGGCCGGCGTTGCCGAAATAGGCCAGGCCGGCGGCGGCGCCGTCGAAGTCCACGCGGACATAAGCCGCCGCGACCCGTTCCTCGACGCGGTACGAATTCTGCAAATCCGAGCCGGTGGGAATCAGGTCGTCGGGCCGAAACACCACGTCGTCGCGTTCGCCGGCGAGGGTGAAGGCGGCGCGCAACCTTTCGAAGTCCGGGGTGGTCCAGGGGCCTGGGCGGATGGCGATCAGGTCTGAGAAGACATCGCCAGGCGTGAAGCCGTCGTAGAGGTCGGCGATGTCTGAGGCGCTGTCGCGCAGGACGGCCCGTCGGTCGCGCCGCCGATAGTCGCGACTGCGGACGCTGAACCGGGCGCCCGTCTGAACGGCTGTCAGCCGCAATCCGCTCCAGGTCCGATCGAGCTTGCGGCGCGCGTCCAGAAAGGCGGTGAAATCGGCGTCGCGGGATTCCACCGCCCGGATGGCCAATTGCGCCAGCGTCAGACGACTGGGATCGCGCAGGGCGAAGTCGGTGCTCAGCCGGGCGGCGCGACGCGTGGATGCCGCATCGTTCAGATCGAAGATGTAGGATACGCCCAATGGCGACTGGGCGGATAGCCGCTCCAGCGGCGTTTCCAAGACGGAACGGGCGCTGGAGACGCTGAGGCGCGGGGTCACTCTCCAGGCTCCGTGTTGGAGTTCCGCGCCCACGGAGCTGGCGACGTTCAGATGGCACTGGTCGGAGAACTCGGTGTTGTTGTCGACCCGCCCGCTCGCGATCCGGCCGGCCGTCACGACGCCGCTCCGGACCGCCAGCACGGCGCCGGGCGCCGCCAGCTTTTCTCCTAACCCAAAGACCAGCCGATCTTCGCGAATGGCGTTGTCGAACGTCGAGATCAATGTATCGAAATCCAGCCGAAGGACGGGCGAAACCCGCCAATCGGCGCCCACGAAGCCGCTGCGACGCCGCCGGTCCTCGTTCTCGACGGTGGTGCGTACATCGTCGGGAACCGCAAGGGTTCGGCCGCCGATCTCCACTTCGCTATAGCGCATGACCTGGAACCGGTCATAGCGAACGGATCGGGCCTCCTGGGACAGGCCGGCGACCACGCCCATGTCGCCGCTGGCCGAAATCCACCTTCCGGTCGCGGACAGATCGGGGCTGATCCGCCCTTTCCGCGCCGCCGTCTCCCCGCCGAGCCGCAGCGTCAGAAATGGGTCGCCGTCCAGACCGCCGGTCGTCTCGATGTCGATGTTGGCGCCGATGCCCCCCTCGGGCAGATCGGCCGTGGCGGACTTGATCAGGCGGGCGCCGGCAAGCAGGTCGACGGACAGGGCGCGGAAGCGGAACTGTCGTCCGCTCTGGGTCGAGTTGCGGATATTTTCGTTGAACGCCATCGGCGCGCCGTTCAGCGTCACCGATTGGAACAGAGGGCCGAGGCCGCGCACGCTGACGAACTGGCCCTCGCCGACTTCGCGTTCGATCGCGACGCCCGGCACGCGCTGAAGCGCTTCGGCCAGATTGGCGGAGGGCAGGTCGCCGATCCGTTCGGACGACAGGCCATCGGAAATGACGTCCGCATCGCGTTTGCGGCGCAGCGCCTCGTCGATCTGGTCGGACAGGCGGGCGACGACCTCGACGGGTTCGAGTTCCGTCGTTTCGGGTGGGGGCGGCCCGGCCCGTCGGGCGGTCGGGGCGACAGCCCAGATGCGCACGCCCCGCGACCCGACGAAGCGATAGCGCAGGTCGGTCCCCTCCAGCATCCGCGCCAGGGCGGCGCGCCAACTCATCCGTCCGTTGACCGCGCGCGTCCGCACGTCCCGACCGGGACGCTGCATAAAGGCCAGTTCGCACCCGGCCTCCAGGCACAGGCGCAACAGGGCCGAGGCGGCGTCCTGGCTGGCGATGTCGAAGGTCTGAACATGCGACACGGACTGCGCCAGGCCCGGCTGGGCGAGGGCCGACATCACGGCGGCGGTTGCGACGCCGCAGATGATGCGCCGGGGCTTGCGTCGCGCGCCGGCGGGCAGCGATGCAGCGAGCGGTTTCAAACAGCGAGCCTCGGGGAGATGTTCCGTGAAGCCCTTAGCGCAGTCCCATGACAGGTCTGCGATACGGTCGCCTCAGTCGGCGCGGATCAGCCGCCGGCCATCAGGAGCTTTATCGATCTGAATTGGCAGCAGGGCCGCCAGCCGGTCCTCCAGCGCGCCTTCGCCCTCCAGCGGCAGGACCACCGTGACGCGCATACGCCCCAGCAAAGGATCGGCCAGGACCAGGGACTGATCGGAATACCGTGCGACGGCGGCGACGACGGCCGACAGGGGCGCGTCCTGGAACACTAGCCGGCGATTGCGCCAGGCCGTCGCCGTCTCGACGTCGACGGCGGCCTTGCGGACGCCTGGCTTGCCTGGTTGGAAGTCCGCGCGTTCGCCCGGCGACAGCATCAGGGCGTCGCTCAGCGCGTTCCTGTCGGTCGCATCGCGCGTCGCCACCGCGACCCGCCCCTGCAAAAGCGAGATCTGCGCGCCATCGCCGGTCAGGGCGGTGACGAAGCGCGTGCCGGTCACGATCACCCGGCGGTCCCCGACCGCCACCTGGAAGGGACGGGCGGCGTCATGGGCCACCTCGAAATAGGCCGCGCCTCGCTCCAGCGTCGTGCGGCGTGCATCGTCCGCCAGGGCCACGCGGATGGCGGAACCGGCGTCCAGCGTAACGCGCGTCCCGTCGTCGAGGGCGACGTCGGTGATCCGGCCGGGTGCGGCCTCGTAAATCCGGCTCCGTTCCGCGCCGTTCAACATCGGGACCAACATGACGGCGACGGCGACGGCCGCTGCGGCGAAGCCTGACGCCGCCAACAAGGGGCGGCGCGTCACCGACTTGCGCTCGGTGCGGCGCAGCGCCGCCAGGTCGCCGGCGAAGGCGCCGCGCAAAGGTTCCAGCGCCGCCTGGTCTGCTTTGGCCCGTTCGTACTGACGCAGGTGATCGGGGTCGGACTCCAGCCAAGCCAGCAGCGCCGCCTGCTCGCGCGCGCCTGCGCCCGGCCGCGCCATGCGGGCCAGCCACGCCTCGGCCGTCCTGGGACGGGCGAGGGTCAGGATGTTCAGACGCTCCAGCATCAGCGTGGCGAATTCCTTTCAAACGGGCCGGGCGAGTCGTCTTTGCGGCCCGCCTCAAAAAGCACAACGATCCAGATGCGGGACACCTCAGCCGCCCCGCGATTTCTTCAGCTGACGGAGGGCTTCGGCGATGTGTTTCTCCACCATGCTGACCGATACGCCCAGTCGTCCGGCGATCTGGCGATAGGTCAGGTTTTCGAACCGATGCAGCAGAAAGGCGTCGCGGGTCTTGGGCGGCAGGGCGCGGATCACGGCGGCGGCCGCCGCCAGGTCCTGGCGGCGAATCAGGCCGGTCTCGGCGTCGGGCGTCTCGCTGGCGACGGCGCGCTGCCCGTTGTCCAGATCATGGATGTCATGGGCGCTGCGTCGCGCGGTCTCGCGTCCGTCGGCCTTCCAGCGGTCCGACTGGATGTTGCGGGCGATGACGAACAGCAGGGGGCGGGCGTCGGCGCTATTAAGGTCGTGACCGGCGCGGTGGAAGCGCGCGAAGGCCTCCTGGGCCGCATCCTCGGCGTCGCCGGCGCCGCGCGTCTTGCGCAGCAGATAGGCGATCAGGTCGGCGCGCAGCCGGATCACCGCGGCCTCGGCGAGGTCCGGCGCAGGCGCAAAGACGCCCCCTCCTGAAAGGGAGGAGGCGTTTCGGCGAGGCGAACGCGCGGGGATCACGCGCTCGCCCGACAGTTTGGGCCGAAGATCAGGTCCACGAACGGATCAGAACTCCATCCGCAGGCCCAGATTGATCCGGCGTCCCGACAATTCGTACATCGTGGGGAAGGACGGATCCATCGTGTAGCCCTTTGTCGCCTCGTCGGTGACGTTGATGCCTTCCAGGTTGATCTGGATGGCGTCGGTCACGCGATAGCTGGCCGACAGATCGACCTGGCCATAGCCCTCGCGCCAGATCGGATACATTTCGTAGCCGATGGCTTCGACGTATTTGTCCTTGAAGTTGTAGGACGCCCGCGCCTGGAACCTGGTGTTCTCGTAGAAGAGGGTGACGTTGTAGGTGTTGTCGGCCAAGCCGATCGGCGGAGTGGGGATGCCCAGTTTGGACGTGCCGGTCAGCGAACTGTCCAGCACGGTGTAGTTGGCGTTGATCCCGAACCCTTCCAGCGGCGCGTAGAACTGGCCGAACGGCACGACGGCGACCAGTTCGACCCCGCTGACGTCATAGGAGCCGGGCTCGTTGATCGGTTGATAGACGTCGAAGGTATAGACGCCGTCGATGGTGCCGTTGGCGTTGTATTTGGTCACGTTCGGCACCGTGCCCGTCAGGGCCTGGCGCACCACGCCCTCGATCTCCTTCCAGAAGTACGAGACCGCCAGCAGTCCGCCGTCGCCCAGATATTGCTCCAGCCCGACTTCCCACTGCTTGGCGTAGGTCGGCTTCAGGTTGGGGTTGCCGTCGGTGAAGCGGAACGAGTTGAAGCTGGCCGTGCGCTTGTAGGCCAAGTCGGTCAGGGCCGGGCGGATCAGGGTCTCCGACGCCGCCGCGCGCAAGATCAGGCGGTCGGTCAGTTCGGCCGTGACATTCAGGCTGGGCAGCACCTTGTCGTAGCTGCCGTCGCTGGATACCGGATCGGGCGTATAGCCGGTCGTGCCGTTCGGGTTTTGAATCTGATGATAGCCCGACGAGGTGATCGAGGTGTCGACATAACGCGCCCCGCCGTTGACCGAGACCGGCACCGGACCGATGTCGAAATTCAGGTCGGCCATGGCGTACAGCGACAGAACCTCTTCCGACACTTCGTAGTAGTCGCCAGGGGCGAACGGGGTGAAGAAGCCGTCGTAGCGGAAGGTGCGACGCGCATAGTCGTTCGACACCTGGCTCCAGTTCAGATCGCGGACGCTGAAGGCCCCGCCCGGAACCAGGTCGCCGATCGGCGTCAGTTCGCTTTGCGACATCGGACGGTTCAGATAGTCGACGCGGCCCGGCCCGGTCCCTTGGATGTTCAAGGCGCCGTACTGCCGCTCCTTGGACTTGTCCGTGTAACGCGCGCCGAACTGCACGCTGGTCAGGGCCGGAAAAAAGTCCAGTCCCAGATATTTGGTGAAATCGATCTGGGCGGCGTATTTGTCGTCGGTGATCTGCTCCAGCGTCGTTTCATAGGCTTCGAACAGATAGCTCTGGGGCGAGTCGTACATGTCGATCGAGGCAGGGTTGGCGCTCTTGACCGTTTCGCCGCCGTCTGCGGTCCAGCGGGTGCGCGACGGCGCATAGGCGACATGCTTCAGGTTGGCGTAGTCCAGCGTCTTCTCGGCGCCGGAATAGCCGGCCAGGGCGTGCAGCTTCCAGCTGTCGCCGCTCCAGTTCAGCTCCGCCCCGAACTGGCGATAGTCGGTCTCGTTGATCTGCTCCTTGCTGAGCATCTCGTGCTGGGTGAGGGTGTAGGAGACGTCGCGCAGCACCACCATGCCGTGGTCGGCCAGCGTGGTGTCGTCGTACTCGTGGATGGTCTCCAGCGTCGAACGGCTGGACGCCGAATAGGCCGCCGCATCGTACTGGTCCTCGGTGGTCTCGTAGCGGCCGATCAGGGCGTCGAACGCCAGGCTGAAGCTGGACGATGGCCGGTATTGCAGCGACAGGGCGCCGCCCCATTGATCCTGAGTGTTCAGATAGGCGCGGTCGCCCACCTTATCCTGGAAGATGATGCGATCGGTCTCGTTCGTGTCCGCGCGATTGCGGACGATCACGCCGGCGTCGCGGGCCAGGACGGCGGCGGCCTGCGTTCCGCGCGCGCCTGTCGATGTCGCCAAAAAACGGCTCATCGGACGGAAGTTGATGCCCGATTCCGAATCCGTTCGGTTGGTCCGACGCGCCGTGGAAAACGACAACAGCGCGCCCCAGTCGCCCCAGGTGTCGCTGGCCAGGAAGGACAGTTTCGGGTCGGTCTTTTCCGAGATGGAGTTGTAGGCGCCCTCGACGGCCGCGACTACGCGCCGGCCATCGTAATCGAACGGACGCGCGGTCGAGATGTTGACCGAACCGGCGATGCCGCCTTCCTCGTCCGCCGCGCGGGGCGACTTCTGGACCGTGACCTGCTGGATGATTTCCGAGGCGAAGATGTCGAACTCGACATCGCGACCGCCGCTGCCGGAGGCGGTCGCCAGGCCGTTGATGGTGACGAAGGTGAATTCGCTGGGCAGGCCGCGCACCGAAACACGCTGGCCCAAGCCCTTGTTGCGCTCGATGGTCACACCGGGGATGCGCTGAAGCGCTTCCGCCAGGTTCTGCTCGGGGAAGTTGGCGACGTCCGTCGCCACGATCGAGTCGGAAAAGCCGATCGTCCTGCGCTTGATGTCGACGGCTTCTTCCAGGCTGCGGCGATAGCTGCCGGTGACGATGATCTCGTCGACCTGGGATACATCGGCCGGAATCCGAGCCTGGACCTGATCGGTCGCCTGCGCTGCGGCCGCGAACGGCGAGGCGGCGGCGACGACCAGCGCCGTCGTGCCGAGAATTTGGTTCTTCATTTGGACTACCCCCAGAGAGCTTGACGTGTCTCACCCGCGAAACACGTCGACCGAACCTGGCGTCACGCCGGCCGATCTACCGCCCTCAACGACGGCGTCACCTCGCCCCTCAGCGTGTGACAGAGGATTTCATTCAATGTTCACGGCGCTGTCGCGTTCGGCCCGGCGCCCACCTCCGCATCGGCCCTGACGAGCGCCGCCTGCACCTCGACCCGCGCCGCCTCCATGTCGCGACGGAAAGTCTCAGAGCGGTGTTCGGCGCCGTAGATGACCGCGCCCGAGAGGATGCCGGCCTCGGCCGCGCTGTAGCTGTGCGAGCCGCAGATGAAGCGGCTTTCGGCGAATTCGCGCCCACGCGCATAAAGGGCGTCCGCGCGTTGCGGCGCCAGTTCGGCCAGGATCATGGCGGTATGCATCCCGTGTGCAGAGTGGCCCGACGGATAGTCGGGATTGCCCGCCAGATGATCGCTCTTGGCCTCGCAGATCGGCTGGTCGCCGTCGATGTAGGGGCGCTTGGTTCCCCAATAGTCCTTGGCCGCGCCCACGACCGAACGGTCGTCGCCCGCGCGATCCAGCAGGGCCGTCAGCACCGGGGCCCGTTCCGGCGTCAGGCGCACGCCCAGGGCTTGGGCGAAATGATCGTATTGATCGCCGGACACATCGGCCGTCGCCAAGTCCCACCGCGCCGTGCCCTGCAAGGCGCGGGTCTCGCGGAAGACCTCGGCGTCGGCGCGGGCGCGGGGCGAACCCGGCAGGGGCGGCGGGGCCAGCACCGTCGTCAGGTTCGGCCGATCCGCCGGCGCCAGATAGCCGCGCACGGGTGCGTCGGTCGCCATCTCGACCGCCAGCCCGCCGCAGCGCGCCGCAGCCCGTATCGGATTGCACGCCGCCGCCTGGGCGCCCGGCAGACGGACCTCATAGGCGGGAAAACGCGGATCGGCCCAGTAATAGTCGGTCGAGACATATTGCGCCCCGCTGGTGAAGGCGGCGGAGCGTCGCGTCACGTCGCCGCTCCTGGCCTCGACCGTGTCGGCGTCGGCGCGGGTGCGCACGATGAAGCCCTGGCGCACGGCCGCGCGGATTCGATCCTGCTGGCCCACAGGGTCGTTCAGCGTCAGATAGGCGGCGGCGGGACTGGCCTCGTCGGCGTTGACGAACAGGACCCGTCCCTGGAGGGACGGCCGTCCCGCCGCATAGCCGCCCGCCTTTTCGGGCCCTTCGTCCAGGGCGAAGAAGACCCTGCCGCGCGCCTCGCCCATCGTCGGCCAACCGCCCGCCAGCACGCCTTCGCGCAGTGTTGCATGGTCGCCGCGCACCTGGTCCGGCGTTATCAGGCGAGAGGCGTCGAAGACCGAGCGGATTTCGGCGTCCAGCGTGTCCCAAGCCGCTGCGTCGAAATTCAGCGGCGTCACCCCGCCCGGCATCGAGGCCGCGCCGGCCTTGGCGTTCAGCATGATCAGGATGGGCGCGTGGTCGGGATGGGCGGTCGACCAGTCCCGAATCTGGATCAGGCAGGTCACGAAGGTCAGGCAGGAGCTGCGGAAATCCACGTCCGGCATATGAAGCACCTTCATCCCCGGCCGCGCCATGGCGTCCTGGAAAGCCTGGCTTGTCGGAACGCCCGATC
This sequence comes from Brevundimonas sp., assembly GCF_003248455.1. Lineage (GTDB taxonomy): Bacteria > Pseudomonadota > Alphaproteobacteria > Caulobacterales > Caulobacteraceae > Brevundimonas. The sequence continues at coordinate 91,876 of NZ_QFNM01000003.1, forward strand.
GTGCGCCGCCCAGGGCCGAGGCCGGTCGGGCATAGCGCCCGCCATGCGGATCGTTCAGCACGTCGATCTCCAGCTGGCGCGCGCCGGCCTCCAACTGCTCGACCAGCGGGCGGTGTGCGTAATCCAGTCCCGCCGCGCCGGGATCGACCGCCGTCAACGCCGCCAGTTCCGCCTCGGGAATGGCCAGCTTGTAGCTGTTGTGGGTGCCGACCACGGCGATGTCGTTCATTCGCAACGACCGATCCATCCACGCCCGCGCGCAGGCGTCGCCGCCCGCTGCGCCGACATCGGCCGCCGCCGGTTGGCACGACGACGCGCCCAGGACCAGGGCGATGACAAGAGCGCTCATGATCGATCTCCAGGAAGACGCGGCCGGACATCGGGCGTCCCTCAGACAACGACCGTGAACCACGCTTCCTCAACAGCCGCGTGACAGGGCGCCGCCAAGATCAGCCCCGGTCGACGCGAGTCGCGTCTAGCGGCTCGTCTGACGCGCCTTGGCCAGTTCGCGCCGGGCGATGGCGAAGTCGGCCTGGAAAGCCGGGTCGGCCTTGAGAGCGGCGAACAGGGCGGCGCCGACGATGCGGCCGGCCTCGACGTCGCTGGCGTAGTGGACGCCGCAGATCGCCCGGCTGTCGCCATAGGCCAGGCCGCGCGCCAGGATCTGGTCGGCCCGGTCCGGCGCCATTTCCGACAGGACCAACGCCCAGGCCCAGCCCAGGGCGGCGTGGCCTGACGGATAGGAACCGCTGGCGGCCAGCCATGGTTCGGGCGGGACACAGATCCGGGCGGGCTCGGTCACGAAGGGGCGGGGGCGGATGAAGCCGCGCTTGGCGGGCGTCTGCACCGTTTCCAGATCGCCGAGCATTCGGCCGAGCAGCCGGGTCAGGACCGGCATCCGCTCAGGCGCGAAGGCGACGCCCAAGGCTTCGTCGAAGACGCGAGGCGCGCTGGGAGTCTCGATCTCATTGTCGGCGCGGGCCTGGTGCCATCGCGGCGTGCCTTGAAGCTCGCGCGTCGCGCGATAGGCGGCGATGTCGCCCTGTTCACGCAGAGAACCGGCCGCCGGCGGCGGCGGCAGGAAGGCGGCGGCGTTCGGCGCGGCCTCCTTGGGCAGATAACCGTGCGGATGGTCGCGAAAGCCCGTCCAGAAGGCCGGGGCGGGGGAGGGCGCAGAAGCGCAGCCGACAAGGGCGAACGCCAGGGCGGTCGCCGCGAGGCGACCGCCGATACGATGTGGGGGCATGGTGACTTCAGGTTCTGCGGGGTTCAGGCGATCTGGGCGCCGGGTCGGCCGTCCTCGACGACCCATGTGTTCAGGGTGGAGAGGGTCGCCTTCGGATCGCGGACGTCGCTGATGGCCTGATAGCGCGTGGTCGTTCGGTCGGGCGTGACGTCCATGGACATATAGCCCCGCACGCGGCTGTCGAAGAACTTGATGTGCGGATTGGCCGGCATGGCCGACATCAGCCCGGCGTAAGGCGGGCCGCCCGAGGTGATCGAGGTGCCGACGAATTCGGTGGCCACGACGGGCGAGGTCTCGTCGCGGCTGTCCAGCAGCACGTCGTTGGTCCAGAAGGAGTGATAGTCGCCCGCCAGAACCACCGGATTGCGCGGCTTGATCGCGTGCAGCGCCTGCGTCATGCGATCGCGGGCGGCGGGGAAGCCGTCCCAGGTGTCGGTCCAATAGCGGGTCTCGCCGTTCGGGTTCTCGAACCGCAGGCCGGCCATGACCAGGTCCTGACCCAGGATGTTCCAGCGCGCCTCGGCGCCGGCCAAACCGTCATACAGCCAGCGCTCCTGCTCGAAGCCCAGGAAGGTGCGCGAAGGGTCGGCGCGGTCGAGGCACTGGGCGTCGGTCACGATCTGGCCCTTGGCGCCGCCCTCGTCCACGCAGGCCCCGCGCGACCGATACTGGCGGCCGTCCAGCATGAAGAACTCGGCCAGCTTGCCATAGCGGACGCGCTTGTGGATCGGCATCTGCAGCCGGGCGTCGACCTGCGTCCGCCGGATCGGCATGGCCTCGTAGAAGGCGCGGTAGCCGGCGGCGCGGCGTTGCAGGAACGCCCTTGGCGCATCGTCTCCATCGGTCCAGACGCCGGAATAGTTGTTCAGCACCTCGTGGTCGTCCCAAACGACCAGGCACGGCGCGGCGGCGTGGAGCCGTTGCAGGTCGGCATCGGTCCGGTGCAGCGCATAGCGATTGCGGTAGCCGGCCAGCGTCGTGGCGTCCTCGAAGCCGTAGTTGCGCACATTGTTCGCCGCGCGGTCGCCGCGACGGCTGTATTCGTAGATGTAGTCGCCGAGAAACAGGGTCAGGTCCGGGGCCTCGTCGGCCATGTGCCCATAGGCGCTGAAATAGCCGACCTCCCAGTTCGAGCAGGAGGCGACGGCGAGGCGCAGCCGATCCACCTCTGCGTTCGGCGCCGGGGCCGTGCGCGCCAGACCGACCGGGCTCTGCTGGCCGGCGGCGGTGAAGCGATACCAGTAGGGTCGGCCGGGGTTCAGTCCCTGGACCTCGATGTGCACGGCGTGCGCGGTCGCCGCGTCCGCCGTCGTGCGGCCCGCGGCGGCGATGTGGATGAAGCGCTCGTCCCTGGCGACTTCCCACAAGACGTCTATGGGCGCGGACAGGCCGCCCAGGCCATCGGGCGCGATCGGGTCCGCCGCCAGCCGGGTCCACAGGACAAAGCCGTCGGGCCACGGATCGCCGCTGGCCACGCCCAGCGGAAACAGATAGGCGCCGCCGGCGTTCGCCCTGCCGAACCGAAGCACGACGGGGGCGGCGACGAGACCGCCGATCAGGGCGCGGCGGGAGAAGCCGGCGTTCAAGACGCTCATCTATCTGCGCTCCCGGCAGCGGCGCCCGGACCGAAGCGGGCGCGGAAATCGTCAAGACGGATGACGAAATCGTCGCTGGCGACGAAATCGGCGTCGGTCATCTGCGGCTGTTCATTGGGCTTGTAGCGGTGGGCGTATTCTGGCTGGTCAGACGCATACTGACGATAGTGGGTCGAATAGGCGCGCACCCGCACCGTCGGCGTGTCGCCGGTGATGTCGAAGGTCATCAGCCGCATCCAGCCGTCGCCGATCCCCGGCGCGCGATCCGGCGCCAAGCCCGCGTCCAGCGCGGTCTGATTGCGGTCCTGATAGTCCGACAGCAACTGATAGACGGCGCCGCCCTGGCGGTTCGCGTCCGTGCGGAAGGCCTGGCCGTTGTGGTGGCCGCTCAGCACCATGAAAATCTGCGGATTGCGGGCGATCAGCTTGTCCCACACCCCTTGGGCGTCGTTATCGAACGGGTCCAGCGCGTGCAGATCGACCACCGGATGGGCGCGGCGCTGACCGGTCTTGTCGATGAAATCATGGGTGGTGATCAGGGTCGGCAGGCCCGGATGGGCGTGGATGACCGTTTCGGCCCATTTCAGGCTGGCGTCAGACGGGGCCATCTGCAAGCCGACGTGCAGGAAGCGATAGCCGCCTGCCTCGAAAACCTGGGCGCTGTCGGCGCCGCCGTCGTGAGAGGCCACATACCAGGGGCGGTCCTTGAAGAACTTGGTTCCCGCACCGAAGGCCTGGTTCCAGGCGGTCAGGCCGCCGATGTGGATCATGCCCAGGCGGCGCAGGTCGCCGGGCGGCGCGGTCAGGTCCTGAGGCCACTGCTCTTCCCACCACTGACCGTCGTAGTCGTGATTGCCCGACACGACCGAGAAGGGCAGGACGCCGTCGATGCGGTCGTATGCGGCGATGGACGCCGGAATCTCGACCGTCCGCACGCCCTCGGCCATCTTCTCCAGATTGGCGCCGCCAGGCGCCGGGCGTGGACGAAAGCCTCGCGCGGCATGCTCGGGGTCGATGGCCAGGACCGGGTGCTGCCACACGTCGCCGACGGCGGTGGCGAAGACGATGTCGCCGCCGCGAGAGACCGCGTGGTCCGCGATGAACTGCAACTGTTCGGTCATCATGTCGCGCGCGTCGAAGGGAAAGCCCGCCGCGCGCTGATGGGTGAAGTCCGCATAGTTTTGGGTGTCGGGAATGACGGCGATGGTGAACCGGCCCGTCGCGGGCTGGGCCAGGGCTGCGCCCGAGGCCAGGGCGATCCCGCCCGCCAGAAGGGCGCAGGTCAGGCGTTTCCAAAGGGTTTGCACGGCGTGTTCTCCCGGCGAAAGGATGGGCTTCGGCCTGAAGACCGAAGCCCGGGTTGGATCAGTAACGATAGCTCAGGCGCACGCCCCAGGTGCGCGGTGGGTTGGGCGAGCCCGTCGCCGCTGAGATGAAGCGGTTGCGCGATTCCTCGGAGTAGGAATCCGTCAGATTGTTCACATAGACGCCGAACGCATAGTTCCCGTTCATCGGCCGCACCGTCACCCCGGCGTTGACCAGCCAATAGGAGTCGATGATCGAGTTGGACGAGGTGGAGAACTTCTCGTCGCGGAAGGCGTAGTTGGTCTGGGCCTCCACGCCCCAGTCGCCCATCTGCCAGTCATAGGCGATCGAACCCTTGTAGTCCCATTTGGGGAAGGGCAGCCGCTCGCCGGCGCGGTCGCTGTAGACGATGGTGTTGTACTGGCCCGTCACCGGGTCCTTGGCCGCCTCGGTCGCGGTGGCGTTGACGAAGAAGAACTCGTCGTATTCGCCGTATTTGTAGGCCAGGGCCTGGGTTATGGTCAGGTTGGGGATGGGCCGCCACACCGCTTCGATCTCCGCGCCCTGGATGTGGGACTTGGGCACGTTGATCATCCGGCCCACGCGGCCGGTCTGGGTATAGAGCACGCCCTGAAGTTGCTGGTCGCGGTAGTCGTAGTAGAAGGCGGCGGCGTTGAATTGCAGTTTGCGGTCGAAGAAGCTGGACTTCACGCCGGTCTCATAGGCGATCAGTTCTTCGAACTTGAACGGCTCCAGCTGGTCCGGCAGGCCGCTGTTGTAGGTGGTGAAACCGCCCGACTTCACCCCGCGCGAGACGTTGGCGTAGGTCAGGATGTCGTCACTGATCATGTATTCGACACCCAGTTTCCCGGTCCATTCGCGCATCGATTGAGACTTGGAGGCGGTGGCCCGGACCGAGGGGTTGGGGGCCAGGATCTCGGTCTTGAAGTCGTTCAACTCGCGGGTCTCGTCCTCGTAGCGCAGGCCGCCGACCAGGGTCAGGCGGTCTGTCAGCTTGTAGTCCAGATTGCCGAACACGCCGGTCGTCTCGACCTTCTGACCGTAGGTGGTGCTCATGTACGAGCCCAAATTCCGGGCTTGCGAGAAGTCGGAGTAGAAACCGCCGTCCACGCTTTCGTTGGAGTGATAGACGCCCGCCAGCCACTGGGCGCGACCGCCGGTCGGCGAGGCCAGGCGGACCTCCTGCGACGAGGTCTCGATGTCGTTGAAGAAGAAGGTGCCGGCCTCGTTGGACGCGGTGGCGTCCCAGTCGTTGAACTCGTTGCGGTCGAACGTCTCGTAGCTGGCGATGGCCGTCAGGGTCGCCCAGGTGAGGTCCTGGTTCAGGCGCAGGCTGACGCCCTTGCCCTCGTTGTCGCGGAATGGCTTGGCGTTCGGCGAGGTGCCGATAAGCTGGGCGAAATAGGGGCTGATGCCCCAGCCGGTGATGCGGTGAGACGTATCGATCGGATAGACCCGGCCGCCGCTCGAGGTGAAGGGGCTGGTGATCAGGCGCAGGCCCCGGCCATCCGACTGGTCGCGGCTGTAGTGCAGGTTCAGGTCGATGTCGGTCTGGGCCGTCGGGGTCCAGTTGACGCGCAGGCGGGCGGCCTTGGTGTCCTTGTCGCCCAGACGTTCGCCAGTGTCGCGATTGTACTGCCAGGCGCCGCCCGATTCCGCCGCCACTGACAGACGCGCCGTCAGGTTTTCGGCGACCGGGCCAGACAGGTAACCCTCCAGCTTGGCCGCGTCATAGCTGCCGTAGCTAAGGTTCAGGCCGGCGGCGACATGGTCCGTCGGGGCGTTGGTGATGACGCTGACGGCGCCGCCGGTGGTGTTTCGGCCGTAAAGCGTGCCCTGCGGCCCGCGCAGCACCTCAATGCGGGCGATGTCGTACAGCAGGCCTTGCGTCATGACGCCGTAAGGATAGGCGACCTCGTCGACGTAGATTCCCACGGTCGAGGTGTTGTTGGCGGCGTAGTCGGTCAGGCCGACGCCGCGAATGCGGAATTGCGGTTGGCCGCCGCCCAGCTGGCTATCGACCTCCAGGCTAGGAACCGTGTTCTCCAGGTCGTTGACGGTCTGGATGTTGCGGTCGTCCAACGCCTCGCCAGAGATGACGGTCAGGGCCAGGCCGACCTTCTGAGAGGATTCGGCGCGGCGCTGGGCCGTGACGATGACGTCGTCGACCGATGCGGTCGCGGCCTCGGACTGGGTTTGAGCGAAGGCGGGCATGGCCGCCATGGCCAGGACGACGCCGGAAGCGCCGAGAAGAAGACGTTGCATGTTCGATCCTTCGGGCGACGCGCGGGGAACCCCCTCCCTCGCGCGCCGAAGCGTTGCTGGGCATTGCCGAACAGGTGTCTCTCACATCGCGGCGGGCGAGCACGGGCGCAGGGGAAGAACGCCAAGGCCGCTGATCGCCGCGTCAGAAAAACAACTGTTCGACAACAATGGGCCATTAGGCCGCAGGCGCTATGCTTTTGTGACGCTTATCAGAACTGTTTCTGTCAAGGACAGCTGCCGAATGGGGCGCTCTAGGGTAACGGGTGTTCTATCGCGCTCGGCGCGCAACGAGTTTGGTTGCCGCCGCCTGGAGTTCGGCGGACGTGACCTCTTGGCCCGTCGCGGCGGCGGTCAAGGCGCTGCCTTTGACCCACAGGGCGAAACGGGTCGCCGCAAGGCGCGTCAGGTCGAAGTCGACGGGCCACACACCCTCGCTGTTGTAATAGGTGCCGCCGCCCTCGGGACCGCGCAGCAGCATGACGAGGTCCTGCAATGAAGGATCGCGACGGGCCTCGATGCATATGCTTGCGATCAAACGTGCGTAGCGAACGTAGAAACCCTCGCCGTTTGGCCCGATCGCGAGGGTCGGCGCCATGATGCGCGACCAGCTGTCCAGATCGGCGACCGCGGGGTCGCCTTCAGGGCGCTGGCCCGCCAGATAGCGCGGCATGTCGCGAAACACGCTGTGCCAGATCGCATCCAGAACGAAGCGTCGCATATCCGGCCAGTGATAGGCGATGGTCGAGGTGGACGTGCCGGCGACGACGCTGACCGAGCGATTGGTGATCGCCGTCACGCCGCGTGCGAGAATCTGATCGGCGGCGATATCCAGAAGCTTCAGCCGCATGGAGTCCGACGCCAAGCCCGCGGCAGGCGCCTGGGGCAGAACCAGATTTTCGCGGTACCAGAAGGTGACGGTCGCGGGTCCATCCCTCTGGCCCAGCGCATGGTCTATCAGGCCCGCCAATCCCTCCGCCAGGATGAGGTCGTAGTCGGCGCGCCCCAGGAGCGCGCCGGCATAGAACTGTTCCATCGTCAGCATCCCGACCAGAGGCTCCGCGACCCGAGCCAGCCGGTCGTCGACGGCCAGATGGCTGCGCCAAGCCTCGCGCCGAAGCGCATCCCATCGCACCAGCAGGTCGCGACGCGCCGTGTCCGGCTCGGCGTCGAGCAGCAACGATTCCCAAATGCGCACAAAACCGGCGTCGGAGGCGGCGCGGAGACGCAGATAGTGCTGGATCAGACTCAGCAGATTATCGCGTGCGAGGGTAAGGCCGGATACGGCGTTGAAGAACCGGGCGTGGAACGCCGCGTCCAGCCGCATGGCTTCCTCGCCCACAGCCTGAACCAGCCCCGACTTGGCGCCGAACAGATTGACGATGACGGTGGTGCTCTTGCCCAGGGCCTGCGCCAGATCGCGCAGCGTCAGACTATGCAGCCCATTTGCCGCGGCCTGAGCGATCGCCGCATCGACGACCTGTTGGGCGTCGACCGAGCGGCTTGTCGTCTGGATTTGGAGCATGGGCCTCAATGCAGCGACCACGGCCGGCTGTCGAGGGCGCGAATGCGTGTTCGCCGGCGAACCAACCGGGGCGGAAACGGCAGAGGCCCGCCTCGCTTCAGAGGTTGGTCACACGTCGAGAGCCGCGACGTTGGCGCTGACCCTGATGCCCAGGCTGGAGCGCCGGTCGGCTCGTGGGTCCTATTGGACGGGAACGGCGTCCTCGCAAGGGTCAGCAGCCGGGTCTAGATTGGGGGCCGAGCCCGCAAGTCCTGCGTCGGCGGCGTCTCAAAGGCGGAAGCGCAAGGCCAGCGAGTAGAGCGTCTCTTCCCGGCGGACGTCGCGGGGATAGACGCCGTCGCCGTAGTCGAAGAAGGATCGAAACGGTTCGCCTAGCAGGTTGGAAGCATCGAAGGCGATCGTGACCCGCTGGGTCGGCGAGTAACTCGCCGAAAAATCGAGCCGTTTCACGTCGTCCACATATTCGCCGGCCACGCCGTTCCCGTATTTGGTGCGGACATTGTAGGCGAGGCGGGCGTTGAACGGGCCGTTCTCGTACATGCCGACGACGTTGTACGAATACTTCGACACGAACTGCAGGTCGCCGTCGATGGCCGTGCCATTCAGCTGGAGGCCGAAATGACGCGCCCAGCCGGGCGCGAACTCGTAGTCGAGGAAGGTGGTGAAGGCCGCCTCGACCCCCTGCAGCACGGCGGCGTCCAAGTTCTGGGGCCGGGTGATGCGCAGGTCGCCATAGACCGGATCGACCACATCGACCGTCTCGTTGACGATGAAGCCGTCGATCTCGCGCCGGAAGACGCCCAGGGTCGCCCAGCCGCTGTCGGAGAAATAGTACTCCACTGTGGCGTCGTAGTTGGCGGACTTGATCGGCTGCAGGTCGATGTTCCCGCCGCTGGCGGTGCGCAGGCCCGACGAGTCCGGGTTGGGCGAGACGAACAGGCCAGGATTCAGCTGACCGAAGGCCGGGCGGGTGCGGGTCTGATTGGCGGCGAGGCGGAGTTGCACAGCGTCGCTGAGCGGGAATTTCACGTTCAGGCTGGGCAGAAGGTCGGTGTAGCGGCTGGTGCGCTGGACCGGGGTGAAGACTTCGGCGCCCCCGGCGGTGTCGCGGGTCGTGCCGTCGACGGCGACCTCGGTGGCGACGATGCGCAGGCCGGCGTCGCCCTCGACCGGCAGGCCGAACAGGGTGAAGGCGAAGTCGGTCTGGCCATAGCCGGTCCAGGCCTTTTCGTTCGCTTCGAAGGCCTGTTCGGGAATGACCGGCGGGTCGCCGGGCGCGAAGCCGGCGATGGCGCGCAACTGTTCGATATTGTCGCGCAGGCTGTCGTAGGTCGGAACCACCCAGGTCCGCATCGTCTGAACGTCGCTGCCGTTGAAGCCTTCAGGAGCCAGGGTCAGTTCGACCGGCATGTCCGCCAGCGGAATACGCCGATCCTCCTGGTTCAGATAGCGTTCCCCGTTCTCGTAGGATGCGTTGCGGTCGACGTAGCGGACGCCGAACCGGGTTTCGGGGAACAGGCTGGAGCCGGTGTCGAGCTTCAGGTCGATCCGGGCCTGGACATCGTCGCCCCGGCCCTGGAACCGCCGGTCGAACAGGCCCCGATAGATGAAGTTGGCCGGATTTGCGGTGTCGAAGTCGCGGAAGGAGAACTCCAACCCGCCGTCTTCGCGCGGCACGTCGAAGTCGATGTCGGCGATCGGCGTGGAGGCGAAGGCTGTGTCCAGATTGTGGATGGAGTTGGTGTAGGTGGTGTCGGTCCGCGCCAGATCGAACGACCATTCGGCGGGCCCGGCCGTGTAGACACCGCCGATGGCGTATTGCCAGGTGTCGGTCTTGCCGAAGGCGGCGCTCTGGAACTGTTCGGGACGCAGGCCGTCGGCGGCGGTCAGGCTCTGGACATCGCCGCCCGGGCGCAGGACGACGTTTTCGAAGCGGGTGCCCTCTGCGTACAGGGGCGTGATGAACTGGCGATCGTAGATCTCGCCGCGATAGCCCTGATAGAGGCCGTCGAAATAGAATTCCAGATCGTCGCTGGGCCGCCATTGCAGGGCGATGTTGGCCGAGGGCCGCCAGCGGTCGCCGGCGCCGTAGAAGACGCCGACCGCGTCGGGGAAGCGGACCCCGGCCAAGGCGGGATCGGCGGTCTGGTCGGCGATGGTTCCGACCACCCCGGAATCCCAGCGCACGGAATCGAGGTAGCGCAGGCTGGTGTAGGACAGGTTCACCAAGGCTCCGACCTCGCCGACAGGGGTGGTCCAGCGGTTGCTGACCAGGATGTCGCCGTTGGGGTCGTATCGTTCGGACTGGGTGGCGTAGGTTCCGCGCACTGAACCGGCGATCTCGAGCCCGTCGAAATCGAACGGGCGGCGCGAGCGGACGTTGATCAGGCCGGCGATGCCGCTTTCAAGCCGCCAGGCGGAGGAGGACTTGAAGACCTCCAGCGCGGCGACGGAAGCCGCTGGAAAGTCCTGAAGCGCCACGCCGCGGCCTTCGGCGGTGAAGATGTCGCGGCCGTTGTAGGTGGTGGAGACGTCGGGCAGGCCGCGGACCAGGACGCGCGCCGCCTCGCCGCCGCCGCGCTCGACCTGGACGCCGGTGACGCGGGCCAGGGATTCGGAGGCGTTGCTGTCGGGCAGTTTGCCGATGTCCTCGGCGACGACGACATCGACGACCTCGTCGGCGTTGCGCTTGATGTTGCGAGCCGTCGTCAGACTGTCCCGCGAGCCCGTCACGACGACATCGGCGACGCGTCTAGGAGTCCTTGCCTGGGCGGGGGACGTTATCGAAACCCTTCGCTCGACCTCTGTTTCGTTCTCTGGAACTTGGGATGAGCTTTCCGCATTCTGACCCAGTGCGGCGTGCGGTAGAAATAGAGGGCTGAAGGCGGCTGAACAACAGAACAGCAGGCGGCGAAATGACATATTTCCCCTAGGCGTAGCGTAACGATAACGACTTAAGTCATCGTGCAGCGGCGTCGTTCCATCGAAAATCGCCGTTGTGTTTACAATGTCGGAAAGATGTTCTGATTGGGACTGAAATGTGGGCAATATTCTTCTAGGATTGTTGGTGTTCTTCCCATTCTCATCGGCGTCACCTCTGCGCCTAACGCTGGTTGGATTCTCGTATAAGTTGTCCGAGTGATCCGTCGGTGGTGTCACCCTGAACTTGTGGCGATCGGGCAGGGGCGGGTCATGTGGGGCTCACCGCCTCCGGGAAGCGTCAGGCGATCAGCGGCCCAACTCTCGGGCCCGGCATCTGATCGTTTCGTAGCTGGCTTCAATTCAGCGCGGAGCGAGCCATTCCCCACGTCGCGCAAGCTCAGGCCGAAGCGGAAATAGAGCCATGCCGCGTGGCGAATGACGCCCGCGGGAATCGATGGTGCTGAGCGAGGAGGCTTGAAAAGCCTCCTCGCTCAGCCTTGTACGCCCGCCTTCAGTAGGGACAGGTTTGCGTTAGACCAACGGCATCAGCTTAAGGGGGCGCAGGGTCAATTCAGCACTGGCAGTTCGATATAGGAGGCGTCGTCTCCGGCGTGGTGGATGGCGTTATCGGCGACGACGCCCACGCTTTCCGTCTCGTTCGGACCGCCCGTGTTCAGGTTGCGCACGAATTTGGGGAAGTTGGAGCTTGTCACCTCCACCCGGATGCGGTGGCCGGGCTGAAAGGTGTTGCTGATCGTCATCGGCGTGGGCTGGATCGTCGCCACCTGGCCGGGCGTGAGGGGCGTGGGACGGTCATAGCCGTCTCGATAGCGGGCCCGCATGATGGTGTCGCCCAGGATGTAGGCCGCGCCGTCCGGCGCCACGTCGATCAGCTTGACCGCGAAGTCGGTGTCGGCGGCCGAGGACGAGACCTTCAGCACCGCATCGATGAAGCCCGTCACCTGCATAGGCTGGGTCAAGGGCTCGGACGTATAGACCAGCACGTCGTTTCGCGCCTCGATCTGGCGCTGGTCGAAGGCGCCGGCTGTCACCAGGCCGCCGTTGCAGCAGTCGCCGCCGCCGATGGTCTGGACGGGATTCATCGGGTCGTAGCGATAGCGGTCGGGCTGTTCGCCGGCGGGCGGCACCTCGAACGAAAGGCGGCCGTCGCCGTTCAGGCTGTTTGCTGCTCCGCCAGAGCGCAGATACATCCGAACCGTCTGGACCCCCGCCGGGGGCCATTGGGCGGCGGTGCGCCAGACGTTTTCGCCCATGTTGAAATACTGGACGTGCGGCGTGCTGGCCGGGAAAGCCTGGCGCTCGCCCTTCAGCCAGCGGTCGAACCAGGCGTGGATCAGGGCGTCGCTGTCGAAACTGGCGTCGCCCAGCGCTCGGTCGCCCGACCGATAGTTCGGTCCCAACCCGGCGAAGGCGCAGTGATTGTTCGGCCCCACAACCACATACTGGTTCTCGGCGGCCTCGCGATCCTGGGTGGTGGCGCGGGCGTGGTTGAACAGCGCCATGTTCGGCCCGATGGAGACGTCGTACCAGCTGTTGAACCACAACGACGGCACGCCCCAGCCCATGTCGTCATGATAAAGGCCGCCTTGGCGCCAGGCCGGATCGGCGGGCGTGCGAGCGATCAAATGCTCGAATGTGGCGGGCGGCTCGCCCAGGTCCGACAGCATCTGGTCTACGGGCAGGTGGCGAATTTGGCTGGGCCAGTTCACCTCCGGCTTCTTCGCGTCCAGGTCATTGTAGCGGACGAGGCGCGCGCGTGTTTCCTGGTCGATGTCAACCGGGATTTGCGCGCGCAGCGGATTATCGACGCCGTACAACCACACGAAGAACAGGCTGCGCGGCACGCCGCCGGTGTACCAGTTGCCCTGTTCCTGGAAGCGGCCGACCTTGCCGATGCCGGCGCCGGACGCCTGTGGAACCATGGCGGCGTGGGCGGGGTGATTCTGGGCGGCCAGCGCCAGTTGCCATTCGGCCGAGGAAGAGCAGCCCAGGGTGCCGACCTTGCCGTTCGACCAGGGCTGGGCGGCGATCCACGTCAGGGCGTCGTAGCCGTCGGTCTGAGGATAGCCCAGAATCTGGTAGTCGCCGCCAGAGAAATACCGTCCGCGCTCGTTCTGGATGACGAAGGCGTAACCCCGGCTGATCCAGGTCAGGGCCGTGCGGGTGGTGCGGGCGTTGTTCGCCAATTCGTTATAGGGTGTCCGCACGAAGACGGTCGGCAGAGGGCCGGGCGCATTCTTGGGACGGTAGACGTTCGTGGCCAGGCCGACGCCGTCGCGCATCGGGACCATCACCGCCATCCGCACGTCGGCGATTCGCGAAAGCTCGGTCTGGGCTGCGGCGTCGCTGTAGCGGCCATAGTCCTGGGCCGTCGCCGCCATGGGCGCCAGAGCGATCACGCCAGCGACTACGGCGGCGATTATCCGATCCATCGTGAACTCCTGTGCTTGGATGATCACTCTAACTCGGGAAATGCGTCAGACCAGCCTTTGCCGTTCTGACGCTCCCGCCGCCCGTCAGAAGCGGAAACGGGCGCCGACGCGAAATGACCGTCCTAGAAGGTCATATTGCGTGGACGTGCCGAAGCCAGCGTAAGACCCAGGAATATATTCTGGATCCTGGTCAAACAGATTCTCGACGACGCCGAACAGGGTGATTTTTCTGCCGGCCATCTCGATGTCGAAATTCTCGGCGAGCTCCACATAGGTGACGGCGTCGAAATGGTTCAGTTCGTCGGCCAGACCCAACTGGCTGGTCGGCGCGTAGTTGCTGACCTTTCCGCTGCCCAGGTATCGAACGGTCAGGGTCGTCCGGCTCGGCCCATAGCTGTAGGTCCCTGAGAAAAGGCCGTTCCATTTCATGCTGCCTGCCAGATTCAGACGATCGGTGATCGCGCCTGCGAGTTCAGTTTCATCCTTGAGGCGCTGAGTGGCCAGCAGACGCAGATCGATCGAGCCGTTCCAGGATGGAAAGATGTCGGCGAGCGCGGTGCGATACGACAGCTCGTAGTCGACGCCTTCCACGGCCTGTATCTGGGCGTTGACGCCGCCAGTGTAGATTGTCGCGTCCACGAGATCGGAACGGCCGGGCGCCCGGATGATGGAATTGCAGGATGCGGGGTCGCGTGGGACCCCGACGCCGTAGCACTGGTTGATAAGTTGCTGTGCGCCGATCGCCACGATCGCGTCGGCGATTTCGATGTTGTAATAATCTGCCGAAGCGCTGAACCCGGCCAACCAGGCTGGTCGATAGACCACCCCGCCGGTCCAGGTTTCGGCGACTTCCGGCTTGAGGTTCGGATTCCCCCCGCTGATGCCGATGGTCGAGACCGTCGGACTACCGGGTTGGCTAGGGTCGCTGTAGTTGTTCTGAAACGCCGTCCCGGCCGCGAACAGATCGCTCAGGTTGGGCGCGCGAATATCGCGCGACCGCGTCCCCCTCAGACGCAGTTCCTCATTGATGTCCCAGGTCAGTCCCGCCTTCCAGGTCGTCACCGCGCCGCTGGTGGAATAGTCCGTGCGCCGGACGGCTCCGTTGAAGTCGAGGGAACTGGCGAATGGCGCATCCTTCAGCAGCGGGACCAGGGTTTCCACGAAGAACTCGTTCACATCGTACTTGCCCTGAGATGTCCCGAAATTGCCGGTGAACCAAGCCGATTTCAGGGATTGAGCGTCCGCCTTGGCCGTGAATTGTTCCTTGCGCCATTCGAAACCGGCCGCGAACGAGACCGGCCCCGCCCACAACGAGAAGGGTTCGTACTGGGCGTCGATCGCCCAGACGTCCTGCTGGATGTCCAAATCCTGACGCGCCCCCAGACCTTCGTTCAGACCCATGACCCAAGCGATGGAGGCCTGCCCCGGAGCGCCAATGCCGAAGATGTTCATCGGCACACATCCATTGGCCGGGGTAGTGAGTTGCGATCGACAAATAGGCTGTCCGACCGCCACGCCGGCCACGCCGCCGACCGCAGGGTTGGCGATGACGTCGATCGCTTGGTTGTAGCGCTCGACGAGGGGGTTGTTGCTGCGCGTGTACCAGACGTCGCTCTGTCCGCGCTGGTAATAGGTCCGCCACCGGCCCGTCTCGAGGAAGGTCCCGTCCAACGCCGCCATATAGCGCTCCTGACGACGATAGTAGCCTGCCTCGCCGCCATGGCCGCCCGGCGTCACCAGATCGTAGTTGAGCCGTCCCATGGTGAAACTTGAGATGGCGTTGGCGGTCATCGCCTGCTGGATCTGGAGCGGCAGGAAGGGGTTGTCGCTGCGGACAGTGATGTTGGCCTGACGCGCGTAGGGCGACGACCAGTTGCTGCCGTCGGATCCAGCATAGCTCGCCTCGAAGGTCGCCTTGATATCGTTGGTCAGGTTGTAGGTGACATGGCCAAAGGTGCTCCAGTACTTCTGTTCGGGCAGCAGGGGCCAGATGCGCGCGGTATCCTCGACTGTCCCGCCAGCCTGAAGATCCCCGTTCTGGATTGGCCCGAAGGTGAACTGACCGATCTGGCCGTTCTCGCCGAAAAGCGTGCCGCGCAGCGGTCCACTGGTGATCAGACCGCCTGGGGAAGCGCGACCATAGCCGGCGTCATAGCGCACGATCTGGCCAGGTTGGCCATTCGTAGCGGTCCAGGCCGGGTTGGACAGCAGCCGATAGCCCGGCCGGTACCAGTCCCGGCTCAACGGCGTATCGACGCCGTCGCCAGAGAAATACTGTCCGCTCAGCAGGACATGCCCCCGGCCGCCGGCGAAGCGGGCGCCATAGGCCAGGTCGCCGTTGAAGCTTTCGGCGTCGCTACGGTCGGTGACGCCATAGTTGACCGAGCCCTTGAGGCCCGTGAAGCTGTTGTCGAGGATGAAGTTGACGACACCTGCGACCGCGTCGGAACCATAGGCCGCCGAGGCGCCTCCAGTCACAACGTCGACCCGTTGCAAGAGGTTGGTCGGCAGCAGATTGATATCTACCGCCGAGTTCAATCCTGCGGACACGACTCGCCGTCCATCCAGCAGAACCAGGGTGCGGGTCGCGCCCAGACCGCGCGCATTGAGCAGATTGGCTCCGCCGCCCGTGCTCGTGGCGCTGTAGACTGTGGTTCGGGGAGATGTCGGCTGCCCCATCTGCGGCAATTGATTGATGTAGTCCGCCACGTTCGCTGGAGCGCGCCGCTGGATGTCCTCGGCGCCGAGGACCGTCGTCGAGGTCGGCGCTTCATAGCCGTTACGGATGATACGGGAGCCGGTTACGACGATTTCCTCCACGGCAGAGACTTCGTCCTGCGGCTCGAGAGGCGCGTCCTGCGTCTGCAGCCCCGGACCGGCTTCGGCGTAAGGGGCCGGTGTTGAATAGTTTGTAGCCGATATGGGGGTCAGTGCCCCGCCGCCCGTCGCGGGGCGGGCGGGGCGCAGGGTGACCACAGACCCGGCTCCGGTCTCGGCGCTAAGACCTGTTCCCTTCAGCAGAGCCGACAGGGCGGCGCTAGGTTCGCGGTTGCCGCGGATGCCCTGCGTCCGCTTGCCGGCGACGAGTATGCTGGAGAACATAATCTCCTGATTGGCTTGACGGGCGAAAGCATTGAGCGCCGGGCCGAGATCTCCGGCCTGGATGTCGAAGTGTTTCGTCTGCTGAACCTGCGCCGCGACTGGCGTCGCCGCGAGCAAAAGAGCGATCGCAGCCACCGAGCAGCCGCCACCGAACGTGAATCGTTCCCTGTTACGCATAGCATCCCCCTGATCGCCCCGAGTATCGCGGCTTTTCGACTCGGGGGACGCAACGGATGCAAAATCCCGCCAACAATTATGGGCAATTCCGCCTGAACCGTCACCGAATCGCCAAAGTGTGATTGATCGGCATCGACTTGACGGCGCGTTGGACGGGTCATGGGCCCGCACCGACGATCAATGGTCCGTCCAGTCGTTGCGAACACGGGCTGATCGGACATTCGGCCGTGTAATTTTTCTTTACGGTATCTCCCAGCGCGCGCGTCTTACGGGGGCAAGGGGAACTCCAATGCCGTCAACGGCTGAACATCCACGGCTGGAAGAGGTTGTATCCGCCTTTCGCGGCCCGCTGCTGCGCTTCTTTCAGAGACGTGTGCGCGGAAGCCAAGAAGCGGAGGATTTGACGCAGGAAGTCTTCGGCCGGTTGATACGGCAGGACCTCGGCGGCATCGGCAATATGAATGGCTATGTCTTCCAGGTCGCCGCTAATGTGCTGCGCGACGAAGCCCGGCGCGCGAGCGTCCGCAGCGGCATGCTGGCCGGATCGACCGATGTGGATGTGGAGGATGAACGGGGCTTCTCCCCCGAGAGGGTTCTGCAGAATAAGGAGGCGCTGCAGGCGATGGTGAGCGCCCTCTATGAACTGTCCGTTCCGGTGCGCACCGTATTCAGCCAATACCATCTGGATGGAGTCGCCCAGGTCGAGATCGCCCGGCGCATGGGAATGTCGTTGAGCACGGTCGAGAAACACATGGCCAAGGCTAACGCCCATCTCCTTTATCGTCTGCGAGGGCTCCTGTGAGAGATCGCGACAACATCGAGGCCATAGCCGCCGCCTGGGATGCGCGGCTGCGCGCTGGAACGGGCGATCGCGATGGCGATCGGGCCGCTTTTCAAGCCTGGCTTGCTGAATCGCCCGATCATCGAAAGGCCCACGACCGCCTTCAAGGCGCCCTCTTCGCGTTGCGCACACAGGGTGATCTGCCCGAATTGAGGGCCTTGAGAGACGAAGCCCGGAACCGGACCGAAAAACTCCGCCAACGTCGCATCGCCGTCGGGTTCTGGTCATTAGCGGCATCGCTCCTTCTGGCCCTCGCGATCACGCTGCCTACCGAACGCGGGGCCGAGGTGTCGGCCATGGCCCAAGGTGCGAAAATCTATCGGACGGCGCTCAATGAACGCACCCGCGTGATTTTGGCGGATGGATCTGAGGTCACTCTCGATTCCGATACCCGGATCGCCGCCCACTTCAAGGCGGCGCGGCGGGAGATCACGCTTCTTTCGGGTCGCGCGTTGTTCCGGGTGGAGAAGGACCCGTCGCGGCCCTTCGTCGTGAGGGCAGGCGACCGTACCGTGACGGCTCTGGGGACGGTGTTCGACGTGGCGCTCGACGACCGCGATCTCAGAGTGACGTTGGCCGAAGGCCGCGTGGCCGTGCGATCCACCCGGCTCGGCCATGAATCGGTTCGCATCATGCAACCGAGCCAACAATTGGCGGGATCGACAGGAAACCCTGCGATGGTTGTTCAAACCGTCGACACCGCCCGTGCCCTCGGTTGGGTCGATGGACAGATATTCTTCGACAACAAGACGGTCGCCTCGGCCGTTCAAGAGATGAACACATACTCGAGGCTGAAGATCGTGATCCACCCCGAGGTGGCCGACATGCGGATCAACGGCATGTTCCGCGCGGGCAATCAGAACGGCTTCGCCGCAGCGCTGAAGGCGACCTTGCCAGTCGATGTTCGGACAAGCGACCGGGGACAGATTCTGGTCGTCAGGCAGGCGACTGCGCCGACCACTGAAACTTTCGGAACAGGGAACAACAGCGGTGGCCAGTAGGGAGGACGAACGCCTGGGGATGTCGGCGCCGATTACGCGGCGGGACGTTCTCAACAGTCGTGTCCTCGGCGAGGGCGACAGCCTGCGACATGCCCGCTGTCCGGCCGCGCAGTGCGCCCCGCACGAGGACTTCACCGGCTACGGCGGCGTCGGCGACTATGCAAAGGCCAACGGGAACACCCACTCGGTTCTGACCGCCGCCCACAAGGTGCGCGACGGCTACTATGACGCCTTCCCTACCGGTCGCCTGGCTCCCGAGGAGGAGTACGACCTCATCGTCGTCGGCGCTGGCCTCGCCGGACTGATGAGCGCTTGGGAATACTCGCGGATGAGCGGCGGCGGCCGACGCGTCCTGATCCTGGACAATGCGGCCATGTTTGGCGGCGAAGCGCGCGAGAACGAGTTCGAGGTCGAAGGCACGCGCCTTATCGCCCCTCAGGGATCGAATCAGTTCGGCCTGGCTCGCAAGGGATCGGGCTCGCCGGCCGAAGCATTCTTCGACGCCTGCAACCTGCCCTATGAATACCGCTTCCAGGAATGGAGCGCCGATGTCACGCCGCTGGGGATCGCCCGCGACAATTATGGCAACATGGACGGCCAGCAAGAGCAGCAGATCGACATCGCCTATCATTTGGATGACGGAAATGGCCGGGGTCGGCTGATCAACAACATCTGGCGAGACAATCTGGCGCGGGCTCCCTTTTCGGATAAGGCTCGGGCCGACCTGTTGGACTGGCGGCGCACTCGGGTGGGGACGACCGAAGACGAACTTAGGGCGCTCGATCGCATCACCTACAAGGACTATCTCGAGCGGGTTAAGGGCTACGATCCGGCGGTGACCGCCATGGCGGAACCCCTGACGGGTCTGTTATCGGGCGTGTCCGCCGATGCCTCGCCCGCGCGCGCCGGCCGCTTCGTGAGCGACCCGACCCGCAAGCTGTCGCTGTCCTATCCCGGCGGCAACTCGACCTGGGCTCGGCATCTGGTCCGATCGCTCATCCCGGGTTCGTTTCCGGGACCTTTCACCTTTGAAAACCTGATGTCCGCCCGGATGGACCATGCCGCCATCGACAAGGCGGGGGAGCCAGTCAGGCTGCGGCTGCGGTCAACGGTCATCGACGTCCGCCATCAGGGCGCGGCCGGCCAGGCCGAGGCGGTCGACGTGACCTATATCCGCGAAGGGGCGGCCCATTGCGTGCGCGCCAGGTCGGTGGTGATGGCGTCTGGCGGGTGGATCAACAAGCGGGTCATCCACGACCTGCCGAACGATATCCGCGACGCCTACGACCAGTACGCCTATGCGCCGGCCCTGATTATCAACGTCGCCCTGACCAACTGGCGCTTCCTGTACCAGCAGGGCGCCACTGCGGTCAGGTGGTTTGGCGAGGATGATTCGATAGGTTTCTGGGCCAACCTGCGTCAAAGCATGGTGACCGACGGCTACGACCCGCCCCTCGATCCCGACAAGCCCACGGTGCTTACTTTTTACATGGGGCTCTATACCCCGGGTCGGAGCGCGTTCGACCAGGGCGCCCTGGGTCGGACCCGACTGCTTTCCACAACCTACAGCGATTATGAGCGGCGGATACGTACTCAAATGACGCGGATGTTCGCCGACGTCGGGTTCGACGCCAAGCGCGACATCGCCGGCATCATCTTGAACCGCTGGGGGCACGCCCGCCTCATCGAACCCGTTGGCTTCCACTACGGAATGGACGGCAAACCCAGTCCGCTGGAAGCGCCGCGCAAGGGCTTCGGCCGCATCTTCATCGGCCATGCCGAACTCAACGGCGCCCAGAACGGAACGGGCGCCTTCGAACACGGCCGGCGTGCGGCGGCGCAAGCCTTTGGAGTGACAGGATGAGCCTCGACCTCAGCCGCCGCCGGATGTTGAGCCTCGGCGCCCTGGCCGCTGGCGGCGCGGCGACGCCCGCCCTGTCCGCCCCGGCCCTTGCCCTGCCGCGCGCCCAGAAGCTTTCGCTGGAGATTGCATCGGTGCAGGTGGAGTTGGCGCCCGGCGTCGTCATCCATACGACCGGCTACAACGGAACGGCGCCCGGCCCGGTCCTTCGGGTGCGCGAAGGCGCGCCGGTCGAGATCGCTGTTCGGAATTCCACCACCGAAGAGGAACTGGTCCACTGGCACGGCCTGCATAACCCGCCGGTGTCTGACGGCGCCCTTGAACAGGGTAGTCCGGCGATCCCGCCTGGGGGCGACCTGATATACCGGTTCACGCCGCGGCCGGCGGGCACCCATTGGTACCACACCCATGTTATGGCGATGACCGACCTGACGCGGGGGGGCTATAACGGTCAGTATGGCTTCCTGCTGGTGGAGCCGCGTCGGTCCTCGGGTCGCTATGACCGCGAAGTCCTGCTTGCCGCCCACCACTGGAACCCGACCTTATCGGCGCCGGACCATCATCATGGTCATTGCGCGACGCTGAGCTACGAACACGCGTCGTTCAACGACCGCAAGCTGGGCGCAGGCGAACCGATCCGGGTCAAGCGCGGCGAGCGGGTCCTGTTCCGCATCCTGAACGCCAGCGCCAGCGAGGACGTCATGCTGGCCCTGCCGGGCCACAGTTTTACCGTCATCGCCCTGGATGGCGCGCCGGTCCCAAACCCCCGGGCAGTGGAAGTCCTCGCCCTGTCGGTGGCGGAGAGGATCGACGCCGTGGTCGAGATGAATGCGCCCGGTGTCTGGGTGCTGGGCTCGGTGAAGGACCAGGAGCGCGCCAAGGGACTGGGCGTCGTCGTCGAGTATGAGCACGAGCGCGGCCCCGCCGTCTGGCGGGCGCCTGTCCGGCTGGACTGGTCCTACCCGACCTTCGCTAATCCCGGTGCGGAAGGGCCGGATCCCGATGGGGTCTTCACCATGCGATTCGAGAGAGACCTGGGTCACGACGGGTTCGAGCGCTGGCGCATCAACGGCGAACTGGCGAACCATCATCACCTGCCCCGGCTTCAGGTCCGCCAAGGCGGGCGCTATCGATTCCGGTGGATCAATTTGTCTGGCTGCGCCCATCCGGTTCATCTGCACCGCCATCGCTTCCATCTGACCCGCGTCGATCAGACACCGATCAGCGGCCTGATGAAGGACACGGTCAATCTTCCGCCCTACGGCGTGGTCGAGGCCGAGTTCATCGCCGACAATCCGGGTCTGACCCTCCTGCACTGCCATCATCAGCTGCACATGGACTACGGTTTCATGCTGCTGCTGGAATACGTCTAAACCGGAGCTGAACACCATGCGCGTTCCCGCCGCCCTGTCCGCCCTCGTGCTTGCCGCCGCCGCTTCATCCGCCATCGCTCAGGACGCCGCAGCGTCTGACGAGAATGTGGTTCGCAATGGCCGTCCCGGCGCCCTGCTCCTTGAGAGCGTCGAAGTCGGCCCAGCAGCCCGGTATCTCTACATCGGCGGTCATGCCGCCGCCCTGTTGGACCCTGCCGACCCGGACAAGGGCTATGGCGATACGAAGACGCAGACCCTGAGCACGCTTGGCAAGATCAAGACGGTCCTCGAACGTCGGGGCTACGCGATGTCAGACCTGATCAAGCTGACCATTTTCGTGGTCGCAGACCCGGCGACAGGGCGGGCGGATTATGCGGGCGTCAACGCGGCCTACCGCGAGTTCTTTCTGAATGAGGCGAATGCGAACACCGTCGTTCGCACCGCCTTGGAGATCAAGGCGATCCAGGCGCCCGGACTACTCGTCGAGATCGAGGGTGTCGCGGCGCGCTGAAGGAAACTTTCTCGGACCGCCCGTTCGCGTGCCTCTCGGCGACAAGTCGTCGTCAGGCTGACAGCGCCCCGCCGCTCTTGAGACTGGCTTCCCATTCGCGCTGCGCTGCGGCGATTTCCTCGATCAGCCACTGTGTCGCCGCATCGTCTGTGGACCGCTGGTGCCAGGCCATGAAGTATCCGAATGCGGGCAGGGCGACCGGCGGCTCGAAGGTGTGCAGGCCGTAAAGCGCCGCGAAATGCAGCGCGGCCCGAGCGGGCAGCACCGCCAGCGCGTCGGATTCCGCCACCAGATCGGGCACGCTGGAAAAGCTCGGCGCAGATATCGCCACCCGTCGGCGGCGAAGATGATCCGGCGCGTATTCCAGCGGGTCGGCGAAGCCTTCGCCCACCAGCGGCGTCACATGCGGCCATTCGAAGAAGGCGTCGATCCCGATCTCGCCGCCCACCACAGGATGTCCCTCTCGGACAAGTCCCAGCCGGCGCTCGGTGAAGAGCCGGCGGGAAAGGACGCCCGCGCCCTGCGGAGGGTATCCAATGATCACAAGGTCGAGGCGACCGTCCGCCAGATGCTTGAGGCTGGCGCTCGACAGAGCGGAGATCTGGAGGCACGCGGCGGGCGCCGTCTCCGTGATCCTGCGGACCGCCGGCTTGACGACGCTGAGGATTCCGAAATCGGTCGAGGCGACACGGAAGGTCCGATCCAATCGACCGGGGGTGAAAGCATCCGGCCGCAGCAGGTCCTCGCCCTGGGTGAGCCAGCGCCGCAGGGGCCCCGCCAGCGCTTCGGCGCGAGGCGTCGGCACCATGCCGCCGCGCGAACGCACGAGGAGAGGATCGCCCAACTGGTCCCGCAACCGCGCAAGGGTCCGACTCATCGCCGGCTGGCTGACGCCCAGCCTGTCCGCAGCCTGTGAAACGCTCCGGGTCTCGAGCAAGGCCTCCAGACTGGTCAGCAGGCGCAGTTCCGGGCGGCGGGCGATCAAATCGGACTCCTTTATGCCTTCGACGCATGGCGGCCATGCCGAGCGAGTCATGGTCTTTAATGAGAATGACTATTAGGAGCGAACCGCTTCGTCGGGAAAGGCGAAGCTGAAGTCGCGTCGCGCGGCGGATCGACGCATCCGATCGCCGACGCCTGTCTTGCACTGGGGTTTGATATGTCTCGCCGTCCGCCGTCGCCGCGCCTCCTGGGCGCGGCGGTCCTTCTCGCCACCACCGCCCTGCATGCCCCCGCCGCCATGGCGCAGACGGCGGCCCCGCAGCCGGCGACAGAGCTCGGCGAAGTGGTCGTCACCGCCGCCGGGCGCGAGCAGCAGGTCAAGGACGCTCCGGCCTCCATCAGCGTCATCACGCGCGAGGATCTCGAACGGTCGCCCTATCGTCAGTTGACCGACGCCCTGCTCGATGTGCCGGGCGTCACGGTCACGCCAGGCGAGGGCAACAGCCGCGACATCTCGATCCGGGGACTGGGCAGCGCCTACACCCTGATCCTGGTGGACGGAAAGCGGCTCAACTCGCGGGAATCGCGGACCAACGGCGGCAACATCGCCGAGAGCGGCCTTCTGCCCCCGATGGAGATGATCGAGCGCATCGAAGTCGTCCGCGGGCCGATGTCTTCGCTCTATGGATCCGACGCCATGGGGGGCGTCATCAACGTGATCACCCGCCGCATCGGCGACGAATGGAACGGCAGCGTCCGCGTCAACGGCACGGCCCAGACCAATGGAGACTACGGCGACTATTACGACGCCAGCGTTTACGCCAGCGGCCCGCTGATCGCCGACACCCTGGGCCTGCAGCTGTCGGCCTCGATGAACCGGCGCGCCGAGGACGATATCCTGACGGCTTCGCCCGAACGTAAGGACGACAGCGCATCGGCCAAGCTGGGCTGGGCGCTGAACCCGCAGCACGACCTGCTGTTCGAAGCCGCCTACTACGATCAGGAGTCCGTCCAGACCGCAGGCCGCACCACGGAAGCGACCGCCGCGGCGCCCGAAGGGACGAAGTCGGTTCAGAGCCAGGAGCGGTTCGTCTATTCGGTCAGCCACACCGGCGACTGGGGCCGGGCGACCTCGCAGTCCTTCATTCAGTTCGAGGACGCGACGCGGAAGGAAACCGACGTCAACATCAAGAACACCGTCGCCCAGACGGCCTGGGTCGTGCCGATCGGCGCCCATGTTTTGAACATCGGCGCCTATTACAACTTCGCCGACCTGTATGCGCCGAGCGGCAACGGGCTGACCGTGGACGGCAAGGTGCGCGACGCCGCGGACCGGACGCAGTGGGCGCTCTTCGCCGAGGACGAATGGAGCCTGACCCCGACCTTCGCCTTGACCGCCGGCATCCGCCTGGACGATCACGACCTGTACGGCTCGCAGGTTTCGCCGCGCCTGTACGGCGTCTGGAAGCCGACGCCGACGCTCATCGTCAAGGGCGGCGTCTCGACGGGCTTCCGGGCGCCGGACATCCGCCAGACTCTCGCCGACTGGGGCCAGAACAGCCGGGGCGGCACCATCTACGGCAACCCCGATCTTCAGGCGGAAACCTCGCTGACCTATGAAGGCAGCATCGTCTATGAGGCGACCTCCAACGTCGAGATCGGCCTGACAGTCTATCAGACGGACTTCGAAGACAAGATTCTGCGCGTCACCTGTCTGGCGGCGCAGGCGTGGTGCGTGGACGAGCCGCTCAGCTCGATCGGCCGGCCGCCCACGACCTACGTCAACATCGACGAAGTGCGCATCAAAGGCCTGGAGGCCACACTGGACGCGCGACTGACCGACAGCATCACCCTGAAGGCCACCGGCACCCTGACGGAGTCCGAACAGCTGACGGGCGCAAACGCCGGCGCCGCCCTGAACGAGACGCCCGAGTCCCAGGCCAGCGTCGCCCTGACCTTCCGCCCGCGCCATTCCAGGGTCAGCGGCTTCGTGCGCGCGGTCTATTATGGCGAGGAACATCAGGCGGCCATCGCCATCAGCGCCTCGAACATCGTCGCACCCGGCTACACGACCATCGACGTGGGCGGAGCCTATGAGGTCAACGACAAGGTGACGCTGCGCGCCGGCATCCAGAACCTGTTCGATCATGAGATGACCTACGAGGAGTACGGCTATGTGAACGACCGCGCCCGTGTCTGGGCCGGACTCACAGCCCGCTTCTGATCCGGTCGCACGATCCGGCCGCTGCTTTGCGTCTTTCGAGGAATCCCATGTCAAACGCCTTTTCCCGACGTCTGATCCTGACCGGCGCCGCAGGAGGTTTCACCCTTCTGACCGCTGGGACGGCCGCGAGCGGCGTCCCGCCGCAAAGGGTCGTTCACGCGGCGGGAGAAACCGTTCTGACATCCGTTCCCAAAAGGGTGGTGGTGTTCGACCTGGGCGCGCTCGATGTCCTCGACGCATTGGGGGTTCAGCCGGCGGGCGTGGCGGGAGGGCGCTTCCCGGGGCGCCTCGCCGGCTACGGAGCGGAAACCTACGCCAAGGTCGGGACCCTGTTCGAGCCGGATTACGCCGCCGTGAGGGCCGCGCGACCGGACCTGATCATCGTCGGCGGCCGCTCCGCGTCCAAGTACGCCGAACTGAACGCCATCGCGCCGACGCTCGACCTGTCCACCAGCACGACCGGCTTCATCGGCAGCGTCGTCCGCAACATCCTGCTGCTGGGCCACATCTTCGATCGGCGAACCGAGGCTTCCGCCAGCGCGGAACGCCTGCTTTCGGCTATCGGAGCCCTGCACGCCAGGACCAAGGGGCAAGATGCGCTGGTCCTCTTCGCGGCCGGCTCCGGCGTCCAACCCCAGGCGCCCTACACACGGTTCGGCGTCATCTACGAAGTGCTCGGCATGCAGCCTGTCGCGACGCCGTTCGACCTTCCTCCCTCGCCTCCAAGGTCCGAAGCGGGCAGCCTCTCCGACGCGGATCGGGCTCGCCTTAGCGGGGATCAGGCGGCTGCGCTGGCGGTCGTCATGGACCGCGACCCGGATTGGCTGTTCGTGCTCGACCGGGCTTCCGCGACCGGGGGCGAGCCCGCCGCCCCGGCCCTTCTCGCCGCGAGCCAGGCCATCAGCCGCAGCCGCGCCTGGCGCGAGGACCGCGTCGTCCAACTGGATGCGCCGGGCTGGTATCTGGTGGGAGGCGGTCCTTCGACCCTGGAAGCCAGCATAGCCCAGATCGCCAGCGCGATCGGCGCCCGGTCCAGGACCGCCTGATCCTTCGTCTCCGCCTTCCACCGGGCGCTGGGTGACGACGAACGGTTCATAGCTGCGGGGCCGACAGATTGCGCTATGACGAAGCGACGATCGATCGGCTTCGTCCTCGCCCGCGTGGACCAGCGAGCCAGGACGTCAGCATCCCGACACGGGCCGGCCGAACGTCGAAGATCCTGCACGGCGCGCCGTGGCGATGAATCTCTGCTGCTTCCGCTCGCCGGCGCCGGGCGGCGAGATGACAGTCCGGCCGGTTGTTCTTCCGCATCTCGCACGCCGATGACGTCGGACGGGCGATGGAGGACATGCTGTTCTGGAAGCAGGGGGAGGAGGATCATTGGCTCCATGGCTACGCCCGCGACGCCGTTCGGACCGGCGAGGCCCAGGCGGTGTCGTTCGGCCGGCCCTTCATCGGCAACCCGGACCTGGTGGACCGCATCCGTCTTGGGGCGCCGCTGGCGGATTACGACCCGTCGAAACTCTATACGCCCGGACCTGAGGGCTACATCGACTATCCCGTCGCGTCCGCGCCCGATGCGCTTTAACGGGGCCTTTCAGCTTGGGCTTGCACCCGAGGTGATCGAAGCGGCTACAGCGAAGGCGTCGTCACGCTCGGCTGGCTTGGCCCGCTTCGAAAAGCGCGGCGGCGGCAATGGTCTTGATCGAGGGGGCTGCGACCTCTTCGAAATCGAGGTCGGCCGTCTGGAAGTATTCCCGCTGGTTGGCGGCGCACCAGTCGGTCGTGGCGATTCGGACCTGATCGCCGTTCGCGGCGCCCGAGGCATAGAGGAAGTCGCCGTTGCGGTCGGCCAGGGGCATGGGGCGGTCCTGGTTGGCGCAGGCCGAGAAGGCGTCGAACCGGGAGCGCGACACCGTGGCGGCCATCAGCTTTCCGTCGAAACGGACGATGGAATCGAAAGTATAGCGGCTGACCGGCCCTGCGGGCGCGCCGGTTCCCAGGGTGGTGTGGCCGATGAAGCCGGCGTCGGCGCCGGCCGCCCGGGCCAGGCCGGCGGCGACGCGCCGGCCCGTGTCGCCCAGAGACAGGGCGTGCGGGCTGTCGCCTAGAACGGTCCGCTCCTCCTCGGTCAGGTTCGCCGTCAGGGTCGCCGCGACGAGGCGTTCCAGCTCGGCGGAGGGCTGGGCGTCCAGCGCGACCGGGCGGGACTCGGCCGTGACCGACCCGTCGGAATGGAAGGTCGCCGCCGTATAGGCGGTGGTCCAGGAACCGGCGTGGACATAGACGCTGCGTCCCCGCCGATGCTGGAACAGCAGGTGATTGTGCCCGCCCACCATCAGGGCGCCGTCCGGCAGCAGAGGCAGGATGTCCCGGTCGGCGGCGACGCCGGCATGGCTCATGACCATGACGAGGTCCGCGCCGGCGAGGCTCTGGCCCAGGTTGGCCTTGGCCCAGTCGGACGCGGACGGAATGGAGAGCCGGTCGCGCGACGCCTTGGGATAGGTGTTCACGGCATTGGTCGCCACGCCGACCACGCGCAGCGAACGCGCCCCAAGCGCCAGGGTCGCCACAGGCGCGGCATAGCCCAGGCCGCTGCGCGCGTCGGCGATGGTCGTGACCACATGCAGACCCAGACCCTTCATCCGGGCCACGACATCGGCCAGGTTCGGCGTCAGGTCGTTGTCGTGGTTGCCCAGATTGACCACCGTCGGGGCGACGCGCGGCAGCTGCGCCAGGAAGGTCCAGTCGATCACGCCGCCCGAGCGGACGGACACGACATTGCCGTGCTCGAAGATGTCGCCGTTTATGGCGATCACATGGGGGACGGGATGGGTCCGCGTCTCCGCTTCGAAGGCGGCCAGGAGGCGGGCTGTGCGATCGTAGGCCGAGTGCAGGTCCGAAACGGCCAGGACCCGCGCGACCGTCGACGCGCGCGCCATGCCCACAAGCCCAGGCGTCAGGGCCGCGGCGCCGCCTAGTCGAAGCAGGTGGCGACGCGTGGGGGCGATGAGGGACATGGGCGATCCGGGCGATGTCGGGGAGGGCGGAGGAGACTCGCGCAGTTGTCCAGCTTGGCGCCTCGACCCGGCCGAGACAATGGCGCAAGGCGCGATCCGGCCGGTCGGATGCACGATTGCCGCAGCAGTGTGGCCGCGTCTTCAAAGGTTCAAGAAACAGGGAGCGGCGCCATCTGGCGGGTTCGGACACGACGTTCTACGGCGTCGCGCGACAGCTCCCCCTCTTCATGTCGCCCCAAGGATCATCGCACATGCTTCGCCAAGTCTTTTCGGCCGCCACCGTCAGCGGCGTCGCCCTGTTGAGCGCGGGCTCCGTCTTCGCCCAGACCACCGAGACGACTGCGGAACCGGCCGGCGTCGACGACATCGTCGTCACCGCCCAGCGTCGCAGCGAGAACATCCGCGACGTGCCCTTCGCCGTGACGGCCCTGACGCCCGAGACGCTGCAGGACATCTCGGCCGGCGGCGCCGACATCCTGTCGCTGTCGGCTCGCGTGCCCAGCCTGCAGGTCGAAAGCTCCAACGGCCGCTACGCGCCGCGCTTCTATATTCGCGGCCTGGGCAATGTGGACTTCGACTTCACCGCCTCGCAGCCGGTCTCGGTGGTTCTGGACGATGTCGTGCTGGAAAGCGTCTATCTGAAGGGCTTTCCCCTGTTCGACGTGCAGCAGCTGGAAGTGCTGCGCGGACCGCAGGGCACGCTGTTCGGCCGCAACACCCCGGCTGGCGTGGTCAAGATCGACAGCGTCAAGCCGACCGACGATTTCACCGGCTTCGGTTCGCTGACCTATGGCAACCTGGGTTCGACCCGCGCCGAGGCGGCCGTCACCCTGCCGGCGTCCGACACGCTTCAGGTGCGCGGCGCCATCCTGTGGAACCACCGCGACGACTGGGTGAACAACGCCTACAACCCATCCTTCGCCAAGGCCGGCGATGACGATCTGGGCGGTTTCGACGATATCGCGGCCCGCGTCCATGTGGCCTGGCGGCCGACCGATCGGCTGTCGACCCTGCTGACCCTGCAGGCCCGCGACTATGACGGGACGGGCACGATGAACCGAGCCAACGTCCTGACCAAGGGCTCCAACAAGCTGAACGGCAACTTCGACCGCGACACCGTCTATTACGACGGCGGCCGCAACAACTTCCAGAAGCAGCAGACCACGTCGGAATCGCTGCAGGTCGCCTACGACTTCGGTCCCGCGACCCTGACCGGCATCGTCGGTTCGTATCAGGGCTGGTCGCAGGGCGACGGCGACATCGACGGCG
Organism: Brevundimonas sp.; assembly: GCF_003248455.1. Classification (GTDB taxonomy): domain Bacteria; phylum Pseudomonadota; class Alphaproteobacteria; order Caulobacterales; family Caulobacteraceae; genus Brevundimonas. Next base: position 121,526 of record NZ_QFNM01000003.1, read on the forward strand.
GCGTGGCCTCGGCCCCAGCGACTGCGCCCTACAAGACGCCGTTCAACTCCGAGACCGGCACCCTGTCCAGCGACCTGTTGCAGAACACCTATGAGCTGCGCCTGGCGTCGAACGGCGACGGCCGGCTGGGCTGGCAGGTCGGGGCCTTTTATTGGGACGAGCGTATCAACCTGGTGTCCGGCACCTTCAACGGCACGGGCGCCCCGGCGCCGACGCGGGTGACGGACATCGTGCAGAAGTCGGACTCCTGGTCGGTGTTCGGCCAGGGCAGCTACAGCCTCACGGACGCCTTCAAGGTGACGGCGGGCGTCCGCTACACCGACGACAATCGCGACTATCACGGCCGAATCGTTCTGGGGACCGGCGCCGGCGGCACGGGGGCCGTTTCGGTCGGCGACGAACAGGTCAGCTGGGACGTGAGCGCCGTCTATGAGGTCAACGACGACATCAACCTGTTCGCGCGTGTGGCCAAGGGGTATCGCGGCCCGTCGATCCAGGGGCGCAACCTGCCGGTCCTGACCACGGCGGACTCCGAGACCGTCATGTCCTACGAAACCGGCCTGAAGGCGCGGATGATGGACGGCCGCGCCCGGTTCAACGCCACGGCCTATGTCTATGAAGTCAGCGACATGCAGTTCACCGCCATCGGCGGCGCCGACAACTCCAACCGCCTGATCAACGCCGACAAGGGCGAGGGTTACGGCCTGGAGCTGGACGGAGACCTCTATCTGGGCGCGGGCTTCAGCCTGTCGGCCGGGGCCGCCTGGAACCACACCGAGATCAAGGACGGCGATCTGCTGGTGGCCATCTGCGGCGCCAACTGCACCGTCACCGACCCGATCGTCACTGTGGGCGCGACCCGTCGGGCCAATATCGACGGCAATCCCTTCCCGCAGGCGCCGGAATACACCGCCAATCTGACGGTGAACTATGTCCGCGCGCTGGGGAACGACACCGAGCTGTTCGCCACGACCGACTGGGTGCTGCAGAAGGACTTCAACCTGTTCCTCTATGAATCGGTCGAGTTCATGCAGGACACGGCGTTCGAAGGCGGGCTGCGCGCGGGCTGGCGCGACCTCAACCGCGGCGTCGAGGCGGCCGCCTATGTCCGCAACATCACCGACGAAGAAAACGTCATCGGCGGGATCGACTTCAACAACCTGACCGCCTTCGTCAACGAGCCGCGCACCTATGGCGTGCAACTGACGAAGCGGTTCTGATCGCGGCGGTCCGGGCGGAGCCGCAGCGGCTTCGTCCGGGCCGGGCGGCGGGAGCGTTTTTCTTCCGCGGCGACTTCTGAAATCGGCTGATTTCAGACTATTCAGGGCCGGATAATCTGGAGCCCTCGAATGTCCAAGCTTTGCGTCGTCGCCGCCGGCGGCACTGGCGGCCATATGTTTCCAGCCGAGGCGCTGGCGCGCGAAATGTCGGCGCGCGGCTGGCGCGTCGTTCTGGCGACAGACCGCAGGGGCGAGCAATACGCCCATGCTTTTCCGGCCGACGAGCGGCTGGCTCTGGATGCGGCCACCGGCGCGGGGCCGCTGGGTCTGGTCAAGGCCGGGGTCGCCATCTTCAAAGGGGTGATGCAGGCGCGCGCCGCCTTCGAGCGGTTGGGGGCGGACGTGGTGGTGGGGTTCGGCGGCTATCCGTCCGCTCCGGCCCTGGTCGCGGCCGTGACGGCGCGGCGGCCGACCGTGATCCATGAGCAGAACGCGGTCCTCGGCCGCACCAACCGCATATTGGCCCCCTATGTGAACCAGGTCGCCTCGTCCTTTCCCACGCTGGAGCGCGCGCCGGCCAAGGTGCAGGGGCGGGCGCACGTCGTCGGTTCGCCCGTCCGCGCCGAAATCCGCGCCCTGTTCGACCGGACCTATATCGCGCCGGTCGAGGACGGCCCCATCCATGTGCTGGTGACAGGCGGCAGCCAGGGCGCCCGCATCCTGTCCGAGACCACGCCCCGGGCGCTGGCGGCCCTGCCCGAGGTCTTGCGCCGCCGTCTGAAAGTGCAGCAGCAGTCCCGGCCTGAAACGCTGGACGCTGCGCGCCAGATCTATCTGGAGGCGGGGATAGAGGCCGAGGTCGCGCCCTTCTTCCGCGACATGGCCGAGCGGCTGTCCAAGGCCCATCTGGTGGTCGGCCGATCCGGGGCCTCGACCTGCGCCGAACTGGCGGTGGCGGCCCTGCCGTCGATCCTGGTCCCGCTGAAGATCGCCACCGACGACCACCAGCGCCTGAACGCCAAGGCCCTGACCGACGCGGGTGCGGCCGAGGTGGTGCTGGAAGACGACCTGACCGTGGAGCGCCTGTCGTCCACCCTGGCCGCCGTCCTGTCCGACCCGGCGCGCCTATCAGCCATGTCCGCCGCCGCCCGCACCGTCGCCATCCCCGATGCGGCCCGCCGCCTGGCTGACCTGACCGAGGCGACGGCGGGGCGCTGAGTCCGGTTACTCGCCTTTTCAAGCCGGTCATCGGGTCGCAGGTCGCCTGCTGCGCGCAGCCGTCACGACGCCGAGGGCGCGCCGCGTCCAGCCTGTGAATTTCGGAGCGATCGGGCGAGGGCGTCTGGGTTTTTCCGCGTCGCGCGACACTGCGTCATCTTGTCAAATCCGCCCTCGCGCCCCAACTGCAAAGCCTGATCCAAAACCCGGTCCCACCCGCGACAGGAGCCCTGATGCCCCATGCCGACAGCCTGATCCTCACTCTGGTCGGGGGGTTTGTCCTGGCCTTCGTGTTCGGGATGTTGGCGCATCGGCTCAGGCTGTCGCCCCTGGTGGGCTATCTTGTCGCGGGCATCGTGGTGGGGCCTTATACGGCCGGCTTCGTGGCCGACACCGAACTGGCGCCGCAACTGGCCGAGATCGGGGTCATCCTGCTGATGTTCGGCGTCGGGCTGCACTTCTCGCCCAAGGACCTGATGCAGGTGCGCAAGGTCGCCATTCCCGGCGCCCTGGTGCAGATCGTCGTCGCCACCGTCCTGGGCTGGGGGCTGGGCCGGTTCGTGCTGGGCCTGGGCGATGTCGAGGCGTTGCTGATGGGGTTCGCCCTGTCCGTCGCCTCCACCGTGGTCCTGCTGCGCGCGCTGGAGGAGCGCAAACAGGTCAAGGGCGAGATCGGCCGCATCGCCGTGGGCTGGCTGATCGTCGAGGACCTGGTGATCGTCATCGCCCTGGTCATGCTACCCATGATCCTGGTCCCGGCGGGAAGCCAGGCGGACCTGGCGGCGCTGGGAGCCAATGTCGGCCTGACGCTGGTGAAGGTGGTGCTGTTCGTGGTCGGCATGCTGGTGGTGGGCGGCAAGGTCATTCCCTGGCTGTTGATCCGCATCGCCCATACCAAGTCGCGCGAACTGTTCACCCTCGGGGTGCTGGCCATCGCGCTCGGCATCGCCTGGTTGGCCTATTTCCTGTTCCACTCCTTCGCGCTGGGCGCCTTCCTGGCGGGGCTGGTGATGAACGCCTCGCCCCTGGGACACAATGCGGCCGAGCGGTCGCTGCCGCTGCGCGACGCTTTCGCCGTCCTGTTCTTCGTCTCGGTGGGGATGCTGTTCGACCCGATGATCCTCGTGCGTCAGCCTTGGGCGGTGCTGGGCGTTCTTGGCATCGTCATCGTCGGCAAGTCGGTCGCGGCCCTGGTCATCGCCAGGTCTTTCCAACTGGACCGGCCGACCGGCTTCACCGTGGCGGCGTCCCTGGCCCAGATCGGCGAGTTCTCCTTCATCCTGGCGGCGCTTGGCGTGTCCCTGGGCGCCATGAGTCGCGAGACCCACGACCTGATCCTGGCCGCCGCCCTGCTGTCGATCTCGCTCAATCCGTTCGTCTTCCTGTTCACCGACCGGATGGGCGGACGGCCCAAGCCGCCGCCGGCGGGCGCGATCCGTCCCCCTGCGGCCGACGGGCCGATCACGGATGCGGTCGCCTCGGCCTGACCCTCTTTTCGCCGGGGCGCGCCAGGACTATCGTCGGGCAATGGACATGACTGCTTCCGACCAGGCCGTTCTTCACTATGGCGACGGCGAGTTCGCGGTGTTGAAGCCGGGCCGCTACGTGCGCTGCGCGGTCACGGACAAGCCGATCCCGCTGGAGATCCTGCGCTACTGGAGTTCGACCCGCCAGCAGCCCTATTTCGGCCCGGCCGAGTTCATCGCAGCCCTGACGGAAGCGAAGTGAGGGCCACGCGCCGCGCCCTGCTGGCCGGGGCGGGGGCCGGGCTGGTCGCCGGGCGGCAGGCCTTCGCTCGAGGCGGCGACACGCTGGCCCTGGCTCTGAACGGGGCCTGGCGTCAGGGCGGCTACGCCTTTGGGCGCACCGCGCCGGGCGCCCTGATCTTCGTCGACGGCGAGGCCCTGACCACCGCCTCGGCCGCCGGCCTGTTCGTGATCGGCTTCGACCGCGACGCCGGCGCCAGCGCCCGCATCGAGGCCCGCGCCGGCGGGCGTTCGGCCCGGCGCACTCTGGACATCGCCCCCTTCGCCTTCCCCTCGACCCGCGTGGACGGATTGCCGCCCGCGACCGTCGAGCCCAGCGATCCCGCGCTGCTGGACCGAATCCAGCGCGAGCTAGCCCTGAAGACCGAGGCATTCGCCAGCCGCATCGACGCCGACGACTTTCGCGACGGCTTCATCTGGCCTCTGGACGCCTACCGCGTGTCCAGCGCGTGGGGCGCGCAGCGCATCCTGAACGGAACCCCGGCCCGTCCGCACTATGGCGTCGATCTGGCCGCGCCGCAGGGGAGCGTGATCCGCGCGCCCGCCGACGGCCGCATCGTTTTCGTGCGCCCGGACATGCATTTCGAAGGCGGCCTGACCTTGATCGACCACGGCCAGGGGCTGATCACCGGCTATCTGCACCAGTCGCGGCTGGACGTGGAATTGGGCCGGCGAGTGCGGCGCGGCGATCCGCTGGGCCGCGTCGGCATGACCGGCCGCGCGACAGGGCCGCACCTGTGCTGGCGCATGAAATGGCGCGACCGCAATCTGGATCCGTCGCTGATGGTAGGCGCCCAGGCGCCGAATGCGCTCGCTTGAACCAAGGCTCCGCTTGCGAGCCTGCGGACATGCTCCTAGCGTCCGGCTTCGATCGGTGGGGTCTGATGTCTTCTCTGAAATCGCTGAACGTCCTGCTGGCGGACGACAATCAGAACATGCGCGCCATCGCCGCCGCCGTTCTGCATTCGGCCGACATTCGCAATGTCCACGAGGCCGCCGAGGGCGCGACCGCCCTAAGCCTGCTGCGCCGCCATCCCATCGACCTGGCCATCGTGGACTTCAACATGTTCCCGCTGGACGGGGTGGAGTTCACCCGCCTGGTCCGCACCGGCCCCGACAGCCCCAACATCTATCTGCCGATCATCATGATGACCGGCCATTCCGAACGCTCCCGCGTCTATGAGGCGCGCGACGCCGGGGTGAACGAGTTCGTCGTCAAGCCGATCACCGCCAAGGCCGTGCTGGACCGGATCAACGCCGTCATCCTGAGGCCGCGCGCCTTCATCCGTTGCGACAGTTATGTCGGCCCGTGCCGCCGCCGCCGCGATCAGCCGGAGTACGAAGGGCCGTTCCGCCGCTCGACCGACGCCGGGCGATCCAACGCCGCATAGACCTTGTCCGGCCAGCGCCGGTGGACCCAGAACCAGTCCACCGGATATTCGCGCACCCGATCCTCGACGAAGCGGTTTGCGGCCTGGACCCCCGCCAGGATGTCGGCCGCCTTGTCCTCGCTGCGGCCGAGGGCGATCGGCTCGTGCGCCGTCACCCGGAACCGGACGCCCGGCAACCGCACCACCGACAGCGGCAGCATGACCGTGTCGAACTTCAGCGCCAGCCTCGCCGCGCCGGGCGAGGCGTTGACCGGCTGGCCGAAAAATTGGACCTCCGGCCCCTGGTTGTATTTCTGATCCACCAGCAGGGCGATGGAATCGCCGCGCTTCATCCCCGCCATCAATTCGCGCGTGCCGTCCCCCTTGGGCGCGAACAAACGGATGCCGTAACGCTCTCGGCTCTGGCGGATCAGGGCGTCGACATACGGATTGTTGGCCGCGCGATATGTCACCTGGCACGGCACGCCCGCCGCCATGATGACCGCGGCCATGACTTCGAAATTGGCCAGATGACCCGAGATCAGCACGGCCGGCTTGCCGCTGTCGCGCAGGGCGTGCAGCCGCTCCATCCCGACCACCTCCACGCGACCCCCCTCGGGCGTCAACTGGTCCATCACGGCCAGCTCGGCGAAGGTGCGGCCCGTCTGGTCCCATTGCGCCAGGGCCAAGGCGTCGCGCTCGGCCTCGCCCATGTCGGGGAAGGCGATGCGCAGATTGCGCATCACCGTCTTCTGCGTCCCCGTCAGCGGGCCCAGGGTGCGCAGCAGCCAGCCGCCCAGCCCCGACGCCCGCTCGACGCCCAGCAGCCGCAGCAGGCCGAACAGGGCCCGGAAGCCGAAGGCCTCCAGCCGCCACACCCAATCCTGTTTCCAGCCCTTACGTTCACCAGGCAATCGTCAATCCGCCGTCCACCACCAGGGTCTGCCCGGTCACATAGGCCGAGGCAGGGCTGCACAGATAGACCGCCGTGCCCGCGATTTCATCCGGTTGGCCGATCCTTTTCAGCGGGGCCGGCTCCGTTACGGTCTTCAGCAGTTCGGGGTTCTCCCACAGATATTTGGCGAAGTCGGTCTGGACCAGGCCCGGCGCGATGCAGTTGACCCGCACGTTCGACGGCCCCCATTCGACCGCCAGATTGCGCACCAGCTGCATGTCCGCCGCCTTGGAGATGTTGTAGGCGCCGATCAGCGCATTGCCTCTCAGGCCGCCGATGGACGAGATGACCAGGACAGCCCCGTCCTTGCGCTCCAGCATCTGCGGCGCGACCATCTGGATCAGCCAGTGATTGGAGATGACATTGTTCTGCAGGATTTTCTCGAACTGATCGTCGGCGATCCCGGCCATCGGTCCGGCGTAGGGATTGGTCGCCGCATTGCAGACCAGGATGTCGATCCGGCCGAACGCGGCGTTCGTCTGGTCCACCAGCCGCTGCAGGTCGTCCTTGGAGGCGATGTTGGCCGGAACGGCGATGGCGCGGCCTTCGCCGTGCCTGTCGTTGATCTCGGCGGCGACCGCTTCGCAAGGCCCGGCCTTGCGCGAGGAAATAACGACCTTGGCCCCGTGTTCGGCCAGCCGTTCGGCGATGGCCTTGCCGATTCCGCGCGACGAGCCGGTGATGATGGCGACCTTGCCGGTCAGATCGAACAGTTCCATTGCGTTTCCCATGTGATTCTGCGGGGATATTTATCGCCCCGCTCTAGCCGAATGGCATTGATAGCCTGATACTCGGGCGATTCCATCCGGGAGTGGCCGACCGCCAGCCGATGCGCAACGTAACCACGGGCTTTCTCTATTTCGCCTATCTGTTCCTCGGCCTGACCGTGGGCGCCTTTCTGTGGCGCGCAGGGCTAGGCGTCGGAGCGGGCGTGGCGGGGACGCTGGGCGCGCTGGGACTGCTGGGCGCCTTCCACGGCATCGTCACCGGGATCGCCGAGCGCCGTGCGCTCAAGAAGGAGATCGCCCAGGTCCGCGAGGCGCACCGCCTGCTGGCCGATGCGATGGAATCGACCCAGGGCGCCCTGACCGAACTGGCCCATGCCATCGAAAGCGGCGTCCTGTCCGACACCGACGCCCTGACCGGCGAGGTGCGGATGCTGGAATCCCTGGTCCAGCAGATGAGCGAAAGCATCGACGAGCGGCTGGCCGCCGCGCCCCACATCGGCGTCGAGACCTTCGAAGGCCGCCGCCAGGCCCAGTCCAACGTCCTGCTGCGCACCATCCACGAGGCGCTGAGCGAAGGGCGGGTGGACCTGTATCTGCAGCCCGTCGTCTCCCTGCCGCAACGCCGGACCATCTTCTATGAAAGCTTCACTCGGCTGCGCGACGCCACCGACCGGGTGATGATGCCGGCGGAATACCTGTCCCTGGCCGAGGGTGAAGGTCTGGTGCCGGCCATCGACAACCTGCTGCTGTTCCGCTGCGCCCAGATCGTGCGGCGGCTGGCGCGTCAGGACCGCAAGGTCGGCGTCTTCTGCAACGTGGCCCTGACCTCGCTGGGCGACGACACCTTCTTTCCGCAGTTCCTGGATTTCCTGTCCGAGAATCGCGACCTGAACCAGGCGCTGATCTTCGAACTGGGCCAGGCGACGTTCGACGCGCGCGGCGCGGTCGAGGCGCGCAACATGGCCAAGCTGGCCGACCTGGGCTTCCGCTTCTCGCTGGACAAGGTGCAGACGCTGGATCTCGATTTCGCCGATCTGCAACGCTCGGACGTCAAATTCATCAAGGTCGCGGCCGATCTGATGATCGAACAGCTGTTGGACCTGGACGGCGGTGCGCCCTTGCGCTCCATGCCCGACATCCAGGCCGCCGACTTCGCCGCCCTGACCCGCCGTTACGGCGTCGAGGTCATCGCCGAGAAGGTCGAGAACGAACGCCAGGTCGTCGACATCCTGGAATTGGACGTCGCCATGGGGCAGGGCCACCTGTTCGGCGAACCCCGCGCCATCAAGGAACAGGTCCTGGCCGAGACCGATCCCCCGGCCGACTTCCTGCGCTCCACCCTGCGCAGCGCAGAACAGCGCCGGCGGTTCAGCTAGGCCCTTCTGTCCCTCTCCGCGCACGGGGAGGCGGCGCGTCTTTGGCGCCGTCTTGCTGGCCGCGCCCTGTCGAGACCCCTTCATCGGCTAGCGGCGTCCCCTTCCATGGGAGGAAACGATGGGGTCGGCTTTAGCCTTGTCACCCATGCGTCTGGTCCCAATAGCGAACCGCATCGGCGTCGCGGGCCGAGAGATCGGGGTAGGCAGGGTCGGAGCCGACGTCGGGGACGCGGCGCCAGGAGCGGGCGCATTTGGGATAGTCCGCCAGGGCGACCGTGACCGCAACGGCGTCGCCGCTCTCGACCAGTTCGGCGCCCGACGTGCGGAAGATTTCCGCGGCGTCCAGGCCCTCGAACGGGGCGAAGGTTCCGGCCGGCGCGGCGACCGTGGGCCAGGCGTCCAGGGCGCCGCCGATCAGCTTGTCGCGACGGGCGACTTCCAGCGCTTCATTGACGACTTCCAGGACGGTGTTGATCGCCGCCCAACGCTCGGCTTCGGCCGGGTTGTTCCATTCCGCAGGCGTGTCCGGGATGACGCGGGCGCAGTTGGTTCCCGAATCCGGGAAGCGGGTGGTCCAGGCCTCTTCCATCGTGAACGGCGTCAGCGGGGCCAGCCAGGCGGTGAGGCGCATGAAGACCTCGTCCATCACGGTGCGGGCGGCGCGGCGACGCTGGCTGTCGGGGCGGTCGCAGTAGAGGGCGTCCTTGCGGATGTCGAAATACAGGGCCGACAGGTCGCCGGCGCAGAACTCCAGCACCGGGCGCACGACATCCTGGAAGCGGTAATCGGCGTAGGCGGCCCGGACCTGGGCGTCGAGTTCGTGAAGGCGGTGGAGGACGAATTTCTCCAGCGGCGGGAACTGGTCGTAGTCGGTCAGGCGCTCGGCCTCGTCGAAGTCGGAAAGGGCGCCCAGCAGATAGCGGACGGTGTTTCGCAGCTTGCGATAGGCGTCGACCGTGGTCTGGAGGATCTGTTTGCCGATCCGCTGGTCCTCGGAGTAGTCGACGAGGGCGACCCACAGGCGCAGGATGTCGGCGCCGCTCTCCTTGATGATGGTCAGGGGATCGGTGGTGTTGCCCTTGGACTTGGACATCTTCTCCCCTTTCTCGTCGAGGGTGAAACCGTGGGTCAGGACCGCCTTGAACGGCGCCCGCCCGCGTGTGCCGCAGCCCTCCAGCAGGGACGACTGGAACCAGCCGCGGTGCTGGTCCGACCCTTCCAGATAGAGGTCGGCGGGCCAGTGGGCGGGACGGTCGCCGGCATAGCCGTTTTCCGGCAGGCGCGGGTCCAGGGTGAAGGCGTGGGTCGAGCCGGAGTCGAACCAGACGTCCAGGATGTCCTCGACCTTCTCGTAGCGAGCCGGGTCGTGGGCGCCCAGGAAATCGGCGTCGGGGGCGGTGAACCAGATGTCGGCGCCGTGTTCGGCCACGGCCTTGACGATCCGGGCGTCGACGTCGGGGTCGTGCAGGGGCTGGCCGGTCTGTTTGTCGACGAACATGGCCAGGGGCGTGCCCCAGGCGCGCTGGCGGCTGACCAGCCAGTCGGGACGACCCTCGACCATCGAACGGATGCGGTTCTTGCCCGCCGCCGGGTGGAAGGCGGTGTCGTCGATGGCGTTCAGCGCCGTCTCGCGCAGGGTGTCGCCGGACTTCAGCGGCCCATCCAGCGGCGTGTCCATGCGGATGAACCATTGGGGGGTGTTGCGGAAGATGATCGGGGCTTTGGAGCGCCACGAGTGCGGATAGGAATGTTCCAGCCGGCCGCGCGCCAACAGGGCGCCAGCCTCGATCAGCTTCTCGATCACCGCGCCGTTGGCGGGGCCGAACTTGCCGGTCTTCTTGCCTTCGGTCTCCAGCACCTTGAGCCCGGCGAACAGGGGCACATGGTCGTAATAGGCGCCGTCGGGATCGACGGTGTCTGGCACCTCGTGATGACCGTGGGCCTTCCAGACCTCGAAGTCGTCGGCGCCGTGCCCCGGCGCGGTGTGGACGAAGCCCGTGCCCGCGTCGTCGGTGACGTGATCTCCGGCCAGCAGCGGCACGGAGAAGCCATAGCCGCTGTCGAGAGCGGCCAGGGGGTGCGCCGTCTCCAGACCCGACGGATCGATGTCGTAGACGCGGGTCCAGGCGGCGATCTTGGCGGCCTTGAACACGTCCTCGGCCAGTTTGTCGGCCACGATCAGGCGGTCGCCGGGCTTGGCCCAGGGCGCGAATTCCAGGCCCTCTTCCATCGCCGTGACCTCGTAGAGGCCGTAGGCGATCTCGGGGCCGTAGCTGATGGCCCGGTTGGCCGGGATGGTCCAGGGCGTGGTCGTCCAGATGACGATCGAAGGCGTCGGATTACGGAAGGCCAGCAGGTCGTCGGGGTGGTCGTCGGACATGGCCGTGACCGGGAATTTGACCCAGATCGTCGGGCTGACGTGATCGTGGTATTCGATCTCGGCGTCGGCCAGGGCCGTGCGCTCGACCGGCGACCACATGACGGGCTTGGAGCCGCGATACAACTGGCCCGAGTTCTTGAACCTGTGGAACTCGGCGACGATGGCCGCCTCGGAGGTGAAGTCCATGGTGGCGTAGCGGTTGGCGAAGTCGCCGGTGACGCCCAGGCGTTTGAACTGGTCGCGCTGAAGGTCGATGTACTTGCCGGCGTAGTCGCGGCAGGCGGCGCGGAATTCAGCCTTGGACACCTCGTCCTTGCGGCGGCCCTTTGCGCGGAACTGTTCCTCGATCTTCCACTCGATCGGCAGGCCGTGGCAGTCCCAGCCGGGGACGTAGTCGACGTCGTAACCCAGGAGGAAGCGGCTGCGGACCACGAAGTCCTTCAGCGTCTTGTTCAGCGCATGGCCGATGTGGATGTCGCCGTTGGCATAGGGCGGGCCGTCGTGCAGGACGTAGAGGGGGGCGTTTTCGGATTGCCGCTGCGCCCGCAGCCGCCCGTAGAGATCGCCCCATTGCTCCAGGATCAGCGGCTCCTTCTGCGGCAGGCCGCCGCGCATGGGAAACGGCGTCTCCGGCAGGAAGACGGTGTCGCGATAGTCGCGAGCGGAAGATTGGGTGTCGGCGTCGGCCATGGGTCGTCTCGGCGTCTGGGTTGTCGTTCGCTTTTCTGTTCGCCCTATCGCGCGTCGCGCTGAGTGAGGGCTGTCGATCCCGGCGTGCACGGGGCCGGATGGCCCATAGGCGCTACGCCGGGCGGCTAATCGAGATCGGGCGAAGGAAGACGCGGACGGTCATTGAGCGGGCGGTCTAGCAGACCGATGCGGCATTGCGCCATCCCGAAGCGTGGTCGCCATCAACGGAAACGAAAGGCTTTTGCCGTTTTGTGACGGCAGGATCGGCCGAAATCCCGTTCGGTCGACACGATATTCGCTTGGGAGTTCCCGCCGATGCGGCTGCGGATCACGAAATGGATGCTGGGCCTGGCGGCCGGACTGGCCGTCTCGGCTGGCGCCGGCGCGGCCCTGGCGCAGTGCGGATCGGGCTGCGAGCCGCCGCCGTGCACCTCGTGCGAGCCGCCGCCTCCGCCCGAGCCTCCGTCATGCGGCGGCGGCGGCGGAAACTGCGGCGGCGGCGGGGGTTACGGCGGCTGGAACAACAACGTCAACACCAACGTCAATGTGAACGTGAACGTCGGCGCGAACGCCAATGCGAACGCCAGCGCCAACGTCGGGGCGCGGTCGTATCTGAACGCGCGGGCCGGCGGCTTTTCGGGCGGCTACGGCGGGGGCGGCGGGGCGGCCTACATCAGCGTGGACCAGCCCTATCCGACCACGATCCAGGGCCTGGCCGTGGAGGGCATGGTCGCCCAGACCGTGCGAACGCCCTACAGCGCCTTCCGAAGCATGATGAAGCGGGTCGTCATCCAGGCCGTCTGCATCGACGACCGCCAGACGCCGCACCCTGCGTCCCAGGTGCGGCCAGACCGCGAGATCGCCGACGGCTTCGAAGGCGAAATCTATCGCTGCCTGGCCGGAACGTGGTTGCAGGCGACGATCGCGGACTACGACGGCGACGTCAGCTTCGACCACGGCACGACCATGACCTGCCGCAAGCACGAGGCCCTGTGGCTGGGGAACGGCGGCCGGCTGGAATGCCGGCCCGAGAAGCCGGAGCGCGACTGCAACGAGCGTTCGCTGCTGCGGCGCTACGGCGCCGGGATCAAGATCCTGACGATGTACCGGGAAGAGGAATACACCGAATACCGCGAGGAACAGGTCGAAAGCGCGACGGTGCTGACCGGGGCGATCACCCTGGACGGCGGCGTCGGCGGCCGGGTGTTCTGAACGGGAACCGAATCAGACCGTTCAGCCGCCGCTCAGGCGCAATGATAGACAAGGGATCGTCGGCTCTCCGTCGGCGATCCTGAAACGACTGGCCCCGGCCCGCACGATGCGAGCCGGGGCTTTTTGAATTATTGAGCCGCAGGCTGGGCCGTGACCGTGGCGCGCCAGGCGGAGCCGGACTTCAGATACTGACGCGCCAGGGCCTGAAGGTCGGCGGCGGTGACGGCTTCCAGGGTCGAGAGCTGGTTGCGGGTCTGGTCCAGGCCGGCCGGGTCGGACTGGGCTTGCGACAGTTGCGTCAGCCAATAGCCGTTGTCGGCCATGTTGCGGCGAAGGCGCTCGACCGCCGGACGACGGGCGCGGTTCAGTTCGTCCTCGCTGACGGGATTGTCGCGCAGGTCGGCGGCGATGGCGTCGACCGTCTCGAACAATTTGGGCAGGGCCGCAGGCGGCGTCTCGGCCGTGACGGCGACATAGCCATAGCCGGGGAAGACGCTGGAGGCCGTGGAGCCGGCGCTGGGCGAATAGGCCAGGCCCTGTTTCTCGCGGATCTCGTCGTTCAAACGCAGTTGCAGCACGTCCGCCAGGATCGAAAGCTGGCGGGCGGTCTTGCGGTCATGGACCTGGTCGGTGGTCGGCCAGGCGACGAAGCCAAGGGCCTGTTCGGCCGGGCCGGTGTGGTGCAGCTGGACCGGCGCCGCGGTCGGCGCAGGGAAACGGCGTTCGGTCGATCCGGCGGGCGGCGTGGGCTGGGGGGCGCGCGCGGGCAGGGCGCCGAAGGTGGAGCCGACGGCGGCGATCACCGCGTCGATGTCCACGTCGCCGACGACCGTGATCTCGACCGGACCCTGAGCCAGGGCCGAACGGACGCCGTTTCGCACGTCTTCGATCTGGATGGCGGCGACCTGTTCGGCCGTCGGCGTCGTCTCGCGAACGTCGCCCCCGGCCAGCAGGCCCGAGGCGTCGCGCTGGAAAACGCCGCGCGGGGTCGCGCCCATCTGGGCCAGAATCTGCGGGAACAGGGCCTTGGTCTGCTCGAACGGCGCGGCGCGCAGGCCGGGATCGGTCAGATAGGCGGCCAGAACTTGAAGCTCCAACTGCAGGTCGGCGGGCTTGGTGGCGCCGGAGAAGACATAGGCGTCGGCCGCCTGACTGACCGAGGCGCCATAGGTGCGGCCGCTGAGGACGCGGTTCATCTCGTCCAGGCTGAGCTTGCCCAGGCCGCCGGCGGTCAGGATGGTGCTGGCCATCGACAGCGGCGACAGCTGGTCGGCGGGCAGACCCAATTCGCCCAGGCCCGTGCGGGCGCTGACCAGCACCTGATCGGCGCGGAAGTCGGTTTTCTTGATGTTCAGCAGCGTGCCGTTCGGGAAGCGGACCAGGGTGGCGCCCAGGTCGGCGACTTCGCTGCGCGAGGCCGGCTGGGCCGGGGCGCCGAAGGCGTCATAGGGCCATTTCAGCTCGGCCTCGGCGGCGCGGGCCTGGACCGGAGTGTTGCGCGACGCTTCCAGCGCGGCGGTGACGGCGGCCTCTCCGCCCTCGACCGGGACGGGCGAGCTGAACAGAAGCAGAGGGCCCTGACCTTCGAACACGGCCTTGGTCGCCTGATTGACCTGATCGACGGTCAGGCCTTCGACGGCCTTGTTGAACAGATCGAGATTGGTCTGGGGCGCGCTGAAGACCTGGTCGTCGTTGACGGCGCCCAGGAGACCGTTCGCCAAGGTCGAGGTCGAACGGGTCGCGGCCGAGGCCACGGCGTTCTGAAGCGCGGTGCGGGTGTTGACGATTTCGCGCTGAAGCTCGGCGTCGCTGACGCCGTATTCGGCCAGACGACGGCTTTCCTGCTCGACCGTCTCAAGGGCGCGCTTCCAGTCGCCGGGATTGAAGGCGACCGACAGGGCGCCGGCGTCCAGGCTGTCGAACAGCGATTGATAGCCGGCGGCGGCGCCGATGAAGGGTGGGTTGTCGGCGCGGGCGATCTCGCCCAGACGGCGGTTCAAGACGGCCAGGCCCAGGCCGCGACGGATGTCCGCCTCGCGTTTGGCCGTCGTGTCGGGGGCCCGGTCGGGCGCCTTGATCCAGTTGATCTGGATGGAGGACTGGATGCCCGGTTCGACGATGATGCTGGTCTGGGGCTGGCGGGGCGCGACGGCTCCCAGGTCGGGCTCCGGGCCGTCGGGGGCGGTCGGCTTCCAGTCGCCGAAGGCCGCGCGGACCTTGGCCTCCATCGCATCCACGTCGAAGTCGCCCACGGCGATGAAGGTCGCGCGCGAGGGGCGATAGTAGGCGTCGTAGAAGTCGACGAAGCGCTGGCGCGGCGCGGTGCGGATGATGTCGAGGTCGCCGATCGGCAGGCGTTGCGACAGACGTTGACCGGGCGCCAGCAGGCCGAGCTGGGTCTTCAGCACACGCAGTTGCGGCGTGTCGCGGGTACGTTCCTCGCCGACGATGACGCCGCGCTCGGAATCGATGGCGTCCGGCGCCATCAGGGCCGCCGACATCATCTCGCGCAGGATGTGCAGGCTGGGATCGACCGTCTCGTCCTTGGTGTTGGGCAGCTCCAACATATAGGCGGTCTGGTCGAAGCTGGTGAAAGCGTTGGTGTCGGCGCCGAAGGCCAGACCCAGGCGTTCGAGGATGCGCAGCATCTCGTTTTCCGGCACGTCCTTGGTGCCGTTGAAGGCCATGTGCTCCATGAAGTGGGCCAGGCCCTTCTGGTCGTCGCGCTCCATCAGCGAGCCGGCGTCGATGCGCAGGCGGAACGAGGCCTGACCCGGAGGCGTCGCATTGTGCAGCAGGGCGTAGCGCATACCGTTCGGCAGCAGGCCGTAACGGACGGCGGGATCGGCCGGAACGTCGCTGGCCGCCTGGGCCCAGGGATCGGACGGGGCGACCTGGGTGGTCGAGGCGGCCGCTGGGGGCGCGGCGGTTTGCGCAAGGGCGGGGGCCGCGAAAGTCCCGGTGGTCAGGGCCAGTCCAGAGACCGCGACGAACAGCAGATGGCGCGCAGAACGCATGAAATCACTCCGAAACCGCGACCCTCGACGGCGCGATGCCGGATGTGTAAAGCGAGCTTGCCTTTTCGACAAGCGGTCGGGCGAGCTTACGGACTCGTCATCTTCGATCAGCCGCCGGGGCGGCTGATGTAGAAGCTGGCGGTGTTGCCCACGGCGTTGGCGCCGACCACGGCGGTGCGGCCGGCCCCGACCGTGGCGTTCGTGGTCGCCGTCACATTGCCGCTGTTGGTCTGGTTGTTGGCGATGTTGACGTCGCCGCCGCATTGCGAGCAGGCGTAGCCCGTCACCGCATTGCCGACCGCATCGGCTCCAACATAGGCGTCATAGCCGTTGACGCCGATATAGGTCGCGTCGGCCTCGACCCCGCCGGTGTTGAGCTGGGTGTTGTCCAGCTTCAGATAGATGTCGTTGTTTCCGGCGACGGTCTCGTTTGCGACGCTGCGGGCCGCCAGGACGGTCTGCCCCTGAAGGTTGGTCTGGACGCGCGCGTCGGCACGGACCCGCCCGGCGTTGGCCTGGTCCACGTTCACGAGCATGGAGCCGCCGGCGTTGGTCATGATCGCCTGGTTGGCGCCGGCGTTGGCGCTGGCGGTCAGGTCCCAGGCGTTGTCGACATAGACGTCGGTGCGGGCCTCGACGGTGGAGGGCGCGTTGGACTGGCGCACGGCCAGATCCTGGTGCGAGGCGCCGGTGGTGTTGGTCTGTACGACGTTGGCTGTCGACTGGGCGGCGAAGACGGCCGGCGCGGGGATGTACTGGATGTCCGCGACCGTTTCGGAGAAGACGGTGGTCTGAGCCTGCTGGTCGATGACGCCCGTGAGGGACGAGGACGGACCGCCCAGGGCCGCGGTGTTGGCGGCCGCGACGCTGTTGGCGAACCCGCCCTGGAGCATGCGGCCGGTCGGGGCGCGCACGAGGCTTTGCGCGCGGACCTGATCGCCCGTGGCGGATTGCGCGGCGTCCACGGCGAAGATCGCGCCGTCTGTGGTGACGCCGAGGTAGTTCCCGCGCGCTTGGGTGGTCACGCTGACCTGGCCGTCGGCCTCGCCGTTCAGAGCGGCCGTGCTGCCCGCGCGGGCCGAGCCCGTCATGGTCTGGCGCGACACCAGGCCGGCGGAGGCGTCGGTGACGCCGCCCGCCAGGGCGTTGCCCTGGGCGCTGGTGCTGACGGTCAGCTGATCGACCGTCAGGTTCAGGTCGACCTGGCCCGTGACGTCGCCGGACTGGGTCTGGCGGCTGAAACAGGCCTCGCCCAGCGCCGGATCGCAGGCCGGGGTCGCCTGGGCGCTCGCCTCAGTGGCGAGAACGGCGAACGTCGCCGTCGCGGCCATCATGCCAGCGAGACGGATCGGCGCGTGTCTGGCCATTGTTCGTATCCTGAGTGGGGTAGGCCGGATAATAGCCGCCGGTGGGGCCGACGGTGGAATCGCCGAGCGGATCGTTGGCGGCGTTGAGGCAGACTTCGGGGCCAGGCGCGCCGTAGAGGTTGGCCATGAACTCGACCGTAGCCCGCTCGACCAGGGCGCGCACGGCCAATTGGGTCGGCTCCATCCCGCCCGACCCGGCCGAGATGTCGAAGACGTTGCCGTTCAGGAAGTCGAACACGCCAGCCGAAATCTCGCGGCCGATGATCTGCTTCTGATAGGAGACGACATCGACGACCTCCAGCGTGGTCGTCTGGACCAGGCGCAGGTCCATGGCGATGTTCATCACATAGACGCGGTGGTTCAGGATGCCCGAACCGGGGCGGTTGCTGTCGACTTCGCCGCCGGCGATGTCGATGCCGCCGGAGCGAATGTTGTAGTTCACCTCGGTGATGCCGCCGACGACATAGAAGTCCGAGCCGGGCACCTGGCCGGCCAGGATGCGGCGGTATTGGGTGTCTTCGGGGCCCTGGGCGTCCGGGGCGCGATCGCCGATCAGCTTGTTGTTGGCGTAGCGCAGCTCGAGCTCGGAGACCGAGGTGTCGTAGCGTTCGACGATCTGGGCGCCGGCCTTGGCCAGGGCGGAGGTCGCCATCAGCGAGGCGCCGCCGGTGATCTGGCGTCCGCCGTCCGACGAGACGGTGCCGGTATAGTCGCTGATCCGGCCCACGGCCATGCGCGGCGAGGGCAGGTTGTAGCGACGGGCGTAGTCGGCCAGGCAATAGAGGGCGGCGGAATAGGGCGTGGGATTGGCCGTCACCGGCGCATTGCCGATGGGCGCGGCGTACTGGCCCGACGGGCCGGCGACCGGACTGACGCAGCCGGCCAGCAGCAGGGCGGCGGCCGAGACGGCGGCGGACCCGCGAAGGAGGAAGCGACGGCTCATGGCAGGTTGATGTTCCCGTTCAAGGCCGTGCCGGCGTTGACGGCGCCGGTGTTGGTCTGGTTCGAATTGACGATCACGGTGTTGCGGCTGCCCTGCACCACCACGTTCAGCTGATTGCCGATGGCGGTCGACCCGCCGATGGTCGAGCCGCTGTTGCCGGACGCGCCCGCGCCCGCATAGGCCGAGGCGACGCCGCCGGACTGGCTGGAATAGGATGAGGCGCCCGACTGGATGATGCCGTTGACGATCAGCCGGTTGCCGTTGGCGTCGCGGGTGGAGCCGGTCGTCGCATTGGCCGCCGCCGAGCGGGCGCCGCCATAGCCCTGCTGAAAGCGGGACGCGCCGCCCGATCCCGTCGATTGCGCGGCGGCCGGGATGCTGGCCAGGGCCGCGACGGCCAGGACGGCGATTGGAAAAAGCAGCCTCTTGACGGGCACGGGGTCGGTTCCTCGCAGACGAATGACGGACCCCTGTTCGGCGATCCGCAGACCACCCTTGCATTAAGGTTATTAAGAAGCGCTTGATGTCGTGGAATCCCTTGCGCATCTGTGGGTCATGTCAGACGCGCCCGGTCGATTCGAAGCTCCGCCGCCCCGGAAGCCGCCCAGAGAACGGATGTTCAACGCGCCGGTGGCCGCGCTGCTGATCGCGGCGTCAATCCCCTTGCTGTATCTGTTCCAGCGCGACCTGCCCGATATGGGAATGAGCCTGGCTTTCGCCCCTGCCGATCTGGAGGAGGGGCGCTGGAGCGGGCTGTTCACGGCCATGCTGGTGCACGGCGGCTGGACCCACGCCTGGGTCAATGCGATCGGCGCCCTGGCCTTCGGCGCGCCGGTCGCGCGTTTGTTCGGCGACCGCATCGGCCCGACGATCTATCTGCTCTTCTATGTGATGTGCGGCGCCCTGGCGACGCTGGGCTATGGGCTGATCCATTGGGGATCCACTGCGCCGATGGTGGGGGCGTCGGGCGCGGTGTTCGGCCTGATCGGCGCGGCGACCCGGCTGATGGGGGTGGCGCCCGGCGGCGCGGTGCTGGCCCTGACCGATCGCCGGGTGGTCGCCGCCTCGATCGCCTGGATGGGCGTCAACGCCGTGACCGGCCTGATCGGCTACGTTCCCGGTGCAGACGGGGCGGGCATCGCCTGGGAGGCGCATGCGGCGGGCTTCGTCGTCGGCATGCTGGCGATCGGTCCCCTGGCGCGGGCGTTCGGCCGCCCGGCGGCGCGGGCGCCGGCCCGAGGTTGACCGCGACATTGCCTGCAGGGCGCGTATGAGCGATCATCGGTTTCGAGATGCGGCCCTGTCGCCATCCCGGCCCTGCGGTCGTCTCTGAAACCCAGAGAAGGAGCCGCGATGTTCGTCGCCGAAATCCTCAAGACCAAGGGAAACGCCGTCTTCGCCATCGCGCCGGAAACGACGGTGTCCGATGCGTGCCAGCCACTGGACGAGAAGGGCGTCGGCGCACTGGTCGTCTGCGACGGCGATCTGGTCGCCGGCGTCTTTTCCGAGCGGGACGTAGTCAGGGCCCTGGCCATCGACGGCGCCGCGGCCCTGGCGCGCCCGGTCGCCGACTATATGACCGCCAAGGTGATCTTCGCCGAACCCCGCGAAGAGATGTCCGCCCTGATGGCGCGCATGACCGACCGTCGCATCCGTCACCTGCCCGTGCTGGAAGGCCAGCGCCTGATCGGCGTCGTCTCCATCGGGGATGTCGTGAAATGCCAGATCGCCGAACACGCCCAGGAAGCCGACAGTCTGCGATCCTATATCGCCGGTTGAGGCAGGCTGACCAGGGCGGCCGGGTGGTGCATGACGGTTTGACGACCGTTGTGTCGCCAGTTTTTTCGCCGTCGGGTTAGAATCTGGTTGCGGACAAATCTTGGGCTCCGTATAGGGCTGCCTCGCTCGGAGACGGGCCGGCCTTTGGGGCCTTGGGGGCTTTGGTTCCTGGGGTTTTTGGGGAGCGGGGTGTTGAGAAACGTCTTG
>NZ_QFNM01000004.1 GCF_003248455.1 Brevundimonas sp.
CCCACAAAGAGCGTGTCCATTCCTTCCTCCTAGGCGCTGCTGAAGGCTGCAGCATCCGGCGCCAGGCCGAACGAGGGCAAGGACATACGGACTTAGCTCCTTGATAGCCGCGAGATCGAGCGGTTTTCCTATCTGCGGAGCCTCACTCGGAGGCGACGTGCTCTCTCCTTGAAGGCGAACTCACCGCCTTCAAGGATATCGCAGACAGTTTTCCGGATGATCTGGTTCTCCAGACCACCGCTCACATAAGTGATCGGAGGAAGGCTGCCGGCCGGATGCGGCCCCGACTCCGCAACGATGATCTGATCGGCGTCGGTGTTGATCACCAGGTTGGCGTTGTGCGTGACCATGATGACCTGCCGCTTTCGTTTGGCCGAGATGAAGAGCCCGACGAGCTCTTCGAACACCGACTTGGGATCGAGATTTTCCTCGGGCTGATCGATGATCAGCGGACGGTCATCCCCCTCGTCCAGCGCCAGGTAAAGCAGCAGCAGTACGATGCCGCGAGTTCCTGGAGACAGTTTGCGGATGTCGATACCGTCATAGGAGATGCCGTATCGGATCTCCATGTGGTCCGTGCTGAAAAGCCAGAGGGCAAACCGCTTCAGCCAAGCGCGCATCTCGACTGTATCGCCGCTCGGAACTGGCGAATGCTGGAGCAAATCCTTCTGGTAGGTGTCACGGAATGCGCTCATCGCTGCGACCACATCCTCGGCGCTTCCGCTCTCCCATGCGGGTCTCAGCTGCGTGCGGGCAGCATCGATCAGTGCTCCCCGGCCGCGGAACGGACCCTGCTTGCGAAGGTCAAGAAGTCCCTCCTCGGCCGTACTCGCCCAACGATCGACGTCGGCCACGCGGGACACCGAGAAGGTGAGCTTCTTCAGCGTGCCGGGCGAAGTCGCTAAGCGCTCCATCAGGGGGCGATAGAGGTTCTCCAGCACCTTCTGTTCGGCGACGAGCGCGGCGAACGCGCGCTCATAGGCAGCGTCCCTTTCGAGGTTCAGCGTCTTGATCCTCTCGGCGGCGCCCTGCGCGTCGGCGAGCCTCTCCTTGGCCGCCTCGAGCGCTGCGGTTTCAATCGTGATCTTCTGCGTGAGCTCGCTATAGCGCCGCTGAATATCCCTGTCGGCGCTGATCAGGCTCTCAAGCCGAGCCATCTCCGCCTCAAGGAGGAGGAGCGGCAATGCGGCCAGGTCGGCATCGGCCGCGATCAAGGGGGCCGTCGGATCCTGTTGAGGAGGGGGCGGCGCGCCGCGAAGTCGCGAGATTTCTCCGTCTACCCAACTCACGTAGGCGACGAGGTTGTCATCGACCGTGCCCTTGTAGTCGAGCAGGAACGCGGCCCACTGCTCTTCGGTCATGAACCCCTCGCGGTGCCGCGCCATCATCGCCCTCAGCGCTTCGGGCGCGCCTGTCGCTCGCATGGCGCCCACCTCGGACTGCACCGCCAGGAAGGCCTGCCGCTGGGCGACTAGCGTCCGGTTCTTCGTCCGCAGAGCTTCAGCTGCACCGAACAGTGCGGTGTGACGCGCGACGTTGGTTTCGCTGTCCTTGGCGACGAGTTTGGCGCGGTCCGTCGTGTAGGCGTTGATGAGGTTCGTCTTCTGAAGGATCTGCGCGTCATACGCGCCCCTGAGCCTGTCCTTCTCATGCTCTAGGCCGATCCGCTCGGACATGGCGGCGATGGCGTCCACCTCCCTCTCCCGCGCGAGACTGTGGAGCCGTGTCCTCCCCTCGCGCAGCTCAGCGAAATCAACCGCTCCTTCCCGCGTGGAATACGGATGCGCCTCGAAGATCACTCGTTCGATCTCCCTAAGGAGGGCATCAGTCATCCCGTTCGCCGAGCAGAGCTCCTCTACGAACTGCTGGGAAAGATAGCGGGCACGGGGATAGTTCAAGGGGTCATCAGCATCTCGCCCGTCCAGGAAACGGGTCGCGCTATCGCCGCCCGCCCAATCGACGGTGATTGTCTCCGCTCCAATCAATGGGCGCGCTCTGGCCAGGAAGGAGGCGCTTACCCCCTTCTGATCTTGCCAAACCGTCGGAGATACGGCGTCGCATCCGGCTGCGATCATGTCGGCCAAGGCCGTCTTGCCGGAGCCCCGCGCACCAATGATCGCGACCAACCCCGGATTCAGCTGAATATCGGGGGTGACCATCCAGTCCGCCCCAACCGTTCGCACCGCTGAGATGACCTGAGAGGGCGTCGCAGCGGCGGGGGGTTCGGCTCCGACGTGCGCTCGCCCCGCCGGGTCGATGCAGGCTTGGCGAAGCGCGTCAAACTCAAGGCCGCCCTTAATCCAGGAGAAGCGGTTGCCGAACGGCGCTCCTACATCGTCGGCCTTGTGGGCGTCGCTCCCGTGAAGGCAGGGTTTCAGCCCATTGTAGCGCGATCGCAGCTCTTCTTCGTTCAACGCCTTCCGGCCGAGCCAGAAGTCGCGCTGGGCATCGCTGCTCGCAAAGATCACATGGGCGAAACGCTCGATCTCCTGGCGAGTCACCTGGTCGGCGGCCTCGCGAACTCCCGCAGTGCCGTCTCCCGAACCACCAGCGACAGCAATGAGGACGTTCGCACGCGCCCAAGCATCCTCGTCCCATACGGTGCGAAGCTGTTCGAAGCTGACCTTGAACTGTGTGGCGCCGTGCTCCAACGCCGCTCGCTCATCTAGTTGAGCCCCCTTGTCGCGACGCCCCAGCCGGATGAGCTCCGATCGCGTGCAGTCGAAGCGATCATCGAAGGCTTTAAACTCAAGCCGGGCTAGAAAACGCTGGATGCGTTCGACGTGGTCCTCGTCTTCGGGACTGACGAGCAGATGCATGTTGACGAAGCCGCTCTTCGCCGCGACGTGCAGGCGCAACTCGACGTTCGGAAAGACCAGCTGAACGTTCGGCAGACGCCCCTCATCCCGGCGCCTGCGAAGCACTTCCTCATAGGTGTCGGTGACGTAGTAGTCCGTGACGGCGACAGCTTCGATCAGAGGCGTAGCCGCCTCCAGCGCCGCAAGGTAGTTCTCCCAGGCGCTCGGCCCGCTGAACTGATTGTTCAGCACAGTCCCCGGCGCATGGATATGCGGCTCCCACCGACGCCACTCCGATCCCCGACCCAGCATTGCCCCTCCGAATGCGTTTTCCCCAATCTAATGCGTGTCTACGGGACAGGCGCAAGTTGAGACACGCAGTTCGCCACAACCGCTCGCGGGATGGCCCAGAGGAAAGTCGAGGGCCGAGCGGCGCCTGACAACCAGGTATCGGTGCGATCAGCCGAGGATGCCTACAGCGATCGGACAGTGATCCGACGGGTGTTCGTCTTCGGGAGCTCCGCCGTACCGATACTCCTCGAACGAGCCCGGAGCGACACGGGCCGTGGCCCGGCCGCCGGTGGCGATGAAGTCGATGAAATCCCGATAGCGCGCCTTGCAGCCCGCCGGGCGATCACCCGAGGCGAGAGTGAGGGTCGAACCTTCCGGATCGCCGTCGTTCAAATCGGCCAGAAACTCGTCGCCTCGACTGGCGAGACGGCGGTTCCAGTCGCCGAGCACGACGAAGGCCTCCCCCTCGCGGGCCCGTGCTTCCGTCCAGCCTTCGAGCACAGGAAGCTGGTCAAAGAGAACCGGGCAATCCGGGTCCGTCGGCGTTCGGCCGGAGTTGCATCCGGATTTCAGGTGAACCGCCAGGAGACGCAGGGGACGGCCTTGGGTCACGTTCACATCGACGCCCCAGCGCAGATCGGGGTTGCCCAGGGCCAGGCCGCTCAGGTCCGGGTTGCGGGTCCAGGCAACGCCCCTGCGGATTGCGAAGCCGACCGCCTGGTTCTGGATGAACAGGCCGGGCTGGCCCCGGCATTCGCCGCTGCGGGTGCTGGCAGGGCGTCCGGACATGACCACGTCGTAGACGGCGGGGTCGAACACCCGTTCCGCCGCGGCCTGGTTCTGGACTTCCTGGAAAGCAATGACATCGGCGCCGAGCGATTCGGCGTGGCGCCGGAGAAGAGCGTAGTCGGCCTCGGTGCGGGGGCTGCAGCCCTCCCCGTCCCGCTCCGCGAGATGCTCCATGTTCCAGCTTGCGACCTTCAGGCCGCCTGCCGGCGGGGTCACCCCGACGCAGCCGGACAGAAGCACGGCCGAGATCGAGAGCGCGATGAAGGGTTTCATGGTCAGGTCCTCGGCTGGATGGTGTGCGGCCCGGCCGACGGCGGGTCGGCGCGGAACCGCGGCCGGACGCGAGGTCGGTCGCGCATCGGCGCTCTGCCGTATCGCATCCCGCCGATTCACGCGACGCATCATCATCAGCCATGGGCGTCGATTGCGTCCGCGCTGGGAGACGCTAGGTTCGTCGCGACGGGTTCCGGCAAGATAGGGACCGACCGGGAGCCGGGGGACGTCTCTGGCGTCGGCGGCGGCCGGTCCTGAAACCCCGGGCTTCCTCGCAGAAGTTCCAGGCCCGTCCCCCATTCCTCATGCCGCCAGGATCGCCGCGGCCGTAGTGCTTTCCTGGAGACGGCGCTCTGCGATCAGCAGGTTGAACAGACCGTCGAGGCCGCGCCGCGCTTCCTCGTCGAAGCCGGCCTAGGCGCGCGGGCGGACATCGCTCTCAGTCCGGTCGCGTAGCTCCCTGTATGGCTCGCCCCGGTCGCCGGCTTCGGCACGGGACAGCACCTGAGTTTCGAACTGGGAGGAGACAAGGATCCTGATGTCGCGATAACGCAGCCCATTTTGGAGGGTGGCGCACGTCGCCCGCGCCGTCGACAGCACGCCCAGCCAGTCGTCCGTCTGGACGGTCACGGCGCCGGGCTGGTCCTCGGGCGAGACCGCATCCTTGAACATGCGGTCCAGCGTCTGGTCGAGCTCGTCGTGGGTCATGAGCGATGCTCTAGGCAGAGTCGGCGAGGGCCTTCCATCGCAAGGGTCGTTCATCCCCAACCGGAGGCTAGGAACGAAGTGCGGTCGATCACTAGAGTGCAGCCATGGCCTATACCGATGACGACGTCACAGAGATGCAGGACCGGTGCGACGACTGGTTGGAGCGGGAGGGCGCGCTAACGAACGAGCTGTTCCGGCTCCAGCTTCAGGTCCCCCGGGCTAGGGAGATGATGACCCACGGCGTCTGCCGACGGCTTTCCGACCTGAAGCACGGGCTCCAGCGGGTCTTCGAAGTGCTGCCGCCGCAGGAGGCCGAACCCACGCGTGAAGCCATCTGGGACGCCACCGCCTTCCTGCAGTCCTTCATCATCAATGTGTTCGGCGTGATGGACAACCTCGCCTGGCTCTGGTGTCTCGAAGCGGACGTGCGAGGCCCGAACGGACGCCCCCTCCACCGCAGCCGGATCGGTCTGACGCCCGACAACGAGGATCTTCGCGGAAGCCTCTCGGCGCGGACAAAGGCCTATCTGACGGGGACGGATGCCTGGTTCGGCTATCTGGAAGAGTATCGGCACTCCCTCGCCCATCGCATCCCTCTCTACATCCCGCCCAAACAACTCGACGACGCGGCCGCGGCGGAGTTCGCGAGGCTCGAGGCCCAGGTCGGCGGTCCGGACTGGGATTGGGGTCGTTGGCCGGAGGTCATCGCCGCACAGCGACGGCTCGGCGTCTTCGAGCCGGTGATGATGCATTCCTTCGGCGAAGGCGCGCGGCCCGTCCGCTTCCACGGGCAGATGATCTGCGACTTCGCGACCGTCATCGAAGTGGCCGAGCATGTTCTCGCCGACCTTCAGGGACGGGCTGCACCCGCCGATCGGGCGGGCTGAAGGACGAGTCTCGGATCTCGGTGGTGCGGGCGGCCGGGGTCGAACCGGCAAGGGCTTTCGCCCGACGGATTTTCGTACCACTTCGACTTTCGCCGCCGCCCTAAGGGCGTTCGTGGTCTGGACTATCCCTTCGTCATAGCCCGAAGGCCTTAGACGCCGCCCGTCTAGTCTCTACACCTTCCCGTCCGAAAACGGGCTTGGCTCGGGATCGCCATCTGACAGGGTTCCCCGACTTTGAGCGGTTCTACGTCCGGGATTTCCCCCGGCGCACTCAATCCTCAGCTTAAGTCCGTTGCGTCTACCAGTTTCGCCACGCCCGCCAGCCGAGCTGGCTCTATACCCGCGTTCGGGTCTCCGAGCCAAGGCGGGCCGCGCCCTTCAACCCTCGGCCTGCCGTCGCATATCTCCAGCCGAGCATCCCCTCTGATCCTCGCCCCTCGCATCGGCCGATACGTCCCCTATATCGGCGATATGCCGGAGCACCGCCGGCGTTTCCAGGTCCAGATTTGAGCTTCCTCGCCTCGTTGCCGCCCGCTCCGCCACCCCCGCAGCCGCCGGGTTGGATGCTCGTGGGGCCGCGCTTCTCGGGCTTCGTCCACCGACTGGGCATCACGGAGCAGCAGGCGGCCGACGGCCAGCGCAAGCAAGCAGGCGTCCGCGCCGCCCTGAACCGATGGTACTACGGCCATGGCGACGCGACGGAAAACAGCCTGTTGATCGGGTCCTGGGCCAAGAGCTTGAGGGTCGCGCCGCCGCGGGACATCGATGTCCTGTTCTGCATGCCGCTCGACATCTTCCATCGCTACGAGGCTCGCGCGGGCAACCGTCAGTCCCAGCTGTTGCAGGAAGTTCGCTCGACGCTGTCGAACACCTACCCCCAGACGGCGATCCGGGGCGACGGCCAGGCGGTCGTTGTTCCCTTCGCCACCATGCCGATCGAGGTCATCCCGGCGTTCCGCCTCGACAACGGCCAGTATCTGATCGCCGACGCCAACGGGGGCGGGTCCTATCGCGCGACCGATCCGTGGGCCGAACTCTCGGTGCTGGAAGCGTCGGATCGGGCCACCTTCGGTGCGACCCGCCGCCTGATCCGGATGGCGAAGCAGTGGCAGCGTCATGCCAATGTGCCGATCAAGTCCTTCATGCTCGAACGGCTGGCCGTCGCCTTCCTCGCGACCTGGCAGCATGCGACCGCGGGCTATGAAGACTGGATGATCCGCGACTTCCTCGCGTTCACGCTCCAATACGTCGGGGGCTCGGTGGAGATGCCCGGAACGGGGGAATGGGCGCCGATCGGCGACGCCTGGGCGTCCCGGGCGCGAACGGCCTTGGCGACCGCCGAGCGGGCCTGCCAGTATGAGGCTGTGAACGCCGACCGGCGGGCGGGCGCGGAATGGCGGTCCCTGTTAGGGCCCGCGATAGGACCTCTGTCATGACCGATGCCGCGATCCCGACCGAAAGCGATCCCCGCAACGCCATTCTGGCGGAAGCCCGCCGCCTGGCCGTGGACGCTCTGTATTCCGAGAAGGGCCATTTCGAAGCGGCCAGCGGCTGGCGAGGCCGCAACTACTGGCTCGGCGTTCCGGCCGCGCTGATCGGCGCCACCGCCGGCGCCACCATCCTGGCGGACATGGACCCGGCCGTCGGAGGATCCCTCGCGCTCGTCGGCGCCGCCATCACAGCCCTGATGACCTTCCTCAATCCGTCCGAACGGGCGTCACAGCACCATCGGAGCGGCGTCTCCTACGGCGTCCTGCGCCGCGCTCTGCGCCAGTTCATCCAGATCGATGTGCAGATGATGGACGACGCGGCGCTTCGCGCGCGCCTGTCCGAACTGACGGAAAAGATCGGCGCGTTGCAGGCTGAGTCTCTCCCGATCCCTTCCGGAGCGCACAAGAAGGCGTTCAAGTCGATCCAGGGCGGATCGGCCGAATACACCACCGAGGAGCTGGCGCTCGCGGGCGGCTAGAGGCCCATCGCATTCAGGAAGGCGCGCACCTGCCCAAAGGCGTCCGTCTGCCACTGCTCCGGTGTGCGGTCGCCCAAGGCTTCACTGGCCTCGACGAACTCCCGGACGCAGGTCGGCCCGTGGTCGTCGACCTCCCGGAACTTGCTGGCGATCTTCTCATAGCCTTGGAGAGCGCTGGCTCGCTCCATCAGAGGACGGCAGGCCTCAGCCAGGGCCTCGGGGCCGCCTGGATAGTTCCTGACGCAGTAGTAGATGTCATAGGCGTCCTTGCGCTTGAAGCGCCCGACAAGGGCATGGCCCTTCATGCCGAGAAGCGCCGGGATCGAGGCCACCGCGATCTTCACGCGGTTCGTCCCGGACCGTCCGGGCATCCGGTCTTCGATCTCGATCAGCGCCTGGAAGTCGATCGCCAGATCGGCTCCATCCGCCTTCTGGACGGCGAAGTCCTCGACCAGCGGTCGCTCCCGCTTCGGAACGACCGCGTCACGCGGCATCAGGAAGTCGACGACGACCTTGATCGGGGCGCCGCCGTCCTCGGCGGGGACCTCCCGGGTCAGCTGGAACGCCCGATCCTCCGGCCCCCGCTCGTAGCCTTGGGCCTGAAGCGCGTGGACCAGGTCCGCGTACTCGGTATCGGCGAGCGCGACGGGGTCGAGCGCGAGATCGATGTCGAAGGTCCCGACGTGGATCATGTCGTCGGGTTCGAGCAACAGCCAAGGCACGGCGCCACCGACCACGGCGAACTTGCCTTCATAGCTGCCGAGAATCTGTCCGATCTCGACCAGCGTCCGGCGGACGGCGGCGGTGCTGCGCGCGGGGTAATCCGCCGCGCTCTGCGGTTCAGGCTTCACCACTGCGACACGCTGGCAAGCAGATGATCCGCCGCCTCCTGTCCTCGTTCGCCACCCGCTCCGAGATCGAGGAAGGTTTGCAGCGGGCTGGTCGTCCAGAGGCCGGGAGCCGGCTGACGCAGGTCGTCGAACAGGTCGGCGTCGTCGGGGATCAGGATCTCGACGTTGGCGCCGCTTTCGACGGGCTTCAGTTGCAGGCCCTCGACCAGAGCCGGCAGGGCGTCAGGCTCGGCGATGAGGTAGGTCATCGGCACACGGGCATAGGGCGCCCACCAGTCGGCCGCCGTGAAGGACATGGCTGCGGCCCGGCCCGTTGGCTGGGCCTCGCGCAGGGCGTCGCGCAGCGCGACCTCCAGTCGCTGGCCGTGCAGGGTCGTGTAATAGCGCCGCCGCTCACCCACGGGTGGCTCGTAGCTCTCCCGCCAGCCTCGCAGGAGGCCCTCCCGATCGGTCAACTGAAGCCCCTCGGAGTCGGCCGTGGCCCATTCGCGCTCGATCAGTGCGCGCCGGACATTGCTGACCTGTCCCAGGCTGACCTTCGCGGCGTCGGCGAGGTCCGTCACCTTCCAGGCTCGACCGGGCGTCTCGAGCAGGCAGCGCAGGACACGGGCCGATTTCGGTGCGAACGGCGACTTGAGCTCGCGAGCGACCGACTTGGGCTTCTCGGCCGTTTGGCGATCGATATAGAGGCCGGGACCGACGATGCGGACGTTACCCGCGAGATCGAGCCAGCCCACGCCGGCCTCGTCGCACAGGCGTCGAGCCGCGTCCGCCATATAGGGCGCGCCGACCAATACGATTGACTTCACCCCTATGGTCTCGGCCGCATGAAGAGCCTGTTCGACGGCGCTGCGGATCGCGCGCGGTTGACCGGAGCTTTTCACTTCCATCAGGATGGTGAAGGCTCGGGATGCGATAGAGACATCGGCGATGATGTCCACGCGCGGGGCGTCGCCCAGCCCCTCGATGTCGAGGGACCGCAGTTCCACCGTGGGAACGACGGCGAGCACGTCACGCAGCTCCCTAGCCAGGGCGCGCTCGGTCTCTTTCACTGAAAGTTCCAGTTTCATCATCACGCTGAAATAGCCCATTTCAGTGAAATAATCAAGTTCGGTGATTCAGGGCTCGGATCAGACGGCATCCGCGTCCACCGATTTACGCTTCGCCGGTTTGGGCTTGCGGACGTTGATCGCGGAGGCGTCCAGCACGTTCTTGATGTGCGAGGCGTAGAACTTCTCGATCATCTCCACGCTGGTCCGGCAGTTTTTGGCGACCTGATAGATGTCCGCGCCCTCCATGAGCCGCATGGAGATATAGGTGTGCCGTAGACTGTAGGCCGTGCGGGGCCGTCCATCCCTGTCCTTCTTCAGGCCGAGCTCGTCGAGGATGGCGTTCAACAGCTCGCGCTGCACGAGGCCGAAGACGAGGTCGGTCGGCTGGCCGTTCTTGCGCTTGAGCACCCGTTCGAACGGTCGAACCGCACCGGGCATGCTCTTGCAGAAGCCCACCCCGCGCTTTCCACGGACTTCGATTTCCAGGATCCGCTCGCCGGTCGCCTCATCCTCGACGATGGACACGTCCCTGAATTCGAGCCGTTGCGCCTCGTCGGGACGCAGACCGGTGTTGACCATGAAGAGCACGAAGTCGTGGAACTGCTCGCACTCCTCGCGCCAGCGCTCCTTCTTCGGGTTCTTCGCGCGTTCGCGGGTCGCCTCGTAAAGGCGTTTGTACTCTTCCGGAGAGAACCAGGCGCGGTGGCTGACCTTGCCGGATGCCCGATACGGATTGCTCATGTCCGGAAGCGCGGCGATCCAGCCCTTGCGGTTGGCGGACTTCAGGATCTGTCGCAGGCAAACCATCTCATTGTGGAGCGTCTGGCGGCTCGGCCGTTTCCATGCCTTGGCCTTGCCGATGCGCTCGCGGCCACCGGAGACATAGCGCACGCGCTCCGGCTCCTCCGGCGGCGTGACCCGATGAAGCCTGTAGTCTTGAATGCGACCAGCCGAGACCTCCGAAATCGGCAAGTCGCCGAAGAAGGGGTTGAGGTAGATGCGGATCACCCTCCCCTTGCTGGCGACGTACTGGGCGTTCCGCTCGCCGAGCGTCATCGCCTCGTACTCTTTCTCGAACGCTGCGGCCGCCTCGCGGAACGTCTTCTCGCCGGGCCGCTTCGGTGAAGTCCGCTCGGGGATGACGATCGGTGTGTCCGGCGCCGAGGGCAGAGCGCCACGTCGCCGTAGCCGGTCTTCAGCGACCCGGTCCAGATACCAATCCTGCGCGAACTCGCGCGCGTAGGCGATGTTGGTTTCCTTGGTCGACTGGCGATGATTGCGACCACTCAGATAGGTCGCGCACTGCCAGTACCGGCTGTTCTCGCGTCGGTAGACGTGCAGCCGACCATCCATGAGCGTGTGGGACTCCACGACATGACCTTCCTGCCGCGAGCGGCAACTGTGTAAGGTATGTGTAAGTCAGTAACCGATCTAACCGATTGATTTAGATACGTAAATCTACGGTAGTGGGTTTTAAGTCTGCTGCGTCTACCAGTTTCGCCACGCCCGCTTGCTGGTCCGGCCCCTATAGACAGAACCGGTTCGGGTCTCCAAGCGATCTAATGCGCGGGGGCGGCCGGGGCGGAGGCCGCGGACTTCATGGCGCGGAAATCGACGTCGGAATCGGCGATCAGCCACAGCAGGCCGGCCCAGGCGGCGACGTTCTGGCTCAGTTGCGCCGGGTCGATTTTGTCCAGCGTGTCGTTGGCCGTGTGGTGCAGGTCGAAATAGCGGGTTCCGTCCTGGGCCAGACCGAAGAAGGGCACGCCCAGCGGACCCATCGGGCCGATGTCCACGCCGCCCTCCGTCTCGACCCGATCCGAGGCCAGGACGCCGATCGGATAAAGCACCCGCGTCGCCGCCTTCTGGAAGTCGGATCCTTGCGCGCCGGCGGGCAGGCGCAGGGCGTAGACGCGGTCGGCGCCGAAATCGCTCTCGCCCGCGATGACGTGCTTGTCCAGGGCCGCGCCCTGACCGCGCGCATAGACCGCGCCGCCGTTTCCGGTCTGGGGCGTCGGCTGGGACACCTCTTCCGAACCGTAGAAGATCACGCGCAGGGTGCGGGCCGGGCGGCGGCCGCTGTCGGCGATGGCCTTGGCGGCGGCGACGGTGATGGCGCCGCCCGCCGCGTCGTCGATGGCCCCCGTGCCCAGGTCCCAGCTGTCCATGTGCGAGCCCAGCACGATGATCTCGTCCGGCCGGGTCGCGCCCGGCAGATCGCCGATCACGTTCTGGCTGTGGGTCTGATAGGTGCGGGCGGTGGAGCTCAGGCGCATCCGCACCGGCTGGCCCATGGCGACCAGACGGCTGACCTGATCGGCGTCGGGCGCGGCCAGGGCGAAGGCGGGAATGGTCGGCTTGCCGTCGACATAGCGGGTCGAGCCGGTGTGGGGCAGACGGTTATCGTCCGAACCTACGGACCGCATGACGAAGGCCGCCGCTCCCTTGGCCGCCGCCACGCCGGGTCCTGCGCCGCGCACGCGGGTCTGGGGACCATAGCCCGAGCCGTCCTGCATGGCGTGCATCTGGCCCAGGTCGACATAGACGATCCTGCCGCGAACGGCTGCGTCGGGGGCGGCCTGGAGGTCTTCGAGCGAGGCGACCCGCACGATTTCGGCCTCGACCCCGC
Organism: Brevundimonas sp.; assembly: GCF_003248455.1. GTDB lineage: Bacteria > Pseudomonadota > Alphaproteobacteria > Caulobacterales > Caulobacteraceae > Brevundimonas. The sequence goes on from NZ_QFNM01000004.1 coordinate 12,248, forward strand.
CGCGCGGCGTGGCGGGCGAATGGCCCAGCGCAGCGGCCGCCAGGGTCTGGGCGTTGTCGCCGACGATGGCGGCCGAGCTTTCGCCCCGCTCCCAGCCCACCAGCGGGAAGGTTTCGATGCGGACGTTCTGGAAGCCCTGGCTGCGCAGATAGTCGGCCGCCCAGACGGCGGCGTCCTGTTCGGACTTCGACCCCGCCGGCCGCGCGCCGAAGCGCGTGGTCAGTTGGGTGACGTAGTCCAGGGCGATGTTGGCGCGCATCGCCGCGTCGCGCACGACGACAGCCTGCTGAACGGTGGCCGCGTCCTGGGCGTGCGCCAGGGGCGCGAAGACGGCGAGGCCCAGCGCTAAGGCGCTGGCGGTCGGCAGACGACGGGACATGAGGGCAGGCTCCAGAACGGGAAGAACCGGACCCTATTCAGTGTCAGCCGTTCTGGAAATAGGGTTCGACGGCGCCCTGCAATTTGACCGTCAGGGCCTTGCCCTTGCGGTCGACGCGGTTGCCCAGGGCCAGCCGCACCCAGCCTTCGGAGACGCAATATTCCTCGACATTGGTCTTTTCCTCGCCCTTGAAGCGGACGCCCACGCCGCGTTGCAGCGCCTCGGCGTCATGGTGGGGGCTGGACGGATCGACCGAAAGGCGGTCGGGGGGCGTGTCGGACATGGCGCGGGCTCGGGGTCTCGGGAAAGGCGCGGTGATAGCGGCGCCCGGCGCGGATGCCAACCGAAAGCGTCGGCGGCGCAGGCCCTACTGGACCGTCTGGCGCGGTTGGGCGTTCGGGGCGCCCGAGGGCTGATAGGCCTGGGGACCGGCGGGCGCGGACGAGGTCGCGGCGGCGGGACGGCGCGCGGGCGCGGCCGCCGGCCGCTGGGCGGGGCGCGACGCCGCAGGACGGGGCGTCGAAGCACGGGGCGTCGCCGGGCGGGCGGCCTGAGCGGCGGGCGGCGTCGAGGCGGCGGGCTGGACGGCCGGGGTCGGCGCGGGCGGCGGGGCGGCGGCCTCGGCGGCGGCGGCGCGGGCGGCCATCTGCTGGGCCTGGAAGCGGGCGGCCAGCTTTTCGGTCAGTTCGCGGGCCTGGGCCGGCTGCATCTGCGCCATGATGGCGGCCAAGGTGCGCGGGCGCATGGCGGCGGCGACCGGCAGGCGGACCTTGTCCTCCAGCGTGGCCATGACCGGCGCGGCCTCCTTGGGACGCATGGCCGAATAGACCTGAACCAGCCGGTCGATCTCGGCCTTTTCGCGTTCGTCCACCTGGCCCAGCATCTGCCGCATCTCGGCCTTCAGGGCGGCCATGGCCTGAATCTTGGCGTCCAGCTTCTGTTCGGCGGCGACCATCAGCGGCAGGGTGGTGGCGAAATCCTGATCGCGAGCGTCCAGGGCTGCACGACGCTGGGACAGGGATTGGATGATCTTCAGTTCGGCCGGTGAAATCCCCGCCTGTTGAGCCAATTGTTCGGGCGACAGGGCGGCGCAGGTTCCCGGAAGCGCGGGCTTGGCCGGCGCGCCGACGACGGCGGGCGCGGTCTCCTCGGCCCAGGCCTTGGCGCCCTCGAACAGGCCCGGCGCCACGCCCACGGCGCGCACGGCGACCACCCCGCCGATAGCGATGGCGATCAGGGGCAGAAGGCGGGGGATGCGGGCCATGAAATGCGGTTCCGAACTCAGGCGGCGAACAGGTCGTCGTCCAGATTACGACGCGCGGCGTTGAGGCTTTGTTTGGCGGAATGGTTAGCGGATCGACCGGCGGTCAGGGCCTGGACGATGGCGGCGACATTGTCGCGGCCGGTCTGGACGGCCATCGGGGCGGAAGCGGCGGCGGCGCGGCGGGTGGTCGCCGGCCCGGTCAGACCCTGGATGCGCTCGGCCAGGGCGGCCATGCGTTCGGCGCGCGCCTCGTCCTCGGAGGCAGGGGCGGCGGGGGTCGGAGACGGAGCCGGGGCGGCGGATGGGGCGCGACGCGCCGCTTCCGCCCTCAGCGTCAAATCCTCCTCGCCGAGGCGGGCCGGGGCGGCGGTCGACACGGGCGCGCGGGCGATCAGGACTTCAAGCTGCGCCTTGACCTCGCGCGCCTTGATGATGCGGTCGTGCAGCAGATCGGTTTCCTGGCCCGAGGCGCGCAGAGTGGCCAGGGCGGTCTCGGCCCGGCCGGCGGCGGCGTTCAGTTCGGTCACGGCCTGGGCGAAGGCCAGTTGCCCGGTGCGCAGGGCAGACAGCTTGCGCTCCAGCTTGACGCCATAGCCGACCGCCGCGACCAGCAGCAGCATCAGCACCGCATCCATGATCATTCCGGCCATCAGGATTTTCCTCCTAGGCGGGCGGCGGTCTCGGGATTGACCGGCCCTTCCACGCGCACGGCGATGAACTGTCCCTTGCGGCCCATGCGGCCGGTGGTCAGGGGGATGGAGCCGGCGCGGATCGACACTTCCGAATCCGGCGTGGCGTTCAGCATCAGGGTGTCGCCGACCTTGAGATCCAGCACGTCGGACAAGGGCATCATCTGCTCGTCCAGCACCGCCCGCACCTCGGTCTCGGTGGTCCACATCTCGGTGGCCAGGTGGCCCTCCCAGATGTTGTCGCGGCCGAATTTCTCGCCCATGAACTGCTGCAGCAGCATTTTGCGGATCGGCTCCAGCGTCGCATAGGGCAGCAACAGCTCGATCCGACCGCCGCGATCCTCCATGTCGATGCGCAGCTTGATCAGGATCGCCGCATTGGCGGGACGCGCGATGGCGGCGAAACGGGGATTGGTCTCCAGCCGGTCCAGATTGAAATGAACGGGCGTCAGGGGCTCGAACGCCTGGCGGGCGTCGTTCAGCACGACCTCGACCATCCGCTGGACCAGCACCCGCTCGATGGTGGTGTAGGGCCGCCCCTCGATCCGCAAGGCCGCCGTGCCGCGACGTCCGCCCAGCAGCACGTCCACGATCGAATAGATCAGGTTGGAATCGACCGTCAGAAGGCCGTAGTTGTCCAACTCCTCGGCCCGGAACACCGCCAGTATCGCTGGCAGGGGGATGGAGTTCAGATAGTCGCCGAACCGGATCGAAGAGATGTTGTCCAGCGACACCTCGACATTGTCGGAGGTGAAGTTGCGAAGCGACGTCGTCATCAACCGCACCAGGCGATCGAACACGATCTCCAGCATCGGCAGGCGTTCGTAGGACACCAGGGCCGAGTTGATGATGGCGCGGATGCCCGAACGCTCCGCGCCGTCGTCATCGCCCAAGTCGAAGCCCAGCAGACTGTCGATCTCGTCTTGGTTCAGCACCCGTTCGGACAGGGCGTCGCCCGGATCGCCCAGGCCGCCGAACGGGTCCAGTTGCGCCGCGTCGCTCATGCCTATTGCACCAGCATTTCTTCGATCAGCACGGCGTCGACCTTGCCCGGCGCGGCGATCATGTTGACGCGACGGAGGATTTCGGCGCGCAGCTGATAGGTGCCGGCCGAACCGCTGAGGTCCTCGGGACGCAGTTCGCGCACGAAGCCGGTGAACATGTCCTGCAGACGCGGCATCTCCTCCTGAAGATGGGTCGCCACGGCGGCGTCGCGCATCTCCAGCGTCAGCTTCAGTTTCAGGAAGGTCGGGCGGCTGTCGGCCGACTGAATGTTCATGACCATGTCGGGCAGGGTGTAGAAGGTCACGCCGTCCGGCCCGGCGGCGATGACGCCCAGCGACGGGTCGGCCTCGCCTTCCTTGCCGCCTCCGCCGTGACCGCCGCCCTTCTCTTCCTTCTTTTCGGCCTTCTCCGCGCCATGCCCCTGCTCGGCGGCGGCGCCGCCGTGGGCCTCGGCCGGCTTGGGCTTCATCATGAAGAAGGCCGCCGCCCCGCCGCCGCCCAGCACCAGCAGCGCCACGGGGGCGATGATGAACAGCAGCGGCAATTTCTTCTTCTTGGGCGCGGCGGCGTCGCCATCGGCCCCCGCCGCCCCGTCCTGGACGGCAGGCAGGGCGGCGTCCGCAGCCGCGTCGCCCTTCTTCTTGCCGAACTTGAACATGCGCGCGCCCCGGAGACCCTCTCTGGGGGAAGATCGACCGGGTTTGGTTAACGCCGCGTTTACAATGGGCAGGATTTGCCGGGTCGCCCCCTGCCCGGCGCCGCCAGAACCCGCATTCCGCCTGGATTAACCCTGTTGGCACGGCCGTTGCGAGAATGCGGGCGAAGGAGCACGCCTCTCGTGGAAAACGCCGCCTACATCGGACTGTCACGGCAGATGACGCTGCGTCGCGAACTGGACATCGTGGCCAACAACGTCGCCAACGCCAACACCACCGGCTTCAAGGTCGAGCAGTTGATGCTCGGCGTCCAGGTGGGCCAGCGCGCCAGGAACGACAGCATCCGCCCCTCCGCCAGCTTCGTGCTCGACAACGGCGTCGGCCGCGACTTCGGCCAGGGATCGATGCAGCAGACGGGCCGCAACCTGGACTTCGCCATCTCGGGGGAAGGCGCCTTCTTCACCGTGCGCGACGGCGCGAACGGCCAGGCCTACACCCGCGACGGCGCCTTCACCCTGGACCCGGAAGGCAGGCTGACCACCAAACAGGGCCAGGCCGTGCTGGGCGGCGGCGCCGAGATCGTCCTGGACCCCGATCTGGGCGCGCCCAGCGTCGGCGAAGACGGCACGATCACTCAGAACGGCCAGGTCACGGGCCGGCTGTCGGTGGTGCGGTTCGAAACGCTGGGCGTGCTCGAAAAGGGCGGCGACAGCCTTTACCGCAACCGCTCCAACACCCAACCCATCGAGGCCGCGGACGCCCAGATCCACCAGGGCGCGCTGGAATCCTCCAACGTCAATCCGCTGACCGAAATCACCAATCTGGTCGAGATCAGCCGCGCCTACGAAAGCGTGTCCCGGATGATCGACAACACCAACGACCTTAGCCGCCGCGCCGTCGAGCGCCTCGGCAAGGCCGCCTAAAGGGAGCCCCAAAGATGCGCGCACTTCGCACCGCCGCCTCGGGCATGGCTGCTCAGCAGCTGAACGTGGAGGTCATCTCCAACAACATCGCCAACATGAACACGGTGGGCTTCAAGAAGCAGCGCGCCGAGTTCCAGGACCTGCTCTATCAGAACGTCGAACGGATGGGCGCGCAGTCGTCCAGCGCCGGCACCGTCGTTCCGACCGGCATCCAGATCGGCGCGGGCGTCAAGGCGGGCGCCGTCTATCGCGTCACCGAACAGGGCACGCCCCAGGCGACCGGCAATCCCTATGACATGGCCATCGACGGCAAGGGCTATTTCCAGATCACCCTGCCCTCGGGCGAAATCGGCTATACCCGCGCGGGCAATCTTCAGGTCAGCCCGGAAGGTCAGATCGTCACCGACGACGGCTACCTGCTGGAACCCGCCATCACCATCCCGCAGGACACGACCAAGCTGACCATCTCCAAGACCGGCCTGGTCCAGGTGACGCAGGACGGCCAGACCGCCCCGACCACCGTGGGGCAGATCGAACTGGCCAACTTCTTCAACGAAGCGGGGCTGGAAGCCATCGGCGACAATCTGCTGCTGGAGACGGCGGCCTCGGGTCCGGCCATCGTCGGCACGCCGGGCGACGTGGGCTTCGGCCAGGTGCTGCAAAACTACACCGAGGCGTCGAACGTGGACGCAGTCTCGGAAATCAGCGCCCTGATCGTGGCCCAGCGCGCCTATGAGATGAATTCCAAGGTCATCTCGACCGCCGACCAGATGCTGTCGGTCGCCTCGCAAGTGAAGAGCTGAGCCATGCGCCTGACCCGAACGCTCATCCTTTCGGTCGCCGCCTGCGCCTTCGCCGGCTCGGCATGGGCCGGCCCGATCGTGCTGCGCGCCAATCCGGTCGACGACGACGGCCGCGTCACCCTGGGCGATCTGTTCGAGGGCGCCGGGGCCGCCGCCGACGTCATGGTGGCCCAGCGCGTGGGTCCGTCCGTCGTGCTGGAGGCCGGTCAGCTTCAGGCCCAGGCGCGCCAGGCTGGTCTGGACTGGGCCAATCCCAACGGCCTGCGCCGGGTCGCCGTGCGTCGCGCCGAGGCGCCGGTTCAGGGCATGGCGGAGGCCCCCGCTGCGTCCGCCGCGGTCCAGCCGACCGCCCGCGCCGCCTATCGACCCGGCGCGGTCCAGCAGGTCATCGCCCGCAACGACATGGTGCGCGTCACCTATCAGGTAGGCGGGGTGAACCTGGCCGTCATGGGCAAGGCCATGCGCGGCGCCGGCCTGGGCGAACCCGTCGCCATCATGAACACTGCGTCCAACCGCGTCATCGACGCGGTCGCCTCCGGTCCCGGCCAGGCCGTCGCCGGTCCGGCCGCCGATGTCGCCCGCGCCGCCCCTCAACAGTTCGCCGCCCGCTAGGGACTCCCCGTCATGCGCAAGATCATCCTGACCATCGCCGCCATCGCCCCCCTGGCCGCCTGTTCCACCGTCGCGGAGACGGTGCGCGGCCCCGAACTGGCCCCCATCGGCTATCCGGCCGCCCTGGTCCCGGTGCAGCAGGCCTATCTGCCGGCGCCCCAGACCGCGCCCGCCAGCGCCAACAGCCTGTGGCGCGCCGGCGCCCGAACCTTCTTCGGCGATCAGCGCGCGCGGCATATCGGCGACATCCTGACGGTCAAGATCGACATCGACGACCGCGCCCAGACGCAGAACTCGACCCAGCGGTCGCGTTCCAACGACATTTCAGGCGGCGTCTCTCACCTGTTCGGTCTGGAAAGCAGCCTGGGCCGCATCCTCCCCGGCGGATTCGACCGTTCGAACATGGTCGGGATGGAGGGCGAATCGAAGTCGGCGGGAACCGGCTCGGTCAACCGGGCGGAGAAGGTGTCCCTGACCATCGCCGCCGTCGTCACCGATGTCCTCGCCAACGGCAATCTGGTGATCCAGGGTCGGCAGGAAGTGCGCACCAATCGCGAGGTCCGCGAACTGACCGTCGCCGGCATCGTGCGGCCCGAGGACATCTCCTCGGCCAATGCGATCAACCACACCCAGATCGCCGAGGCGCGCATCTCCTACGGCGGGCGCGGCGACATCAGCCGCGTCCAGTCGGCCCCGGCCGCCCAGAGCCTGGTGGAGCGGTTCAGCCCCTTCTGATCCGCCCGATTGAACCGTCCGCGGATAACCGCGTTTCGTCCTGCTGAAGCCTGTCGGGAGGACGTGCGGCTGTCTGATCTCTTGCGGTTTGGGGCCGGCCCGACGACATTGGGCCAGACGCGGCGATGCGCGTCGTCGGCGGGGGCTGGCGCATGATGCCTATGGTTTCGGCCCTGGCGGCCCTGGCGTTGCAGGCCGCTTCGGGGGGCTGGACCTGGAGCCTCTATGAAGGCGACGGCCCCTTGGTGTTGGCCAACGACATTCCCGACACGGCCGAACTGCGCGCCACGCTTCAATGTCAGCCCGGTTCCGGGGCCGTGACCGTCTCTGTCTACGGCTCGCCCGTCTCGGCCGGCTTCGCCCGCATCACCGCCGGCGGGGCGACGGCGGCCAGCCAGGCGCGGGTCGGGCGCGACGGCAAGCTGGAAGCCGGCATACCCGTCGGACACCCCGCCTTTTCGGCCTTCGTCGCCGACGGCCGCATGACCATAGCCGTCGGCGACGATGTCAGGTCGATCACGGTCGAACGCCCCCATATGGCCAAGCTTCGCCGCTTCGCCGACCGCTGCGCCGGATAGAAGAGATCAAGCATGCGCCTGTCCCGCCTGATCCCGTCCCTGATCGCCGTCTCCGCCGTGGCCGCCTGCGCCACCCATGCGCCGTCGCCGGGCGACGCTTTGTCCGGCGCGTCCGGCGCCCCCGCCGCCACGCCCGGCCTGGACTGGTTCATGAACCGCGACGGTTCGGAGGCCAGCCTGGCCTATGGGGTGGCGAACAGCGACGAGGTGAAGCTGCATCTGCTGTGTCAGGCCGGCACGGGCGCGCTGGAGGTCACGGCGTCCAGCGAGAAGCCGGGCCGGGAAATCCATCTGGAATCGGGCGGCGACACCGAACGCTATGCTGCGACATCGGAGCCGGCCGTCGTTCACGAAGGCGAGTTGCTGACCGCGCACGCCGCGACCAAGGACCCGGTCTTCCAGCGGTTCCGCCGCCTGGGCTGGATCGCCAACTGGGCCGACGGTGAACGCGAAGTCTATGTCGCCCACCCGACCGCCAAGGCCGGGATCGAACGGTTCTTCGCCGTCTGCGGTTGACGCCGCCCCAAGGCTAGGCTTGCACTGCGCCCCTGCACTGGAGGGCGCACGATGAAGATTTCCCACATGGCCTTGGCGGCCCTGCTCGCCTCGGCCTCGCCTGCATTCGTCCTGGCCCAGGCCGCGAGCGCTGCGGTCGCTGCGCCGTCGGACGCCGCACTGAACGTCCTGATCGCCGATTACGAGACCTATCTGAAGTCGGTCGACCCCTTCTCGGCCGGCGGCGAGGGCGACGTGGAGGCGATGGGCCGGGTTCCCGATCTGTCGCGCGCCTTCGAACTGGCCCAACGGGCGCCGCTGGAGGCGTTCGTGCGTCGGCTGGACGCCGTCGACCCGGCAAGTCTTTCCCACGCGGGCGCCATCAACCACGCCTTCCTGCTCTACAGCCTGAAACGCAGCATCGAAGGGCTGGACTACGACGCCGGCCGACTGGCGTTCGACAGCGAGGGCGGGCCGGGAACCTGGGCCCTGTATGTCGGGGGAAGCACGCGGCTGAACTCGACGGCGGAGGCCCAGGCCTATATCCGGCGCATCCGGGGCTTCGGCGGCATCTACGCCCAGACGACCGAAAATGCGCGGCGCGGCCTGGATACGGGCCTGATCCAGGCCAGGTCGGTGACGGAAAGCGCCGTAGCCCTGGCCCGCAACGACGTGGCGATAGCGCCCGACGCCGAGCCATTGCTGAAACCCTTCGACACCCTGCCCGCGACCGTGTCCCAGGCCGACAAGGATCGACTGAGGGTCGAGGGCGCCGCCGCCGTCGCCTCGGTCATCGTCCCGGCGCGTCAGGCCTGGCTGAGTTTCCTGGAAACCGACTACCTGCCCAAGGCGCCGGTCGAACCCGGCATCGGCGCCCGTCCGGGCGGCAAGGCGCTCTACGCCTATCTGGTGCGGGGCCACACCACCACCGACCTGACGCCCGACCAGATCCACCAGATCGGCCTGTCCGAAGTGGCCCGCATCCGCGCCCGGATGGAGACGGAGATGAAGGCGTCGGGCTGGACCGGCGACTTCGCCGGTTTCCTGAACTTCCTGCGCACCGACCCCCGGTTCTATGCCGCCAGCCGCGAACAACTGCTGGAAAAGGCGTCGGAAATGGCCAAGCGCGCGGACGGCGGCCTGCCGGCCCTGTTCGCCACCCTGCCCCGTCTTCCCTATGACGTGCAGCCCGTTCCGCCCCAGATTGAGGCGAACTACACCACAGGCCGCTACAACGGCGGGTCGATGCAGAACGGCGTGGCCGCCCACTACATCGTCAATACGTCCAAGCTGGACCAGCGGCCCCTCTATGAGTTGCCGGCCCTGACCCTTCACGAGGCCGTGCCCGGCCACCACATCCAGATCGCCCTGCAGCAGGAGGCGGCCGGCCAACCCTATTTCCGGCGGCAGGCCAATGTCAGCGCCTTCACCGAGGGCTGGGGCCTGTACGCCGAATATCTGGGCGAGGAGATGGGCTTCTATCGCACGCCCTACGAACGGTTCGGCCGGCTGTCCTACGAGATGTGGCGCGCCTGTCGCCTCGTGGCCGACACCGGCCTGCATTGGATGGGCTGGAGCGAGGAACAGGCGCGCGCCTGTTTCCGCGACAACTCGGCCCTGGCGCCGCACAATATCGAGACCGAGTTGCAGCGTTATATCGGTTGGCCGGGCCAGGCGACCGCCTACAAGATCGGCGAAATCCGCCTGCGCGAAATCCGCGCCAGGGCCGAGCGTGAACTGGGGCCGAAGTTCAATGTGCGGACGTTCCACGACGCGCTGCTGACCGAGGGCCCGTTGCCGCTGGACTTGCTGGACCGGCGCATGGACGCCTGGATCGCGGAGCAGAAGGCGATGTGAAACCTAGGCCCAATCCGGCTCGGGCAAGCCTTTCGACCGCAGGAATTCCGGGTTGAACAGCTTGGACGCATAGCGCGAGCCTGGGTCGCACAGGCAGGTGACGATGGTCTTGCCCGGCCCGATCTCCCGGGCCAGGCGCACGGCGCCGGCGATATTCACCCCGGCCGAACCGCCCAGCGACAAGCCTTCGTGTTTCACCAGATCGAACAACAGGGGCAGGAACTCCGCGTCCTCGATCCGGTAGACGTGGTCGGGCGTGAACCCCTCCAGATTGCCGGTGATCCGCGCCACCCCGATGCCTTCGGTGATGGACGAGCCTTCGCCCGACATTTCGCCCTTGCTGAACCAGTTGAACAGGGCCGCCCCCGCCGGATCGGCCAGGGCGATCGTCACATCGGGCTTCTTTTCACGCAGATAGGCCGAGACGCCGGCGATGGTGCCGCCCGAGCCGACCGCCGAGACGAAGGCGTCCACCCGGCCGTCCGTCTGGGCCCAGATCTCGGGGCCGGTGGCGGCGTAGTGAGCGTCGCGATTGGCGGTGTTGTCGAACTGATTGGCCCAGAGGGCGCCCGCCTCTTGGCTGTCGTTCAATTCGGCGGCGAGGCGGCCCGAATAGTGAACGAAATGATTGGGGCTGGAGAAGGGGGCGGCGTCCACCTCGACCAGGCGCGCGCCCAGCGAACGGATGGCGGACTTCTTCTCTTCGGACTGGGTGCGTGGAATGACGATGACCACCGGATGGCCCAGGGCCGCCCCGACCAGGGCCAGGCCGATGCCGGTGTTGCCGGCCGTCCCCTCCACCAGGGTTCCGCCGGGCTTCAGCGCGCCCGACGCCCGCGCGGTCTGGACGATGGACAGGGCCGCGCGATCCTTGATCGAGCCGCCGGGATTCAAGAACTCGGCCTTGCCCAGGATTTCGCAGCCCGTCTGATCGGACAGACGGTTCAGGCGCACCAGCGGCGTATCGCCGATCAGGTCGATGACGTTAGGCGTGACAAACAAGGCGAAGCTTTCGGAGGAGGTCGAAACGAGAAGGGATCAGGCGGCGGCCTGACGTTGGCCTAAGTGGATGCCGCATTCCACCTTGTCCATGCCCGACCAGCGTCCGGCGCGCGCGTCCTCCCCGTCCTGCACCGCCCGCGTGCAGGGCCAGCAGCCGATGGAGCGATAACCCTGCTCGACCAGCGGATGGCGCGGCAGGTCGTGATCGTCCAGCCAGGCTTCGACATCGGCGGCGTCCCAGTTCGCCAGCGGATTGATCCGCAACACCCCGTCCAGAACCTCGAACGGCTTCAGCGCCGCCCGCGTCGCGGCCTGATAGCGTTTGCGTCCGGTGATCAGGGCGTTGAACCCGGCCGTCGCCCGCGCAAGCGGTCGCACCTTGCGCAGATCGCAGCAGGCGTCGGCGTCGGTCTTCCAAAGGTCGTCGCGGGCGTCCAGCATCGCCTTCTCCCCGGCGTCCGGCGCAACCAGACGCACGTCGGTCAGGCCCAGGACCTTCGTCAGCTGAGTGCGATAGGACAGGGTCTGCAAAAAATGTTGTCCGGTCTCTAAAAAAACCACCGGAACGTCGAGATTTTGTCGAGCAATTGTATCGAGCAGCACCGCCGATTCCGCGCCGAACGAAGAGATGGCGCCGACGCGCAGGCCCAGCGCCGGGTTCAGCGCCGCCTTGACGATTTCGCTCGCGTCCTTGCCCTCCGTCTCGCGGTTCAGCCGGTCGGCCAGCGCCTTGAGGTCGGGATCGTTGGAGGCGGCGCGACGGCGGCGCCAGATGGTCGGCGCGGGGTCGGCCGCGGGCTGATAGGCGGCGCTGAAGGCCTGGTCCATCCGCGCCCAGGCGGCGGCGTCCGCGCCCTCGCCCAGTTCGACGCCGTCGAACCCGGACCGGCGCAGGTGCCGCGCCTGGTCCGGCAACAACTTGCCCGCCGCGATCAGCCGCCCGGCATAGCCCCGCTCGCGCAGGATGGCGGCCAGGGAGAAGCCGCGCCCGTCGCGGAAGGCGTCGAACTCCAGCACCAGCACGTCTTCATCGGCGGCGGCGGCCTCGACCTCGTCCACCGGCGTCGCGACCGACAGGCGCAGACCGTTCTGACGGCCTTCAAGCGTTTGCAGCATCGAGAGTCTCGTAGATGGCGTCGCGGAAGGGATCGGGACCGACGCGGCGGACCGTGTCGATGAACCGTTCGCCCTCGGCGCGGATTTGCAGATAGCGGTCCAGCGTCCGCTGGATGGCGGGCGCGACCTCGTGCGAAGGCAGGCTCTTGCCGACGATGTCGCCCAGCGCCGCCTGTTCGTCGGGCGAGCCGCCGACGGTGATCTGGTAATATTCCTCGCCCTTGCGATCCACGCCCAGCACGCCGATGTGGCCGACATGGTGGTGTCCGCAGGCGTTGATGCAGCCGCTCATGTTTATGCGGACCGGCCCCAGCTTCTCCTGATAGTCCATGTCCGCCAGCCGCTTGGACAGGGCCTGGGCCACCGGGATCGAGCGGGCGTTGGCCAGGCTGCAATAGTCCAGGCCCGGGCAGGCGATGACATCTGTCGCCAGATCGGCGTTGGCGGTCGCCAGTCCCGCCTCACGAAGCGCGCGCCAAACGGTCGGCACGTCGTCCAGCTTCACATGAGGCAGGACCAGGTTCTGCTCGTAGGCGGCGCGCACTTCGTCGAACGAATAGCGTTGGGCCAAGTCCGCCACGGCGTCCATCTGGTCCGCCGTGATGTCGCCGGGCACGCCGCCGACCGGCTTCAGCGACACCACCACCAAGGCGTAGCCCGGCTGGCGATGACGTCGTACATTGTTGCGCGCGAACCGGGCGAAGTCGGGATCGGCCAGCAGGGCGCGGTCGAACGGGGCGCTGGTCTTCGGCAGGTGCTCGAACGCGGGCGGGGCGAAATAGGCCCCGATGCGCGCCAGTTCGTCATCCGGCACGCGCAGGTCTTCGCGGCGCAGCGCAGCGTAGTGTTTGTCCACTTCCTCGCGGAAGGCGTCGATGCCCAAGGAGGCGACCAGGATCTTGATCCGCGCCTTGTGGATGTTGTCGCGTCTGCCCAGCAGGTTCCAGGCCCGCAGGATGGCGGTCAAATAGGCCAGCAGATCCGCCGCCGGAACGCTGGAGGCGATCTCCTGGCCGATATGGGGCAGACGCCCCTGCCCGCCGCCGACGAAGACGCGGAAGGCGGTTCCGCCGTCCTCGCCCTTGACGATCTGCAGGCCGACGTCGTGGGTGCGGATCGCCGCCCGGTCCTTCTCGGCCCCGATCACCGCGATCTTGAACTTGCGCGGCAGGAAAGAGAACTCGGGGTGGATGGTGGACCACTGGCGGATGATCTCGCACCAGGGACGCGGATCCTCGATCTCGTCGTCGGCGGCGCCGGCGAAGACGTCGGTCGTGGTGTTTCTGATGCAGTTGCCCGACGTCTGGATGGCGTGCATCTCGACCTCGGCCAGATCGCTCAGGATCGCCGGCAGATCGGTCAGGGCCGGCCAGTTGTACTGGATGTTGCAGCGGGTGGTGAAATGGCCATAGCCCTTGTCATAGGTGCGGGCGATATGGGCCAGACGCCGCATCTGGCGGCTGCTCATCACGCCGTAAGGTATGGCGACCCGCAGCATATAGGCGTGCAGTTGCAGATAGACGCCGTTCATCAGCCGCAGCGGCTTGAACTCGTCCTCGGTCAGGGCGCCGGACGCGCGGCGTGCGACCTGATCGGCGAATTCCTCGACCCGTTCGCGCACCAGGGCGCGATCGAACTCGTCATACCGATACATCAGCCGAGTCCTCCGGCGACGCTGTGGCCCACGGTCGGTCCGGCCGAGCGGATGCGCTCCTTCAGCCGGTCGCGGCCCGAGGGGACATGGCCGTCCACCTCGACCGCATAGGGATTGACGAAGACATCCGGGCGCCCCGCCAGCTCGGCCAAGACGATGTCGGCCGTCGTCTCGTCCAGCACGGACGCCTGGTCGATGCGGTCCACCGGCTGATTGTCCAAGCCCGCATAGATGACGCGCCCGTCCGACAGGCGGTTGGCGGTGACGATCTTCATGCCGCGACCTCCGCGCGCACATCCAGCTGGGCAGCGGAAAAGGCCGCCGTCTCGCCGACGAACAGCAGGGCCGGGCCGGTCAGACCGGCGCCGCGCACCAGGGCGCCCAGGCCGTCCAGCCGGCCGGTCACCACCCGTTCGTCGGGGCGGCTGCCGTTCTCGACCAGGGCCACGGGCGTCGCTGGCGAACGGCCCGCTTCGATCAGCCTGGCCGCCGTCTCCTCGGCGCGGTCCGCGCCCATATAGATGGCGAGGGTGTGGTTGGGCGCCGCCAGTCGAGTCCAGTCGGCCTCGACGCCCCCCGGCTTGGCCTGGGCCGTCACGAAGGTCACGGCCTGGGCGTGGTCGCGATGGGTCAACGGAACGCCCGCCGAGGCCGCGCAGGCCAAGGCCGCCGTCACGCCCGGCACGACGAAGACCGGCACGCCCGCCGCCCGCATGGCCTCCAGCTCCTCGCCGCCGCGCCCGAAGACGAAGGGGTCGCCGCCCTTCAGCCGGACGACGCGATGACCGGCCTTGACCTCGGCGACCATCAGGGCCTCGATCTGGTCCTGGGGCACGGAATGATCGCCGCGCGCCTTGCCGACATACAGGCGTTTGGCGTCGCGCCGCGCCCGCGCCAGCACGGCCTCGGGCACCAGCCGGTCGTGGATGACGACATCGGCGTCCTGCAGCACCCGCAGCGCCTTCAGCGTCAGCAGTTCGGGATCGCCCGGCCCGGCCCCGACGATATGGACCACGCCCTGTTCCGGCGCGGCCACGTTCAGCAGGCGCAACATCTCGCGGCGCGCCTCGGCCGTCCGACCCTCGGCCGCCAGGGTCGCCGCCGGGCCCCGGAAGGCCTTTTCCCAGAAGCGACGGCGGGCCATGAAATCGGGCACGCTGGCCTTGACCGTGTCGCGCAGTTCGCGCGCCAGCCGCGCCACATGGGCCAGACCGGCCGGCATAACGCCCTCGATGGCGGTGCGGATGTCGCGGGCCAAGATCGGGGCCGATCCGCCGGTCGCCACGCCGATCACCACCTCGTCCCGGTCGATCAGGGCCGGGGTCTGGAAATCGCTCAGATGCGGCTTGTCGACCACATTGATCTGGGCGCCCGCCGCACGCGCCAAAGCGCCCAGCCGGGTCAATTCGTCCGCATCGTCCAGGGCCATGAAGACCAGGCGCGCGCCCGCCAGGTCGCCAGCCTCTGGCGAACGCAGAATCGGCTCCGGCGCCGCCAGAGGCGTTTCGATCTTGGGGGGCGCGCCGTCGGGGGCGAACCACACGACGTCGGCCGGCGTGTTCAGGAACAGTCGCAACTTCGCCAGGGCGGGTTCGCCGCCGCCGATGATGATGACCTTTGCGGCCTCCAGCGGGATGGAGGCGAGAAATACGCGCATCGTCTTGCTTTCAGGGCCGTCGAAAGGGGAAGAAGGGACGACGGCAGGTCGGGAAGCATCGGCGCGATGATCCAGGGCCGCAAACCAGATTGCCTTTGTCTCGCTGATAGGTTTTCTAACGGCGATGGCCCGTCCCCTGCTCCCGCTCAACGCCCTGCGCGCCTTCGAGGCCGCTGCGCGTCATCTGAACTTCTCGCGCGCCGCCGACGAGCTTGCGGTGACGCCGGGCGCCGTCAGCCAGCAGATCCGCCTGCTGGAGGACATCGTGGGCGGGCCGCTGTTCGTGCGCGAGGCGCGGGGCCTGCAACTGACCGATCTCGGCCGATCCTCCGTGCCCCTGCTGCGCGAGGGCTTCGAACGGCTGATGGACGCCTCGGCCCTGTTACGCGAGCCGCCGCGCCGGAAACAGGTGTCGATCAGCGTCGCGCCCGGCTTCGCCTCCAAGTGGCTGATGCCGCGCATGGACGACTTCCACACCGCCCATCCCGAGATCGAGCTGTGGATTTCCGCCGACATGGAGACGGCGGACCTGTCGGAGGGCAAGATCGACCTGGCCGTCCGCTACGGTCCCGGCGACTATCCGGGCCTGACGGTGGACCGGCTGATGACCGAGACGGTGCTGCCGGTCTGCGCCCCGTCGCTGATGGACGGCGACAAGCCCATCCGCAAGCCCGCCGACCTGATCGGACACACCCTGCTTCACGACATGTCCAACGACGGCGACCCCAGCCGTCCCGACTGGGCCATGTGGCTGAAGGCGCGGGGGGTGCGCCATCCCGATCCGCGTCGGGGGTCGCGCTTCAACCAGTCCAGCCTGCTGATCGAGGCGGCGGCGTCCGGGCGCGGCGTGGCCCTGGCCAAACGCACCCTGGCCCAGGCGGACCTGGCGTCGGGGCGGCTGGTCGCCCCCTTCCCGGATGGGTCGGAGGCGGTCGGTTTCGCCTATTACGTCGTCCAGCCGCGCGACCGTCCACCCTCGCCCAGCGCCACCGCCTTCGTCGCCTGGCTGAAGAAGCAGGCCGTGGATCACGACAACACCATGGGCCAACTCTAGGAAATAAGGAGGCTGTCATGGCCGATGGAAAACCGGCGCGCCTGGCCGTGCTGATCGACGCGGAAAACGCTTCGCCGCGCATCGCCGAGGCGCTGTTCACCGAAATCGCCACCCTGGGCGAGGCGTCGGCGCGGCGCGTCTACGGCGACTTCTCCAGCGCCCAGATCGCCGGCTGGACCAAGGTCCTGGCCCGCTGGGCCATCCAGCCCCAGCAGAATTTCGCCAACACCAAGGGCAAGAATTCGGGCGACATCGCCCTGGTGATCGACGCGATGGACCTGCTGCATTCGGGCCGGTTCGACGGTTTCTGCCTGGTTTCTTCGGATTCGGACTTCACCCGGCTGGCGGCGCGCATCCGCGAGGAGGGCGTGGACGTCTATGGCTTCGGCGAACAGAAGACGCCCGAAAGCTTCCGCCAGGCCTGCACCCGCTTCATCTACACCGAAAACCTGACCACCCAGGCCGAGCCGGATGGCGACGCCGGCAGGAAGACGTCCGCCGAACCGGGCCCGGCCAAGCGCAAGCCGTCCGAGGCGGCGCGGCTGATCGCCTCGGTCATCGCCGACATGGACGAGGACGGCGACGGCTGGGTTCCGGCCGGCGCCATTGGCAACCGGTTGCGCAACGCCTATCCCGACTTCGACCAGCGCACCTATGGCTACGCCAAGCTGTCGGACCTGATCCGGGCGACGGGACGATTCGAGGTCGAGACCACCGCCCCGGGCGGCATGCGGATTCGCGACCGGGCCTGAAAGGCGCCGGTCAGGCCCGCGCGGCGCGGCTGGCGGGAACGCCCAGCGCCTGGAGCGCGGTCGCGGCGATATGGTCGGCGTTCAGACCGGCCTGGGCGTACATGGCGGCCGGGGCGTCCTGGTCCTGGAACACGTCGGGCAGGTTCAGGGTGCGGATTTTCAGCCCCGCATCCAGCGCGCCCTTTTCCGCCAGCAGTTGCAGCACGAAGGCGCCGAAACCGCCCATGGCGCCCTCTTCCACCGTGATCAGGGCCTCGTGCCCGCGCGCCAGGCGCAGGATCAGGTCGGCGTCCAGCGGCTTGGCGAAGCGGGCGTCGGCGACGGTGGCCGACACGCCCTTGGCGGCCAGCAGGTCCGCCGCCTTCAGCGATTCCTGCAACCGGGTGCCCAGCGACAGGATGGCGACGGAGGTTCCTTCGCGCACGATCCGGCCCTTGCCGATTTCCAGCGGGGCGGCCAGTTCGGGGATGTCCACGCCCACGCCGTCGCCGCGCGGATAGCGGAAGGCGCTGGGGCGGTCGTCGATGGCCAGGGACGTCGAGATCATCGCCGCCAGTTCCGCCTCGTCCGAGGCGGCCATCAGCACCATGCCGGGCAGCGCCCCCATGAAGCCGATGTCGAACGACCCGGCGTGGGTGGCGCCGTCCGCCCCCACCAGCCCGGCCCGGTCCATGGCGAAACGCACCGGCAGCGACTGGATCGCCACGTCGTGGACGACCTGGTCGTAACCGCGTTGCAGGAAGGTGGAATAGATGGCGCAGACCGGCTTCATCCCGTCCGCCGCCAGGCCGGCGGCGAAGGTTACGGCGTGCTGTTCGGCGATGCCGACGTCATAGGTCCGCTCGGGGAAGGCCTGGCCGAACAGGTCCAGACCCGTACCCGACGGCATGGCGGCGGTGATAGCCACCACGGTCGGATCGACCTTGGCGTGTTTGATCAGCTCGGTCCCGAACACCTTGGTGTAGCTGGGGGCGTTCGAGACGGCCTTGGCCTGCTTGCCCGAGACCACGTCGAACTTGACCACCGCATGGAGCTTGTCGGCGCTGCTCTCGGCCGGGGCGTAGCCCTTGCCTTTTTGCGTCACGACATGGACCAGCACCGGCCGGTCCTCTATGGCGGCCGCCTTCTTCAGGATCGGCACCAGATTGTCCATGTCGTGTCCGTCGATGGGACCGACATAGTAGAAGCCCAGCTCTTCGAAGAAGGTGCCGCCCGTGACCATGCCGCGCGCGTATTCCTCGGCCTTCTTGGCCGCCTGGCGGAAGGGGCGCGGCAGATGCTGGGCCACGGATTTTCCCAGCCGGCGCACGTTCCGATAGGCGCCGCCCGACACCAGCCCGGCCAGATAGGCGCTCATCCCGCCCACCGGCGGGGCGATGGACATGTCGTTGTCGTTCAGGATGACCATCAACTGGCCGCTGGTCGCTTCGGCGGCGTTGTTCATCGCCTCATAGGCCATGCCCGCCGACATCGACCCGTCTCCGATCACGGCCACGACGCGGTTCTTCTCGCCCTTCTGATCGCGCGCGGCGGCGAAGCCCAGGGCGGCGCTGATCGAGGTCGAGGCGTGAGCGGCGCCGAAGGGGTCGTATTCGCTCTCGGCGCGCTTGGTGAAGCCCGACAGGCCGCCGCCCTGGCGCAGGGTGCGGATGCGGTCGCGCCGTCCGGTCAGTATCTTGTGCGGATAGCACTGATGCCCGACATCCCAGATCAGGATGTCCCTGGGCGTCTCGAACACATGGTGCAGGGCCGTGGTCAGTTCGACCACGCCCAGGCCCGCGCCCAGGTGTCCGCCCGTGACCGACACGGCGTCGATGGTTTCGGCCCGCACCTCGTCCGCCAGCTGCTTCAACTGGGCGATGTCGAAGCTCCGCATGTCGGCGGGGACCCTGACGGTGTCGAGTAGCGGAGTGTCGGGCATTTAGGCGTAAGAACCTTGGAGAAGTCTGCGGATCAACCCGCAGGTCGGCCGGATGTTTCGTATCAGGACCGGCGCTTTAGCACAAAGTCCACGCTGGCCCTGAGGATTTCCGCCTCTTCGCCGAACGGCTCCAGGTGGGAGCGGGCCTGCCGCGCCAGATGCGCGACCCTGTGCCGCGCCGCCTCCAGCCCCAGCAGGGTGACGAAGTTGGTCTTGCCCAGCGCCGCATCCTTGCCGCCCGCCGCCTTGCCCATCTCCTCGGCCGAGCCTTCGGCGTCCAGCAGATCGTCGACGATCTGATAGGCCAGGCCCACGTCGTGGGCGAAGCTGATCAGGGCGTGGCGATGCGGGGCCGAGGCGTCGGCGACGATCAGCGGAATCTCGAACGCATAGGCGAACAGGGCGCCGGTCTTCAGCCGCTGCATCCGCGCCACCCCGCCCAGGTCGTCGCGCACGCCCAGAAGGTCGATCATCTGGCCACCCGCCATGCCCCGCGCGCCCGACGCCAGCGACAGCCGCGCCGCCAGTTCGCAGCGCACGGCCGCGTCCTCGTGCGTGTCCTCGTGCAGGAGGATGTCGAAGGCGGCGGTCTGAAGCGCGTCGCCGGCCAGGACCGCCGTCGCCTCGTCATAGGCCCGGTGGACGGTCGGGCGGCCGCGCCGAACATCGTCGTCGTCCATGCACGGCAGATCGTCGTGAACCAGGCTGTAGGCGTGGACGCATTCCAGGGCGCAGGCCGCGCGCAGCACCGAGCGTTCGTCGATGTCGAACAGCCGCGCCGCCTCCAGCGCGAAGAACGGCCGCAGCCGCTTGCCCGGCCCCAGGGCGGCGTAGCGCATGGCCTCGGTCAGCCGCGATTCCGGCCCCTCGGCGCGCGGCAGCAACTCGTCCAGCGCGACCGTGACCAGATCGGCGATCTCGCCCACGCGGTCGATCACCGCCTGTTCGGGCGAATTGGCGGCGATGACGCGGTTCAAGAGGACCGACCGCCCTTCGCCAAGCCGGGACGACGAAGGTTCATTCGAACGACGCCGCCTCGACGCCCCTGGCCTGGCCGTCGGGGCCGACCACGATCTTCTCGACGCGCAACTGGGCCGCCTTCAGCCGCGCCTCGCAATGCGCCTTCAGCCGCGCGCCCTCCTCGTAAAGGGCGATGGATTCCTCCAGCGGGGCCTGGCCGGATTCCAGGCGGGACACGATGGTCTCCAGGCGTTTCAGGGCGTCTTCGAAACTGAGGTCTGCGGGAATGGCGGGGGCGGCGTCGGTCATGACGCGGACCCTAGAGGGGGTCGCCGCCCGCTTCAACGCCCGAAGCGGTCATCGCTTCTCGTAGCGACGCTGGGACCAGTATTTGAAGCCCTGGTTCTGCACCAGTCTCCAGCCGTCGCCCTTCAGGGCGCGGCCGACCATATGGTTGAAGTAGCCGTGGGCGAAGACCAGCACGTCCTGGCCGCCTTCGGCCCGCGCGATCAGTTTTCGCGCCGCCTGCGCGGCGCGCGCCTCGGCCTGGGCGCGGGTCTCCTGGCCGTCGTGATGGTCGAAGGCGTGCCACCAGAAACGCGACACCACCCCCCACCATTTGGGCGACAGCCTGATCCATTCGGGAACCGGCGGCGGCGGCAGCGGCGCCTCGATGAACATGACGTCCGACATCACCTCGCGCCCGGCGGCGACGGCGGCGGCGGTCTCCTGGGCGCGCTGGCGGGTGGAAGCGTAGATGGCGCCCGCACCCTGGGCCGCCGCGATCAGTTCGGGGGGCGGGGTCTGGCCGGCCAGCAGGCCGCCGACCTCGTATCTGGCCCACCAATCGCCATACTGGCGCGCCGTGATCAGGCATTTGCGCGACAGGGCCGGCTCGCCGTGCCGCGTCAGGATGATGGCGCCGGGCCGGACGCCGGCCATGGCGCCGACCGAAGGCGCGGCGGGAGACGAAGCCGCCGGCGGTTCGGTCGAATCGAGGGACAGTGCGGGGGCTGACATGACAAGCGGACGGACCTTTGATTTCAAGGCTTTATGCGTCCTCAGTCCTCCCCAAGCGCGGCGACGTGTGCGGCCGGCGAACGGCCCGATCCTTCAAGGTGGTAGCCCCCCTCGCGCGCGGATACAACCTTGCCTGAACACCTCTGTCGCGCGGCGCGCACGACGGCGCGGGCGGCCTGTGCGAAATCCCGCCCCCCGGGCGACGGAAGCGCCTTGCGCCCGGCCGATCGCGAACCGATGTGCAGGGCGACCAGACATCCCCAGGAGAGCGCCATGAAGGCTATCGGCACGACCGGCCCCCGTCCCGCGACCGACCCCGCCGCCCTGACGGCGTTCGATGCGCCCGAACCCGTTTTGCGGCCGCGCGACCTGCTGGTTCAGGTGGAGGCCGTCAGCCTGAACCCGGTCGACGCCAAGGTCCGCAACAGCCGCCAGCCCGAGGCGGGTGAGACCAGCATACTGGGCTATGACGCGGCCGGCACCGTGATCGGCGTCGGCGAAGAGGTCAGCCTGTTCAAGGTCGGGGACGAGGTCTTCTACGCCGGTCAGATCGACCGTCCCGGCTCCAACGCCGAACGGCAGGCGGTGGACGAACGGATCGTGGGACCGAAGCCGACGTCCCTGACCTTCCCCGAGGCCGCCGCCCTGCCCCTGACCGCCATCACGGCTTGGGAGTTGCTGTTCGACCGGATGAAGGCCGGGCGCGACGAAGACGAGACCCTTTTGGTGCTCGGCGGGGCCGGCGGCGTCGGCTCGGCCCTGATCCAGATCGCGCGGGCCGCCACCGGGCTTCGGGTCGTCGCCACGGCTTCGCGGCCCGACACCCGCCAGTGGTGCCTGGACCTGGGCGCCCACGCCGTGATCGACCACTCCGGCCCGATCGATGAAGCGCTGAGCGCCGCCGGCGAGCGGCCGCCCCGCTACATCGCCGCCCTGACCCATACCCAGTCCCACTTCGAGGCCCTGGCCCGCGCCGTGGCGGCGCAAGGGGTGATCGGCGCCATCGACGACTTCAGGGGACTGCCGATCGAGCTGCTGAAGCCCAAGGCCGCCGGCTTCGTCTGGGAGTTCATGTTCACCCGGCCGGTGCAGCATACGTCGGACATGATCAAGCAGCACGAACTGCTGGCCGAGGTCTCGCGGCTGGTCGACGCGGGCGCGATGCGGAGCACCCTGACGGAAAACCTGGGACCGCTGTCGGTCGAGACCCTGCTGGAAGGCCATCGTCGGCTGGAGAGCGGGACGACCATCGGCAAGATCGTTCTGGACGGCTTCTGACCCCTCGCTCTAAGGGCGGATCATGACCGCGCCCGTGATCCGCCCCGCCCACCCCGACGACGCCGCAGCCTTGGGCGCCTTGGGCCGCCAGACCTTCGTAGACACCTTCGTCACGGGGTTCGGCATTCCTTATCCGCAAGCCGATTTGAACGCCTTTCTCGACGCCAGCTTCGACCTGGAGCCGACCCGGAGGAAGCTGGCCGAGCCGGGCTGCGCCTGGTGGGTGGCCGAACGCGACGGCGAACTGATGGCCTTCGCCAACGCCGGCCCCAACGGCCTGCCCCATCCCGAAGCGCGGACCGGCGATCTGGAGTTGCGCCGTCTCTATGTGGCCAGGACCGCCCAGGGCCTGGGCCTGGGCACGGCGCTGCTGACCGTGGCGCTGGGCTGGATGCGGACGAACACCGCAGGCGCCCTGTGGATCGGCGTCTGGAGCGGCAACGCCAAGGCTCAGCGCCTTTACGCCGCCCACGGCTTCGAAAAGGTCGGTGAATACGACTATCCTGTCGGCGCCTGGCGCGACCGCGAGTTCATTCTGCGCAGAGGCTGAACCGATTGATCTTCCAGCCGCTAGGCCTGCATGGGCGAGATTCGCATCGGCACGTCAGGTTGGGCCTACAAGGACTGGAACGGCCCCTTCTATCCAGACGAGGTCAAGGCCAAGGATCGCCTGGCCCATATTTCACGCCGCTTCACGACGCTGGAGATCAACGCCAGCTTCTATCGCATGCCCACGGACAAGGCGGTGGCCGGATGGCGCGAACAGACGCCAGACGATTTTGTCTTCGCCTGGAAGGCTTCGCGTTACATCACCCATAACAAGAAACTGACCGACCCGGCCGACAGCCTGGCCTATATGTTCCAACGGGCCGAGGGGCTGGACGGCAAGTTGGGACCGATCCTGTTTCAACTGCCGCCCAATCTGCGACGGAACGACCAACGGCTGACCGACTTCTTGAAGGCGCTGCCGCACAGGGGTCGCTTCGCTTTCGAGTTCCGCCATTCCAGTTGGCATGACCCCGCCGTGCTGGACCTTTTGCGCGACCATGGCGTCGGCTTCTGCATCTCCGACCATCACGACGCGCCTTCGCCGTGGGCGGCCACTGCCGACTTCGTCTATCTGCGCGGGCATGGCCCCGGAGGGCGGTACCATAGCCGATATGGCGAGGCCGCCCTCAAGGACTGGGTCGATCACATTGGGCGCTGGCGCAAGGACCACGACGTTTTCGTCTACTTCGACAACGACATCAAAAGCGCGGCGCCGGCCGACGCCCAGCAACTGATCGAAATGCTGTCGCCGACCTGATAGGGTCTGACCCATGCTGCTGCCGTTTTTCACCGCCCTGCGCGACGCCAAGGTTCCGGTGTCGATGAAGGAATGGCTCCATCTGATGGAGGCGTTGGATCGCGATCTGGCGGGGCGGGAGGTGGAGACCTTCTATCATCTGTCGCGCGCGGTCCTGGTCAAGGACGAGAAACACTATGATCGGTTCGACCAGGTCTTCGGGACGGTGTTCAAGGGAGTCGAGACGGTCGGGGCGGGCCAAGACCCGACTGCGGACATCCCCGAGGACTGGCTGCGGCTGCTGAACGAGAAATATCTGACCGACGAGGAAAAGGCCCAGATCGAGGCCCTGGGCGGGTTCGACAAGCTGATGGAGACGCTGAAACAGCGGCTGGAGGAGCAGAAGGAACGCCACGCCGGCGGCAACCGCTGGATCGGCACGGGCGGGACCAGTCCCTTCGGCCACGGCGGCTACAATCCCGAGGGCGTTCGCATCGGCGGGCCGGGAAGGCATGGCCGGGCGGTCAAGGTCTGGGAGAAGCGCGAGTTCAGGAACCTGGACGACACGGTCGAACTGGGCGCCCGCAACATCAAGGTCGCCCTGCGTCGCCTGCGGCGCTTCGCACGCCAGGGCGCGGCCGAGGAACTGGACATCGACGGCACCATCGACGGCACGGCTCGCCAGGGGTGGCTGGACATTCAGATGCGGCCCGAGCGGCGCAATACGATCAAGGTCCTGCTGTTCCTCGACATCGGCGGCTCGATGGACGGTCACGTCAAGCTGGTCGAGGAACTGTTCTCGGCGGCCCGGACCGAGTTCAAGAACCTCGAGTTCTTCTACTTCCACAACTGCCTCTACGAGGGCGTCTGGAAGGACAATCGGCGCCGCCACACGGAAAAGATTCCGACCTGGGACCTGCTGCACAAATATCCGGGCGATTGGCGGGCCATCTTCGTCGGCGACGCGACCATGTCGCCCTACGAGATCACCATGCCCGGCGGCTCGGTCGAGCACTGGAACGAGGAGGCCGGGGCCGTGTGGATGAAGCGGGCGCGGGATCAGTGGGAACGATCGGTCTGGCTGAACCCGGTCCACGAACGCTATTGGACCTACACCGCCTCGGTCGGCCTGCTGCGCGAGGTGATGGACCAGCGAATGTATCCGCTGACGCTGGACGGACTGGACAAGGCCATGCGGGCCCTGACAAGGTAGGCGACGCGCCGGGGCGAGCCGCAGGCGCGACACAGGGGTTCGACCGATGATCGCCGCCGCCTTCGCCCTTGTCCTGATGCAGGAGGCCGCGCCTTCCGTGGTGTGGGAGACCTCCGCCGCCGAACCGCCGGCGACCGCAGCAACCGCCGTCGCACCGGCCACGCCGCATTCCGTGCCCGCCTGGGGCCTGGCCGATCCGTTCGGGTTCGAGCGGGCGCGGTGCAGTCCGCTGGTGCGCGGCGCGAAATCGATGGAAACCTGCCAGACCGAAGTGCGCGCGCAACTGGCCACGGCTCTGGGGCCGGACCTGCCCGAGGCGCTGCGCCCCGCCGGCATGGCCGGAGACTGTCAGATGATGCAGGCGTCGGCCGGCGGCAGCGCCTATTCGATCCAGTGCGGGCCGCAGTCGCGGGCGGCCAGCGCGCCATCCGGGCTGCGCGAGATGGACTGCCGTCCCCGCCCGGTCGAAGGCGGCTTCAGTTCGGAATGCCGCCCCGTCGATGAAACCGGCAAGAAGGGGCTGTCGCTGACCCTTTGGGGCGACAAGAACGACTGACCACACATGGCGAAACGCCGCCCGCTTTCGCGGACGGCGCTTCCCGTATTCGGCATGTCAGGCTGAGATCAAGCCTTGTCGCGCAGGCTGTCCTTGGCGCCGCCGACGGCGTTCTGGACCTTGCCTTCGACCTGGTCGGCCTTGCCTTCGGCTTGGAGCTTGGTGTCGCCGGTCATCTTGCCGGCGGCTTCCTTCACCTTGCCGCCGATATTCTTGGCGGCGCCTTCGATGCGGTCATGATCGGCCATCGTCTTGTCTCCTGATCCAGCGCCGCCGGGACAGCGGCGCGCGTTGATCAAAAAACGGAAACGCCAAAGCCTTGTTCCGTAAGGCTCAGCTTGGCCGACGCAGCCAGACCGCCACGGCCCAGGCGTGCGAATCGTGGCGCAAACGGGACAGGGCGACGGTCGGATCCAGCCATACCAGCGTGTGATCGTCCTCGCACTTGGCGG
This sequence comes from Brevundimonas sp., assembly GCF_003248455.1. GTDB lineage: Bacteria > Pseudomonadota > Alphaproteobacteria > Caulobacterales > Caulobacteraceae > Brevundimonas. Next base: position 38,164 of record NZ_QFNM01000004.1, read on the forward strand.
CCGGATCCTCGGCCACGACGCGGGCGGTCCAGAAACCGCCGACGTTGTTCACCGGCTCCTCGGTCGAGCGCACGAAATACTGCCCGGCCTCGGCGATTCGGTTCAGGGGCGCGATCGTCAGCCCGGTTTCTTCCAGGAACTCGCGCCGCAGGGCCTCGACCTCGGTTTCTTCCAGGTCCAGCCCCCCGCCCGGCAGGTCGAAATAGGGGCCGGACGGCCGCTCCACCCGCACGCAGGCGATCAGCCCGTCGCGTTCGGCCACGCCGAAGGCGACGGTGCGATGGCGGTAGTCGATACCAGGCTTTCGGACGCCGAACTGAAGCATGACGATGTCGACCTTAAAGGTCGAAGGCCAGCCTGGCGCGCACGCCCTTGTGAGCGCCGTCGAATTCGACCGCCGAGCGCAGGCCCGAGGCCATGGCCGAGATGATCTTGGCGCCCAGGCCCGTGCCCTTCGGGGCGCCGTCGCCCATGCCGGGACCGTCGTCCTCGACCGTCAGGACGACGCGATTGTCGCCCTCATGCTCCAACAGTATGCGGATTTCGCCGCCCTGGCCGGGGGCATAGGCGTATTTGACGGCGTTCGTGACCAGTTCGGTGACGATGACGCCGATGGAGACGGCCTGATCCGTGGTGACGGAAAGGGGCGCGGCCTTCAGCTTCAGGCGCGGCGAACCCTGATCCGGCCCGATGGACTTGGACAGTTCGTCGATCAATCCGACCAGATAGTCGTCCATGGCCACGCGGCTCATGTCGCCCGAGGTGTAGAGGCGTCGATGCACGTGGGCGACCGCCTCGATCCGCGCCTGGGATTCGCGCAGGGCCTCCTTGGCGGCATGGTCGGCGATATGGCGCATCTGCAGCGACATGAAGCTGGACACCAGTTGCAGGGAGTTGCCGACCCGGTGGTTCACCTCGCGCAGCATGGCCTCGGCCCGGTCGCGCGCCAGACGAATCTCCTCCTGCGCCTGGTCGTTCTCGCGTTGAAGGCGCCGCCGCAACAGGGCGTCCTCCAGCGCGGCGCGCAGCAGGGAGGTGAAATCTTCGGACACGTCCTTGATGACATAGTCGGCTGCGCCGGCGCGCAGGGCGGCCACGGCGATCCGCCCGTCCTGGGCGCCCGTCACATAGACGACCGGCGGCGGCGCGCTCAGCGCCAGGATGTCGGGCAGCACGTCCAGCCCGTCGCGCGTCGGCATATAATGGTCCAGGGCGCAGACATCGTACTCATGCCGCTGCAACAGCTCCAGCCCCGCATCGCCGTCCGGCGCGCAGGTGACGGCGTAGCCGTGGCGCCCCAGCTCCTTCTCGACCAGCCGGGACAGGCCCCGGTCGTCGTCGATGTAAAGCAGGCGGATCAGCGGGTTCGCCTCGATCACTCGATCTCCGGCGCCTGGATCACCGACAGGAACAGCCCCAGTTGGCGGATCGCGCCCGCGAAGGACTCATAGTCCACCGGCTTGGTGATGTAGACATTGCAGCCCAGGTCGTAGCAGCGCTGGATCTCCACCTTGTCGTCCGTCGTGGTCAAAACCACCACGGGGGCGCGCCGCAACCGCTCATTGCCCTTCACCTTCTCCAAAATGTCGGTTCCCGACATATCCGGCAGGTTGAGGTCCAGAAGGATCAACAAAGGCCCATTGGCCAGGATTTCGTCGCTGAACAGATAATCCAGCGCCGCGCCGCCCTCATCGAAATGCTTGATTTCGTTGTTTATGTTCGCGCGACGGATGTTCTTTTCGATCAGCTTGGCGTGACCGTGGTCGTCTTCGACCATGATGATTTTGACAGGCTGCGTCACGACGCGACTCCAGGTTCGGCTACGATCAGTCGTTTGGGGAATTTCAGCAGGAAAGTCGAGCCCTTGCCAAGCTCGGATTGCACGTCGATCGTGCCGCCCAGCCGCCGGACGCTGTTGCGTACGAAGGCCAGGCCCAGCCCCTCGCCCGCGCGATCCTGCCGGCCGGACCGCCGAAACAGCTCGAAAATCCGCTCATGATCGCGGGGCGCGATGCCGCGGCCGTTGTCGGCGATGCTATAGACGACCCAGCCGCCCGGCACGTCCTCGCCCGTGACGACGATTTCGCCCGGCCGGTCGTGGTCCAGATATTTGACGGCGTTGTCGATCAGATTGCCGATGATCTGCTCCATCGAAATCCGGTCGCTTTCGATTTCAGGCAGGGGCTGAACCTCGATGCGGGCGCCCGAGGCTTCGGTCTGGTGATGGACGCTCTTGGCGATGCCTTCCGCCATCGCCGTCATGTCCAGCGTCTCGGGCAGCAGATTGCGCCGGCCTTCGCGAGACAGCTTCAGGATGGCGTTGATCAGCCGGTCCATCTTCTCGGTCGAGGCGCGGATGAAGCCGATGGCCTCCGGCACGTCCTCGCGGACGGCGGTGACGACCTCGGCGTCGACGGCGCGCGTCTTCTCCGCCTCTTGGATGGCCTTGTCGATGACCTTGCCGGCCTGCTCAAGCTCGGAGGTGTAGCCCATGACGTTGACCAGGGGCGCGCGCAGGTCGTGGCTGACGATATAGGCGAAGCGCTGAATCTCCTCGTTGGCGCGCATCAGATCCCCGGTCCGTTCCTTGACCTTGTCTTCCAGGCTGGCGTTCGCGGCGTCCAGCACGGCGCGGGCGCGTTCGATTTCGGCGACATAGCGCCGAACCATCCAGGCCGACAGCAGCGCCAGCAGGATCACCAGAACGCCGGCGATGGCGTTCATCGCCACCGTCAGCAAGGCGAACCGTTCCGACCGCTTCTGGAGGTCGGCTATCTTGCCGGACTTCAGAACGTCGAAGGCCTCGATGGCGATCCTCAGATCGTCCATGTAGCGTTTGCCCTCGCCCGAGCGCACGGTCTGGATCGACTGGCCGATCCGCCCCTGGGCCGCCAGGGAGATGGTGCGATCCATCTCGGCCCATTTCAGGCCGGCGAGGCGATGGATTTCGTCCACCGCGCCCCTCAACGCCGGATCGGCGACGGCGGCCTGGTCCAGAAGGGCCAGGGCCGGCTGCATTTCCTCTCGCGCAATGCGGTAGGGCTGCAGGAAGTCCCCGCGTCCGGTCAGCAGGAAGCCGCGCTGGGCCGTTTCCGCGTTCAGCATGGAGATCAGGGTGGTCCGCGACGCTCGCCGCATCTGCTGGTCGTGCTCGATGGTGCGGTTCACGGCCGCCGTCCGCTGGATCATCACGAAGGTCGTGGCGTTGACCAGGATCAGCAGGCCGAAGGCCAGGATCAGAGTGGCCGACATCGACCGCGCCAGCGACGGCGTGCGTACGAAATTCTGAAAGCGCGACCATTGCCGCCGAGCTGTGGGGATCATGGCGCGAAGCTTTAGCGGGACGCGATCCGGCGTCAAACCTCATTATGGCAAGGCGGCCGGCGCCCGCGTCGCGCTCAGACTTGGCCCAGGGTCCGCAGCCGGGCCTTGGGATGGATTTCGTTCTGGCTCATGACCACCGTCTGGCCGCGGAAGCGTTCGATGATCGAACGAACATAGGGCCGGGTCATGGGGCCGGTCAGCAGCACCGGGTTCTCGCCCGACATGGCGATACGCTCGAAGGTGTCGCGCACGGCGCGGATGAAGTCCTGAAGCCGCGACGGGGCCATGGCCAGTTGCTTGTCCTCGCCATTGCCGATCAGGCTTTCAGAGAAGGCGGCCTCCCATTCCGGCGACAGGGTGACGATGGGCAGCGCCCCCTCCCCGTCCTTGTTCTGCCAGCACAGCTGACGCCCCAGGCGCGCGCGGACGTGTTCGACCAGGGTCGTGACGCTGGAACTGTGCGGCGCCGCCTCCGCCAGGCCTTCCAGGATGGCGGGCAGATCGCGGATCGACACCTTCTCGCGCAACAGGGCCTGGAGCACCCGCTGCAGGGTCGTGACCGTGACCACGCTGGGGATCAGTTCCTCCACCAGCTTCTTCTCCTCGGCGCCCAGGTCCTTCAGCAGCTTTTGCACCTCGGCATAGGACAGCAGGTCCGCCATGTTCTCCTTCAGGATTTCCGTCAGGTGGGTCGTCAGAACGGTGGACGGATCGACAAGGGTGTAGCCTCGGAACGTCGCCTCTTCCCGCAGGCCTTCCTCGATCCACGTCGCCGGCAGGCCGAAGGCGGGCTCGCGCATATGTTCGCCGGGCAGTTCGACCTGACGTCCAGACGGGTCCATCGCCATCAGATGGCCCAGGCGCACCTCGCCCGCCCCGCTCTCCATCTCCTTGATGCGGATGGCGTAACCCTGGGTCGGCAGGCGCATATTGTCCAGAATGCGGACCTGGGGAATGACGAAGCCGTACTCCTGGGCCAGCGACCGGCGCAGGGCGCGGATCTGGTCGGTCAGCCGCCGTCCCTCCAGGTCGTTGATCAGGCTGAGCAGCGAATAGCCCAGCTCGATCTTGACCTCGTCGATGGTCAGGACGTTGGCGATCGGCTCCTCGGCGTCCTCTTTGGGGTTGGCGGCGGCCTCGGCGGCGGCGCGCTCGGCCTCGGTCGGCTGGGGCTTCAGCCGGTTGCGGCCCAGACGCCAGGCCATGAAGCCCGAACCGATGGCCAGGGCGGCGAAGGGGATCAGCGGCATTCCGGGGATCAGGCCGATCAGGCCCGCCGCCCCCGACACCACGCCCAGCGACACGGGGTTGGTGGCCAGCTGCGTCACCAGGGCCTTGTCCGCCGTGCCCTCCACGCCCGCCTTGGACACCAGGAAGCCGGCGGCGATGGAGATGATGATGGCCGGAACCTGCGTCACTAGGCCGTCGCCGATGGTCAGCTGGACATAGGTGTTGGCGGCCTCCATCGCCGGCATGCCGTGCTGCAGCGTGCCGATCAGAATGCCGCCGATCACATTGATGAAGGTGATGATCAGGCCCGCGACCGCATCGCCGCGCACGAATTTCGAGGCGCCGTCCATCGCGCCGAAAAAGGTCGATTCCTGCTCCAGCTCCTTGCGGCGGGTCTTGGCCTGGTCCTCGGTGATCAGGCCCGACGACAGGTCGGCGTCGATGGCCATCTGCTTGCCGGGCATCGAGTCCAGGGTGAAGCGGGCGGACACTTCGGCGATCCGGGTCGATCCCTTGGTGATGACGACGAAGTTCACCACCAGGATGATCGAGAAGATGATCACCCCGATGATGAAGTTGCCGCCCATCATCAGCTGTCCGAAGGCGTTGATCACCTGGCCGGCGGCCTCGTGCCCCTCCTGGCCATGCGTCAGGATCAGCCGCGTCGAGGCCAGGTTCAGCCCCAGGCGGAACAGGGTCGAGACCAAGAGGACCGTCGGGAAGATGGCGAAGTCCAGCGGCCGCTTCATCATCACGGCCGTCATCAGGATCAGCACGCTGGACACCAGCGAGATCGCCAGCAGCAGGTCCAGAAGCATCTTCGGAACCGGCAGGATCAGCAGCATGATCACGCCGATCACGCCGACCGCCATCAGCACTTCGCCGCGGTTCAGCCAGCTCAGCACATCGCGCCCGGTCGGCCGCGCCATGCCGTCCTTCATCAGGACGGGCGCGTCAGTCACGGCCCATCGCCCTGAAGACGCGGCGGGTCGCCTCGGAGATCACGGCGTCCCGCTGGTCCTCCGTGGCGTGGGCCGCGCCGGTGAAATAGGTCGCCAGCACGATGGGCGAACCGGACAGGGGAATGGCCATGCCGATGTCGTTGCCGGTCCCGTTAGCCCCCGTGCCGGTCTTGTGGGCGATGGTCCAGCCCGCCGGCGCGCCGGCCCTGATGCGGTTCGGGCCGGTCGGCGAGGCCGTCATCCAACCCTGGATCATCTGGTCGTGCTCGGGCGTCAGCCGGTCGCCGAAAGCCAGTTCGCGAATGTTCGCCACGGTCTGGTCGGGCAGACAGGTGTCGCGCGGGTCGTTGGGCAAGGCGGTGTTCAGGTCCGGCTCCAGGCGCGAGATCAGGGTGGTGGTGTCGCCGAACCTGGGCCACCACGAACGCCATACGGCGATTCCGCCCATTTCGCGGATCAGGATATTGGCGGCCGGATTGTCGCTGACCTCGACGGCGGCCTGCATCAGTTGGCGGATCGTCAGGGTGCGGCCGACAGCCCTTTCGGTCACGGGCGCGTGGGGGATCAGGTCGGCGCGCACCACCGCCACGGCGCGGTCCAACTGCTCCTCGTCCCGCTGAACCCGCTCCAGCGTGGCCGCCGCGAGGAAGGCCTTGAACGTCGAGCAGAAGGGGAACCGCTCCTGGCCCCGCCAGGAGACGCGGCGCTGACTGCCGATGTCGAACGCCGCGACGCCCAGCCGTCCGCCATGGCGCGCTTCCAGATCCGACAGCAAAAACTCGGGCTGGTCGTCTTCGGCCTCGGGCGTGTCGCGACGCGGATAGCAGCCGGCCAGCGCCAGCGCGCCCGCGCCGCCGATCAGCGTCCTGCGATCAAAGCCCCGCCGCATCCGTCAGGCCGCATAGCCCGAGGCCGCGACCCCGCTCTGCGGCGCCGGGATGGCCGCGCCTTCGTCGGCGTATTCGTTCAGCTTGTTGCGCAGGGTGCGGATCGAGATGCCCAGGATATTGGCCGCATGGGTGCGGTTGCCCAGGCAGTGGGTCAGGGTGTCCAGGATCAGCGTCTTCTCCATCGCCGCCACGGTCTGGCCCACGAAGCTGCGGGTCACGGCGTCCGCCGCCTGGGCCGCGCGGGCGGCGACGCCGCCTTGCGGCGCCTCATAGGCCCGGCCCGCCGTCAGGGACCCGCCCGTTCCCGACAGCGGCTGGCCGTCCGGCAGACGGATGGCGTCCACGTCGATTTCGGGTCCGGTCGCCAGCAGCACCGCCCGGTGCATGGCGTTTTCCAGTTCGCGCACATTGCCGGGCCAGCGATGGGCGGCGATGGCCTGGCGCGCTGCGGCCGACATGGGGCGCGCCGGCACGCCGTTGGCGGCGGCGTATTTCTTGATGAAGTGATCGGCCAGCACGCCGATGTCGCCCGGCCGCTCGCACAAGGACGGCAGGCGCAGGTTCACCACGTTCAGCCGATACAGCAGATCCTCGCGGAACGTCCCTTCGGCCACGGCCTTGGCCAGGTCGCGGTTCGAGGTGGCGATGATGCGGATGTTGACCGAAACGGGCTTGGAGCCGCCCACGCGGTCGATGACCCGTTCCTGGATGGCGCGCAGCAGCTTGGCCTGGAGCCGGGCGTCCATCTCGCTGATTTCGTCCAGCAGCAGGGTGCCGCCGTCCGCCTCTTCGAACTTGCCGATGCGGCGCGCGACGGCCCCGGTGAAGGCGCCCTTCTCGTGGCCGAACAGTTCGGATTCCAGCAGGTTGTCGGGAATGGCGGCGCAGTTGACGCTGATGAAGGGCTTTTCAGACCGGCGCGAATGTTCGTGCAGATACCGCGCCATCACCTCCTTGCCGACGCCGCTTTCGCCGGTGATCAGGATCGAGGCCTCGGAGCGGGCGACCTGATCGGCCAGTTGCAGCACGGCCTTCATCGACGGATCGGCCGAGATCATCGGCTTTTCGTCGTCGGCGACGGCCGACAGGACGGCGGCGATCAGCTCGGCGTCGGGCGGAAGCGGGATGAATTCCTTGGCTCCGGCCTTGATCGCGGCGGCGGCCTCTCGCGCATCGGCGTCGACGCCGAAGGCCACCACCGGAATGGTGATCCGCTCGGCCTCGTTGGCGGCGATCAGGCCGGCGATGTCCAGTTGATAGTCGACCATCAGCAGGTCCGCGCCCTGCCCGCGCCGCAACTGCTCGGTCGCCTGATCGGCGCGTTCGACATGGTTGACCTTGGCGCCGTGCGCCATGGCCATCTTGACCGCCGAAGCGAGCTGGCCGCTCAGTCTGCCTACCACCAGAAGACGCATCGTTCTTCTCCTCTAATCGCTGTTTCGAACCGCGTCGCCCGTCAGGCGCCGCTGTCCTCGGTCTTGATGATTTCCGTCATGGTCACGCCCAGACGATCGTCGACGACGACGACCTCGCCGCGCGCGATCAGGCGGTTGTTGACGAAGATGTCGATGGCCTCGCCGACCTTGCGGTCCAGCTCCAGCACCGAGCCCTTGTTCAGTTTCAGCAGTTGGGCCACCGACATGTGCGACTTGCCCAGCACGGCCGAGATGTTGACCGGCACGTCGAAGACGGTGGCCAGGTCGGCGGCGGTCTTTTCGCCCGCGTCGTCGATGGGCGGCGGGCCGGAAAGGGCGGAGAATTCCTCCAGGGCCAGGTCGTCGGACGCCATCAGAACATGCTCCTGTCGACGGGAAGGGTTTCGGCGTGTCCGGCCTCCGCCGCCAAGGCGGCCGTCAGGGCCTCGGCGACGCGCTGGGCGGACATCTGCGGATCGTGGTCGGCGCGGCCGTCCGCCCATTCCAGCTGGAAGGCGGCGGGATGCAGGCCCGGCTCGTCGCGGAAGGCGACCGCCCCGGTGAAGCCGCTGTCGGCGCAGGCTCGTTCGATCAGGCCCCGCGCGGCCTCGTCCAGGTTCGAGGCGCGCACCACCAGGCGCGGCGAGGCGTCGATCTCCTGGGCCAGGATTTCCAGCGCGGCCTTCAGCGGCGCCTGGGGAAAGCGCTCCAGCGCGGCGCCGGCGATGGCGCGGGCGGCGGCCAGGGCCAGGGCGGCCGACTGCTCGCGATGCGCCTGGGCCGCCGCCCGCAGGGTCGGCATGGCCGCAGCGGCGGCCTGGGCCACGCTGGTCAGGGCCAGGGCGCGGATGTTCTCGATCTCGGCCAGGGCTTGCTGACGCGCCTCCAGACGCCCTTGCGCCACCAGGGCGTCGACCTCGGCGGGGAGATAGGCGCGCTTGGCGGGCGTCCAGGCGCCGGGGCGCACCACGGCGCCGTCGGCGTCGAACTCGGTATCGAAGGCGAAGGGGCGGCGATGTTCGGCGGGCGCGGTCATGTCAGTAGATCAACTCGTCGTCTGCGCCCTGGCCGGCCAGCATGATGTCGCCCTTGGCGGCCAGATCCTTGGCCACCTGGACCATCGCCATCTGGGCGGCGTCGACATCCTTTAGGCGCACCGGGCCCATCGATTCCATGTCCTCGCGCATGATCTTGGAGGCCCGCTCGGACATGTTGGAGAAGAACATCTCGCGCAGTCCCTCGGAGGCGCCCTTCAGCGCCAGGCCCAGCGAATCCTTGTCCACGCTGCGCAGCAGGGTCTGTATGCCGCCGGGGTCCAGCTTGGACAGGTCCTCGAACACGAACATCAGGGCCCGGATGCGTTCGGCGGATTCCCGGTTTCGCTCTTCGAGGGCGCCGATGAACCGGGCCTCGGTCTGGCGGTCGAAGCTGTTGAAGATGTCGGCCATCATCTCGTGGCTGTCGCGCTTCGACGTGCGGGCCAGGTTCGACATGAATTCGGTGCGCAGCGTGGCCTCGATCTTGTCCAGGATCTCGCGCTGCACCGGCTCCATGCGCAGCATCCGCTGGACGCATTCCAGGGCGAAGTCCTCGGGCAGGCTGGTCAGGACGCGGGCGGCGTGGTCGGTGCGGACCTTGGACAGGATCACCGCCACCGTCTGGGGGTATTCGTTCTTCAGATAGTTGGCGAGCACCGCCTCGTTCACATTGCCCAGCTTGTCCCACATGGTGCGGCCGGCGGGACCGCGAATCTCCTCCATCAGACCGTCGACGCGATCCTTGGGCAGAAAGGCGCTGAGCAGCTTCTGCGTCTGTTCGTAGCTGCCCATCACCGAGCCGGAGCCGGACAGGCCCGAGACGAATTCGATCATCAACGCCTCGACCGCCTCGGCCGTGACATTGCCCAGGGTCGCCATCGCCTGGGAGATCTCCTTGACCTCGTCGTCGTCCAGCCGCTCCCACAAGGCGGTGTGCTCCTCGCCCAGCGCCAGGAGGATGACGGCGGCCTTCTCCGGCCCCGTCAGCTTGTTGGGGTCCTCGACGGCGGACTTCTTGTTGACCAGCTTCGCCATCAGCCTTCGGCCACCCAGGTGCGCAGGATGCCGGCCGCCTCATCGGGATGCGACTGGACGAAGTCGGCGACCTTCTTGACCGAGGACGCCTTCACCTGACCCTCGATGCGGGCGATGTCGATCTTCTGCTCCATCTCGCTGGGCGGGGGCAGCTGGACCATCTGCGGCTGGCCGTCCGGCCCGATGATGGTGGTCGTCACCGGCGTCACCGACGCCCCTTCGGACGAGACCAGCGCCGGCAGGTTCGTTCCGCCCGCCGCCGTCTTCAGCAGCGGTCGCAGCACGAAGAAGATCAGCAGGACGCCGGTGATCAGCAGAACCAGCAGCTCCACGCCCCGCATGATGTCGTTCTTGGAGAAGTCGAACATCGAAGAGGCGCCGTCCAGCCCGCCGGCGACGCCGGTGTCGTGGTTGAAGCGGACGTTGACGACCTCGATCTTGTCGCCGCGGCTTTCGTCGATGCCGGCGGCGGCGGCGACCAGCGACTTGATCTGGTTGATCTCCTCGGTGGTGCGCGGGGCGTAGGTCGCCTCGCCCTTGCCGTCCTTGGCCGGCGTCCACTTGCCGTCCACGGCGACGGCGACGGCCAGCTTCTTGACCTCGCCCGGCTCCTTGGTCGTGGTGGTGGTGGTGTTGGAGATTTCGTAGTTGGTGGTCTCGGCGTTCTCGGCGTTGGTCGAGCCGACTGGGGTCGTCGCCGGCGCCGCGCCGCCGGGGATGTTGTTGGTCGCCGTCACCCCGCCATCGGGTTGGCCGGTCGTGTCGCTGGACTGGGAGCCGTTGGTGGTGGTCGAGCGCACCACCTGGCCGTCGGGATCGAACTTCTGCTCCTGGGTGGTCGAACGGCTGTGGTCGATGTCGGCCGTCACCTGCACGCGCGCGGCCCCCACGCCGACAACGCCCTCGACGATGTCCTTGATGCGGGCCTGAAGCTGGGCTTCGGTATTGCCCTTGGCCTCCTCGGCCGAGGCGGAGTTGAAGCCCTGGTCGTCGCCGCCGGCGGCCAGGGTGCGATTGTTCTGGTCGGCCACGGTGACGCGGTCGGGCTTCAGATTCGGCACGGACGACGCCACCAGATTGCGGATCGCCCGCACCTGGTCGCCGGTCAGATCGCGTCCGCCAACGCCGACCAGGACGGCGGCGGTCGGTTCTCCGGCGGCGGAGGTGAACATTTCGCGGCGCGGCATGGTGATGTGAACGCGGGCGGCGGTGATGCCGCGCATCGACATGATGGTCCGCGACAGCTCGCCCTGCAGGGCGCGCTGCTCGTTCAACTGCTGCTGGAACTCGGTCTGGCCCAGGACCGATTGGTTGTCGAACAGCTCGTAGCCGACCGAGCCGGACGTCACCAACCCCTTGCCCGCGACCAGCATCCGGGCCGCGCCCACCTCGTCGCGATTGACCATGATGGTCGAGCCGTCGCCCTTGGACGAATATTTGATGTTGGCCTGATCCAGGGCGGCGGTGATCTCGCCCGCCTCGCGCAGGTCCAGGTTGGAATAGAGCAGCGCGTCCGGGGCCTGGCCCATGCGCAGCATGACGGCAACCAGCACGGCGGCGACGCCGGCGGCGACGCCGAGCACCGCCGCCAGGCGGCCGATCCCGAACTTCTGCAACGCCGCCGTAAAGCCGCCCACGCGATCCCGCCCCAAACTCGCGGGAAATGCTCGCGCCCCGCTAGGCAGAAAATGCCGCCTGGATGGTAAACGTCGCGTTAAGAGTGAGGCTTGGCCGGCCGCCGCTCCAGTTGGGACAATACGGCCGGCGCCCCGGACGGCAGCGGCGCCTGGGGATCGCGCAGCCAGGCGGCGACGTCGCGATAGACGATCTCCGCGTCCAGATCGCGATCCAGCAGGTGCCAGCCGTGCGGATACCAGGCGGTCCGAAGCATTCCGCCTTGCGCTTGGGCGCGACGCAGGGCCGCGCGCATCTGATCGGGCTTCACCACCTCGTCGTTGGCGCCGTACATCAGTATGGCGTCCCCGCGGATGCGGCCCAGAGTCCGCGCCGAGGTCTCCATCAGGTCGACCAGGCCGTAGATGGTGTCGAACCGGGTCGCCAGAATGCTCATCGGATCGCGCCCGTTGCGGACCAGCTCCAGCGTATTGGACGAGGCGTGAATGCCCCGAGTGATGAAGGACGGCGGCTCCAGCGCCACATTCCCCAGCGCCCGCGCCGCCAGATTGATCGCCAGGCTGTTGAACGGCCCCTGCGACGACCAGCCCCAGACGCCGGGCGCCAGCAGGACCACGCGATCCGCATCCGGCGGATCGTCGGAGGCGAAGGCGGCGACCGCCACCGAACCGCCCATGCTTTCGCCCACGACGGCGACCACGGCGCCGGGATGGCGGGCGCGGGCCATGGCCACGGCCTCTCGCACATCGTCGGTCATCCGCCGTCGGCCCGCCCAGACGCCTCGCCCCGGCGCGCCGCCGAAGCCGCGCTGATCGAAGGCCCAGGTCTCGATCCCCTGTTCGGCCCACCACGGCCCGGCCAGGCGAAAACTGGCGTTGTGATCGTTCATGCCGTGCAGGGCCACGATCACCGCCCAGGGCGCGCGATCCTTTGGTCCCCATTGCAGCAGCGGCAGTCGCGCGCCGTCCGACATGACGAGGGCCTTGTCCTCGACGTGCGGTCCGACGAAGCCCGGCGGCGGCGTCAGAGGCGGCTGGATATGGGGCGCGGCGCAGGCGGAAAGGGCCAGGGAGGCGGCCAGCGGCGCCAATCTTTTCAGATCAGGCCGGCGAAAGCCGGGACCGAGCACTTTGGACGAAAGGCGGTCAAACAGCGTCGTCATCGTTCGTCCCACGCACAGCCTCGCTAAAGAACCGGGTCCCGGCTTTCGCCGGAATGAGCGGACATTGAAGGGGCGAGGATCCCGCGCACCCGTTCCCGCAGATAAGGCACGACCTCGGCCTCGAACCACGGGTTCTTCCTCAGCCAGGCGGTGTTGCGCCACGATGGATGCGGCAGGACCAGAACATCTGGCGCATGGTCGCGCCAGGCCCGCACCGTCTCGGTCATGTTGCGCCCCGCCCGCCCGCCCAGCGCCCAGGCCTGGGCGTAGCCGCCGACCAGCAGAGTCAGCGCCATGCGCGGCAGGGCCTCCAGCAACTGCGGCCGCCACAGGTCGGCGCACCGTGTCGGCGGAGGATGGTCGCCGCCTTTCGGGGCCGTGCCGGGATAGCAGAAGGCCTGGGCCGCTACGCCGATGCGGCGGTCGGCGTAGAAGGTCTGGTAATCCACGCCCATCCAGTCGCGCAGCCGGTCGCCGGACGGATCGGTGAACGGCAGGCCGCTTTCATGCACTCGACGCCCCGGCGCCTGGCCGCAGATCAGCAGGCGGGTCTCCGCAAACACCCGAACCACCGGACGCGGCGTATGCGGCAGCACGCCGGCGCAGGCGCGACAGGCGCGGATTTCGTCCAGAACGGCGTCAAGATTTCTCACGACCCGCTCATCCCCGCGAAAGCGGGGACCCAGATCTTTGGGCGCTCCGTTTTCGCCGATCTTCAGCGATATCGATCCCAAACGCCTTGCCTCACAAAGGACTGGGTCCCCGCTTTCGCGGGGATGAGCGGGAAGTTTAATCCTCGATCTCGTCGTTCGCCGCCGGCGGACGACGGCTCAGCGCCAGGGCGGTCTCTTCGGGCGTGGCCTGACGCAGGCGCGTGACGCCCTTGAAATCGTCGGGATCGACCGCCTTGCCCTTCTTGGTGATGGTCAACTGGCCCTGGCGCATCAGGCCCAGGGCTGCGGCGCGCACCTTGGGCAGCATCCGCCGCCACTGTTCGGGCTGTAGCGTCTTGGCCACTTCGGCCGGCTCGATGCTCTGGCCCGGCTCCAGCGAGGCGATTTTATTCAGGATTGCGGTTTCGATCGGATCGCTCATTGCGCCTATATGCTGCACCGCACGCCCAGAAGTAAGGCCGTTACCTCTATGCCGAAGAAAATCACCATCACCGAAGGCGAATTCGCCGGCTGGCAGACCTACGACCTGCACGACACCTTCGACACCGTGGTCGGCCCCTTCTACGGCCGGCCCGACCCCGACGGCCAGATGCGCTGCGCCTTCCGCGCAGAGCAGAAGCACATGAACGCGGGCGGACGGATGCATGGCGGCTGTCTGATGACCTTCGCCGACATCGCCATGTTCCAGATCGCCTATCAGGAGATGGAGGGCGCCTCGGGCGTCACGGTGCAACTGGACTCCACCTTCATCGACGGCGGCTATGTCGGCGAACTGATCGAGGCGACCGGCCAGGTGACGAAGGCGGGCAAGAGCCTGATCTTCGTGCGGGGTCAGATCACGACGGGCGAGCGACTGCTGATGACCTTCTCGGGCGTGATCCGAAAGTTCACGCCGCGCGGCTGAACCGCGTCACGACCGCCAGCAGAAAGGCGAAGGCCGCCGCCGGCCACAGGGCCGCCAGCCCCAGCCGGCCGAAGGTCAGGGCTCCCACGACCGCGCCGCCCGTCAGCCCGGCCCACAGGATCAGATAGGGGCCGAACCCCCAGCGGTCGCCGCCCATGACCGCCGCCGCCAGGCTCTGACCCAGCTTGACCAGCGTGCCGGTCATATAGGTCAGGCTGACCGCCACCTCGCCATTTCGCAGGAAGACCGAATTCTCGGCCGCCATCGCCATGACCATCAGGCCGATGGCCACGGGCTTATGGCCCGCCCAGGACGCCAGCGCTGCCAGCGTCAGCAGGCCGCCCTCGAACGCCAGCACGCGGCTGCGCGAACGTCCCTGCCGCCCGCGCGCGATCAGGGCGCCGAAGAAGGATCCCATGACGAACAGGATCAGAATGCCGGCCAGGCCGCCCGCCGCCGCCCATCGCCCTTCGGCCAAGCTGGCCGCCAGACGGGTCGAGTTGCCGCTCATGAACGAAACGAACACCCCGCCCAGTTGCAGAAAACCCAGGCTGTCGACATAGCCCGCCAGCACCGCCAGCGACAGCGCCAGCGCCCGATGGGGAGGCGGCAGGGCGCGCACGGCGGCTCAGACCCCGGCCTTGGCCGCCGGCCGCGCGCGGCAGGTGTCCAGCCAGCGCGCCAGGTTTTCGAACTCGGCCGGCGGGCTGTATTTGACCACCCGTGCGAAATCCAGCCCCACCACGCCCACGATGTCGGCGATGGTGAACCGGTCCAGCGCCAGGAAGGTCCGGGTCGCCAGATGGGCGTCCAGCGTGCGCATGAACCGTTCGGCCGACAGGCGGTTGTATTCGGCGACCTGGGGCATCTGGGTCGCCTCCAGCGCCGCCAGCGCGGGGTGGGTGTGGCGCACGTTCAGCATGATCGGCGTCGCCAGATAGAATTCGCACCGGCGCGTCCACATCTCCACCTCGGCCTGTTCCAGCGGGTCCCGGCCGAACAGGTTCGGCTCGGGATGCAGCGCCTCCAGATAGCGGCAGATGGCGATGGATTCCGACAGGATCGTCCCGTCGTCCAGTTCCAGCGCCGGCAGGTGGGGCACGCCGACGCGATCGCGGAAGGCGGGCTTCTTGTGCTCGCCCGTCATGATGTCGATCTCGACCATCTCCACGTCGGCCACGCCCTTCTCGGCCATGACCCAGCGCACCCGTCGCGGGTTCGGCGCACGATTGGAGGTGTAGAGTTTCATGACCCGGCCTCGTCGGCCTTCAAGGCCGTCGATCCCAAGGCTAGCCCCCGAAGACGGCGGCGGGCAAGGCGCCCACGACGGCGGCGGTCATCAGCGTGGCCAGGAAGCCGGCGAACAGCCCCTTCCAGATCATGCCCAGCACCTCTTCGCGTCGTTCGGGCATCAGCACCGACAGGCCCGTCACCGTGATGCCGACCGAGCCGATATTGGCGAAGCCGCACAACGCATAGGTCATCAGCATCCGCGTCCGCTCCGTCATCTCGGCGGCCGGCACCTTGCCCAGGTCGATGAAGGCGACGAATTCGGTCAGGGTCAGTTTGACGCCCAGCAGCCAGCCGGCGACATCGGCGTCCTTCCACTCCACGCCGATCAGCCAGGCGACGGGAGCGAAGACCCAGCCTAGCATCCGCTCCACCGTCAGCGGCGCGTCGAACACCGTGAAGCCGCCCAGCATGACGTTGACCAGGGCCACCAGGGCCACGAACACGATCAGCACCGCCGAGATGTTCAGCACCACCATCAGGCCGTCGGACGTGCCCTTGACGATGGCGTCGATGGCGCTGTCGTACTTCAGCGCGGAATCGTAGTCGGCCACCGCCCCGCCCATGCCCGGCTGTTCGGGTATGATGATGCGCGCCAGCAGCACCCCGGCCGGCGCCGAGACGATGGAAGCGACCAGCACATGGCCCGCCGCATTGGGCAGGACCGGCGCCAGTATGGTCGCATAGGCCACCATGGTCGAACCGGCGACGGTGGCCAGGCCGACCACCATCATCAGGAAGATTTCCGACCGGGTCAGCTTGTCCAGATAGGCGCGGATGACGATGGGGCTTTCGATCATGCCCAGGAAGATGTTGGCCGCCACCGCCAGGGCCGAGGCGCCGCCCAGACCCATCGTCTTCTGGAACAGAAAACCGAAGCCCAGGGTGATCCACTTCAGGATCCGCCAGTGCCACAGCAGGGCCGAAAGCGCGGAGATCACCAGGATCAGCGGAAGCACCTGAAAGGCGAAGGTGAAGAGGGCGCCCTGGTTCTGCACCGCATAGGGCTGGTCCCCGCCCGCCAGATAGCCGAAAACGAACTTGGTGCCCTCGGTCGTGGCGACCGCCAGGCCGTCGACCGCCCCCGTCACCGCCGCCAGAACGGCCTGGGAGCCAGGAATGGCGAACAGAGCCAGCACCAGCAGGGCCTGGACCGCGATGGCCCCGATGGTCAGCCGCCAGGGAAAGGCGCGCCGGTTCTCGGAGATCGCCCAGCAGACGGCGACGATGACGACCACGCCGAGCAGGCTCTGGAGGTTCAGAATACTGAACATGAAAGACGACCCCCGTATCCGGCGCGTCGGCCGGTCCTCATTCGCTTCAATGACAAACCAGCGTAGCTGGCAAGCGAAACGAAAAAAGGGCGGCCCCTCCAGGACCGCCCTCATCTTGTCTTCGCGCGCAGGTTTAAAGCTGGCCGCGCACCAGCTTGCCGTAGTGGTCCATCAGGTCCAGCGACAGGGCGCCGGGCGTGAAGCGGTATTCGCCCGCTTCCGCGACCGGCGTCACCTCGACGGCGGTGCCGGTCAGGAAGCATTCCGAGAAATCGGACAGTTCTTCCGGCAGGATGTCGCGCACCACGACCTCGACGCCCTTTTCCTGGGCGATCTCGATCACGGTCTGGCGGGTGATGCCGTCCAGGATGTGGTCCACCTTGGGCGTATGGATGACGCCGTTCTTGACGAAGAAGACGTTGGCGCCGGTGGCCTCGGCGACATAGCCGCGCCAATCCAGCATCAGGGCGTCGGCGAAGCCGCGCCGCTCGGCCGCATTCTTGGACATGGTGCAGATCATGTACAGGCCCGCCGCCTTGGCCGTGGTCGGCGCCGTCGTCGGATCGGGCCGGCGCCACTTGGACCATTCCAGGCGCAGGCCGCGCTTCTTGACCTCGGGGTCGAAATAGCTGGGCCAGTCCCACACGGCGATGGCCAGATGGACCTTGTTGTTCAGGGCCGAGACGCTGGTCTGCTCCGGCCCCAGATAGGCGACCGGGCGCACATAGCAGTCGGTCAGGCCGTTCTTGGCGCAGGTTTCGTTGCACAGGGCGTCGATTTCGGCGACGCTGTAGGGTATCTCGAAATCGAGCAGGTTCGCGGACCGCTTCAGGCGCTCCGAATGCTGGGTGAGCTTGAAGATTTCGCCGCCATACATACGCTCACCCTCGAACACCGACGAGCCATAGTGGAGCGCGTGGGTCAGAACGTGCGTTTTCGCTTCCCTCCAAGGAATGAAATCGCCATTCACCCAGATCCAGCCGTCACGATCGTCGAAAGGAACGAAGGCCATTGAAATACGTCTCCCGCGAAACTGACGGTCTTAGAGCCTCACGAATCGTTCAGGTCAACGCCCGGAGCGGGGGAAACGTCGTATGAGCATGACGGAATCGCGTCCGCATGGCCGTTCCGGCCCCATCGCGGGGCCGGGTGTGGGTCGCCACCTGCTGATCGTCGACGACGACGACCGCATTCGCGAGCTGCTGAAGGAATTCCTGGCGCGCGAGGGCTACCGCGTCACCGGCGCCGCCCACGCCGCCGCCGCCAAGCGGATGATGGAGTTGATCGAGTTCGACCTGGTCGTTCTGGACGTCATGATGCCGGGCGAGAGCGGCCTGGACCTGACCACCTGGGTCCGCAACAAGGCCGAGTTGTCCAAGACGCCGGTGCTGCTGCTGACCGCGCGCGGCGATCCCGAGGATCGGATCGAGGGCCTGTCGCGCGGCGCCGACGACTATATGTCCAAGCCGTTCGAACCGCGCGAACTGGCGCTGCGCATCGACGCCATCCTGCGCCGCACCGGCGGCAAGCCCATCGGTCCCAAGGAGATCAAGCTCGGCGCCGCCGTCTTCGATATGGAGCGGCTGGAGCTGACGCGCGACGGCGCCCCCCAGCGCCTGACCGAAGCCGAGGCGCAGCTGCTGAAGACCCTGGCGCTTCACGCCCATGCGCCGGTCGAGCGGATGAGCCTGTCGCCCGACACCGCCGACATCACCGGCCGCGCCGTCGATGTCCAGGTCACGCGCCTGCGCCGCAAGCTGGAGACCGATCCCAAGAACCCGCGCTATCTCCAGACCGTGCGCGGCGTCGGCTATATGCTGGCGCCCGACTGATCGATGCGGCTGCTGCCCGCCTATCTGTGGCCGCGTTTCCTGAAGCGGCGCCTGCCGACCTCGCTGTGGGGCCGGTCGCTGCTGATCATCGTCCTGCCGGTGCTGGTCATGCAGATGGCGGTGACATGGGTCTTCTTCGACGCCCACTGGCAGACCGTGACCGCACGCCTGTCCGAAGGCCTGGCCGGCGACATCGCCTGGGCGGTCCAGAGTTATGAGGACGATCCCACTCAGGCCAACCTGGACAAGCTGGCCGACCGGGCAGAGCGGTCCATGTCTCTGTCCATCGTGCTTCAGGAAGGCCGCACCCTGCCGACCGAGACGCGGCGCGGGGCCATCGGGGTGGTGGACCGGGTGCTCGACCGCGCTCTGGATGCGCGGCTGGACCGGCCCTACTGGTTCGACACGACCCGCTACCCCGCCTATGTCGACATCCAGGTCCAGGAGCCGCAAGGGGTGCTCCGCATCATCGCCCCGCGCGAGCGGGCGGTGGCGACCCAGGCCCATATCTTCGTCCTGTGGCTGGCGGTGGCGACCGTCCTGCTTATGGGCGTCGCCATCCTGTTCATCCGCAACCAGGTCCGGGCCATCGAACGGCTGGCCGATGCGGCCGAAGCCTTCGGGCGCGGCGAGACGGTGCCCCGGTTCAAGCCGCATGGCGCGCGCGAGGTGCGCGCCGCCGCCGTCGCCTTCATGGCCATGCGCGACCGCATCCAGCGGTATATCGACCAGCGCACCGCCCTGCTGGCCTCGGTCAGCCACGACCTGCGCACGCCCTTGACCCGTCTGCGGCTGGAACTGGCCCTGGCCCCGCCGTTCAAGCGCCAGGCCGCCATGCGCGGCGATCTGGACGAGATGGAGCATATGATCGACGAATATCTGGACTTCGCGCGCGGCGAGGCGGGCGAACCGCCCAAGCCCGTCTCCATCTCCGATCTCTTGCAGGTGGCGGGCGAGGATGCGCGGCGCGCGGGCGCTGTGGTCGACGTATCGGTTCCCGAGGGGATGACCGCCTCGGTGCGCCCGCTGGCGTTCAAACGCGCCGTGGTCAACCTGGCCGGCAACGCCGCCTCGCACGGCGAGCACGTGCGCTTGTCGGCGCGCGCCCTGGCGTCCGGCGGGCTGGAGGTGGTGGTGGAGGATGACGGTCCCGGCATCCCCGAGGCCATGTATGACGAAGCCTTCCGTCCCTTCTCCCGGCTGGACGAATCCCGAAACCAGAACCGCAAGGGCGTGGGCCTGGGCCTGGCCATCGCCCGCGACGTGGCGCGCGCGCACGGCGGCGACGTGACTCTGGATCGGAGCGAACTGGGCGGGCTTAAGGCGACCGTGCGCGTGCCGGGCGCGGTCTCCATCGTCGAAAACGCCTGAACCGCTCGGATTCCTGTGCGCCGGCCCTAGCGAAATCGACGGATCGGGCTCATCTTGGTTGGGACAGGGGCAAGGAGATCACAGATGATGCGTAAACTCGCCTTCTTCGCACCGCTGGCGGCCACGCTCGCCGCCGCCGCCATCGCGCAAGCGCAGGCGCCCGCCGTCAATGTCGTCATCGGCCCGGACCTTCAGCGCGAGGTCGAGAAGTTGGGCGACCGCGAGGTCAACGACCAGGTCGCCAGCCTTCAGGCCGAGGTCGGCAAGGCCCTGGCCCAGCGCTACCCCGGCGCGACGGCCAATCTGGTTCTGGTCGATCTGAAGCCCAATCGGCCCACCATCGAACAGGTTCGGCGCACGCCGGGTCTGGACCCGATCCGCAGCGTCTCCATCGGGGGCGCCGCCATCAAGGGCGAGATCGTGCTGGCCGATGGCGAGACGCGGCCGGTGGACTACGCCTACTTCTCGCCCGATCTGCGCGACGTCTGGGGCTACAGCGTCTGGCGCGACGCGGATCGCGCGTTCGAGCGGTTCGGCGCCCAGATCGAGCGCGGGCGCTTCTAACCGCGCCGGCTCAGGCGCCCATCTCGCGGTTGCGGCGGACCGCCGCCGCAACCGTGTCGATCAGCATCGTCTTCAACCGCTCGTTCTGGTCAAGGGCGTCCAGGCCCGCACGCGTCGATCCGCCCGGCGAGGCGATGCGGCCGATCAAGGCGTCCAGGGCGTCGTCGCCCATCGAATCCGCCGCCGAACGCAGTGTGGCGCGCGCCAGGACATCGGCGGTCGCCGCATCGAGCCCCGCCGCCTCTCCCGCCCGCGCCAGGGCGTCGGTGAAGGCGTAAAAATAGGCCGCGCCGGATCCGGCCACCGCCGTCGCGGCGTCCATCAGGGTTTCGTCCTTGAGCACCACGGTCTCGGCCATCGGGGCGAACAGCTCGCGCCCCACCGCCTCCGCCCGCGCGTCCGCCGACCAGACCGAGGCCACGCCGCGCCCGCGCGACACCCCTGTCGTCGGCATGACCCGCACGATGGGCCAGCCGCCGATCCCTTCCGCCAGCGTGGGGGCCGCGACGCCCGCCATCACCGACAGGATCACCGCCCGATCGTTCAGGAAGGGCGCTATCGGCGCCATGACATCGCGCCAGATCGCCGGCTTGACCGCCAGGACCACGACACGCGCCTGCGTCAGGGTCTCCAGCGGCGGATTGATCCGCGCGCCCCTGGTCCGCGCCGCCTCGGCGGCAGGCTTTTCCGAAGGACTTAGAACGATCAGGTCTTCGGCCGCGACCGTTCCGGTCAGCAACCAGCCTTCCAGAATCGCCGAACCCAATCGGCCGCAACCGACCAGAACGATAGGCCCCTGGGCAATCATCAGGCGGTGCCGACGGTCTCGAACAGGCAGGCGTCGATGGCCTCCTGCGGCTTCTTGTTGCCGCGCACCATGAAGTCGAAGGCCGGATAATAACGATCCGAGGCTTCGATGGCCGCGTCGATCATCGAGGCGGCCTGGGCCAGGGTCGGGCGTTCGCCCATCGGCAGGGCCAGCGAATGGCGGAAGACGATCTCGCCGTCTTCGGCCCAGACCTCGAAATGCCCCATCCAGGTGCGCTGGTTGATCAGGCCGACCAGTTCATAGGCGGCCGTCTTGCGGCTCTTGGCCACCTTCAGGTCCAGGGCGCAGCACAGCTGAAGGCAATCGCCCTCGGGCCGCCAGGCGAACCACAGCTCGTAGTCCTTCCAGTCGCCGGCCAGGGCGAAGGCCAAGTCGCCGTCGTCCGTACGGTCGAACGGCAGGTTCTCGGCCGTCAGAACATGCTCGACGACCTCAAGCGGGTCGAACGGCACGTCCGTTTCCTCTGGCCGGGCGATATCCATCAATAGTCTCGATTCGAGCTGCGTCCGCGAGAATCGCGGGCGTTAACAGAACGGTAAGCCTGTTCGCAGATTCGGCTCAACCGGCTGCGTCCCCGGGTTGAGTTCCATCTGTGGACGTTCCCTTCACAGGCTTGGCGGCCGGCTTTCCTGCCGGTTTCTGGGCGGCCTTCAGCTCTGCGATTTCGGCGCGCAGGGCGGCGATCTCGTCCTTCAGCACATCGAACTCGTCGCGGCGGACCAGGTCCATCTCGGCGGCGATCCGGTCGGCCTGGGCGCGCCAGGCGGTCTTGGCCTCTTCGCCTGCGGCCTGGGCCAGACCCATGGCGCCGGTCGTCAGCTTGGCGAATTCGTCCAGGATGGGATTGCGGGTCTGCATGGCGGGCTCCGACCGTGACGTCGTTAACGAAGGTTCACCGACTATGGTGAACGAAACCTTTCTTTCTGCTGCTTCGGCCGCGCCATCAAGCCGTCGCGATCCTTCTTCACAGGCGACGGGCGTTGCGACGCTTGCTAAACCCCTGTCGAAGACAGGCCAGCACAGGAAGCCCCCTTGCCCTTTCCCGAATTCGATCCGGTCCTGATTCATCTGGGGCCGCTTCCGATCCGCTGGTACGCCCTGGCCTATGTCGCGGGCATCGTGCTGGGCTGGTGGTATGCGGCGCGCCTGGCCAAGACCCAGCGGCTGTGGGTGCCGGGCAAGGCGCCGATCACCTCGAACCAGCTGGACGACCTGGTGCTGTGGATCGTGCTGGGCATCATCCTGGGCGGGCGGCTGGGCTACGCCCTCTTCTACAAGCCGGTCATGTACGCCCAGCTGTTCACCGGCCAGACGTGGGGCGAGCGGCTGGAGCTGTTCCAGCTCTGGACCGGGGGCATGAGCTTCCACGGCGGCTTCCTGGGCGTCGCCCTGGCCATCGTCCTCTATGCTCGGTCGCAGAGGATCGACATGCTGCGCCTGGGCGATCTGGTGGCGCCGGTCGTGCCCATCGGCCTGATGTTCGGCCGCCTGGCCAACTTCATCAATGGCGAGTTGTGGGGTCGCGAGACGACCGTTCCCTGGGCCATCCGCTTCTGCAACGCCCGCATCGAACAGATGTACGGCTTCTGCCCCGCCGGAAACGCGCCCCGCCACCCCAGCCAGCTTTACGAAGCCGGTCTGGAGGGGATCGTGCTGTTCTCCATCCTCTCGCTGGCGATCTGGAAGTTCGATCTGCTGAAGAAGCCGGGCTACATCACCGGCCTGTTCCTGGTCGGTTACGGCGTCTGCCGCGCTGCGCTTGAGAATGTGCGCGCGCCCGATATCGGCATGCCCGACTTCCCGCTGGGCCTGACCATGGGGATGATGTTGTCGATCCCGATGATCCTGGTCGGCGCCTGGCTGATCTGGCGCGCCTGGAGCCGCCCGCCCGACGCAGCATGAGCGCCGCCGACACCCTGAAGGCGCGTCTGGCGCGCGAGATCGCCCTGACGGGACCGATGACGGTCGCCGACTATGTTACACGCTGCCTGCACGATCCGCGGGACGGCTATTACGCCTCGCACCCCTCGCTGGGCGAAGGCGGCGACTTCATCACGGCCCCCCTGGTCAGCCAGATGTTCGGCGAACTGATCGGCCTGTGGGCGGTCGAGACCTGGAATCGCCTCGGCGCGCCCGAGCGATTCCGCTTGGTCGAGGTCGGTCCCGGCGACGGCACGCTGATGAGCGACGCTCTGAAGGCGATCACGGGGGCCGCCCGTTTGGCGCCGGGCTTCCTGGAAGCCTGCGACCTGATCCTGATCGAACCCAGCGCGCCGCTGCGCGATCTCCAGGCCAAGGCCTTGGCCGGCGCGGACCTGTCGCCGCGCTGGGCGCGCGATCTGGGCCGGATAGACACCGACGCCCCCGTCATCCTGATCGCCAACGAAGTGCTGGACTGCCTGCCCGCCCGCCAGTTCGTCCGCACCGAGGGCGGCTGGGCCGAGCGCCGCATCGGCGTCGACGAACGGGGCGAACTGATCTTCGGCCTGACCGCCATCACCGGCGGCTTCGCCAAGCCGGATTTCGACGTTCCGCCCGGCGGCGTGGTCGAGATTTCGGAGCAGCAGGCGATCTTCGGCCGGGAGCTGGGCCTGCTGATGAAGGCCGCTACGGGTGCCGCCCTCCTGATCGACTACGGCCGCGCCCGGCCCGAGGCGGGCGACACCTTGCAGGCCCTGTATCGCCACCGGAAGGTCGATCCCCTGGCCGACCCCGGCGCGGCGGACCTGACGCAATGGGCCGACTTCCCCCTGGTCATGGAGGCCGCCGTGCGCACCGGCGCCGACGTCACCGGCTGTCTGGCCCAGGGGGACTTCCTGCGTCGGCTGGGCATAGAGGCCCGCGCCCAGGCCCTGAAGGCCGGCCGACCGTCCGCGGCGGCCGTCATCGACCGCCAAGTGCATCGCCTGACCGCCGACGACCAGATGGGAACCCTGTTCAAGGCCGCCGCCATCTTCGCGCCCCGCACTCTGGTCGTGCCGGGCTGGGAGGTCTGATAGAAGGGGGCATGAGCGATCTGGCCCCTATCACCCATCCGCTGCTGACCGCCGCCGGCGTCGCCCACGGCTTCTTCACCCGCACGGGGGGCGTCTCGACCGGCCTTTATCGGGGGCTGAATGCGGGCGTCGGGTCCAAGGACGACCCCGCCGCCGTGGCGGAGAACCGCCGCCGCGTCGCCGCCCATTTCGCCGCCACGCCCGGCCATCTGAACGGCTGCTATCAGATTCACTCCGCCGTCGCCCGCGTCGCCGAGGGACCCTGGAACGGCGACCGGCCGGAAGGCGACGCCGTCGTCTCGACCGAACCGGGCCTGTTGTGTTCGGTCCTGACCGCCGACTGCGCGCCGATCCTGATGGCCGATCCCGACACGCGCATCGTCGCGGCGGTTCACGCCGGATGGAAGGGCGCCCTAGGCGGCGTGATCCATTCGTCTGTCGCCGCCATGCAGGCCCTGGGCGCCGAGCCGCGCCGCATCCTGGCCGTCGTCGGCCCCTGCATAGCCCCGGCCAGCTATGAGGTCGGCGTCGATTTCCAGGACCGTTTTGTCCATCACGATCCCGCCAGCAAACGGTTCTTCCGGCCCGGCGACACGGCCGACAGGCGCCGGTTCGACCTGCCCGGCTTCGTGCTTTGGCGCTTGCAGCAGGCCGGCGTCGACCAGGCGGCCTGGACGGGCCACGACACCTGCGCCGACGCCGAACGCTTTTATTCGAACCGCCGCGCCTTCCAACAGGGCGAGCCGGATTTCGGGCGGCTGATTTCGGTGATCGGGGTTTAGCCCGCCTGCGCCAGTTCGGGCACGCGCGTCACTTCGCGCCAGGCCTGGGGATTGGCCAGCAGTTGGCGGACCAGCTTGTTGTTCAGCGCGTGTCCGGCCTTGTAACCCTCGTACCGGCCCAGCAGCGGCGCGCCCAGCACATACAGGTCGCCGATGGCGTCCAGCGCCTTGTGACGCACGAACTCGCGTTCCATCCGCAGGCCGCCGGGGTTCAGGATGTCGTCGCCGTCGATGACCACCGCGTTCTCCAGCGACCCGCCGCGCGCCAGCCCCGCCTGACGCAGGGCCTCGACCTCATGGGCGAAGCCGAAGGTGCGGCAGGCCATGATCTCGCGGCGGAAGGTCGGCTCGTCCACGACGAAGTCGATGACCTGATTGCCGATGGCCTTGGACGGAAAGTCGATCTCGAACCGCATTTCGAACCGGTCGCACGGCATCAGGGCGGCGTGTTTGTCGCCCTCCACCACATGGACCGTCTCCAGGATTTCGATATAGCGCTGCGGCGTCGGCTGCGGGCGGAACCCCGCCCGGTCCAGCAGTTGTACAAAGTCCAGAGCCGAACCGTCCAGGATCGGCAGTTCCGGCCCATCCACTTCGACGACGGCGTTCGACACGCCCAGGGCCGAAAAGGCGGCCATCAGATGCTCTATGGTCGACAGGCGAACGTCGTCGCCATTGGCGATCATGGTGTTCAGCCGAGCGTCCACCACAGCCTCGCCCGAGACCGGGATACGGTTGTCGCGATCGGTCACGTCGGTGCGCACGAAGACGATGCCCGCGCCGGACGGCGCAGGCCGAACCGCCAGCCGCACCCGGCGGCCCGTGTGCACCCCGACGCCGGCGATGATGGCCGGCGCGACGATGGTGCGTTCGTGATGGTCGTTTCTGACCGACAACCGAAAACTCGCTCTTTCAATGCGCCCCGCAAATCGCGCGGATTACGCCCCGACTTCCGTTTAGCGGCCGCGCCGCAACGACAAAACCAAAGTCCGGTTTCGGATTGTTTCGGTCCGAAACGCCCCACGCTCCCTCCGAACACGAACGCCGAACGCCCCGAGGCCTGCGACCTCGGGGCGTCCTGATCGACCCTATGTCAGGATCGGGGTCTCTTAGTTGGCCAACCGGCGGAGAAAGGATGGGATTTCCAGGTCGTCATCGGCCTGTCCCGCCTCCGGTTCCGGTTGCGGCGCGGCCTGGGCCGAACCGCGCGTCTGATGCCCGTGCTGGGGCGCATAGCCCATGTCGGCCTGCGGCTGGGCGCGCTTGCCCCGGCCGAACAGGCTCCAGCCGCTGCGACGATGGTCGCGATCGTCATAGCCGTCATCGGCATGCGGCTGGTGCTGCGGTTGCGCCGCCGAGCGCTCGCCATACAGGTCGCCCTGCGGCGCGCGCGCCGCGGCGGGCGCGCGGGTCTCGTATTCCTCGACCCAGGGATCGACGATGGGGTCCAGGGCGCGCGGCTGCGGTTCGGCGACGCGGATCACCGGCTCGGGGCGCGGCTCCGGCTCGCGGGCGGGCGGGGCCTGAAAGGTCGGCACGACCGGCGCCGGCTCGATGCGCGGTTCGGGGGCGCGCGGCGCCTCGGCGCGGGCCGGCTCGCGATAGGTTTCGCGCGTCGACTCGGGCGGACGCGAAGCCTGCGCGCCGTAATGCCCGCCGGCCGCGCGACGCGCCTCGTGGGTGGCGAGCGGCGCGTTGGAGGAGGCCTGGGGCGCGATCGGCTCGATCCGGCGCACCTCGCCCTCGTCCATGCCGGTGGCCACGACCGACACGCGGATCTTGCCGTCCAGCGCCGGGTCGAAGGCGGCGCCGAAGATTATGTTGGCGTCGCCGTCCACCTCGGCCGAGATGGCGTTGGCGGCCTCGTCGACTTCCAGCAGGGTCATATCCAGACCGCCGGTGATGTTGACCAGCACGGCCTTGGCGCCCTTCAGGCTGGTTTCGTCAAGCAGGGGGTTGGCGATGGCGTTCTGGGCGGCCAGCAGGGCGCGGTCGTCGCCGGTCGCCTCGCCCGTGCCCATCATCGCCTTGCCCATCTCGGACATGACGGCGCGCACGTCGGCGAAGTCCAGGTTGATCAGGCCCGGCAGGATCATCAGGTCGGTGATCGAGCGCACGCCCGAGTGCAGCACCTGGTCGGCCATGCCGAAGGCGTCGGCGAAGGTGGTGCGTTCGTTGGCGACGCGGAACAGGTTCTGGTTCGGAATGACGATCAGGGTGTCGACATAACGCTGCAGTTCGGCGACGCCTGCATCGGCCAGACGCATCCGGTGGCGGCCTTCGAAGGTGAAGGGCTTGGTCACGACGCCGACGGTCAGGATGCCGCGGTCGCGCGCGCATTTGGCGATGACCGGTGCCGCGCCGGTGCCGGTGCCGCCGCCCATGCCGCAGGTGATGAACACCATGTGGGCGCCTTCGAGGTGCTGATGGATCTCGTCGGCGGATTCCTCGGCGGCGTTCATGCCGACCTCGGGGTGGGCGCCCGCGCCTAGGCCTTGGGTGATCGTCTCGCCCAGTTGGATGCGGCGATCCGTCTTGGCAAAGCTGAGGTGTTGCGCGTCGGTGTTGGCCACGACGAACTCGACGCCCTCCAGCCCGGCGTCGATCATATTGTTCACGGCGTTGCCGCCGGCGCCGCCGACGCCGAACACGACGATGCGGGGCTTCAGTTCAGTATGTTGCGGCTTGACCAATGAGAGCGACATTTTCGTGTTTCCGACCTGCTGACCCGCCCCTTCCAACCAACCGACCGCCCCGCCGAATCGCCTTGGTTATGAGCGCGTTAAGGATTGCGCCCACGAAGGTTAAGAGAAGGTTACGGCGATAATGTGAGTCGATACCGGCGCGCAGGTCTTTTTCCGGCTCTGCTTGGGATTTCTTTGGCGAAAAAGAAAAGAGGCGGCCCGAAGGCCGCCTCCAAGATTGAGGATCGACAATAGGATTAGAAGCTGCGCCCGATCCGAACGAAGCCGCGACGGCCCCGCATGTCGTAGCCGTTCAGGGCCGCGGTGCCGTTGCGCCACAGGTTCGGCGAAGCCGCCGGCGGCTTTTCGTCCCACAGGTTGTTGATGCCGACTTGGAAAGTCCAGTCGTTCACCTCGTACCGAACCGAAGCCGAGTGAACGGCCGTGAACTCGGTGTAGCCCTTGTAGAAGACACAGTAGTTGTTCGGCGCCGAGCAGTCCGAGCTGCCGATGCCGTTGGGCAGGTCGGCGTAGCGGGCGTTGGCGAAGATCGAACCGCCCAGATAGTCGTCGCCCAGGTCCGAGCCCTTGCCGATGGCATCGATGCCATAGAAGTAGGTGACCGGACCCGAGTTCAGGGTGAAGTTCAGGTTCCCCGAGTAGGCGGGGCCGTTGTAGTTGAAGGTGTTGCCCAGCACGTCTTCGTGGATGCCGCCGAGAACGTTGCGTTCGTCCTTCAGCTTCCAGGTGTGCTGGCTGTTGATCGAGAAGGTTCCGAACGGCAGCTCGCGAACATACCGGATAGCCAGGTCGATGCCGGTGTTCATCTGTTCGGCGACGTTGACGTAGCTGTTGTCGACGCCGGTGATGTAGAAGTTGACCGGATCACGCGTGAACAGCGAGCAGAAGTCGGTGTTGCCGCGCAGGCACTGCTCGATGATGTTGTAGGCGCCGAACTGATCGACCGCATCCTTGATCGTGATGTCGAAGTAGTCAACCGCGATGCTCAGATTGGCGAACGACGGGGTCCAGACCACACCGAAGTTCACGGTGTCGGCGGTCTCAGCCTCAAGGTTGTCACGCCCGCCGATCGAAGCGATCGGCACGCTCGACCCGCCCGTGGCGACGTAGTCGTCGGGAATGCCGAGAGCCGCGCAGGCGCCCTGGATCTCGGTATCGACGCCGCTGTCGCCATAGTTATAGCAGGGATCGACAGCCGATTGGCCGCCATAGGCGATCTGCGAACCCAGGAACTGTTCGTACAGCGCCGGGGCGCGGAACGAGGTGCCGGTGCTGGCGCGCAGGCGATACTCGGGCGTGACCTGGTAGTTCAGGCCCACCTTATAGGTGCTGCTCGTGCCGTAGCTGTCATAGTCCGAGATGCGGCCCGACACGTTCAGGGTCAGAGACTCGGCGAAGGGCAGATCCTTCAGCAGCGGAGCGTCGAACTCGACGAAGGCTTCACGGATATCGTCCGAACCGGCCGTACGGCCGGCGCTGGAGAACAGGGCCGTGTTGCGATTGCGCGCCTGATAGCCGGGCGTGTCGTCCAGTTCCTCGTGGCGGATCTGGAAGCCCATAGCGAAGCCGACATCGCCCGCCGGCAGGGTGAACAGGCGATCCGTGCTGATGACGCCTTCCACATAGTAGTGGTCGTAGGTCGTCGTGCCGTCTTCGTTGACGAACAGGAAGTCACGCTCTTGGTCGGTGAACTCGCCGCGCAGCACACGTTCAGAGGTCCACGGCACGCCGTTCGGCAGAGCCGCGCAATCGAACCCGGAGAAGTTGCCGCCCAACGGATTGTTGGTACAGGCAACGTTTGGGCTCATCGTGGCCAAGAAGCGGTCCAGATAGAGGCGCGGACCGTTGTTGTAGACCGCGTCGGACAGCGAATATTGGCCATACAGGTCGTAGCTCCAATCACGGTTGAACGTGTTGAAGTCGCCACGCACGCCAACGACGCCGCGATAATAGTCCACCCGCTGGTGGGTGTTCGATTCATAGATCGAAACCGGCACGACGTTATAGCCGAACGGGTTGTTCGGGTTGCTAGCCGGCAGGACGTTCGGCGCGCCGTTCAGCGTGCTGCGCTGAGCGAAGTTCGGGAACAGCTGAGCCGAGCCGTACTGCGAGGAATCGCGACGGTTGAACAGCAGTTCCGTATAGATTTGCGCGTTCGGCGTCAGGTCATAGCCGGCGTTCAGAGCGACCGTGGTGCGCTCGACCGGGCTGATAACCGATCCGCGCTGCCACAGGGCGTTGTCCGATGGGGTGTACGGGATGGTTTCCGGATAGCCGTTGCGGCCCCAGCGCACCCAACCTGCGAACGGCGAGTTGTTGCCCTGAGCAGCGGTCGGATAGGTCACGCCAGGCATGGCGCGGATCAGGTTGAAGCCGTTGTAGGGCCCGCCCGAAACCTGGACATAGTTGCTGTTCTGGTTGTAGCACTTGTACTCGCCCGTGCGCGGGTCGGTGTAATCGACGCGCTCGCCGCCCTCTTCATCGTACAGGTAGTCCTCGGTGCACGAGGTCATGTCACGATCGCTGCGACGCAGGATGTTGGCGCGGTAGTACTCGACACCGCCGTTGATATAGCCGCGATCGAAGACCTTACCGAAGGCGCCGTCGACACGATAGACTTCGCCGCCCGTCTCGAAGGGTTGGTTGGCGTAGAAGTTGATTTCGCCGCCATCCAGAGTTTGGGTGGTGATAATGTTCACCACGCCCGCCACGGCGTCCGAACCGTAGGTCGAGGAGGCGCCGTCCTTCAGGATGTCGAAGCGTTCGACCAGCGACTGAGGAATGACGTTCAGGTCGAAAGCCGCGACCGAGCCGCGCGTACCAGCAGGACCGGCGCGACGCCCGTTCAGCAGCGTCAGGGTACGCTGGGTGCCCAGACCGCGCAGCGAGAGCGACTGCGTGCCGCCACCCGCCTGGCCGGGAAGGATGTAACCAGTGATCTGGTCGTTAATCTGCGTGGAGGCGGCCGCGAGGCTCGAGCCCAGCAGGGCCGAGGCGGCGTCGGCCGTGCCGCGCAGTTCCGACTCTTCCTTCGTGATCACCTGCAGAGGCGACGGGCTGGTGAACTGCGGGTTACGGATACGCGATCCGGTGACGACGATGTCGGTCACGGACGTGGGTTGCCCGGCCTGCGATTGCTGGGCCGTGGAATCGGTCGATTGCGCAAAACTCGGCGCGGCAATCGCAAGGGCGCCAGCCAGAACGCTGGAACCCAACAAGATCGCTCGTTTCAGATGCATTTAAAGCTGCCCCCAGAAAACAGATGTTGGAACGCGGAAAGACCCATCCGACGTTGGCGGAAAGCGCTAGAGCCGGCGCCGCGTTCTCGCAATAGAGAAGCCACAGGATCGCCCAAATGGTGGCAGGTATGTAACAAACACATCACACCTGAGCGAAGGCTTTCGTCACAGGTTATCCCTGAGCCACCCCGCCACGCGTCCCACGACATTGCCGCGATGCACCTTCGGCGCATCCGCAGCCGTAATCTGCCGCGCCATCAGCTTCCTCGCCGACACCGCCTCGCGCGGGCCGTAGGCGGCGCGGAGGAGGACGCCGGCGGTGGCGCAGAAGGCGGGGCCGGAGGCGGCGTCGGCCAAATGCGGCGCGCGTTGGGGCTTTCCAAGGCGGACGGGGCGGTCGAAGACGCGCACGGCCAACTCGCGCACGCCATTCAACTGGCTGGCGCCGCCGGTCAGGACCAGGCCCGCGCCCGGCTCCAGGCCGACGCCGGCGGTCTTCAGCCGGTCGCGGAGGAGTTCGAGCGTTTCCTCGACGCGCGGGGCGATCACGGTCTTCAGCATGGCGCGCGGGACGATGACGGGGCCGGCCGAGGCTTCTTCGCCGCGCGGCGGGGCCTCCAGCATTTCGCGGTCCTCGTTGGCGCTGGCCATGGCCGAGCCGTGCAGGGTCTTCAACCGCTCGGCGCCGGCCTTCGACGTCGACAGGCCGCGCGCAATGTCGGAGGTGACGTGGTCGCCGCCGACGTTCAGGCTTTCGATATGCAGCAGGGATCGCCCGCCCCAGACCGCGGCGCTGGTCGAGCCGCCGCCCATGTCGATGCAGACGGCGCCCAGGTCCATCTCGTCTTCTTCCAGCGCGGCCAGGGACGAGACGACGGGCGCGGCGGCCACGCCCTGCAGGTCCAGGTGCGCCAGTTCAAGGCAATGGCTCAGGGTCGTGAAGACGTTCTCGGCCATCGAGACGACCAGCAGATCCAGCCCCAGCGACCCGCCCCGCATCGAACGGGGATCGTGGACGCCCCGCGCCCCGTCGACCGACCAGGCGATGGGCAGGACGTGGATCGGGCGGCGGTTGGGCAGGCGGATCTGGGCCAGGGCCATGCCGATGGCGCGCGCCAGGTCGGCGTCCCCGACCGGATTGGCGCCCAGGGACACCCGCGCCTGCACCCGGTGGCTGGCCATCTGGCCGATGGCGGTGGTGACGACGACGCCGGAGACCGGGCTCTGGGCCGCGCGCTCGGCGCGTTCGACGGCGTGGCCGATGGCCTGGGCGGCCTCGTCCATATTGATGATGGCCCCGCCCTTCACGCCCTTGGACTGGACGTGGCTGGCGCCGGCGACGCGGATGGTGCGGTCGGCGTGGCGCACGCCGTCGGGCTTCATGATGAAGCACGACACCTTGGACTGGCCGATGTCCAGGGCGGCGACCACGGGCGCGCGCCCGGCGCGGGGGTCCAGGCCCCGACCCTGATCATTGGCTGCGCGCGGCTTTCCCGACATCCGGTTCTGGTCCTTAAGCGTCGCCGGCGGGTCGCACCGCGACCTCGTCCGGGGTTCTGAGATCGACCCGGGCGAAACCCAGGTCTAGCAGGCGTTCGCGCTGGTCCAGCGCATCGAGGCGGATCAGGGCCGCCTCCTGTTCGGTGGCGGGCAGCTGGATCAGGCTGCCGTCCTTGAGCCGCAGGTCCCAGCGTCGCTCGTCCACGCGGACCAGGGCGTCGATCTTGTTCATCAGGCGCGGACGCTGGGCCAGAAGCGGCAGGATTTCGCCGGCCGCCGCATCGGCGCCCTTGCCCACGACCAGCGGCAGGGTCGGATAGCGGCGCGCGTCGGCGCCCGCGATCACCTGGCCGCGCGCGTCGATGACCTTGATCTGCCCGGCCTCCTGCCAGACGGCCAGGCGGTCATGCTCCTTGACCTCGACGATCAAGGTGTCGGGCAGCAGGCGCACGACCCGCGCCGACTTGACCCAGCCCACGCCCTGCACGCGGTCGCGGATGGCGTCCAGCTTCAGGCTGGTGATCGGCTGGCCGGATTGAAGGCCCAACGCCTGTCGGATCGCCGGCTCGGCCTCGGCCGAGGCGCCGGTGACATGCACCCGCTTCAGCGTCAGCCCCATGCCGGAGGTCAGGCTGTCGATCCCGTGAGAGACCGAGGCGCCGATCCGCTCGGCCCGCGCGCCGGTCGCCAGCACCCCGACCAGCAGCAAAGCGCCTGCGCCCAGCGCGATGACGGCGGTGCGGGACGAGATGTCGACACGGCCGATGGCGGCCATCTTGGCGGGAATGGCCGACGCGTTAGGGTTTGCGCCGCGGGAACGTCCGCCGCCCCTGGGCGCCGCGCCGCGTCCCGGGGCCTGGGCGGAACCCTGTCGCCGACCGCCGCGAACTACCGCGGGCATGAGGCGTCCTCCACCATCCACCGAACCAGATCGTCATAGCTCATTCCGGCATAGGCGGCCTGCTCGGGCGCGAGCGAGGTCGGGGTCATGCCGGGCTGGGTATTGACCTCCAACAGGACCAGATCGTCCTTAACGTCGTCATAACGGAAGTCGGACCGGGATACCCCGCGGCACCCCATGGCGGCGTGCGCCAGCTCGGCCTGACGCAGGGCCGCCTCGAACACATGCGGCGGCAGGACGGCCGGCAGGACGTGGACCGACCCGCCCGGCGCATACTTGGCCTCGTAGTCGTAGAAGCCCTTGGCGGGGGTGATGTCGGTCACGGTCAGGGCGCGCGGGCCGGACGCCTCGCCCAGCACGGCGACGCACAGTTCCTTGCCGGGAATATAGGGTTCGACGACGACCTGATCGCCGTAGGCCCAGCCGGGCTCGCCCACCTCGGCGACCGGGCGATTGGCCCCTTCGCGCACCAGGAAGACCCCGACGGAAGAGCCTTCGGCGTTGGGCTTGACCACATAGGGCGGGTCGATGACGTGACGGCTGGCGACCTCGTGGCGGTCGAACAGGCCGCCGCCCGGCACCTTGACCCCCGCCATCCGCAGCACGGCCTTGGACTTTTCCTTGTCCATCGCCAGGGCCGAGGCCAAGACGCCGGAATGGGTGTAGGGAATGCGCAGCGTTTCGAGCACGCCCTGGACGCAGCCGTCCTCGCCCCAGGCGCCATGCAGGCAGTTCAACACCACATCGGGCCTGATCAAGCCGGACAGCACATTGGCCAGGTCCCGCCCGGCGTCCACGCGGCTGACGCGCACCCCCTGCCGCTCCAGCGCCTGGGCGCACTGCTCCCCCGACGACAGCGATACCTCTCGCTCGGCGGAAAGGCCGCCCATCAGGACGGCGACGTGAAGGTCTTTGAAAGCACGGGCCATAACGTCTCCGATTGCGGCCTACATGTTTAACAGGCCGTCAACCCTTCTCGCATCGCGCTCAATTTTGCGGAGGATTTTTAGGCGGGCCGTCCGATCCGCCTGATCTCCCAGTCCAGCTGAACGCCGGTCTTCGCCAGGACGTCAGCGCGGACCGCCTCGCCCAGCCCCTCGATGTCGGCGGCGGTGGCTTCTCCGGGATTGATCATGAAGTTGGAGTGCAGGTCGCTGAACAGGGCGCCGCCTCCCGTTTCGGCATGCAGCTTGCCGCGCCATCCGGCCTCGTCGACCAGTTTCCACGAGGAATGGCCCTTGGGGTTCTTGAAGGTGGAGCCGCCCGTCTTCTCGCGGATCGGCTGGGTGGTCTCGCGCCGGCGGGTGATCTCGGCGATCCGGGCGGCCACGGCCTCGGGGTCGTCCGGCGTTCCCCGATAGGTCGCCTCGACCCAGATGATCTCGGCCGGCGCCTGGGAATGGCGATAGGTGTAACCGAAGTCGGCCAGGGCGTAATCGATCCGCCGCCCCTGACGGTTAAGGCCCCAGGCCGAGACCAGCACATCCTTGGTCTCGGAACCATAACAGCCCGCATTCATCGTCAGTGCGCCGCCGATGGCGCCCGGGATCCCCGCATAGAACTCCAGCCCGGCGATCCCCGCCTTCGCGCTGGCCTTGGCCACCATGGAATCCAGAGCCCCCGCTCCGGCCGTGATCGTCAGCCCGTCCGCCACGACCTGCGCCCACGCCCTGCCCGCCAGGCGGATCACCACCCCATCGACCCCGCCGTCGCGAACGATGACGTTCGACCCGACGCCCAGCACCGTCACCGGGACGGCCGGGTCCAGCGCCTTCAGGAAATCGGCCAGATCGTCGGCGTCCGCCGGAATGAACAGGACCTCGGCGGCGCCGCCCACCCGAAACCAGGTGTAGGGCGCCAACGGCTCGTCCCGCAGCAGCTTGCCGCGCACCTCCGGCAGATTATCGCGCCAGCTCATTCCACACTCCGCTCATCCCCGCGAAAGCGGAGACCCAGTTCTTCCACACACCCCGGCGGCGGACGCCGCTCGGCGCACACGATTCCAAATCCGCTCGCCCAAAACACCGGGCCCCGCTTTCGCGCGGACGAGCGGGGATTTCTAGCCCAGCGCCTCCAGCTGCCCCGGCAAGCCATAGGCCCAGCTGGTGATGTCGCCCGCGCCCAGCAACACGACCACGTCGCCCGACTTCGCCTCGTCCTTGATCAGACGCGGCAGGACGGCGGCGTTCTCCAGCGCCTGGACCTGACGGTGGCCGTAGCGGCGCACGCCATCGGCCAGGGCGTGCTTGTCCACCCCTTCGATCGGTTGTTCGCCGGCGGGATAGACGTCGGCGACGATCACGCTGTCGGCGTCCGAGAAACTGGTCGAGAACTCGTCCATCAGGTCGCGCAGGCGGGTGTAGCGGTGCGGCTGGACCACGGCGATGACGCGGCCTTCCGCCACCTGGCGCGCCGCCTTCAAGACGGCGGCGATCTCGACCGGGTGATGGCCATAGTCGTCGACGATGCGCACGCCGTTCACGACGCCCGTGGTGGTGAAGCGGCGCTTGACCCCGCCGAAGCCGGCCAGGCCGCTGCGGATCGCGTCGTCCGAAACGTCCAGCTCGCGCGCCACGGCGATGGCGGCCAGGGCGTTCGACACATTATGCCAGCCGGCCATGGGCAGGTGCAGGCGCTCGATCCGGCGGGTCTCGTCGTTCTGCCCCCCGCCCTGAATGACGACGTCGAACCGGGCGCCGTCCGGTCCCATCTGGCAGTTGTCGGCCCGCACCATGGCCTGAGGATTGGTCCCATAGGTCACGAGCCGCCGGTTATCGATGGAGGCGACCAGCTTCTGCACCTCGGGGTGGTCCAGGCAGACCGCGGCGAAACCGTAGAAGGGAATGTTCTCGACGAAGTCCACGAACGCCTTACGCACCGCGTCGAAGTCGCCGTAGTGGTCGAGATGTTCCGGGTCGATATTGGTGACGATGGCGACGGTGGACTTCAGGCGCAGGAAGCTGCCGTCCGACTCGTCCGCCTCCACCACGATCCAGTCGCCGTCGCCCACCTTGGCGTTGGTGCCATAGGCGTTGATGATGCCGCCGTTGACCACCGTGGGGTCCAGGCCCGCCGCATCCAGCAGGGTCGCCACCATCGAGGTCGTGGTCGTCTTGCCGTGGGTGCCCCCCACCGCGATGGAGAATTGCAGCCGCATCAGTTCGGCCAGCATCTCGGCCCGGCGGACCAGGGGGATGCGCCGCTCGCGCGCGGCCTTCAGCTCCGGGTTCTCGGCCTTGACCGCCGTCGAATAGACCACAGCCGACACGCCTTCGCCCAGATGGGCGGCGTCGTGGCCGATGAAGATCTTGGCGCCCAGCTGTTCCAGCCGCTCGATGTTGGCGCTGGCCTTGGCGTCCGAGCCCTGAACCGAATAGCCGATCTTCAGCATGATCTCGGCGATGCCGCTCATGCCGATGCCGCCGATGCCGACGAAGTGGACGGGACCGAGGTCGAACGGAACGGGGCGAAGGCGTGCGATCATGCTGCGTCATAACCGCCGCCTCGCCTCCTGCGAAGGGCGCGCCGCGCGCGGAGCGAACTTTTCTGGATGCGACGCCCGACGCCTTGCGCGCGACCGAACAGAACCATTCGCAAACCCATGGCGTTAGCAGGGAGATGCGCGCCACGCCCTGTGCGCGCCGGCTTCCCGAAAGGTTTTCAGATGGCCAAGACCCCCGCGCGCGCCCCGGCGTCCGAGACCGGCGACGGCGGCGAACTGCACCAGATCGCCTCCGCGCCCGACGCCCGCACCACCACCAATCATGGCGCGCCGATCAGCGACAACCAGAATTCGCTGAAGGCCGGACCGCGCGGCTCGACCCTGCTGGAGGACTTCATCCTTCGCGAGAAGATCCAGCATTTCGACCATGAGCGAATCCCCGAGCGGATCGTCCATGCGCGCGGCTCGGCCGCCCACGGCTTCTTCGAATTGACCGACAGTCTGGCGGACTACACCACCGCCAAAATCCTGACCGAGGTCGGCAAGCAGACCGAGGTCTTCACCCGCTTCTCCACCGTGGCCGGCGGGGCCGGCTCGATCGACACGCCGCGCGACGTGCGCGGTTTCGCGGTCAAATTCTACACCACCGAGGGGAACTGGGACCTGGTCGGCAACAACATCCCGGTCTTCTTCATCCAGGACGCGATCAAATTCCCCGATCTAATCCATTCGGTGAAGATGGAGGCCGACCGCGGCTATCCCCAGGCGGCCAGCGCGCACGACACCTTCTGGGACTTCATCGGCCTGATGCCGGAATCGACCCACATGATCATGTGGGCCATGTCGGACCGCGCCATTCCGCGCTCCTATCGGATGATCGAGGGCTTCGGCGTCAACACCTTCCGCCTGGTCAACGCCAAGGGCGAGGCGACCTTCGTCAAGTTCCACTGGCGGCCAAAGCTGGGGACGCAATCGACCTGCTGGGACGAGGCGGTCAAGATCGCCGGCGCCGATCCCGACTATCACCGCCGCGACCTGTTCGAGGCCATCGCCCAAGGCGATTTCCCCGAGTGGGAGTTCGGGGTGCAGCTGTTCACCCAAGAAGAGGCCGACGCCCTGCCCTTCGACATTCTGGACGCCACGAAATTGGTGCCCGAAGAGGACTATCCGATCCGCGTCGTCGGCCGCATGGTCCTGAACCGCAACCCGGACAACTTCTTCGCCGAAACGGAACAGGCGGCCTTCCTGCCGACCAACATCGTGCCGGGCATCGACTTCTCGGAAGATCCGCTGCTGCAAGGCCGGCTGTTCTCCTACCAGGACACCCAGTTGTCGCGCCTGGGCACGGTCAACTTCCACCAGATACCGATCAACCAGGCCAAGGGCTGCCCCTTCCAGAACTTCCAGCGCGACGGCCAGATGCAGACCCAGGTCTTCAAGGGCCGCGCGAACTACGAGCCCAACAGCCTGGCCCAGGCAGGAGAGGAAGGCGGCCCGCGCGAGGATTCCAAAGGGGGCTTTCGCACCGCGCCCATCCCGGTCCAGGGCGAGAAGGTGCGTCTGCGCGCCGAGACCTTCGCCGACCACTACAGCCAGGCGCGGCTGTTCTTCCGTTCGCAGACCGAGATCGAACAGGCCCACCTGGCCAGCGCCATCGTCTTCGAACTGTCGAAGGTCTCCCTGGCCCATGTCCGCGAACGGATTCTGGCCAATCTGCAGAACGTGGACGAAACCCTGGCCCAGCGTGTGGCCGACGGGCTGAACCTGCCCCTGCCTGCGGCCTCGGAGCCCGCTGTGGCGCCGATCGACCTGGAGCCGTCGCCCGCCCTTCGCATCGTCGGCAAATATCCCGACACCCTGAAAGGGCGAAAGGTCGCCGTCCTGGTGGCCGACGGATCGGACGGAACGGTCGTCGATGCGGTCAGGGCGGCGGTGGAAGGCGACGAAGGCTCGATCTTCATCGTCGCGCCCAAGATCGGCGGGGCCAAGCTCAAGGACGGATCGACCCTGGCCGCCGACGGCCAACTGGCCGGCAGCCCGTCGGTCCTGTTCGACGCCGTCGCGGTCGTCCTGTCCGATGACGGCTGCGCGACGTTGATGAACGAAAGCGCCGCCGTCGACTTCGTCAAGGACGCCTTCGGCCACCTCAAGGCCATCGGTCATACCCCCGAGGCCCAGCCCCTGCTGGACAAGGCAGGCGTTGAGCCGGATGCGGGTGTGATCGACCTCGCCAAGGACGCCGACGGCTTCCTCGCCCCCGCGCGCACCCGTCAGTGGGACCGCGAGCCCAAGGTCCGAATGCTGGCCTGACGACGACGTAACCGGCGCGATGCGTCGCGCCGGTTACTCCACCTTAACCACAAGGATTCACCATCGCGGCTCTCAATGTTTCGGGGCCGCGTTTCCATGTCCGATCTGAAGACCCCTGTCCTGGCCAAGGACGTCATTCACCGTGGCGACTGCATCGAGGTGCTGAAAAGCCTGCCCGACGCCTCGGTGGACATGGTCTTCGCCGACCCGCCCTATAATCTTCAGCTGGGCGGAGACCTGCTGCGTCCCGACAACTCCAAGGTCGACGCCGTGGACGACGACTGGGACAAGTTCGGCAGCTTCGCCGAATACGACGCCTTCACCCGCGCCTGGCTGGCGGAATGCCGTCGGGTGCTGAAGCCGGAAGGCTCGATCTGGGTGATCGGCTCCTATCACAACATCTTCAGGCTGGGATCGGCGATCCAGGACCTGGGCT
Source organism: Brevundimonas sp. (assembly GCF_003248455.1). Taxonomy (GTDB): domain Bacteria; phylum Pseudomonadota; class Alphaproteobacteria; order Caulobacterales; family Caulobacteraceae; genus Brevundimonas. The sequence continues at coordinate 77,903 of NZ_QFNM01000004.1, forward strand.
TCTGGGTGCTGAACGACATCATCTGGCGCAAGTCCAACCCGATGCCGAACTTCAAGGGCACGCGCTTCACCAACGCCCACGAGACCCTGATCTGGGCCGCCCGGTCGCGCGACCAGAAGCGTTACACCTTCAACTACGACGCCCTGAAGGCCTTCAACGAAGACACCCAGATGCGCTCCGACTGGACCTTCGCCCTGTGCACCGGCGAGGAGCGGATCAAGGACGCCGACGGCAAGAAGGCCCACCCCACCCAGAAGCCCGAGGCCCTGCTGCACCGCGTGCTTCTGGCGGCGACCCGCCCGGGCGACGTGATCCTGGACCCCTTCTTCGGCACCGGCACCACCGGCGCCGCCGCCAAGCGCCTGGGTCGCAGCTATATCGGCATCGAACGCGACGAGACCTACGCCCAGGTCGCCGAGACCCGCATCGCCTCGGTCCTGCCGGCCCGGCCCGAGGACCTGGTCGTCACCACCTCCAAACGCGCCGAGCCCAAGGTGCCGTTCGGCGCCCTGGTCGAGGCGGGCCTCCTGCACCCCGGCGACCGCCTGTACTGCCCCAAGGGCGAGCGCGAGGCCCGCGTGCGCGCCGATGGATCGCTGGTCCACGGCTCCCTGACCGGCTCCATCCACAAGCTGGGCGCCCTGCTGGAGAATGCGCCCGCCTGCAACGGCTGGACCTATTGGCGGTTCAAGACGGACCAGGGTTTGAAATCCATCGACGCCCTGCGATCCGAGGTGCGCGCCGCGATGTGATTTCGCCTGCGACCCGCTGTCGCAGCAATCACATCAATGACTTAGGATCGAGTGTGTACGATTCCACACGCCGAATAGGCATAGCTTCGCTGTAACCCGCCGAAACTGTTGCGAAAAATCCACCCTCGCGGTGGAACTTCGCAGTTGCGAGAACATTGATGTCCGTGGCCCGCAAGAGCGGGGTTCGGAGCATTTCATCATGAAGATCGCGCAGATCACCCCGTTGTATGAAGCTGTCCCGCCGAAGCTGTACGGCGGGACCGAACGCGTGGTCGCGCATCTAACGGACGCCCTGGTCGATCTGGGCCACGACGTCACCCTGTTCGCCAGCGCCGACGCCCAGACCAAGGCGCGCCTGGTGCCCGTCCGCGATCAGGCCATCCGGCTGGATCCGGCGCCGTTGAAGTCCGACCTGGCCGCACACCTGTCCATGCTGGGCGAGGTGCTGGACCGCGCCGACGAATTCGACGTCATCCATTTCCACACCGACATGGTCCATTTCCCGCTGTTCCAGATGTATGCGGACAAGACCCTGACCACTCTGCACGGTCGGCTGGACATGAAGGACCTGCCCGGCGTCTATGCGCGCTGGAGCGAATTCGGCTTGGTCTCCATCTCCGACGATCAGCGCAAGCCCCTGCATTTCGCCAACTGGAAAGCCACCGTTCATCACGGCATGCCGGGCGATCAATATGTCTTCTCGCCGAAGTCCGAGGGCTATCTGGCCTTCCTCGGCCGCATCTCGCCTGAAAAGCGGCCCGACCGCGCCATAGAGATCGCCACCAAGCTGGGCAGGCGGCTGAAAATGGCCGCCAAGGTGGACGCCGCCGACAAACGCTATTGGGAAGAGACGATTCGCCCTCTGGTCGACTCCAATCCTCTGGTCGAATTCATAGGGGAGATCGGCGACCACCAGAAGTCCGCCTTTTTGGGCGGAGCCGACGCCTTGCTGTTTCCCATCGACTGGCCGGAACCATTCGGCCTGGTGATGATCGAGGCCATGGCCTGCGGCACGCCGGTCGTCGCCTTCCGCTGCGGCTCGACGCCCGAGGTGATCGAGGACGGGGCCACCGGCTTCCTGGTCGATACGATGGAACAGGCCGTCGCCGCCGCCGGCCGCGTCCATCTGCTGGACCGCGAGGCCGTGCGGGCCCGGTTCGATCTTCGGTTCTCGGCCACCGCCATGGCCCGCCGCTATCTGGACGTCTATGGCGACCTGCTGGCGCGGCGGCCGTTCGCCGAGGCGCCGCTGGACGAAGTGGTCACGCCCCTGCGATCGCGCGGCGAGGATCGCAGCTTCGCGGCCCTGGCCTGACGGCTTTCGTCGGCCAGTCGCGACGGCGCTTCGACAATCCGATAAATAAGGGGCGGCGGAGGTGAACTCTCCGCCGCCTCATCAGTTGACCATCCAAGCGGCCCTTCAGCGCCGCATTCGGGTGGGACACGTTCGGCCGAGACCTCACAGCCACGGGGAAAAGACCGCATGGACGACGCCTACACCACGCTATTGTCCGCCGGCGACTCGGTCGAGGCGTCCGGCCTCGAACAGTTGATGGCGCTGAAGGACGGCGACACCTTCCTGGTGGCCGACGGCTGGGGGGACATGAAGGGCGGCGCGGACGGCCTGTTCGCCGACGACACCCGCGTGCTGTCGCGCTGGATCATGACGGTCGGCCTGTTGCGGCCATCGCGGCTGTCGTCGGGCGTCAGCCAGGACAATGTCTTCTTCTCGTGCCACACGACCAACCGCCCCCTCCCGCCGATGGGCGGAAGGTCCGCCCCGGCCGGCGTCCTTCATATCGAGCGTCGCCGCTTTCTGTGGGGGCGCCGGATGTTCGAGCGGGTGCAGATGGTCAATCACGGGGTGGAGGACATCCTCCTACCCCTGGCCTTCGATTTCGGCGCCGACTTCGCCGACATCTTCCAGGTGCGCGGCACGCCTCGGGCGAAGCGCGGCGCGATCCACCCGCCGACGACCGACGGCCGGCGCGTCACCTTCCGCTATACCGGCCTGGACGATGTGGATCGCATCGCCTGCCTGGCTTTTTCCGAACCGCCGGCCCGCCTGACGCACCAGCGCGCCGAGTTCATGTTCAGCCTGCCCAAGGGCCGCACCCTGGACCTCTATATCGAGTGCGGCGTGGATTCCTGCGAAGCGCCGGACGAGCGGCGCTGGCGGCTGAACGCCATCCAGGCGCGGCTGGCCATGCGCGCCAAACGCCGCCGCGGGGCATCGGTGCGGGGACCGCGCAGCCCGCGCTTCAACGACTGGCTGGATCAGTCGCGCGCCGACATGGCGTTGCTGACCACCGACCTGCCGACCGGCCCCTACCCCTACGCCGGCACGCCCTGGTTTTCGACCCCGTTCGGTCGCGACGGCATCATCTCGGCCTGGCAGATGCTGTGGCTGGACCCGTCGCTGGCCCGGGGGGTGCTGACCTACCTGGCGTCGCGCCAGGCCGCCGAGACCTCGCTGTTCCAGGACAGCCAGCCCGGCAAGATCATGCACGAGACGCGCGGCGGCGAGATGAGCGCCCTGCACGAGGTGCCGTTCGGCCTCTATTACGGCGGCGTCGACACCACCTGCCTGTTCGTGGCCCTGGCCGGCGCCTACGCCAACCGCACCGGCGACCTGGACCTGATCCGCAGGCTCTGGCCCAATCTGATCGCCGCCGCCGAGTGGATGCGGGACTATGGCGATTCGAACAACGACGGGCTGATCGACTATCAGCGCGGCGCCGACACCGGCCTGTCGAACCAGGGCTGGAAGGACTCGGAGGATTCCATCTTCCACGCCGACGGGCGCTTTCCCAAGGGGCCGATAGCCTTGCTCGAAGTCCAGGGCTACGCCTTCGCCGCCTGGAAGGCGCTGGGCGAACTGGGCGAGCGGCTGCACGACGAACGTGCGCCCGAATGGCGGATGCGCGCCGAACAGGTCCGCGCCCTGGTCGAGGACAAATACTGGATGGAGGACGAGGGATTCTACGCCGTGGCCCTGGACGGCGACGGTCGCCAGTGCCGCGCCATCGCCTCGAACGCCGGCCATCTTCTGTTCACCGGCCTGCCGTCGCTGGAGCGGGCGCGGCGGGTCAGCAAACGCCTGCTGTCGGCCGCCTTCCGCACCGGCTGGGGCATCCGCACGCTCGAGGTCGGCCAGGCCCGCTTCAATCCGATGAGCTATCACAACGGCTCGGTCTGGCCCCACGATACGGCCATGGCCGCGGCCGGCATGGCCAACTATGGCGAGCGCGACGCCGTGGCCCAGATCCTGGCCGAAATCTACGCCGCCGCCGCCCACTTCCACCTGCGGTTGCCGGAGCTGTTCTGCGGCTTCCCCCGCACGCCCGGCGAACCGCCCATCGCCTATCCGGTCGCCTGCCTGCCCCAGGCCTGGGCCGCCGGTTCGGTCTTCCTGATGCTCCAGGCGACGCTGGGGCTGCGCATCGACGCCTGGACCGAAACCGTCGATCTGGCCGATCCCGTGCTGCCGGTCGGCCTGGACCGGCTGAAGATCACGGGGCTGGAGGTCGGCGCCTCCGTCGTCGATCTGAACATCCAGCACCTGGAAGGCCGCGCCGTCGTTATCCCCCGCCACAAGCAAGGCAAGGTCGCGGTCCGCACCCTGCGCTGATCAGGCGGCGTTCTTAGCCAACCAGTCCCGCAAGGCCTGGTTCATGCGCGTTTGCCAACCGGGCGCGCCCTGAGCCGCGGTCAGGGCGATCAGTCCAGCAAGTGCGGTCAGACCTTTGCGCATCGTCATGCCTTATCAAGGGCCAGGGGTCTGGCGCGTGTCAACGCCGCGCGGTCAGGCGGCGTAGTATTTGCGGTAGGCCTCGTGAGGATAGGCGCCATAGCTGTGACCGTGAAGGGACCGGCCGCGGGCGTCGACCTGGGTCAGGCAGACGCCCAGGAGACGCGCGCCGGAAGCGTGCAGGATGCGGGCGGCGGCGGAGACGGCGCGGGCGGGCGTGCGGCGCCATCGGGCCAGCAGCAAGACGGCGTCGGCCCTGGCCGACAGGACACGGGCGTCGGCCATCACCAGCACGGGCGCCGTGTCGATCAGGACCAGGTCGAAGGCCTGGCGCAGTTCGGCCAACAGGGCGTCCATCGGCGGGGCGGCGAAGGCGTCGTCGGCCGACAGGCCCGAGGCGGCCAGCGGCAGGACCTGCATGCCCGAGGCGGGGTCCGTCGCCAAGACGGTTCGCCAGGCCGCCGCGCCGTGGAGCACCTCGGCCAAACCGGCGTCGGGATCGAGGCCCAGCATCCGGGTAGCGCCGCGTCGGCGCGGATCGCCGTCGATCAGCAGGACTCGTGCGCCGGAACGGGCCGCCACGCGCGCAAGGCACAGGGCGGTCGTGGTCTTGCCTTCGCCCGGCAGGGCAGAAACGACCGCCACGATCCGGGCGCTCGGGGCCGCCAGAGGAATGACCGGCGCAGCCGGCGGGGACAGGCCGGCGCGAAGGCCGCGCATGGCCTCGGCGAAGACCGAGGTCGGGCGCTGGACGACCAGGTCGATGGGATGAAGGTCGCGCTCGTCCGGGGCGGCGACCGTGTCGGCCAGGGGCAGGGCGCCCAGCGGATCGAGACCCAGCCTGCGCTCGACGTCCTCTGGCGTGGACAGGCCCTGCTGAAGCGCATTGGCGGCCAGGACCGCGCCGACGCCGGCGCCCAGGCCAAGCACGACCGCCAGAGCCAGGCTGATCGCAGGCTTGGGCGCGCTGGGCGCCGTGGGCGGGGTCGCGCGCGAGACGATGCGGGCGTCGGCCTGTTCGACCCCGGTCTGGGCGTCCGTCTCGCGGTATCGGTCCAGGAAGGCGCGATAGATGGCGCGCGCGGCCTCGGCCTCGCCCTCGAGTTCGCGCAGGCGGATGGAGGCGGCGTTGTTGTCGGCCAGGGAACCGCGCGCCACGTCCAGGCTGGACTGGACCGAGGCCGTGCGTTGGCGGGCCACCTGGGCCTGGGCGTCCAGATTGGAGACGACGCGGCGGATCTCGGCCTGGATCTGGGCGTCGATGTCGGACAGTTCGCTGCGGGCGCGCGCCAGGTCGGGATGCAGCGGACCATAGCGGACCGACAGATCCGCGACGCGGGTGCTGATGGCCGCGCGCTGGCCGCGCAGGTTCTGAACCACCGGCGAGTTCAGGGCCTCGCCCACATCGTCGCCGTTCGATCCGGCCGCCATCTGGGCGCGGGCGGTCCTTAGCCGGGCGTCCTGTTCGGCCTGAAGGGCGCGGGCGGCGGCCAGTTGCTGATTATAGACGGAAATCTCCTGTTCGGTCAGGGTCGCGCCCTGGGCGCTGAGCAGGCCGTGGTCGATGCGATAGGCCGAGACGGCGGCGTCCGCAGCCTCGACCTGACGTCGCAAGTCCTCCAGCCGGGCGCCGAGGAAGGCGTTGGCCTGGCTGTTGGCGTCGAACTTGGCGGTCAGTTGGGCGCGCAGATAGCGGTCGGCGAAGGCGTTGGCGATGCGGGCCGCTTTCACGGGATCGTCGGCGGTGAAGCCGACCGCCATCGAATAGGTCAGGCCGACGCGACGCACGGTCAGGCGCCGGCCGACGGCCTCGATCACCCGCTGGCGCTCTACGGCCGGGTCGGACGCGGGCGGCGCGCGGCCGGTCAGGCGGGCGAGGAGGTCGGGACGCAGCGAGCGGTTGAAGGCCGGATCGCGGACCAGGCCCAGGTCGTCCACGACGGCGGCCGCCAGCTGCGGGGATTTCAGCACCTCGACCTCGGTGTCGACGATGGCGGCCTCGGCGTCCAGGGCGGACAAGACGGCGGGTCCGGCGACCACCTGCGCCTTGCGGGTGTTGATCTGGAGGTGGGTGGCGGCGGTGTAGACAGGCGGGCGGGCCAAGAGCGCGACCAGCACAATCAGCCCGACCAATCCGGCCGCGCCGACGAACAGGCCCGCGCGCCGACGCAAACCCTCGATCCAGGCGGCGATGTCGATGTCGCCGGCGGCCGCGCGGACGGCGGCTCCAGGCGAAGGGTCGGTCAGGGTCATCGCGCCGTCGAACGGTGATCGTCATTCCCAGTGGTGCGGCGTCCCGCCTGGGTTGTCAATCGGCCGTGGGCGGATCAGAAGCGGGCGACGGCGCCCACGGTCATCCGTACCGTCCGATAGCGCGGACCGCGCGCGGCGCCGTCGGAGGCCTGGTCCATCAAGCTCAGTTCGGCTGTCAGGCCATGACGTCGATTCAGGCGATAGTCGGCGGCCAGGCTGGCGCCGCGCCGCCGATCGGTGCGGTCGCGGCCGACATAGGCGTCTTCGACATGGTCGATCCGGGCCGTCAGGATCAGGTTGCGCAACAGTTCATGATCGACAGCCAGCGACAGGTCGCTGCGCCGGGCGCCGGCGGCGCCGACCACGCCCGTATCGGCGACCGCGCGCGCCGCAGCGGCGGAGACGGTGGTCAGGGCGGTGGGAAACCAGGTCAGGCGCGCCCGGCCGCTGAATCCTTCCAGGTCGCCGAACGCCGGGTCTTCGAACATCTGGCGCCGATAGCCGGCGGCGATCTCTCCCCGGATCAGGCCGCCCCGTTCGAAATCCACGCCCGTCAGGGTCTCTCGCCCGGTCGATGAGCGGTCGGGCCGCCCGTCGACGCGCCGATAGTCGCGGTCGTCGCCGGCGATCTGCAAGAAGACGGCCGCGCCGGGCGACACGGCGTAGTCGGCGCGGCCGCTCAGGCTCAACGTCGTGCGGTCGCGGTCGTCCTGCTCGACCGGGCCGCCCGCCGCATCGACGTCGTCGCGGTAGTCGATACGCCGTATGCCGGCGTGGGGGGCCAGGCGCAGGCGGCCGTGCGTCGTCTGGGCCGTCAGCCGAGCCGCCGCGCTGTCGAAGGCGACGGGGCGGACCGTCAGGGGATCGGCGCCGGCGGCGGTGCGGGCCTCATGCCCCTGTTCCAGATCGACGTCCACGGCCAGATGGGTGTCGCGGGTCACGTCCAGTCGGCCCGCGCCGCCCAGCCGCCAATCGGAGGTGTTTTCGCTGGCGAGGTCCAGGCTGCGGTTCATGTCGAGCCGGGCGTAAGCCTCGATCCGATGCCGGTTCCAGTCCGAACGGGCCGTGATCTCCGGGGTCAGGCGCAGGGAGACGGCGGCGCGGGCGTCGGCCTCGGCGGCGAAGACATTGTCGTCATGAGTCGCCGTCGCCTGAACGCTCGGCCAGAGGGTGAAGGCGCCGGCGCGCAGGCCCAGGGCGTCATAAGCGGGCTGCGCCCGGTCGCGAACGGCCTGGCCGCGCTGGCGAAAGAAGGGATCGGCGGCCTGAAAAGCGGCCTGCGCGGCGGCTTCGACCGGGGCGACGACCAAACCCAGCGCGGCGATGGCGAGAAGGGCCGCGCGTCCCATAGCCCGCAGGTCAGCCGTTCTGATACTGGCGCCACCAGACGACGAACTTCTCCAGCCCGTCCTTCAGCGGAACCTGGGGCCGATAGCCGCAAAGGGCGTTCAGCTTGGAGACGTCGGCATAGGTGGCGGTGACGTCGCCGGGCTGCATCGGGCGCATGATCTTCTTGGCTTCGACGCCCAGGGCGCTCTCCAGGGTCGAGATCATCTCCATCAGGCCAACGGGCTGGCTGTCGCCGATGTTGTAGATTTCGTGCGCGCCCTGGGCCGGCGGGCGGTCCAGCACCCCCACGATTCCGTCCACGATGTCGTCGATATAGGTGAAGTCGCGCGCCATCCGGCCTTCGCCATAGACCTCGATGGGCTCGCCGCGCACGATCTTCTGCGTGAAGCCGAAATAGGCCATGTCGGGACGGCCCCACGGGCCATAGACGGTGAAGAAGCGCAGGCCCGACTGGGGAAAGCCGTAGAGTTTGGCGTAGCTCTGGCTCATCAACTCGCACGACCGCTTGGTGGCGGCGTAGAGGGAGACGGGGTGGACCGTCGGATCGTCTTCGCGAAAGCCCGAACCCTCCAGCGGCCGGTCGCCATAGACCGAACTGGACGAGGCGTAGACCAGATGCTCGACCCCGCCGTGGCGCGCCGCCTCCAGCATCGACAGATGGCCCGCCAGGTTCGACCGCTCATAGGCGAAGGGGTTCTCCAGCGAATACCGGACCCCCGCCTGGGCGGCCAGATGGACGATCCGTCGAACGCCCTCGTCCGCGACCAGAACGCGCATCCGCTCGTGGTCGGCGATGTCGGCGCGCACCATGCGGAAGCCTTCGCGCCCTTCCAGGCGGGCGGCGCGGGCCGCCTTCAGGCGCGGGTCGTAATAGGCGTTGAAGACATCGACGCCGATCACCCGTTCGCCGCGGCTCAGCAGGCGTTCGGCGACGTGCATGCCGATGAAGCCGGCCGCGCCGGTGACGAGGATCGGCGACCCCATCAGCCGCGCCCGACGCCCATATAGCGGAAACCCCGGGTCTTCATGTCTTCGGGCCGATAGATGTTCCTCAGATCGACCAGCACCGGCTGTTTCATCAGGCGCTTGATTCGGTCCAGATCCAGGGCGCGGAACTGATCCCATTCGGTGACGAGGACGACGGCGTCGGCGCCGGCGACGGCGTCATAGGCGTTCTCCTTCATCTCCACGTCGGGCAGCAGCTTGGCCGCCTCCTGCATCCCCTCGGGGTCGAAGGCCTGGACCTTGGCGCCGGCGGCGATCAGGGCGGGGGCGATGTCCAGGGACGGGGCGTCGCGCATATCGTCCGTGTTCGGCTTGAACGTCAGGCCCAACAAGGCGACGGTCTTGCCCGCCACGCTGTCGCCAAGGGTCGTCTCGACCCGTCCGGCCATCGCCTTCTTGCGCGCGTCGTTGACCTCGACCGTCGCCTCGATCAGCCGCGTCGGGGCGCCGTACTGCTGGGCGGTACGCACCAGGGCGATGGTGTCCTTGGGAAAGCAGGAGCCGCCATAGCCGGGGCCGGCGTGCAGGAATTTCGAGCCGATCCGCTTGTCCAGGCCGATGCCGCGCGCGACCTGCTGCACGTCGGCGCCCACGGCCTCGCACAGGTCCGCCATCTCGTTGATGAAGGTGATCTTCATGGCCAGGAAGGCGTTGGCGGCGTATTTGATCAGTTCGGACGTGCGCCGGCCCACGAACAGCAGCGGACTCTCGTTCAGGTTCAGCGGGCGATAGAGTTCGCTCATGATCTTCTGGGCGCGCGACCCGACCTCGCCATCCATGTCGTTGACGCCGATCACCACCCGATCGGGGCGTTTGAAATCGCCGATCGCGGCGCCCTCGCGCAGGAACTCGGGGTTGGAGACGACGGCGAAGTCGGCGTTCGGATTGGCCTTCCTGATGATGGCCTCGACCTCGTCGCCGGTGCCGACCGGGACGGTGGACTTGGTCACGACCACGGTGAAGCCGTCGATCAGACCGGCGATCTCCTCGGCCGCCGCATGAACGTAGGTCAGGTCGGCATGGCCGTCGCCGCGCCGGGTGGGGGTGCCGACCGCGATGAAGACGGCGTCGGCGCTGCGGATGGCCTCGGCGCCGTCCAGGGTGAAGAACAGCCGTCCCTCGCGCACGTTTGCGGCGACCAGATCGTCCAGCCCCGGCTCGTAGATCGGAATCTCGCCCCGCTCCAAACGTTCGATCTTGGACGGGTCCTTGTCGATACAGGTGACGACATGGCCGAAGTCGGCGAAACAGGCCCCGGACACCAGGCCCACATAACCCGTCCCAATCATCGCTACGCGCATCGACATCCCTCATCAGCGGCGAGCCGACCTTTAGCGGGCGAGCGCCGCAGGGGACAATAGGCGTTTGGCCCAAGCTCTCGGACCGTCTTTCGCCGTCATTCCGGTTTCGTCCCGCCGACGAACCTGGAATGACGACCTGAGACAAGCTCAGAGCACGCCGATCATGGAGGCGACCAGCGGGTGACGCACGATGTCCTGCTCGGCCAGGCGCACCACGGCGATGTCGGGCACCGCCTCCAGCCGGGCCGAAATGTCCGACAGCCCCGAGATGCCGGGCAGCAGGTCCGACTGCTGAGGATCGCCCGTCACCACCATGGTCGAATGCCAGCCCAGGCGGGTCAGCAGCATCTTCAGCTGGACGTAGGTGCAGTTCTGGGCTTCGTCCACGACGATGAAGGCGTTGTTCAGCGTGCGGCCGCGCATATAGCCGACCGGGGCGATCTCGATCAGACCCTCGGCCATCAGCGCCTTCACCCGCTTCATCGACAGGCGATCCGACAGGGAGTCGTACAGGGGGCGCAGATAGGGCGCCAACTTGTCCTCCATGTCGCCGGGCAGGAAGCCGATGGACTCGCCCGCCTCGACCGCCGGGCGGCTCAGCACGATGCGCCCGACCTTGCCGGCCTCCAGCGCCTCGACCGCCTTGGCCACGGCCAGATAGGTCTTGCCCGTGCCTGCGGGCCCAAGCGCCATGACAAGGTTGTGGTGGTCGATGGCCTCCATCAACTCGCCCTGGCCATCGGACTTGGGTTTCAATGTCTTCAGATATCCTTGCTCCCGGTCGTCGTTGGACGGATAGGGCGACCAGCCTGACCGCGCGTTCTGCGGGGCGTGGAGCCGGCGGACTTTCGATTCCTCCAGGAAGTCTCGCGAATCCAGGATTCCGTTTTCCCGCGTTTGACGCTTGGTTGCAGCACGCTTGGTCATGGACGCCTCCAGGGCATGAAAAAAGGCGGACCCGAACGGGCGCCGCCTTGGATGGTCTTGGGGAGGAAAAGGTCGCGGCCTTGAGACCAGCCGCCCGGATCCAATGCAGGGCCGTCTGCAACGGGATGTTCCCGCCGCCGAACCGCCGAACCAGGATCCCAACGCGCCACGCAAAAGCCTCGACGACTGACCGGACCGCGCTTGATCCGGTTTCGGATTCGAGGCCGAAATGGCGACCTGCGAATCGCATCAACAGAATGATGCTATCGTGGTTAGCGATCCGTTAAAGCCCTCGTTTTTCAAAGATTAGGTGGTGTTCTGATGACTGTCTACGCATTGGGCGACAGCAAACCTCAGCTTCCGCCCGAGGGCGAATACTGGGTGGCGCCGAGCGCATCGGTGATAGGGAACGTGATTCTGCACGCCAACGCCAGCGTCTGGTTCGGCGCGACCCTGCGCGGGGACAACGATCCGATCGTCGTGGGGCCGGACAGCAACGTCCAGGACGGCGGCGTGCTGCACACCGATCTCGGTTCGCCGCTGACGCTGGGGCGCGGCGTGACGGTGGGGCATCAGGCCATGCTGCATGGCTGCGAGGTGGGGGACTACAGCCTGATCGGCATCGGGGCGGTGGTTTTGAACGGCGTCAGGATCGGCCGGAACTGCATCATCGGCGCCAACGCCCTGATCACCGAGGGCAAGGTCATTCCCGACAACAGCCTGGTCATGGGCCAGCCCGGCAAGGTGGTGCGCGATCGCGACCCGGCCCACATCGCCGTGCTGCAGATGTCGGCCGAGCATTATGTGCAGAACTGGAAGCGGTTTGCGGCGGGGCTGCGGCCTTTATGAGGCGCTGAGCACGGCCCGCGCCTGGGCCGCATCGGCCTCGATCTGCGTCTTCAGAGCTTCCAGGCCGTCGAACGCCTCTTCGCCGCGCAGCCAGGCGACCAGTTCGGTCTCGATAGTCTGACCATACAGATCGCCGGCGAAATCGAGCAACCAGACCTCCAGCAGCGGCGTCTCCAGCGCGTACATGGGCCGCACGCCCAGGCTGGCGACGCCGTCGATCACGCGCCCGTCCGCCAGACGGCTGCGCGTCGCATAGACGCCGTAGGCGGGCCGCATATAGTCGCCCAAGGCCACATTGGCGGTCGGCACGCCGATGGTGCGGCCGCGCTTGTCGCCGTGGATCACCTCGCCCCGTATGGCGAAGGGACGGCCCAGGATGGCGGCGGCGCGGGCCATGTCGCCGGCCTTCAGCGCCTCGCGCACGGCGCTAGACGACAGTTTCAGCCCGTCGGCGTCGTCCAGGCGCTGAACCACCGACACGGTGAAACCAAGCCGCTCGCCATAGGCGCGCAGGGCCTCGGGCGACCCCGATCGGCCCTTGCCGAAGGTGAAGTCGAAGCCGACGGCGGCGTGGCGCACGCCCAGCCCCTGCGCCAGCACCCGCTCGGCGAACGCGACGTCGGTCATGCCGGCCATCTCGGCGTCGAACGGCAGCAGATACAGGATGTCGACGCCCAGCGGCGCCAGGGCTTGGGCCATCTGGTCGGCGGTCATCAGGCGAAAGGGGGCCGCATCCTTCTGGAACCAGCGGCGGGGATGGGGATCGAAGCTGACGACCCCTGCCGGCGCGCCCAGTCGATCGGCCGCCGCCTTCGCATCGGCGATGACGGCCTGGTGGCCCCGATGCACGCCGTCGAAGGCCCCGAGCGCGACGGCGGCGCCCTTGAGGGCGTCCGGCAGGTCGCGCCAGTCGCGAACGACCTGCATATCAGCGCTGGGACGGTTTGCGCCGGCGCGGGACGCGGACCACGGCGACGCCGTCCATGATCATGGTCTCGCCCACGAAGCCTTCGCAGCTCAGCTTGACCCGCGCGCTGTCGGCCTCGACATCGATCACCGTGATCAGGATGCGCACGACATCGTCGATCCGCACCGGCTGATGGAACGCCAGAGTCTGGGAGATGTAGATCGAGCCCGCGCCGGGCAGGATCGTGCCCACCACCGCCGATCCGAAAGAGGCGCTCAGCAGGCCGTGGGCGATCCGGCCGCGATAGGCGGTCTTGGAGGCGAAGGCCTCGTCCAGGTGAACCGGATTGAAATCGTCCGACGCCTCGGCGAACAGGCGAATGCGGTCCTCCGTCGCCACGACGATTTTCTCGGCCGCCATGCCGACGTGAAGTTCGTCCAGGATGTAACCACCGGACGGATGCTGCTGAACCAATTCGACCATGCAGCGCGGCGTAGCGGGCATAGGCCGTCTCGGCCTTCAGCAACTCGGCGGCGCGGGCCGGATCCAGCGTCCCGTCCGCTCCCTTGGCCTGGTCGCCGTGGATTCCCTGCGCGATGAACAGGCAGTCCAGCCCTTGCGCATTGGCGCCCATGACGTCGGTCACGACGCCGTCGCCGATGCACAGAACGCGGGAACGATCGACGGGCCGGCCCGACAGGCCTTCCGCCTCCTTGATCGCCAGGTCGTAGATGGGGGCGAAGGGCTTGCCGGCCATGACCACCCGTCCGCCCTGCGACGCATACAGATCGGCCAGGGCGCCGCCGCAATAGATCAGCTGGTCGCCGCGCTGGACCACCCGGTCGGGGTTGGCGCAGATCAGTTCGATGTCGCGTGCGGCTCCGACGGCGAACCGCTCGCGATAGTCCTCCGGCGTCTCGGTCGTGTCGTCCACCGGGCCGGTCACGGAAATGAAGGCGGCGTCCTCGGCGCTGGCCGCCCGCTCCAGCCCCAGGCCGGCGTACAGGGGCGCGTCGCGTTCGGGGCCGACGATCCACGCCGGACCCGGCGCCCGCTTGGCGAGTTCCGCCCGCGTCGCATCGCCCGAGGTGACGAAGGCCTTCCACGCCTCGCGCGGCACGCCCAGCCCGTCCAGCTGTGCGACCACGTCCGAGGCCGGACGCGGCGAATTGGAGATCAACACCACATGCCCGCCCTCGCGATTGAACCGCGCCAGCGCCTCGCACGGCGCCGCCCAGCTCTCGCGCCCATTATGGATCACCCCCCACACGTCGCAGAGCAGGATGTCATAGTCGCCGGCGACGGCGGCGAGATGAGGCAGGGGGCGGGGAAGGGTCATCGGGCGGTGGTAGCCGCTAGCGCCCAGCGACGAAAGCCTCCCTGTCGCGAACCGATGGACCAGACCCCTCAACCGTCCAGCTTGTCGTGCGTTAGAAGGTCATGCCGCCCGAAATCATCGCCCTGACCCGTCACGTTCGCGCCCTGTGGCATCGGTTCGATTGGCTGCCGGAATGGGCGGTGATCGGACTGGTGCTGTTGGTCTTCGTGGGCGGGGGCTGGCTGACGCACAAGGTCGTCTTCGCCGTTCTGCGCCGCGTGGTCAGGAACAAGGATGTCTTCTGGCGCGGGGTGGTCGAACGGGCGCGGGTCAAGCTGCGGGTGCTGATCATAATCATCGGCGTCGGCATCGGCGTGACCGTATCGCCGATGGCGCCCGAACCCTCGGCCGACATCCGCGCGGTGCTGCTGTTTCTCTTCATCCTGACGCTGGGCTGGCTGGCGTCCGGGGTGCTGGACATGTGGTCCGTCATGCACCTGAAGCGATACAACATCGCCGTCGAGGACAATCTGCTGGCCCGCAAACACCTGACCCAGACCCGAATCCTGCAGCGGGTGGCCAAGGTGATCCTGTTCATCGTCACTGTCGGCCTGGCTCTGATGACCATCGCCGGTTTCCGTCAGTGGGGCGTCAGCCTCTTGGCCTCGGCCGGGGTGGTCGGCATCATCGCCGGCCTGGCGCTTCAGCCGATCCTGACGAACATGGTCGCCGGCATCCAGATCGCCCTGACCCAGCCGATCCGCATCGACGACGCCGTCATCGTCGAGAACGAGTGGGGCAATGTCGAAGAGATCACCTCGACCTATGTCGTGGTCAAGCTGTGGGACTGGCGGCGGATGGTCCTGCCCCTGTCCTATTTCATCACCAAACCCTTCCAGAACTGGACGCGCGAGAACGCCCGGCTGATCGGCACGGCCTTCTTCTACGTCGATTACGAGGCGCCGATCGACAAGCTGCGCGAGGCGTTCGAGGGAATCGTGAAAGCCTCGAAACTGTGGGACGGCGATGTGCAGGTGATGCAGGTGACGGACATCACCGAACGCGTGTTGCAGGTCCGCTGTCTGGCCAGCGCCCGCTCGGCGCCCGTCGCCTTCGACCTGCGCTGTGAAATCCGCGAGAAGCTGATGGCCTTCATGCGCGACGAGTGCCGCGAAGCTCTGCCGCGCGACCGGATCGAGTGGCCGCAGGGAGAAGAGCGGCCGATCAGTCCGCCAGAGCCGACCGGCCCTGGCTGATCGCCTGGTCCAGGGTCAAGGTGCGGGCGGGCGGCGTCTCGCCGCAGGCCACGGCCAGCAGTTCGGCGGCGTCGCCGCCGGGCGCCGCGGCATAGGGCGGGGCCGTTTCGGGCGTCGCGGGGCCTTCGACGCCGTCGTCGCGCAGGGAAGCGAAATCCAGCCGGTCGACCGTCCTTGTTCGGCAGTCGAAGACCCAGCGCGACCAGCCGCCGATGTAGAGGACGTCGCCCACGTGGAACCCCTGTTCCGCCACCTGGAGGCTGCGCATCCGCGCGGCGTCGCCCTGGCGCACGATGGAGGCCACGTCCGCATATTGCGCGAAACGCCCCACGCCGGTCTGGACCAGGGCGGGATCGGACAGGGCCAGCAACATCGCGATCATGCGACCAAGGTCTCGGCCTGGTGCAGGTCCACGCTGACCAGCTGGCTCATGCCGCGTTCGGGCATGGTGACGCCGTAGAGGCGGTCCATCCGGCTCATGGTGACGGGGTTGTGGGTGATGACGATGAAGCGGGTGTCGGTGCGCGACCGCATCTCGTGCAGCATCCGGCAGAAGCGGTCGACGTTGGCGTCGTCCAGCGGGGCGTCCACCTCGTCCAGCACGCAGACGGGGGCGGGGTTGGCCAGGAAGACGCCGAAGATCAGGGCCGCCGCCGTCAGGGCCTGTTCGCCGCCCGACATCAGGCTCATGACCGACAGCCGCTTGCCGGGCGGGCAGGCGTAGATCTCAAGCCCCGCCTCCAGCGGATCGTCGCTTTCGACCAGCTTCAGCTCGGCCTGGCCGCCGCCGAACAGGGCCTCGAACAGGCTCTTGAAGTTGGCGTTGATGACGTCGAACGCCGCCACCAGCCGCTCGCGGCCCTCGGCGTTCAACTCGTCGATGCCGTCGCGCAGTTTGGCGATCGCCTGGGTCAGGTCGATGCGCTCGGACTTCATGCTGTTCAGCCGGTCGCCGTATTCGACCGCCTCGTCCTCGGCGCGCAGGTTGACGGCGCCCAGGGCCTCGCGCTCGCGTTCCAGCCCGTAAAGCAGGCTCTCGGCGCCGGCCGCGTCGGGGGGGCGGGCGACGGCGTCGTCGGTCAGCTTCCGGCCCAGGTCCTCCGGCGACATCTGGGCCGTTTCGCGCAGGGTGGTCTCGGCCTCGATCAGTTTCTCGGCGGCGGCCTCGGCGCGGGCCAAGAGGCCGGCTCTGGCCTCGCGGGCTTGCGACGCGGCGGTCTCGGCGGCGCGGCTGGCGCGGTCGGCGTCACCCGCAGCCGTATCGGCCGCCGCCATGGCGTCGGACGCGGACTGCTTCCTCTGTTCGGCGGCGGCCAGCGTATCCAGCAGCTTGCCGCGCTGTTCGGCGAAGCCCTGGGGGGCGATCTCGGCCTGTTTCAGCAGGGCGGCGGTCTTTTCCGCGTCCTTGGCCAAGGCGGCGATGCGGGCGGCGCTGTCCTTGGCGCGGCCGAGCCAGCCGTCGCGGGCGCGGGTCAGGCCGCCCAGCCGCTGTTCCCGCCCCTGACGGTCGCGAGCCTCGGCGTCGCGGTCGGATCGGGCGGCCTGGGCGGCGGCGCGCGCCGTGTCGGCGGCGACGCGGGCGCCGGCCAACGCCTCGCGCAGCCCGGCCAGGGTTTCGGACGGCGCATCCGTCGTCCGGGCGGCTTCAAGCGCCCCTTCCGCCTCTGCGACCTCGGCCGCCAGGCGGGCCACGGTGTCGTCCAGCGCCTGGGCGCGGGCTTCGCGCCGGGCCTGGTCGCGGGCCAGTGTCTCGACACGGTCGCGGGCGGCGGTCGCGGCCTTGTCGGCGGCGAAGGGTTTGAGGCGCGCAGCCTTCATCGCGTCCTCGGCGGCGCGAAAGGCGTCGGTGGCGGCCTTCTGCCGGGCCTGGGCCTGTTCCAGGGCGGGCTTGCCCTTGTCGATCTCGGCCTCCAGTTCAGCCAGTCGGGTGCGCTGGGCCAGGCGGACGGCGGCGGGGCGCGGGGCCTCCGCGCGGCTGACGAAGCCGTCCCAGCGATAGAGGTCGCCCTCGGTCGTCACCAGCCGGGCGCCTGTGGGCAGGCCCGGAGCCAGCCGGGCGGCGTCGGCCCTCGCCGCGACGCCGCACAGGGCCAGGCGGGCGGTCAATTGGTCGGGCGCCTGCACATGGGCGGACAGGGGTGAAACGCCCGCGGGCCAGACGGGGGAGGGAACATCCGCGCCGCCCCAGTAGGCGGCGGCCCGCGCGTCCAGCGCCGCGTCCAGATCGTCGCCCAGGGCGGCGGCCAGGGCGGCCTCGTAGCCCTTGTCGGCGCGGACCTTGTCGAGGGCGGGCGGATGGTCGCGCTTGCCCGTGACCAGCAGCTGGGCCAGGCCGCGCGCTTCGGTCTGGAGGCGACCCAGACGGTCCTCGGCGGCGCGGGCCGCGGTGCGAGCCTCCTGCTCGGCGCGGGCCAGGTCGCCGCGTTTCGCCTCGACGGCTTCGACGGCTTCGCGCGCGGCGGCCAATTCGCCCCGGGCCGCCTCCAGCGCCTGATGGGCGGTCTCGAGCTCCGGCGTTTCCAGCGGCCCCAGGGCCTCGCGTTCCCGCTTCGCCTGATCGTGCTGGGCCGTGACGCGGGCCAGTCGGGTCTCGGCGTCGCGCTTGCGAGCCATTTCGGCGTTGGCGCGGGCTTCGACGGCGGCCAGGGTTCCGGCCAGACGCTCGACCTCCCCATCGGCGGCCTTGCGGGCGTCCTCGGCGGCTTGGAGGGCCTTGTCCAGTTCGGGGCCGCGTTCGGGGGCGGCGGCGATCTCGGCCTTCAGCCTGGTCAGTTCGTGGTCCAGTCGGTCCAGTTCGCGTTTCGCGTCGGCGGCCATAGTCTCTTCGCGTTCGACGTCGGCGGCGATGCGCGCGGCCTCGGCCTTCAGCCGATCGACCTCGGCGCGGGCGGCCTGTTCGGCCATGTCCAGCCGGTCGCGTTCCAGGCTGGCCCGATGCAGCAGGGCGGAGGCGACGGCGTCCTCTTCCCGCGCCGGTTTCAAGGCTTCCTGGGCCGCCAGGGCGGCGGTCTGGGCGGCGGCGGCGGCGGTCGTGGTCTCGGCCACGGCCTGGTCGGCCTGGCGCAGTTCGGCGGCGGCGGCCTCGGCGGCCAGGCGCGCGTCGTTCCAGCGGACATAGAGCAGGGCGGCCTGAAGGGCGCGGATCTCGGCGGAGATCTTCTTGTACTTTTCGGCTTGCCGGGCCTCGCGCTTCAGCCGGTTCAGCGCCGTCTCCAACTCGCGGCCGATGTCGTCCAGGCGTTCGAGGTTGGTCTCGGCGGCCTTCAGGCGCAACTCGGCCTCATGCCTGCGGGTGTGCAGGCCGGCGACCCCACCCGCCTCTTCCAGGATGCGACGGCGGTTCTGGGGCTTGGCGGCGATCAGTTCGGAAATTTGGCCCTGACGCACCAGGGCGGGCGAGTTGGCGCCGGTCGAGGCGTCGGCGAACAGCAGCTGGACGTCGCGGGCGCGGACCTCCTTGCCGTTGATCCGATAGGTCGAGCCCTGGCCCCGGTCGATGCGGCGCGACACCTCCAGCACCGGCGCGTCGGTAAAGGGCTGGGGCGCGCGGCACTGCGCATTGTCGATCGTCAGGCTGACTTCGGCGTGGCTGCGCGGGGGGCGGCCCGCCGCGCCGGCGAAGATGACGTCGTCCATGCCCTGGCCGCGCATGGCCTTGGCCGAATTGGCGCCCATGACCCAGCGCAGGCTTTCCAGCACATTGGACTTGCCGCAGCCGTTGGGTCCGACCACGCCGGTCAGGCCGGATTCGATCTGGACCTCCGCCGCATCGACGAAGGATTTGAAGCCGACCAGCCGGAGCCGCTGGAACTGCATGGCCTTAAGCGATCACCGACGCAGCAGCGGGTCGATGGCCGCCGACAGGGCCTCCAGCGAATGGTCCATGACGAGCGTCCCGTTGACGAAGAAGCTGGGCGTGCCGGTGACGCCCGCCGCCTGGGCGCCGGCGATCTGACCATCCAGGGCCGCGCGCGTCTCGGGCGCGCTGAGGCAGGTCTCGATCTCTGCGCGGGTCCGGCCGCTGGCGGCGACCCCGGCGGCGAACCAGGGCTGGGCGCCCGTCGCGACCAAGTTGGCCTGATCGCGCATAAAGACCGCCGCCACGTCGAAATACTTGCCCGGAGCGGCGCACAGGGCCACGGCGGCGGCCGCTGCGGCGACGTTGGCCGGCGCCGTCGGCAGGTTGCGGTGGACCAGCCGGACCTTGCCCGTGTCGATATATTTGGCCTTGAACGCCGGCAGGACCGTGTTGTGGAAATCGGCGCAGTGCGGGCAGGTGAAGGAGGCGTATTCGATCACCGTGACCGGGGCGTCCGCCCGGCCCAAGACATGATCCTGGGCCGTGACGGGCGGCGGCGCATCGGCGGCGACCGCGGACGCCGCCGCGCCCATCGACAGGGCGGCGGCTAAGGAGAGGGCCAGGACGGCGCGCCGGATCATCGACGGCGGTCCTACTTGGCCAGTTCGGCGTCTATCGCCGTGGACAGATCGGCCAGGCTGGCGCCCTCGCCGCCAGGGGTCAGGACCTGCTGGTCGTTGACGTAGAAAGCCGGGGTGCCGGTCACGCCCTGGGTGCGGGCGAACTGGACGCGCTTCTCCATGGCGGCGACGGCGTCCTTGTCGGTGACGCAGTCGTTGAACTGCTGCTCGGACAGGCCGGCGGCCTGGGCGGTGCGAAGCAGCCAGTCGCGCGGCGAGGAGGTCAGCATCTCCTGCTGGGTGGCCATCAGCTGGTGAACCACATCGAAATATTTGTCCGGGCCGGCGCAGCGGGCGACCAGGAAGCCGGCGGTGGCGGCGTCGACCGGCGGGGTCGGCAGTTCGCGGAAAACGTAGCGCACCTTGTTGGTGTCGACATATTTGGCCTTGAAGGCCGGCCAGGTGTTCTTCTGCCACAGGGCGCAGTGGGGGCATGTGACCGAGGCGTATTCGACCACCGTGACCTTGGCGCCTTCCGGCGCGCCCAGCGCCATGTCGCCTTCGGCCGCGCCCTTGGCGCCGCCGCAGGCGGCCAGAGCCATGGTGGCCAGGGCGGCGCCGGTGATGGCCGCGCGGCGGCTCATGCGGGCGAAGCGGGATTCAGTCTGGGCCATGGGGCTTCCTCGATCGGATCGTTGGCGAAGGGTGGCGCGATTCCCCCGGAACGGCGCAATCCTGAACTAGTCGAGAACAGGTGCGGCGAAGTTTTGTCAATCCTGCCCTTCGGCGCGTGAAAGCGCGGCCCGGCCCAGCAGCGCCAGGGCCGCGCGCAGTTCGTCGGGGGCCGAGGCGATGGAGGCGGCCAGGTCGGCCTCCGCCTGGGCGGGCAGGGGCGGCGGCTTGGCGCTGCGCCTGGGGCGAGCGGCGGCCTCTTTCAATGGGGCGACGGGGCCTTGGGCGATGCGCAGCCGATCCACCGACCCGGCGCCGAGGAACAGATTGACGCGGGCCAAGATGTCCTCGGACTGATGCTGGACCAGAAGGGCCGCGGCGCCGGCGACGCGCAGCTCCAGCACGCCGGGCTGGCCGCCCTTGCCCTTGGTCAGCTTCTGCGGCCGGGTGACGCGGGCCAGGCGGTCGCCGACGATCTCGCGCCAGCGGGGCTCCAGGGCGGCGGCGCCGCGCCCGAACTGCTCGTCCAGCTTCTTGATCAGAGGCGTCAGCGCCTTGCCGGCGCGCGGCGCGGGACGCGGCGCCGGGCGGGTGCGGCGGCGAGACAGGATCTCGCGGACCTCGGCGTCTGTGGGCAGGGTGCGGCGCATGGGCCTATATAGCGCGATCCCATGCCTGACGTCTCTCCCGACATCGTCTTCGTCCGCTCCCGGCTGCTGGCCTGGTACGACGCCCATGCGCGCAGCCTGCCTTGGCGGGCGACGGCGGGGGCGGCGCGGACCGAACCCTATCGCGTGTGGCTGTCCGAGGTGATGCTGCAGCAGACCACGGTGCCGCACGCCACGCCCTATTTCCACGCCTTCACAACGCGCTGGCCCAGGGTCGAGGATTTGGCGGCGGCCGAGGACGCCGAGGTGATGGCCGCCTGGGCGGGGCTGGGCTACTATGCCCGCGCTCGCAACCTGCTGGCCTGCGCGCGAGCGGTGGCGGGCAGGCATGGCGGCGTGTTTCCCGATACGGAGGCGGGGCTGCTGGCCCTGCCGGGGGTGGGCGCCTACACCGCCGCCGCCGTCGCCGCCATCGCATTCGACCGGGCGGCCAATGTGGTCGACGGCAATGTGGAACGGGTCATGGCGCGGCTGTTCGCGGTCGACGCCCCGGTTCCGGCCGCGCGGCCGGAGTTGCGGCGGTTGGCGGGGCTGTTCGTCACGGACGAGCGGCCGGGCGACTGGGCTCAGGCGTTGATGGACCTGGGGGCGACCGTCTGCCGACCCAAGTCGCCGGACTGCGCCATCTGTCCCGTCTCCGACCAATGCCGGGGTCTGGCGACGGGAGAGCCGACGCGGTTTCCGGTCAAGGCGAAGAAGGCGGACCGGCCGCGGCGCCGGGGCCTGGCCTATGTGCTGTTCGACCGCGACGGCCGGGTGGCGGTCCAGACGCGGCCGGGCAAGGGGCTGCTGGGTGGCATGCTGGGCCTGCCGACCAGCGACTGGACCGCCGAGGAGCCCTCAGGTCAGCCGCCCGTCCCAGCCGACTGGCGCACGGCCGGGGCGGTGGAGCACGTCTTCACCCACTTCAGCCTGACCTTGACCGTCCTGGTCGCGCAGGTCCAGTCGGCCGACGACGCCTGGCGCTGGATGGCGCCCGAGGCCGCCCGCGCCGCCCTGCCGACCGTCTTCGCCAAGGCGCTGGACCGGGCCTTGTCTTGAACCCCCAAGAGCGCCGAGAAGGTTTCCACCACCATCCGCTTTGACGCCAGATATTCTGGCCGCGTTCAAACACGGCGGCGCAGACGCCTTTGGTCGCCCAGAGTCTGGACCAGGCCTACGCCATCGTCGATTTCCAGACTTCGCGCTCAGGCCGCGACATCGCCCAGACGCTGCAAAGCCACCTGGCCCGTCAGGACGTGACGGTCGCGGTCCGCAACCAGGCCGTCGCCCGGATTCCCCGCGCGCCGGGACGCTTCACCCTGGTCGATCCGGCGGCCCCCGGCGGGTTCGGTCTGGAAGGCCCGACGACGCGCGCCCCGGCCGGCTGGCTGCGCCCTGTGCGCGCCGCGGTCTGCGACGGCGCCAGCTGGCGCGCCGATGTCGCTCCTCGCCGCCCGGGCCGCCTCGAGCAACGCTACACCCTGTGTCTGTTCCCCTATCGCGACGGGCGGCGTCGGGGACACCAGTTGGACATCTACGCCGCCACCGTGTTTCACGGCGACCAGGGCGCCGTCGCCCCGCCCCTCGACGCAGAAACGCCAGAGACCTTCATGCGCGGCGCGGTCCAGGCGATCGAGCATCTGACGCGCGTGCGGGGCGTCTGGATCGAGCATCGCAAGGCTGACCGCGACCGCCCCTTCACCCAGGGCGACGACGCGCTTTCCGCCCAAACTCAATAGCCAAGCTCTGGAGCCCTGAACGCAATCGCGCCCCCGGCCCATGACCGGAGGCGCGACTGGCTTCGGATCAGAACTTGACGCTGAATCGTCCGAAAATGCGATTGTCGTAGTACTCGTCCTTGTACAGGCCGGTATAGCCCATCTCGAACGCCGTCCGTTCGCTCGCCTGGATGTTGAAGGACAAGCCGCCTGAGACCACGTCGTCGCCGGGGTTGGCCCCTTGGATCAGGAAGCGCGGGCCATCGGCGAAGGCGGCGTCGAACACCGGACCGTCGCCGTTCAGATCGTGGGTGTAGGCCAGGTGGGTCACGGCCGACAGGCGCGGCCGGCCCTGGCCGCCCGCAAGCACGGTGCGGGTGCGGAAGCCGGCCGTCAGCAGATCGGCCTTCTGCTTCACCTTGCCGGACAGGGCGGCGTCTCCGCCCGTCTCGGCGACATCGGCGTCGTATTCGACATGGCTGTAGGCGCCATAGGGTTCGAACACCGTGGCGCCGACCGCGCGGCTCCAGGACACCTCGCCATAGGCCTGCCAGACGTCGCCGTCATAGTCGCCGACCAGGGCGTTGGAGAAGGCGTTCAGCTGGGCCGTGCGATCGGTGCGGACATCGGCGTTGGCCCACGATCCACCCAGGCGGATCTGGAAGTCGCCGACGCCGGCGCCGCCATAAACGCCGATCTGTTCGCTGTTGACCCGCCCCGTCGAGCGCAGACGCGGCGAACGCAGTTCGGAGCGGGTTTCACCCAAGGCGACGCCGATGTGCAGATCGTCCGACAGCGCCTTGTCGGCCCCGACCATATAACCCGAGGATTCGCTGCGGAAGCTGGCGACGCCGTCGTGCGACGAACCCCGACCGTCGCCATAGACGCCGCTGCCCCAGACCGAGACGCCGTTGCCGACATAGGTCTGGCCGCCTTCGCCGCCACCACGATCCGACATGGCCTCGCGGATCGTGCGCGTGTCCGACACGGCCAGGCCGCCGAGCGAGGCGTGCACCTCGCCGGTCAGCCCGCCGAGCGCCCCTTGAACAGCCGGAACGCTGGCATCCAACAGGGCGTTCTCCAGCGACAGGTCGCGATTGGCGCCGGCGGTGTTGTTGATCATGGCGTCCAGGGCGCCGCCGACCGAGGTCTGGTTCGGATTGCCGCCCAGCGAAGCCACGGTCACGTCGTTGCGCCGCACCGTCAGCACCACCCCGTTCGTCGAATAGGTCAGCACCGGCGCCAGGAAGGCCAGATCGCTCTGAGCCCCCGTGAAGGTCCCGGTCACGGCGCCCGTCGAGTTGATGATGTTCATGCGTGTGCGCAGATTCCACTCGCCGTTGTCGGCCTTCAGAATGACCTGCCCGCCGTCGATGCGGGTCGCCCCGCCTACATTCAGGCGCGAATAGGCCCCGCCGTTCACGCTGGACCGTATCCACAGGAAGGAGCCGGGCTTGAAGTTCACATCGCCCGCCACCGTCAGGGTTCCGAACGGATTGGCGCCGTCGCCGGGCGAGACGACCCCGCCGCTTTCCGCCGTCAGGTTCAGCAAGCGGCCCGTGCCGCCGATCATGCCGACGCCGCCGACCGTGGCGCTGGAGCGCAGCAGGCTGCCGTTGACGGTCAGGAGGCCGCCCTCGACCCGCGTCGGACCGCTGTAGTCGTTGGCGCCCGTCAGGATCAGCTGCCCGCCGCCCTTCTTGACCAGGCCGCCGATGTCGGCGCCGAAGTTGACCAGAACCTCGGGCGAATAGCGGTCGCGCGCATCGCCGATGTTGTTGCTCCAGATATCGACCGTGCCCACGGCGACGGTGACGTCGCGGGTGTCGCGAAGCGCCGTCGGGCCGCGCAGGGCCACGTCCATCTGCGGCGCGCCCCAGCCCGAGCGCAAGTCGACGCCCGGCGTATCCAGGTCCCTGGAGCTGGACACCAGAATATCCGAGATCAGGGCCGTCGAATATTCCGGGAAGTTCTCCATCAGCAGGGCGCCGAAGCCCGAGATGTTCGGCGCCGCCATCGAGGTGCCGGTGTAGGCCGCATAACCCGCGCCGGTGTAGTCGATGTACTGACCCAGCACGCGCTGCAGTTCGGCGTCGGCGTACTCCAGCACGGCCCGGGAGAAGGCCGGCGTCAGGATCGCCATGTTGTTGGTCGAGGTCAGCAGTTGGCCAAGGATCGAGGTGAAGCCGTCCGGGTCGCCCAGCCGCGCGCCCGAGATCAGGGTGATGGCCGCCGCCTGCCGGCCGACCTCGCGCCGCGCCGCCTCCTCGTCGAAGTTCGCCCCGCCGGCCTGACGGGCGGCCAGATAGTTGTTCAGGACGCCCAGGAATTGGTTGATCGAGGCGTTCTGCAGGGCGGAAACCGTAGTGGCCGAATACAAACCCGCATAGTTGGCCCGGGGATACAGCGCGAGGATGCCCCGCCAGTCCATTTCATAGGCCGGCACGGACGAGACGACGGCCGAACCCGGCCCGGCGACGCACCAGGTCGCCGTCTGGCCGCAGAAGCTGGTCGAGGGATCGGCGGCGGTGAAGCTCGAATAGTTGGCGACCGACAGCCAGTTGGAGCGCAGGCGCGGGTCCGACAGCGGCGCCGCCGCGTCGATGCTGGCGTGCACGCCATAGCCGTTGCCGGCCGAGAAGACGACCAGCACGTCGTTGTCCAGCACCGGCTTGTAGTAATCGCCGTAGTTGCGGTTGAAGGACGCCAGCACCGTCGGCAGCGAGGCGTTGAACGGCAGGGTGGTCGAGCTGCCCCAGCTGTTGTTGATGATCCGCACCTCGCCCGTGTTGGCCAGGTCGACGATGTTCTGGTTCTGGGTGGCGACGATCTTGCCGTCGATGATGGCGTCCTTGTACCAGAGGAAGTCGCCGGCCGAGAAGTTGGCGGTGGCGGCGTACAGCTTGGCGTTAAAGGCGTTGCCGAACATCGGCTGGCCCGCCACCCGATCGCCCGCGATGGTGCCGGAGACGTGGGTGCCGTGGCCTTCCCACTGGCGACGCGGATTGATCATGCCGTCATTGCCGTAACCGGCGACCACCTGGGTGTGCAGGCCCGTGACCTTGCCCGGCGATCCGAACAGCGGGTGGGCCATGTAGACACCCGCGTCATTGACCCCGACCGTCTGTCCCCGCCCGGTCAGCCCCATGGCGTAGGCGTGCTCCAGCCCCAGAAAGGCTTTGGAATAATCGACCGAGAATTGCGCGTCGGTCCGCCACGACGCCAGCGCCGTCTGATAGTTGGTCGTGCGCGTCCCGTTGGCCATGTAGAATCCGCCCGCAGGCGGCGTGGGCGCGGTCGCCGTCTGGGCGCTCGCCGCCGTTCCCGCCAGCATGGCCACGCCGGCCGTCGCGGCCAGAAGGCCGAGTTTGAAACTGAAAGCCACTATAAGTCCCCCTACGGCATCCGCCGAACGCTTAAGCTTGCAACCCCACGGCGCAATTCAGACGCGTAATCGGCACGTCCGACCGCCATTCGTCAACCACATTTCAGCCACAAGCCATTCCGTCGCATCATCTTTACGGGGACGAATCCCAAAGCTGGGAAGCGCGGTTCAGATCAGGCGTCGGCCCATCGCCAGACTGGCGCCGGGCTCGTAGGCGCCGGGGCGGCGGCGGGTCAGGGCCAGGGCGAAGCCCATGGTCAGGCCCATGGCCAGCATGGAGGAGCCGCCGTAGCTGATGAAGGGCAGCGTCATCCCCTTGGTCGGAATCAGGTTCAGGTTCACCGCCACATTGATGCAGGCCTGAAGGCCGATCAGCATGAACAGGCCCGCCGACGCCGTCTGTTCGAACGGGTCGGTCAGCTTCATGGCCCGACGCATGCCCCGGATGACGATGAAGGCGTAAAGGCCGATCATCGCCAGGCTGAGCACCAGGCCGAACTCTTCGGCGCCGACCGAATAGATGAAGTCGGTGTGCAGGTCGGGCACCCGGCGCTTCATCACCCCCTCGCCGACGCCGCGTCCCAAGAGGCCGCCCGCGCGAATCGCCTCCGACGCGCTGTCGATCTGGTGGGTGTCGGTGGTCTCGGGCGAGAAGAAGCGGCTGAGGCGGTCGCGCATATGGCCGAAGACGAAATACAGCGACACCAGACCCGCCATGCCCAGGCTGGCCAGGACCGCCATCCATTTGAACGGCACCCCGGCCATGAAGAAGACGGCCATGAAGGTGGTGGTGATCAGCAGCGTCTGGCCGATGTCCGGCTGGATCAGCAGCAGACAGACCGTCAGGGCGTAGAAGCCGAATGCAATGGTGACGCCGGGCACGCCCTGGCCCTTCTGCGCCTCGGCGAACATCCAGGCGGCGAAGACGATCAGGCCGGGCTTGGCGAACTCGGACGGCTGAAGGCTGAACGGCCCCAGATTCACCCAGCGCGCGGCGCCCTTGACCGTATCGCCGATGAACGGCAGGGCCGCCATGACGACGATGGCGCCGAACAGGGCCAGGACGGCGATGCGCCGCACCCCCCGCGGCGACATCAGGGAGGTCGTCAGCATGACCATCAGGCCGACGCCGGCGAAGACCATCATCCGCCAGGAATAGTGGAAGGGATCGGTGATCGATTCATCGGCCAGGATGGCCGCCGGGCTGGAGGCGAAGCTGAGCGACACCCCCAGCGCCATCAGCGCCAGGGCCGCGCCCAGCAAGCCGCGATCCACGGTCCAGAACCAGCGCGCGATCAGGCTCTGGTCGTTGCGGGAGAAGGCGGGGGTGTAGTGGGCGCTCATGCCACGATCTCCGGGGCGGCGGGCAGGTTCAGCACGGCCGCGCGAAACGCCTCGCCCCGCGCCTCGAAGTCTGGAAACTGATCGAAACTGGCGCAGGCGGGCGACAACAGGACGATCTGCTCCCCGCCAGCGGCGGCGGCGTCGGCCGCCGCGGCGGCGACGGCGGCGTCCAGGGTCCGGGAGACGACGTGGGGCGTCTCGCCCAAGGTCTCGGCGAAAGCCTCGGCCGCCTGGCCGATCAGATAGGCCTTGGCCACGCGCGGGAACAGATCGGCCAGAGCGTCTATGCCGCCGGCCTTGGGCACGCCGCCCGCGATCCAGAAGACGGAAGGGTAGGACGCCAGGGCCTGTCGCGCCGCGTCGGCGTTGGTGGCCTTGGAATCGTTGACGAAACGGACCGAGCCGACCTGGCCGACCGTCTCCATCCTATGGGCCAGACCGGGGAAGGTCAGCAGCCCCTTGACGGCGGCGGCGTGGGAGACGCCCAGCGCCCGGGCGGCGGCATAGGCGAAAGCGGCGTTCTGGGCGTTGTGACGGCCGGGCAGAGAGCGGGCGGGCGTGAGGTCGGCAAGGACCGCGCCTTGCGACCAGATCGCTCCGGGCACAGCCTCCACACCGCTCATCCCCGCGAAAGCGGGGACCCAGTCAGGACGCTGATCCCACCCATCATGTGCTGACGAAAGCACTGGGTTCCCGCTTTCGCGGGGATGAGCGGAGGAAGAAATGACGATCACACGTTGGGACAGTTGGGTTGCGATCCGCCTGCCCCAGTCCTCGTCCACACCGATCAGCGCCACCGCATCGGCCCCCTGGGCCGCGAAGATGCGCGCCTTGGCCGCCACATAACCTTCCATGCCGCCATGACGGTCCAGATGGTCGGGGCTGACGTTGGTCAAGATCGCCACGTCGGGGGCGAAGGTCGTGGTCAGGTCCAGTTGGTAGCTCGAGACCTCGATCACATAGACGGCCTCCGGCGTCGGCTCGGGCAGGGCCAGGACGCCGATGCCGATATTGCCGCCGACGTGGACCGTCCAGCCGGCGGACCTCAACACCCAGCCGATCAAGGCGGTGGTGGTGGACTTGCCGTTGGTGCCGGTGACGGCGACCACCTTCGGACGCCGCCCTTCCGGCAGGGCGGCCAGGGCGCGGGCGAACAGTTCGATGTCGCCGATCACGGGCACGCCGGCCCCTCTCGCGCGGTCGACGGTCCAGTGCGGTTTGGGGTGGGTCAGGGGCGCGCCAGGCGACAGCACCAGGGCGGCGAAACCGGACCAGTCGGCGGCGGTCAGGTCCTGGACCTGAAACCCTTCCGCCTCGGCCTGCATCCGACCCGAGGCCCCGTCGTCCCACAGGATCGGGATGGCGCCGCCGGCCTGGAGCGCGCGCGCGGCCGTGATCCCCGACCGTCCCAGGCCAAAGACCGCGACCCGCCTGCCCTCGAAACCGGGAACGGGGATCATGCCATGACTCCGTCATCCTCGGCCCTGTGCCGAGGATCCAGAAACTCAGTCGTCAGACGCCCTGCCCCGATGCCCGACACCGGGAGCCGGGATCCTCGCCACAAGGGCGAGGATGACGAATGAGAGAGCGTGCTCACCGCAGCTTCAACGTCGACAAGCCGATCAGGGCCAGCGCGCCGGCGATGATCCAGAAGCGGATGACCACGGTCGATTCCGGCCAGCCCATCTTTTCGAAATGGTGGTGGATCGGCGCCATCAGGAAGATGCGCTTCTTGGTCAGCTTGTAATAGCCGACCTGGATCATCACGGAGGCGGCCTCCATCACGAACAGGCCGCCGACGATGCCCAGCACCAGTTCGTGCTTGGTCATGACGGCGATGGCGCCCAGAGCCCCGCCCAGAGCCAAGGAACCGGTGTCGCCCATGAAGATCTTGGCCGGGGGAGCGTTGTACCACAGGAAGCCTGCGCCCCCGCCGATCATGGCGGCGCAGAAGATGGCCAGTTCGCCCGCGCCGGGGACGTGGTGGATTTGCAGATACTGGGCGAAGACGAAGTTGCCGGCGAGATAGGAAATCACCCCGAAGGCGCCCGCCGCCATCATCACCGGCACCGTGGCCAGGCCGTCCAGCCCGTCGGTCAGGTTCACCGCATTGGAGAAGCCGACGATGGTGAAGGCGGCGAAGGCCACATAGAACCAGCCGATGTTCAGCAGCACGGCCTTGAAAAAGGGAAAGGCGATCGAGGTCTCCAGCCCCGGCGAGGTCGGCGACACCGTCATCCACAGCACGGTCAGGACGCCCGCGATCACGGCGACGACCGTCTGGGCCAGCAGCTTCTGCTTGGACGTCAGACCGGCCGAGGTCTGTTTCGTCACCTTGGCGTAGTCGTCGATGAAGCCCAGCACGCCGAAGGCCGCCGTCACGCCGGAGACGATCCAGATATAGGGATTGGTCAGGTCTCCCCATAGCAGGACGGCCACGCCGATGCCGGCCAGGATCATCAGACCGCCCATGGTCGGGGTGCCGACCTTGGACAGGTGGGACACCGGGCCGTCGTCGCGGATCGGCTGGCCCCGGCCCTGTTTGGCTCTGATCCAGTTGATGAAGCGGCTGCCCATGGCCACGGCGACGATCATGGCGGTGGCCAGGGCCAGGGCCATCCGCACCGTCTGATACTGGACCAGGTTCAGCAGCGGATACTGGTGCGCGATGTCGGCGTAATAGAGGTACAGAAGATAGAACATGGGTGTCCCCTATCGCGTCGCGGGCGCCGTGTCGCGGCCTTGCAAATCCGCCAGCGCCTGGGCGACCAGCGAGGCCTTGGAGCCGTTGGAGCCCTTGACCATGACGACATCGCCGGGCGCGACCAACAGATCGGCCTCTGCGGCCAGTTCGGCGGCGGTCTGGCGCCACAGGCCGCGACGCGACGCCGGCAGGGCGTCGTAGAGCCAGCGCATCTGCGGCCCGGCGGCGTGAACCAGATCGAGGCCCGCGGCGTCGATGGGACCGGCCAGACCTTCGTGCAGGCTGCGGCTCTGGTCGCCCAGTTCCAGCATGTCGGTCAGGACCACGACGCGACGGCCGGTCGCGGGACGGGCGCTCAGGCTCTTGAACCCCGCCGCCATCGACAGCGGATTGGCGTTGTAGCTTTCGTCGATCAGGGTGAAGGCGCCGTCGGCCAGGGCGACCTGGCGCGTCTGCCCCCGCCCGGCGAGGGGCTGGAACTCGACCAGGGCCTGAAGACCCATTTCAAGCGGCACATCCAGCGCATCCAGCATGGCCAGGACGCACAGGCTGTTCAGGCCCCAGTGGGCGCCCGATTGAGCCAGACGGTATTGCAGCGGCTTGCCGAACAGTTCGGCGGTGACGGTCGCCCCTTCGGCATCGGGACGGAAGTCGACCAATCGCGCGTCATGACCGGCCAGGGTTCCAAAGACGACGAGGCGCGCGTTCGCCGCCCGGGCGGCCTCGGCCAGCACGCCGGCGAAGGCGACATCGCCATTGGCCACGGCGGTTCCGCCGGGAGCCAGTCCCTGGAAAATGGCCGCCTTCTCGCGCGCCACGCCGGCCTCGCCGTCGGCGAAGGCCTCGATATGCACGGGGCCGACCGTGGTGACGCAGGCCGCGTGGGGGGCGACGAAGCGCGACAGGGGCGCGATCTCGCCCGGCGCATTCATGCCGATCTCGAACACGGCGCGCTGGGTCTCGACCGGCATCCGCGCCAGGGTCAGGGGCACGCCGATGTGGTTGTTGTAGCTCTTGATCGAGCCGTGCGCGGGACCGGCCAGGTCGAGCCCGGCCTTGACGGCCTGGGTGACGCTGGTCTTGCCGACGCTGCCGGTGACGGCGCCGCGCTTCACATGGGGTGCGCGCTCGCGGGCGGCGACGCCCAGGGCTTCGAGGCCGTGCAGGGTGTCGGGCACGACGACGCAGGGACCGCCCTCGATCGGGTGTTCGACCAGGGCGGCGGCGGCCCCGGCGGCGAAGGCGGCGGCCGCGAACGCATGCCCGTCGCGCGCGCCCTTCAGCGCCAGAAACAGGTCGCCGGGCGCGATCTCGCGGCTGTCGTAGGTGACGCCGGCGATCGGGCGGTCGTCGCCGTGCAGCACGCCGTTCGTGGCGGCGGCGACTTCGGCGGCCGTCCAGAGCGGGCGGGCGGAGGATTCAGGCATTCAGCGACAGGGCCTCGGACGCGACGGCGACGTCGTCGAAGGGGTGGGTCACGCCCGCGACGATCTGACCCTGTTCATGCCCTTTTCCGGCGATGACCACCACATCTCCGTCGCGCATCATTTCCACCGCCGTCTCGATGGCCGCGCGGCGGTCGCCGATCTCCATCGCCTCCGGGCAGCCGGCGCGGACCTCGGCGCGGATGGCGGCGGGGTCTTCCGAGCGGGGATTGTCGTCGGTGACGATGGCGACATCGGCCAACCGTCCGGCGACGGCGCCCATCAGGGGGCGTTTGCCGCGATCCCGGTCGCCGCCGGCGCCGAAGACCACGATCAGCCGCCCGGTCGCATGCGGGCGCAGGGCGTTCAGCACCGTCTCCAGCCCGTCGGGCGTATGGGCGTAGTCGACATAGACCTCGCCACGCCCGCTCTCCGCGCCGATGCGTTGCAACCGCCCCTGGGCGCCGGTCAGGCCTTCCAGCGCGCCGATCACGGCGTCGGCCGCATCGCCCGCCGCGATGCACAGGCCCGCCGCCACCAGGGCGTTCGAGGCCTGGAAGGCGCCGGCCAGAGGCAGCAGGATGTCTCGGACTTGGCCGCGCACGTCCAGGGTCAGGCGCTGGCCTTCCGGCGTCGCGCGACGGCCGATCAGCGCCAGGTCGCGGCCCCGCTCGCCCACGCCCATGACGCCCAGCCCGGCCATGATCGAGGCGGCGGCGAAGGCCGAATAGGCGTCCGAATCGGCGTTCAGCACAGCGGTGCGGCCCCGCGGCAGCAGGGTCTCGAACAGGCGCATCTTGGCGGCGCGATAGTCCTGCATCGTGCCGTGATAATCGAGGTGATCCTGGGTCAGGTTGGTGAAGGCGGCGGCCTTCAGCGCCACCCCGTCCAGCCGGCGCTGGTCGATGCCGTGCGACGAGGCCTCAAGCGCGACATGGGTCACGTCCTTTCTGGCCAGTTCCGCCATCAGGCGCGCGGCCTCGGCGGCGTCGGGGCTGGTCAGGCCGGGGCCGGTCAGGGCGTAGGTCTTGCCGCCCTTCTGGCCGACGACGCCCAGGGTGCCCATGCTGGCCGACTTGTGACCCACCCCGGCCCAGATCTGGCGGCAGAAGGCGGCGACCGAGGTCTTGCCGTTGGTGCCGGTGACGGCGACGCAGGTCTTGGGCTGGGCGCCGTAAAAGCCCCGCGCGGCGATGGCGTAGGCCCGGCGCACGTCGCCCGACGTGACCAGGACCGGCGCCGCCTCATCGGGCGTGTCGGACGGGGCCAGCACGGCGGCCGCGCCCTGGGCCAGGGCCTGGGGGATGAAGGCGCGGCCGTCGGCGGCCGTGCCGGGCAGGGCCACGAACAGGGCGCCGGGCGCGACCTTGCGGCTGTCGGCGGTGACGCCGGTGATGACCGGATCGGCGGCCACGTCGCGGCGCAGCAGATCGGACAGGCGCAGCGCGCTCACAGCCCGTCCCCCGCGACATCCTGATATTCCGGGACCTTTTCGCCCAGGGCCGTGCGCCAACGGTCCTCGCGGCGCTCGACGCCCAGGAAGCCGGCGATGCGGTCGGCGACGTTCCTGACGGCGGGCGCGGCGACATAGGCGCCGGTCTTGGGATAGGTCCCCGGCTCGTCCATGACGATCAGTATGGCGTAACGCTTGCCGTTCAGCGGGCCGTCGACGGGGAAGACCGCCGCGAAGGAACCCAGGGCGTGGCTGGGGTCGTAGCGGCCGCCGACCAGCTTGTTGGCCGATCCGGTCTTGCCGCCCACGCGCAGGCCCGGCGCATCGGCGAAACCGCCCGAGCCCTTGACCACGTTGCGGCGCAGCAGGTCCAGTATGGTGCGGGAGGTTTCCTCGGTGACGACCTGCTGGGGCTGGACGCCGCGCGCGCCGCCCTTGCGCAGGCTCAAGGGGATCATCCGCCCGCCGTTGGTCAGGGCGCCCATGGCCTGGATCATCTGGGCCGGGGTGATCATGATGCCGTAGCCGAACGACAGCGAAGCCAAGGTCGAGTTGTCCCAGCGGCGCGGCGCGACGGGCTTGGCCGATTCCTTCAGCTCGATCCGCGCGGCGTCCAGCAGGCCCAGCCGCTGGAAATAGCTGCGCATCACGTCCGGCCCCATCTGCACCGCAAGTTGCGACGTGCCGATGTTGGAGGAGTGCAGATAGACCTCCTCCAGGGTCATGACCCGGTTCTGAGCGTGGAAGTCCTTGATCTTGCGGTCGCCGATCTGGAAGGCCTGGGAGGCGTCGAACAGGGTGTTCATGTCGGCCCGGCCGGTGTCCAGGCCGGCGGCGACGGTGAAGGTCTTGAACACCGACCCCATTTCGTAGTGGCCCGAGACGGCGCGGTTCAGGGTCGCGCCGTCGGGCGCGGCGCCGCGATCGGCCGAGTTGAAGGTCGGCCATGACGCCATGCCCAGCACCTCGCCGGTCTGGACGTCGGTGACGATGCCTACGGCGCCCTTGGCCTGGTTCTTGATCGCGGCGGCGGCCAGTTCGTTCTCCAGCACGCCTTGGACGCGCAGGTCGATGGACAGGGGAAAGGCCTCGCCTCGCTGGCCCGCCGCGCGGATTTCGTCGTTGAAGGCCAGTTCGGCGCCCGACACCCCCTGCCCGCCCGTGTCGGCGTCGCCGATCAAGTGCACGGCCGAGGTTCCCAGCGGATAGGCGCGGCGGTCCTCCGGTTCGAACGTCACCCCGCCCAGCGCCAGGTCATGGACGGCGGCCTTCTCCTGCGGCGTCAGGCCGGTCAGGGCGATCAGGCGGCGGTCGCCGGCCAGCACCCGCTTCAGACGGTCGCCGGAGATACGCGGCAGGGCGCGGCGAATCTGGCGATAGGCCAGGTCGCGATCCCACACCTCGGCCGGATCTATGTAGAGGCCGTAGTGGACGATGTTGGTGGCCAGCAGTTCGCCGTTGCGGTCCGTCAGGTCGCCGCGCACCAGGGCGTCGGGGTTGAGGCCGGCGCCGCGCCCGCCCGCCGGAGCCAGCAGGGCCTTGTAGGAGGCGCCCAGCGCCAGCCCGGCGAAGACGCAGGAAAAGACGATCAGGATCAGGAAGATGCGGACGCGCGTGTCCTCTTCCGGCCGGGCGTCGGCGCGGGCGCGTTCGAACCCGTGCTCCAGCCGCCAGACCAGTTCCGACAGCCAGCGCCAGAACGGCGACAGCCGCCCCTGCAGCCGTTCCTGGAAGTCGGCGCCCGGCGCGGGGCGATGATAGCGATGATCCTGGACGCTCATTGCGGCGTCTCATGAGCGGGCGCGGGCGCGGCGTCGTCGGAAATGGCGGAAGCGGCGGGCGGCGCAGCGGGCGCGGCGGCCGGTTTGGCGTCGGCGGCCGGTTTCAGGGCGGTCAGTTGATCCTCCCCCGCCTGGCGATGGACGTCGACCGGCGCCATGCCGATCTGGCGCGACAGGGCCTCCAGACGCGCGGGCTGCTCCAGCCGGGCGACTTCGGCGCGCAGCAGGCGCACCCGCTGGCCGTTCTCGCGGATGTCCTGTTCCAGCTGGGCGATGCGGCTGCTTTCGCGCGCGGCGGCCGCCTTGGCCGCATAGACGGACACGATCATGATCGCGACCAGGGCCACGCCGATGATCTCGACCCAGCGCACGCCGCGCACCTTCCAGTCGAACAGACGCTGAAGGACCGAGCGGGAATAGGTGAAGAAGGGCGCCGTGGTCATGCCGCAGCCCCTGCTCTGATCGGGCCGTCGATCCGGCCCCAGGCCGGGGCGTCGGTGCGGACGGCGGCGCGCAGCTTGGCCGAGCGGGCGCGGGGATTGGTCGAACGCTCTTCGTCGCCCGCCTCGCGCGCGCCCTTGAACTGCAGGGTGAAGCTGGGCCGGCGCGGATCGACCGCCATCGGGGCGTGGCGCGAGCCGGCGGGCGCATTGCCGGTGCGTTCGGTCAGGAAGGTCTTGACGATGCGGTCTTCCAACGAGTGGAAGGTCACGACGGCCAGACGGCCGCCGGGCGCCAGGGTCGCCTCTGCCGCCTCCAGCCCGCGCTCCAGCTCGCCCAGTTCGTCGTTGACCGCGATGCGCAGGGCTTGGAACACCCGCGTCGCCGGGTGGATCGGCGCGCCGCGACGACCGCCCAGGGCCTTTTCGACCACCTCGGCCAGATCCAGGGTGCGGGCGAAGGGCTGTTCGACGCGGCGACGCAGGATTGCGGTCGCCACGCGGCCCGACTGACGCTCTTCGCCATACAGTTTGAAGATGTGGGCCAGGGGGCCGTGGTCCCAGCCGTTGACGATGTCGGCGGCGGTCGCCCCCTCATCCGACATCCGCATGTCCAGCGGCCCGTCGCGCATGAAGGAGAAGCCGCGCTCGGCCTGGTCCAGCTGCATCGACGAGACGCCGATGTCGAACACGGCGCCGTCCAGCCTCGCCTTGCCCGTCTCGGCGAAGGCGTCCGCCAGGCCCGAGAAAGGGGTCCGCACCAGCTGGAACTTGCCGGGGTAGTCGTTGGCGAGCGCATCGGCGTGCGGCTGGACCGTCGGGTCGCGATCCAGGGCGACGACCTCGGCGCCGGCCTTCAGGATGGCGCGGCTATAGCCGCCGGCGCCGAAGGTGGCGTCGATCACGACATCGCCGGGCGCGGGCGCCAGGGCCTCGATCACCTCGGGCAGCAGGACGGGGGCGTGGGGAGAAGCGTCGGTCACGATCCGCCCCCCGCCAGCTTCATCTGAGCCGCCAGTTTCAGGGCGCCGATCTGGGCCATGCCGGCCTTGGCCAGCGCACGCTGCTCGGCGCGCCGGGCCGCCCATTTCTCGCGCGACCAGATCTGGAACCGGTCGTTCAGGCCGACGATGACGACGGTGTCGCCCAACCCGGCTTCGGCGCACAGGGCTTCCGGCAAGGTGATCCGACCGCCCGCGTCGTAGGACAGACGCACCTGCTCGCCCATCACCTGCCACTCCAGCGCGGACCGCTCCTCCGACCCGAACGGCAGGGCCTCGATCATCTCGGCATAGACGGCGAACAGCCGGTCCCCGCCCGCTTCCAGGCAGTCCGCCTCGATGGAGGGGAAGATGAAGACGCCGCCTGCGGCGCCGTTCTCGGTCGTGCGGAAATCGTTGGGGATCAGGAGACGGCGCTTGCCGTCCAGCTGCTTCTCGTAGGTGGAGAGAAACACGCCCTGCCCAATCGAGCCCTTCGGCCCGTCCCTAGATGCCTTGGCGAACGCCCGCCGCGCCCGCCTCTCAGCCCCAAATCATGAAGCTGGGATAGCATGGGATGAAATGGGCCTCAATGGGATCGAAGCCCAGATTTAACCATGTTTTGACGTGTGACGACTTGAGCACGCCCGCCAAGCCAGAACATACATGGAACAAACGAAGTATTCACAGGCTGTGAGCGGTTCTAACCTTTCCAGAACAGACAAGAAGTTAACGGGCGACCCCCTGTGCACGTCCCGTCAGAACGCTGAAATGCGGGGATAATCCGGCAGCCGACCCAGCGACGTGCAAGACGATCGCTGGGTCGGCGGGCGAGGCGCCCTGTCCGCAGGCCCCGAGCAGGCGGAAAGCCGAAAGGCGATAAAAAATGCCAGACGGCCTGTAAGCCGGGTTTTGTTCCGCCCCTTGCCGAAGCACGAGACGGCGACGATCATTCCTCTGGACCGACCATTGCTGATCGGTTCTCGCGACCTACCCGGACATCTGGGGCGGTGAGCCCTGCGAAACAGGACGAATCCTGTCCCGCGCGAT
Organism: Brevundimonas sp.; assembly: GCF_003248455.1. Classification (GTDB taxonomy): domain Bacteria; phylum Pseudomonadota; class Alphaproteobacteria; order Caulobacterales; family Caulobacteraceae; genus Brevundimonas. The sequence continues at coordinate 115,592 of NZ_QFNM01000004.1, forward strand.
GTCCCTATTTGGTCTTGCTCCAGGCGGGGCTTGCCATGCCGTCCCTGTCGCCAGGTCCGCGGTGGGCTCTTACCCCACCCTTTCACCCTTGCCGCCCGCGAACGGGAGGCGGTTTGCTTTCTGTGGCGCTATCCCTCGGGTCGCCCCGGGCGGAAGTTATCCGCCGCCTTTTCACCGTGGAGCCCGGACTTTCCTCGACGGACGCGAAGTCCGCCGCGACCGCCCGGCCGTCTGCGCCGAGGTCAACCTCGCGCCGGCCCTCGGTGGGCGAATGACGAAATCTCAAACGCCTCTTGCAAAACGGACACCGTTGTCCATTTAAGCGCGACATCATGTCGCGCCCCGCCTCCAAATCCGTCCGCAAGGACGCCGCCCACAACCACGCAGCCCTGCTGGAGGCCGCGCGCGAGGTGCTGTCCGAACAAGGGCTGGACGCGCCGCTGGACCTGATCGCGGAAAAGGCCGGGGTCGGACGCGGGACCCTGTATCGGCATTTCGCCGACCGCAGCGAACTGGCCCTGGCCGTTCTGGAAGCCGATGTCGCGGACCTGGGCCGCCGCACCGAGGAACAGGGCGACGATCCGGCCGTCTTCTTCTGGTTCTTGGACCGGCTGGCCGAGGACATGGTGCGCAACGCCGGCCTGGCGGGGGTGGTGCGGAACGTGCGCTCGCCCGACGCGCTTACCCCCCTGCGGCAGAGCTTGATGCAGGCGGGCGCCGCGCCGTTGAAGCGGGCCCAGGCGGCCGGCCTGGTCAGAGGGGATTTGCGGCCGATGGACATTCGTCTGATCGCCACGCTGCTAGGCGCCGGTTTCCAGGGCGCGGACGCAGCCGAGCGCCAGGCGGTGTCGCGACGCACCCGCGCCATCATCCTGGACGGGCTGAGGCCCCGCGCGGGGGCCTGCTGATGGCGCGCGTCGACCGTCATTGGCACCTGCCGTGGGACCAGTATGTCGCCACGTTGAAGCCGCACGAACTGCCCGCCCTGCCCGGCTCGCCCGCCACGCCGGACCATCCGGCCTGGCTGAGGGTGCAATACGCCCTGACCGGCGTCCTGGTGGCCATGGTCGGCGCCCTGGGCAATGCGGCCGTCACCGCCAACATCGCCAATCTGCAGGGCTCGCTGGGGATCACCCTGACCGAGGCGGCGTGGCTGCCGGTCGTCTTCGTGATGACCAACGCCTGCATGAACCTGATCCTGGTCAAGTTCCGCCAGCAGTACGGGCTTCGCCTGTTCACCCAGATTTGCCTGGGGGCGTTCGTGGCCACCTGCGCAGCGCACCTGCTGGTCGACAACTACGAATCCACCCTGGTCGTGCGCGCGGCGGCCGGCATGGCGGCGGCGGGCCTGAGCAGCCTGGGCTTCCTCTATATGATCCAGGCCTTCCCGGCCAAACACCGCCTGAAGGGGCTGGTGATCGGGATCGGCCTGGCCAGTTTCGCCGTGCCGCTGGCGCGCCTGGTCATGCCGACCCTGCTGCAGTTGAACGACTGGAAGGCCTTCTACACCTTCGAACTGGGCATGGCGCTCCTGGCCTTGGCGGCCGTGCAGGTGCTGCATCTGCCGCCATCCGAGCGGCTGAAGCTGTTCGAGCCGCTGGATTTCGTCACCTTCGCCCTGTTCGCGCCGGGCGTCGCCCTGCTGGCGGCGGTGCTGGGGCTAGGCCGGATCGTCTGGTGGACGGAAGCGGCCTGGATCGGCTGGGCGCTGGTCGGCTCCATCGTGCTGCTGACGGTCGCCCTGGTGATCGAGCACAACCGCGCCAATCCGCTGATCAACACCCGCTGGCTGACGGGCCGGGACGTGCTGCGCCTGTTCGGGGCGATCATCCTGATCCGCGTCACCCTGTCGGAACAGACCTCGGGGGCCGTGGGGTTCCTGAGCGTCGTGGGCCTGGGGCAGGACCAGCTTCATGGCCTGTTCCTGCTGATCCTTTTGTCGATGATCGCGGGCACGGCGGTCAGCGCCCTGACGCTGAACATGACCAAGCTGCACAAGCCCATCGCCATCGCCTTGGGGCTGATCGCCATCGGCGCCTTCATCGACAGCCACGCGACCATACTGACGCGCCCGGCCCAGCTTTATTTCAGCCAGGCCCTGGTCGCCTTCGCCTCGGCCATGTTCGTCGGCCCGGCCCTGCTGATCGGCGTGGGCCGGGTGCTGCAGACCAATCCGCGCAACCTGATCAGCTTCATCGTCATGTTCAGCGTGCTGCAGAACGTGGGCGGCCTGGCCGGCTCGGCCCTGGTCGGCACGATCCAGGTCCTGCGCGAGAAGTTCCATTCCAACGAACTGGCGGCCGGGATCAGCGCCGTCGACCCGCTGGTCAGCCAGCGCCTGGCCCAGCTGTCCGGCGCCTACGCCCACGTCATCGCCGATCCCGCCCTTCTGAAGGCCGAGGGCGTGGCCATGCTGAGCCGCCAGGTGACGCAGCAGGCCAACATCCTGGCCTACAACGACGTCTTTCTGATCGTTTCCGTCATCGCCGCCCTGGGCTGCGCCTGGGTGACGGCCATCCATCTTCGCCCCCGTTTCAAGGCCCGCAAACAAGCGCGCCGCGACGCCCGGCTGGCTGAGCGGCAGGCCGCAGCCGCCGCCGCCGTCGATTGAATTTCGAAAGCTGACCCCGCCATGACCGACACCGCCGCCCCCGCACCCGCTCCCGCCGCCCCCCAGGCCGCGCCCGCGCCTGAACCGAAGAAGCGCGTGCTGTGGTCGGTGATCGCGGCCTGCGTGGCGGTGGCGGCCGTCGGCCTGGTGCTTTACGCTTGGCAGTTGCCGCCCTTCACCGGCCATATCCAGCGGACCGACAACGCCTATGTGCGCGGCCAGGTGACGCTGATCAGCCCGCAGGTCAGCGGCTATGTCACCGACGTTCCGGTCCAGGACTTTCAGATGGTGCGACAGGGCCAGTTGCTGGCCCAGGTCGACGACCGCATCTATCGCCAGCGGCTGGAGCAGGCCGAGGCCAACCTGCACTCGGCCGAGGCGGCCCTGTCCAACTCTACCCAGACCCAGGCGTCGGCGCGCGGATCGGTGGCCCAGCAGCGCGCCTCCATCGCCGCCGCCGAGGCGACCCTGACCCGCGCCCAGGCCGACGCCGATCGCGCCCGCACCCTGAAGGCCGGCGGCTGGGTGTCGCAATCCAATGTCGACATCGCCGAGGCCGCCCTGCGCAGCGCCCAGGCCCAACTCGCCCAGGCCCGCGCCGCCGAGGGCATCGCCCAGACCGGCGTCGCCTCCGCCGTCGTCGGTCGCGACAGCCTGGCCGCCGCCGTGGAGAATGCGCGCGCCGCCGTGCGCCTGGCCCAGATCGACCTGGCCAACACCCGCATCGTCGCCCCCCGCCCCGGTCGTCTGAGCGAGGTCGGCGTGCGCCAGGGCCAGTATGTCACCGCCGGCACCCAGCTGATGGGCCTGGTGCCCGACGTGGTCTGGGTCACGGCCAATATGAAGGAGACGCAGATGCGCGACATCCGCGTCGGCCAGCCCGTGATCCTCACCGTCGACGCCCTGGGCGGCCAGCGCCTGACCGGCCGGGTCGAGCGCATCGCCCCGGCCGCCGGGTCCGAATTCAGCGTCATCCGTCCCGACAACGCCACCGGCAACTTCACCAAGGTCGCCCAGCGCATCCCCGTGCGCATCCGTATCGACCCCGGTCAGGCCGCCGCCCAGCGCCTGGCGCCGGGAATGTCGGTGGTGGCCAGGGTGAACACGGCGGGCTGAACGGCGGCCCGACGGAACGGGATCGGCCGCGCCGCGCTCCTCTTTCGAAAATCAGGAGCGCATCATGGACCGCCAACAGACCGAAGGCCGCGAAAAGAACGGAGCCGACCCCGCCGGCAAGCCAGACCCCGCCACGTCGGACAAGGCCGTAAAGGCCGTAGGCGAGGCCGAACAGCAGAGCGCCGGCCCGGACGGCCCGGATGCATCGGCCGTCGGCGAAACCTTCAAGCGCAAACCCTAGCGGCGGTCAGCAGCTAGGCGGCCCTGCGCCGCATCGACAGGCGCGCCGCCAGCAGATGGGCGTCATGGGCGCGCATCCGCTCGAAGTTGCCCAGGCCCAGGGCCAGGGCGCGCAGGATCTCGGCCTGACGGATCTGCTCGGGGCAGGCCGGCAGCGACGGCTCGGCCCGCGCCAGTTCGGCGTCCAGTTCGGCCATCATATCGGCCAGTATCGCATCGTTCATCTGATCCTCCATCGCGCCACGACCGCAGAGGCGTTTAGAGCACGAACGGAACAAAAGCGGAACACCAGAGACGGCGCCGATTGTGGACGAACGAAAAAGGGCCGGGCGACGCATCGCCCGGCCCCTTTGATCGGTAGATCGCGCCAGCGTCAGCCGTCGGCCTGCCAGCCGCCGGCCAGAGCGCGGAACAGGGCGATCTGGTAGGTGGTGACAAGAGCGTCCGACTGGGCCAACGCCGCCTCGGCCGCCGCCTGGGTGCGCTCGGCGTCCAGCACCAGCAGAAAGCTGTCGGCCCCGGCGTTGAAGCGCTGCCGCGACAATTCGGCGGCGCGGGCCGCCTGGTCGCGCGCCTCGGTCAGGGCCGCGCGGCGGTCCAGCTCGTTGGCGTAGTTGGAAAGCGCCGTCTCGGTTTCCTGAAGCGCCGTCAGAACCGTCTGGTCGAAGGTCGCCAGCGCCGCGTCGGAACGGGCGCCGGCGGCCCTGATCTGGGCGCGGGCGGCGAAGACGTTGGGGAAGGACCAGCTGATCAGCGGGCCGAAGCTGAAGCGGAAGTTCTGGTCGTCGCCCAACTCGCCCGAGTCCAGCGCGGTCGAGCCGTAGGACCCGCCCAGGCTGATCTGCGGAAACAGATTGGCGGTGGCCACGTTCACGCGGGCGGCGGCGGCGGCCAGTTCGGCCTCGGCCTGGCGCACGTCGGGGCGACGCGCCAACAGGGCCGCGCCGTCGCCGACCGGGATGGGCTGGCTGAGCTGGGGCGGCCGGACGCAGGCGGCCGCGGCCTGGCTGGCCTCGGCCGGGGTGCGGCCGATCAGGGTGGACAGGCGGAACAGCGCCTCGTTGCGAGCCGCGCGCAGGGTCGGCAGCGTCGCCGCCGTCTGGGCCACGGCCGCGCGGGCGCCGGCCACGTCCAGCCCCGTTCCTGCACCGCCGTCCAGCAGGGTCTGGGTCAGATTGGCGGTGTTGCGTTGCAGCTCAAGCGTCCGCTCGGCCACCGCGATCTGGGCGTTGGCCGAGCAGGCGTCGGCATAGGCGCGGGCCGTTTCGGCCGCGACCGTCACCTGGACCGTGGCCAGGGCGGCCTCGGCGGCGCGGGCGTCGGCGCGGGCGGCGCGGATGGTTGATTCCACCCGGCCGAACAGATCGACCTCGTAGGCCGCCTGCACGCCCACGTCGTAGGTGTCGATCTCGGGAGCCTCTTCGCCGGCCGGCAACCCCTGGACCGTGGCGGCCGAGGCGCGGCTGCGCTGGGCCTGGGCGCTGGTGGTCGTGGTGGGGAAGCGGCCGACGCGCGCCTCCGACAGCGACGCCCGCACCGCGCGCAGATTGGCGAAGGCCGCCTCCAACTGGTTGTTCTCGGCGAAGGCCTGCTGGATCAGGGCGTCCAGCTGCGGATCGTCGTAAAGCCGCCACCAGTCGTCGCGCGCCGCAGCGGTCGAGACGACGGGGCTGGTCGAGCCGACGAAGGCGCCGGTTCCGGCCGTCGGCAAGTCCGCCGGCGGCGCCTTCGGCCCGACCGCGCAGGCGGCCACGAGGGCGCTGGACGCCGCGGCGCCCAGAAGGCTGAGGGTTCGATTGCGGCTCATCAGATATCCCCTCCCCGGCCGGTCGCGGGCGCAGGCGCGTTCGGATCGGTCAGGTCGCTGGTTTCGTCGTAACGCTCGATCCGATCAGGGTTCGAGGTCGGCTTGGGTCCGGGATTGTGGCCCTGCGGCAGCTTGGAGGAAAGCCAGCGGCAGACCACATAGAAGACCGGGGTGAAGATCAGGCCGAAGAAGGTCACGCCCAGCATCCCCGAGAAGACGGAGGTGCCCAGCGATTGGCGCATCTCGGCCCCCGGCCCCGTCGCCAGCATCAGGGGCACGACGCCCAGGATGAAGGCGAACGACGTCATCAGGATCGGGCGCAGGCGGGTCCGGGCGGCGGCGACCGCCGCATCGAACCGGTTCATGCCATGCTCTTCCTCGGCCTGTTTGGCGAACTCCACGATCAGGATGGCGTTCTTGGCCGCGAGCGCGATCAGCACCACCAGCCCGATCTGGACCAGGATGTTGTTGTCCAGGCCGCGCAGATTGACCCCCAGAATGGCCGCCAGCAGACACATGGGCACGATCAGGATGACCGCCAGCGGAAGGGTGAACGCCTCATACTGCGCCGCCAGCACCAGGAAGACGAACACCACCGCCATCACGAAGATGAGCGTCGCGCCCGAACCGGCCGCCTTCTGCTGATAGGCCAGACCCGTCCATTCGTAGGAGAAGCCCTGGGGCAGGGTCTGGGCGGCCATGTTCTCCATGATCTGCAGCGCCTGGCCGGACGATACCCCAGGCGCGGCGTTGCCCTGAAGCTCGGCCGCCGGGAACAGGTTGTAGCGGACGATCCGCGACGGGCCGGAGTCGTCGATCAGGTTGGCGACGGAACCGATCGGCACCATGGCTCCCGAGGACGAGCGGGTCTTCAGGTTGGCGATGTCGGCGATGTCGTCGCGGTACTGCGGCTCGGCCTGGGCCGTCACGCGGAAGGTGCGGCCCAGCATGTTGAAGTCGTTGACGTAGGACGACCCCAGATAGACCCCCAGCGTATCGAACACCGCGCTGGGCTGGACGCCCAGCATCAGCGCCTTGCTGCGGTCGACGTCGGCGGTCACGCGCGGAGAGGCGGTGTTATAGGTCGAGAAGACCTGGCTCACCTCGGTCGGTGCCTGGGCGGCCGCCCCCATCATGGCGAAGGTCGCCCCTTCCAGCGCGCGATAACCGGCCCCGTCGCGGTCCTGGATCATCATCGAGAAGCCGTTGCCGGTGCCCAGACCCTGGACCGCCGGCGGGGCGATGACGAAGATCTGCGCGTCCTCGATCTGCCCGGTCGCCTGGGTGATGGCGCCGGCCAGGGCGGTGGCGGCCTCCTCCTTGGTGCGATCCTCGAACGGATTCAGACGCACGAAGATGGTGGCGGCGTTGGAGCCGAACGAGAAGCTGGACCCGTCCAGGCCGGCGAAGGCCACGGTGCCGTTGACGCCGTCGGTGTCCTGAATGATCTGGCGGGCGCGCTGCATCACATCCTCGGTGCGGTCCAGCGAAGAACCGGCCGGAAGCTGGATCACGCCGATCAGGAAGCCCTGATCCTGCTCGGGGATGAAGCCCGAGGGCGTGTCGATCAGACGCCAGGCCGTCAGGCCCAGCAGGCCGACGTAGACGACCAGCACCAGGCCCACCGTGCGAACCAGACGCGCGGTCAGGCGGCCGTAGCGGTCCGACAGCCAGTCGAAGCCCTCGTTGAACTTACGTCCGGCCCAGCCGCCGTAATAGACGATCGTGCCCCAGACGCCCGGCTTGCGGGCATGCTCATGGTGATCCTTGTGCGGCTTCAGCAAGAGGGCGGCCATGGCGGGCGACAGGGTCAGGGAGACGAACAGCGAAATGACCGAGGCCGAAGCGATCACCACTGCGAACTGGCGGTAGAAGATGCCGGGGATGCCGGGCAGGAACATGGTCGGGATGAACACCGAGATCAGCACCAGGCCGATGGCGATCAGGGCGCCGGACACCTCCTGCATCGAGCGATAGGCGGCCTCCTTGGGACTGAGTCCCTCGCTGATGGCCCGCTCCACGTTCTCGACCACGACGATGGCGTCGTCGACCACGATGCCGACCGCCAGAACCAGGGCGAACAGCGACAGGGAGTTGATCGAATAGCCCAGCGCCAGCTGCACCGCGAAGGTGCCGACCAGGGCGACCGGAATGGCGATGATCGGAATGATGGCCGCGCGCCAGGTCTGCAGGAAGACCATGATCACGATGACGACCAGGATGACAGCCTCGACCAGCGTATGCTCGACCGATTCCACCGAGGCCGCGACGAATTCGGTCGGATTGTAAGGCACCGCGATGTTCATGCCGGCGGGAAGCTCGGCTTTGATCGCCTCGACTTCCTGCAGGACCCGCTGGGCGGTGCCCAGCGCATTGGCGCCCGGCTGCTGAACGATGGCGACGCCGATGCCGCGTTGGCCGTCGAAGAAGCCGCGAATGCCGTAGTCCTGCGCGCCCAGTTCGATGCGGGCCACGTCGCGCAGACGGGTCACACGCCCTTCGGCGTCGGTCTTCAGGACGACATCGGCGAACTGGTCGGGATCGCTCAGGCGGCCTTGGACCTGGACCGGCAACTGGAAGGCGGCGGCGTTGGTGGGGAAAGGCGGCTGGCCGATGGAGCCGGCGGCGGCCTGGACGTTCTGCGCGCGCAGGGCGGCGACGACGTCGGGTCCCGTCAGGCCGCGCTCGGCCGCCTTGGCTGGGTCGATCCAGACGCGCATCGAATAGTTGCCGCCGCCGAAGACGTTGACCGCCCCCACGCCCTCGATCCGCAGCAGGCGGTCCCGCAGCGTCGAGTTGGCGTAGTTGCCGACATAGTCGTTATCCAGCGAGCCGTCGGGCGAGGTCAGGCCCAGGATCATCAGGAAGCCGCTCTCGGCCTTGTTGACCACCACGCCGGTCTGTCGCACGGCGTCGGGCAGGCGCGGCTCGGCCAGGGCGACCCGGTTCTGGACCAGCACCTGGGCGGCGTCCAGATCGGTGCCGGGCTGGAAGGTCACGGTGATGGCCACCGCCCCTTCGGAGGTCGAGGAAGAGGAGATGTAGAGCATGTCCTCGACGCCGTTCACCTCCTGCTCGATGGGGGCGGCGACGGTCTCGGCCAGGGTCTCGGCCGAGGCGCCGGGGTAGGAGGCGTTGATGGTGATCGTCGGCGGGGCGATCTCCGGGTACTGCGATAGGGGCAGCAGCGGATAGGCGGCCACGCCGATGATGGAGATCACCACCGCGATCACGGCCGCGAAGATCGGCCGATCGATGAAGAAACGAGAAATGTTCATGGCTTAACCGCCAGTGGGGAGGGCGTTGGCGAACGAGGCGCTGGAGGCCGGGGCCGCCTGGGTGACGGGCGCGGGAGAAGCGGCGGCGGCGACCGGCGTGATCCTGCCGGTCTTGGGCGTGACCTTGGAGCCCGGCTGGGCGGCGCGTTGCAGGCCGGCGATGATGACGCGGTCGGTCGGCGCCAGGCCCGAACGGACGACGCGCAGGCCCTGGACGATCGGACCCAGCTGAACCGCCTTGTTGGTCACGGTCCCGTCGGCGTTGACGACGGCCACGGTGCGGCGGGTCTGGTCGGTGCCAATGGCCGAATCCGGCACCAGCAGCGCGTCGTAGGCGCCGGCGCCGGCGACCTGGGCGCTGCCGAACATGCCGGGGCGCAGGAAACCGTCGGCGTTGGGCAGGATGGCGCGCAGGCGGATGACGCCGGACGCCGTGTCCACCGCGTTGTCCGAGAAGTCCAGACGGCCGGTGTGCTTGTAGGTGCTTTCGTCCTGCAGGCGCACATTGACCACGGCGCCCTGGTTGGCGCCGCCCTCGCGCAGATATTTCAACAGGACCGCCTCGGACCCGTCGAAGACGAAGTGGATCGGGCCGCCCGAGATGATGGTGGTCAGCACGTCGCCGGCCGACGATCCGCCGGCGATGACGTTGCCGGGATCGACGCGCCGGTCCGACACCCGACCCGAGGTCGGCGCCGTGACGCGGGTGTAGTCCAGGTTCAGGCGCGCGGTGCGGACCGCGGCGTTGGCGGCGGTCAGATTGGCCTGGGCCGCCTCTACGGCCGCCTTGTTGGCGTCATACTCGGCCCTGGACACCGCCTGGGAGGCCAGCAGGGTCTCGCTGCGGGCCAGGTTGGCGCGGGCCAGGGTCAGTTGCGACTGCATCTGGGCGACCTGGGCCTGGGCCTGGGCCAGGGCGGCCTGGGCCGGACGCGGGTCCAGGGTGAACAGGAGCTGTCCGCGCTGCACCATCTGGCCGTCGCGGAAATGAACCGCCTGGATATAGCCGCCGACGCGCGCGCGCACGTCCACGCTTTCGATCGCCTCGAAGCGGCCCGTGAACTCGTCCCAGTCGCGCACCTTCTGCTGCAGCGGCGTGGCCACCGTCACCGGCGGGGCGCCTTGCGCCGGAGCCTCCGCCTTAGGCGAACAACCATAAAGCGCACCCGTCACCATGACGGACACGGCCGCAATCTTCAGCCCGCGCATCTGCGCAATCTCCCTGTCGGAGGTCAAATTCCAGTCAAGCGGACGTAGGCCGATGGGGAGGCGGCCGTTTCAACGCATGGTGACTTAATGGTCGGGGCCGAAGCGCTTGTCAACAGACGTTGTCAAAGCCATATGGGGTTTGCGGTTATTGTTCCTGTGGAGTGTTATTGCCTTGTTATGCCCCGGCCCCCGCCCGAGAAACGCCGCCGCCACGCGCACGGCCATTCTCGAGGCCGCGCGTGAGCGGTTCGCGGCCGAGAGCTATGACGATGTCGGCATGCGCGACATCGCCCGTGACGTCGGCGTCGATGCGGCCCTGATAAGCCGCTATTTCGGGTCCAAGGACGACCTGTTCCTGGCCGCCTTGGACAGCTGCGGCGACGGCAGCGAACTGATGTCGGGCGACAAGGCGGACTTCGGACGCCGGGTGGCGCATGAGATCGTTTTCGAACCCAAGAAGGCCGACAAGCTGAAGGGGATGTCGATCATGCTGCGCTCGATCGGCTCCGCCAAGGCGTCCGAAATGGTGCAGACCACCTGCACGACCCAATTCTTCGGACCGCTGGAGGACTGGCTGAGCGGAACGGATGCGACGGTGCGCGCGCGCCTGCTGGCCGGCTTCATCATGGGCATGTCGATCAGCCGCGAGCTGGGCGGCGGCACGTTCGACATCGAACCGGCCCAGTGCGAGCAGATGCGCGACCGGCTGGCGGTGATCCTGCAGTCCCTGATCGACGGCTGAGGCCTCCGTTTCGAAAACGACAAAGGGCGCGGAAGGCTGGCCTTGCGCGCCCTTTGGTTCGTGCGGCGACCGCCTTTAGTGCGATGCGGTCGTGGTCGCCTCGGCCCGCGCCCGGGTGCGGACGCAGGCGATGGCGAAGATCGTCAGTCCCACATAGCCCAACATCGGCACGACGAAGGCCGGCTGCAGGCTGCCCGCCGCATCGGCGATGCGGGCGGCGACCTGGGGCAGCAGGGCGCCGCCGATGATGCCGAACACCAGAAGCCCCGAGGTCGCCGAGGTCGGCGCCGTCGACCGCTCCAGCGTCAGGGTGAAGATGGTCGGGAACATGATCGAGTTGAACAGGCCGATGGACAGGACCGCATAGGCCGCCGTCGGACCGCCCAGCTGGCTGACGACCAGGCACAGGACGGCGGCCGCGACCGTGCAGAAGGCCAGCACGATCCCCGGACGCACGCGCGTCAGCACCGCCGAGCCGATGAAGCGGCCGACCATGGCTCCGCCCCAGTACAGGGCCACCATCTTGCCCGCCGTCTCGATGGGGGCGTTCAGGATTTCGGGGCTTTCCAGGAAGTTGGTCAGCATCCCGCCGATGGCCACCTCGGATCCGACATAGAGGAAGATGGCCAGGGCGCCGAACACGGCCCAGGGCGAGGACAGGGCTTTCAGCGGCGAAACCGCCTCGGTCGCGGCGGGGGCCGCCGCATTGATTTTCTTGCGCGCCGTGAAGATGAAGACGGCGACCAGGGCGAAGAAGGCGCCCATGCCCAAAAAGGCCATGTCGATGCTGCGCAGCGACTGGGTGCGGGTGGCGGCGGTGACGACGGCGCCGGCGGCGAACACCCCGCCGGTCAGCAGCACATGCGATCCCAGCCAGGGCCCGACCGTCGTGCCCAGCGAGTTGAAGGCCTGCGACAGGTTGAGGCGGCTGGACGCGCCCTTGCGGCTGCCCAGTTCGGCGACCAGCGGGTTGGCGGCGACCTGAAGCAGGGTCACGCCCGAGGCGATGACGAACAGGGCGACCAGCACGCCCGGATACCAGTCGGCGGCCGTCGCGGCCGGCACGATCAGGCAGCCCGCCACCATGACGATCAGGGCGCCGATGATGGATCGGCTGTAGCCCAGCTTGCTCAGCACCGAGGCGGCCGGCAGCGACATCAGCCCATAGGCGATGAACCAGGCGAAGGTGGTCAGGAAGGCTTCGGCGTTGTTCAGGTCGAACACGCGCTTCACCGCCGCGATCAGCGGATCGATCAGCGAAGTGGCGAAGCCCCAGGCGAAGAACAGGGTGGTGACATAGGCGAAGGCCAGCCCCGCGCCCTGGCGTTTTCCGGTATCCGGCGTGGTCATGGATCGATCCCCCAATGAATGTAGAAGCGGCCGCGCTGTGGTCGCGCGGTTCTCAGGCTGACGTGGTTCCGACATCGCGCGCCATGCGTCCAGCCGAAAAGCACGCCCTGTAACGAAACTTTTCCGATCCGCCGCGTCCGGTTCGAAAAAAAGGGCCGCCTCGCGAACGGGGCGGCCCAAGTCTGCTCAGAAGAGAGGGAGGATCAGAAGCGGTAGTTCATGCCCACCGCGAAGGTGCGGCCGTAGCTCTGGTAGTCGATGGTGCGACGCTCATCGCCGTTCTCGAACGTCTTGAACGGTTCGTCGGTCAGGTTGTTGACCTGGGCCAGGATGGACAGGCCCTCCAGCGGGCCGGACTGGAACTCGTAACCGACCTGGGCGTCGACCACGGTTTCCGCCGCAACCGAACGCAAGACGCGACCATTGTCGAACCCGGAAACCTCACCGAGGAAATCCGAGCGATACCGCGCCGAAATCCGCGACTGGAAACCGTAACGTTCATAGTAGAGCGAACCGTTGATCACGTTCTCCGACAAACCCGTTAGCGGCGTGGGCGGCTGGGTCGGATCGGGCTGAACCTCGCTGTCGGTCGTGGAGGCGCTGAACTGGGCGCCGAAGCCTTCCAGAGCGGGATGGAAGATGTCGAACGGCGCCGAGATCGACAGTTCTAGACCCTTGATCCAGCCGCCTTCGCCGTTGTCGGGGGCCGACGACTGACCAAAGTTGATGACAGGGGTCACGCCGCCGGTCGGATAGCCGGTGAAGTCAAAGATCTGGTCGTGGGTATAAACGTAGCTTTCCAGATGCTTGTAGAAGGCCGCCAGCGAGATGTAGCCCTTCCGATTGGCGAAATACTTCTCAAACGAAATGTCCGCGACATCAGCGATATAGGGGTTCAGCGTCGGATTGCCGCCCGAGGCGCTCCAAGGAGAGTTCTGGTCGGCCGTGGCGCCCGGCACGTTCTTGCCGTTGTCGAAGAAGTAGTTCCGCGAAGCACGCATATCATTCATGCGGGCGCGGGCCAGGGTGCGGGCCGCCGCGAAACGCACGAAGCTGTCGTCCGCCACCTGCAGGATGAAGTTCGAGCTGGGCAGGATTTCCAGATAGTCCTTGCCGCCCGAAACGGCGACCGTTTGGGACACGCCCGGCGCGACCTGACGCGCCGAGAAGCCCGACGAGCTTTGGTCCGTATAGACGAACTGCATGCCGACGTTGCCGGTCAGAGGCATGCCGAACAGGTTGTGGTCGATATTGGCGCGAACATAGGCGGTCGAGACCTTTTCCGTCACTTCCCAGTTGCCGGCGGCGACGTCGGCGTTGGGATTGCGGATGCGATTCAACGCGCCGCTGTTGACCAGGCCCAGGGCGTCATAGCTCAGCACCTGCGAGATGCCGAGATAGCCCAGGTCGGTCGGGTCCAGCAGGAAGGCGGTCGGCACGGTCAGATCGCCGCCGCCGGGGACGCCGAGATAGTATTGATCGTTGACGAAGCTCTTCTGGCGTTCGCTGTAGTTGAAGCCGAAGTCGATGGACTTGAACGGGCTCTGGTGCAGTTGGCGCGTGACCGAGAAGCGGGCGGCCTTCAGCTCATCCTCGATGGACGGAGTGTTCATGTAGCCGGCCTGACCTTCCGGGATCACGTCGCCGCCCCAGCCTTGCGGGCTGGTGATCTTGATCAGGGTCGGATCGGCGTAGTTCAGGCGGCTGGTGAAGCGGGTCACGCCGTCGCCGGTCAGTTGGAAGCCCAGGGTGTCCAGAGCGCCGTTGATGTTGCGGCCCGTGCCGGCGTTGGTTTCCAGGATGATGTCGTTGCGCTCGACCTTCGAATAGCTGAGGTCCAGGTTCGCCGACCAGTCGTCGTTCAGGGTGAACTCGGTGTTCCAGCCCAGGGCCGTGATGTTGCTGTCGCGCTTGTTCAGGTCGTTGCGGACCACGCCCTTGATGTTGTCCCAGGTCCCCGCGACGATCAGGCCGTCTTCGACGGTATAGCCGGGACGCAGCGACGGCCCCGGACGGCAGATCGCCGACGGCACGTTCACGGTGCAGTTCCCTGCCGAACCGCCCCAGGCCAGCGGGAATTCGATTCCGCGCAGAACCTGGGTGTTCTTGAACTCGGAATAGAAGGCGTCGATGGTGGAGTGGATGCGGTCGTTCGGGCGCCATTCCAGCACGCCCATATAGCCGTCGCGCTCCAGCTCCGACGACATGACGTAGGGTTTGACGCCGCCCGTCAGCAGATTGCCATCGGTATGGTTCGGATAGCCCCAGCTGTTGAACCGCTCGGACTGATAGGGCGAGCTCATGTGGGCGTAACCCAGGGCCACGCCCAGGGTGCCGTCCAGGAACTGGTCGACGTAGGAGACGGTGTAGCGGTCGCCCTTGTCGGTGGTGCCCGAGTTCAGGGCGCCGATGTCGTTCCACTCGTGGCGATAGTTCAGGGCGATGGCCTGGCGGCCATAGGCCAGCGGGCGCACGGTGCGCAGATCGACGGTGCCGCCCAGCCCCTGACCGATCAGGGCCGAATCCGGGGTCTTGTAGACGACGACGCTCGAGAGCAGCTCGGCGGGGAACTGGTCGAACTCGACGCCGCGGTTGTCGCCGGTCGTGACCAGTTCGCGCCCGTTCAGCAGGGCGGTGGTGAAGTCCGGCCCCAGGCCGCGGATCGAGATCGCCTGGCTGCGGCCGTCCAGCCGCTGCATCGTCACGCCCGGCAGGCGCGCCAGCGATTCGGCGATCGAGACATCGGGCAGCTTGCCGATGTCTTCCGAGGAAATGACTTCCACGATCGAGGTGTTGTTGGCCTTGGCCGAGATCGACGCCTCGATCGAGCGGCGGATGCCGGTGACGACGATTTCGCCGACCTCGGTCGGTTGGTCGCCGGCCTGGCTCGCGGCCTGGCCCGTGGTCGCGGCGGTCTGGGCGTGGGCCGAGCCGACGGCCATGACGGCGGCGGCGCCGAAGGCGGCGCCCGACAGCAGACGTGCGCGACGGTTGAGACGTTGGAACATGATCATCCTCCCTGGGGCTGATCGCGTTTCTGAACGTCGCGACCCTAAGCCGTCGCAAAAATATGCAAATCTTCGCGAACCTTGCAAGCAGTTAATGTTGCGCGCCCATCGCGGCCGCCAAGCGGGCGGGATATTTTCGTTTCTCCAAGCTGCATTGCGGCAGAAACCCCGCATCATGTTTGCATCGCAGCAAAAACGAGCCGCGTTGACAGGTCGGAACATTGCTGCAAAATCTTGCAAACTGATCTGGAAGGCTTTGCATCGGCCAGACGTGAGGGAGGAAGCGATGAGCGAGAGAGGCAGGAGGCGGAACGTTTGGCGCTCGGTCGCGGCTGCGGCGGCCTTGCTGTCGACCGCCGGGGGCCCGGCCGTCGCCGCCCCGACGCCCGCCGTGCTGGAGGCCCTGCGCCAGCGCCCGCCGCAGGACGAGGTGATCTATTTCCTGCTGCCGGATCGGTTCGCCAACGGCGACCCCGCCAACGACCACGGCGGCTATGCGCCCCAGCGGCTGGTCAGCGGTTTCGACCCGACAGACGCCGACTTCTATCACGGCGGCGACCTGGCCGGGGTGATCCAGCGGCTGGACTATATTCAGGGCCTGGGCGCCACAGCCGTCTGGCTGGCGCCGATCTTCAAGAACAAGCCGGTCCAGACGCACGGCGACTATACCGGCGCGGCCCACCACGGCTACTGGATCACCGACTTCACTGCGGTCGATCCGCATTTCGGCGACGAGGCGACCATGCGCGCCCTGGTCGACGCCGCCCATGCCCGGGGCATGAAGGTCTATCTGGACATCGTGGCCAATCACACGGCCGACGTGATCCGCTATCGCGAATGTCCCGACCGACCCTGCGCCTACCGCAGCCGCGCCGACTATCCCTATGTCCGCAAGGGCGGGATCGACGGGGCGCCGATCAACGACGGTTTCGACGGCCGCGACTTCTCGCGCCTGACCCGGCCCGACTACGCCTACACCCCTTACGTTCCGGCGGGCGAGGAGACCGTCAAGGTTCCGGCCTGGCTGAACGACCCCATCCGCTATCATAACCGCGGCGAAAGCACATTTTCGGGCGAAAGTTCGCTGGACGGCGACTTCGCGGGTCTCGACGACCTGATGACCGAGGACCCGGTGGTGATTCAGGGCATGATCGAGATCTTCGGCGGCTGGATCGACAAATACGGCGTCGACGGCTTCCGCATCGACACGGCCCGTCATGTGAACCCGGAATTCTGGCAGGCCTTCATCCCCGCCATGCTGGAGCGGGCGCAGGCCAAGGGCATCCCGAACTTCCACATCTTCGGCGAGGTCTACGATCCCGATCCGGCGGTGACGGCGCGCTTCACCCGGACCGACGCCTATCCGGCCGTGCTGGACTTCCCGTTCCAGAAACAGGCGGCCGACGTCGCGGCGGGCAAGATCGGGACCGGCGCCCTGGCCCGGCTGTTCGACGCCGACGCCGTCTATGACAAGGGCGCCGACACCGCCGCCATTCTGCCGACCTTTCTGGGCAATCACGACATGGGCCGGATCGGCTTCTTCGTGAAACAGGCCAACCCGGACGCCGACGACGCCGAACTTCTGGCGCGAATCAAGCTGGCCCATGCGCTGATGATGTTCAGCCGGGGCGTGCCCACCCTCTATTACGGCGACGAACAGGGGTTCGCCGGCGCGGGCGGCTATGGAAACGCGCGCCAGGACATGTGGCCCAGCCGGACGCCCGCCTATGCGGACGAGACGCCCGTCGGGGGCCGCCAGCCGGCCTATTCGACCCAGGCACCGCTTTATCGCGCCATCGCCGAAATGGCCCGTATCCGCGCCGCCGAACCCGCTCTGCGTCGCGGCCGCCAGGTCGTGCGCGCCTATGGCGACAAGCCCGGCCTGTTCGCCCTGTCGCGCCTCATGGACGACGGCGCCGAGGTGCTGGTTCTGTTCAACAGCGCCGCCGCGCCCCTCACGGCCCAGGTGGAGGTGGAGCCGGGCTCGCTTCGATGGCAGGCTCTGCGCGGCGACTGCGCGGTCGGGTCTTCCGCGCCGGCCAGCGTCCGCGTCAGCGTGCCTCCCCTCGATTACCTCGTTTGCAAGAGGGTTCCGTGACCGTCCAACCTCTCGACCTCGCCACGGCCGACGCCGCCCCCGCGCCCGCTTCCGGGCCTGCGCGCGAATGGTGGCGCGGCGCGGTCCTGTACCAGATCTATCCGCGCAGCTTCGCCGATGCGAACGACGACGGCGTGGGCGACCTGAAGGGGATCGCCGCGCACCTGGACCATGTCGCCAGCCTGGGCGTGGACGGCGTCTGGCTGTCGCCCTTCTTCAAGTCGCCGATGAAGGACTTCGGCTACGACGTGTCGGACTATTGCGACGTCGATCCGATCTTCGGAGACCTGGCCGACTTCGACGCCCTTGTCGCGCGCGCCCATGCGCTGGGACTGAAGGTCGTCATCGACCAGGTCTTCTCACACACCTCCGACGAGCATCCCTGGTTCGTCGACAGCCGCGCCAGCCGCACAGGCGAACACGCCGACTGGTATGTCTGGGCCGACGCCAAGCCGGACGGCTCGCCGCCGTCGAACTGGCAGTCGGTGTTCGGCGGGCCGGCCTGGACCTGGGACGCCCGGCGCGGCCAGTATTACATGCACAACTTCCTGGCCTCCCAGCCGCAGCTGAACGTCAGGAACCCCGAGGTCCAGGAGGCGCTGCTCGCCGCCGCCCGGTTCTGGCTGGACCGCGGCGTCGACGGCTTCCGCCTGGACGCCATCAACTTCGCCATTCACGACCCGGCCCTGCGCGACAATCCGCCGATCGCCGACGGCAGGAAACGCACCCGCCCGTTCGACTTCCAGGACAAGATCTACAACCAGTCCCACCCCGACATCATCGGCTTCCTGAACCGCATCCGCGCCCTGACCGACAGCTACGACGGCCGCTTCACCGTGGCCGAGGTCGGGGGCGACCACGCCGACCGCGAGATGAAGGAATTCACCGCCGGGAGCGACCGGCTGCATTCCGCCTACGGCTTCCTCTACCTTTACGCCGATACGCTGCGCAGCGAGCTGATCAGGGTCGGCGATTCCATGTGGCCGGACCAGCAGGGCGAGGGCTGGCCGTCGTGGACCTTCTCCAACCACGACGCCCCGCGCGCCGTGTCGCGCTGGGCCCAGGGGCGCGACGAAAAAGCCTTTTCCGAGATGGCGCTGCTGTTGCTGATCAGCCTGCGCGGCAATGTCTTCGTCTATCAGGGCGAGGAACTCGGCCTGCCCCAGGCCCAGGTGCCGTTCGAGCGGCTGGTCGATCCCGAAGCCATCGCCAACTGGCCCCAGACCCTGGGCCGCGACGGCGCCCGCACGCCGATGCCCTGGACGGCCGGGGCGCCCAACGCCGGCTTTTCCACCGTGGAGCCGTGGCTGCCGGTCGATCGGCGCCACCTCGCCCTGGCCGTGGACGCACAGGAAGCGGACCCCGCCTCCACCCTGCACGTCGCGCGCCGGGTGATCGCCCTGCGCCGCGCCCATCCGGCCCTGCGGACGGGCGGGCTTGAGCTGGTCGAGGGACCGCGCGACCTGCTGGTCTTCCATCGCTTCGAGCGCCCCGGCGGCGAACGCCTGCTGTGCGTCTTCAACCTCAGCCACGCGCCGATCGACTGGTCTCCGCCCGTCGACGCGCGTCGGATCGAGGCCGTCAACTGGACCGAGGCGGACGGCGCGACGCTGAAGCCGCTGGCCGGCCTGATCTTCGCCGAAGCCGGATGAAGGGGTCAGCCGCCGCAGGTCTCGCGGACGATCAGTTCGGTCGGAACGCGCTCGGATCGGCCGACGCCCGTGCCTGCGGATGCGCCGCCGTGATCCAGCAGTTTGGAGACCATCAACCGGCCCGCCTTCATCGTGTCCTGGGAGATGGTGCTCAGCGCCGGGCGCGAATAGCGGCTGAACGGCACATTGTCGAAGCCGATGACCGATACCTGGCCCGGCACCTCGATCCCGGCGTGCAGCAACGCTCGCACGGCCCCAAGCGCGATCTGGTCGGACGCCGCCACCACCCCGTCGAAGGCGACGCCGCGCCGGATCAGGGCGTCCACGGCGGCCTCGGCCGATTCGACCTCGAAATGGGCGGGCACGATCCGTTCGGCGTCCGCCTCCAGCCCGCTCTGGTTCAGGGCGTCCAGATAGCCGCGATGCCGCTGCATCGCCTCGGGCGGGTCCAGGTCGCCCAGGAAGACGATGCGCTTTCGCCCCAGCCGGGCCAGATGCAGGGTCGCGCGGCGCCCGCCCGAAATATTGTCCGAACCGATGGAGCAATAGTCCTGGTCCGGCAGTTCGGCGCCCCAGACGACGAAGCGGTGATCGGCGTCCACCAGCCGGTTGAAGGCCGAATGCAGGCTGGACTGACCCAGGAAGATCACCCCGTCCGCCCGGCTGGTGTTCAGCGCCGCCGACAGCTCGTCGTAGTTGGCGGGCGAGATGTGGCTCATCAGCAAGTCGCAGCCGCGTTCGCGCGCCGCCTCCCCCACCCCCGCCAGAAGCTCCAGGAAGAAGGGGTCGCTGAGGCGTCCTTCCCGGCCCTGCGGGCGCGGCACGACCAGGGCGATGGTGCCCTGGGCGCCGATGGGTCCGGCCGGCATATGGCGCCGGAACGGATAGTCGTGCTCCTTGGCCAGTTTCCAGATCGTCTGTTTGGTGCGGTCGTTGACCGCGGGGCTGTCGTTCAGCGCGCGCGAGGCGGTGGCGATGGACACGCCGGCCAGGCGGGCGATGTCTTCCAGACGGGTGGTCTTGCGGCTCAAGGTCGCGGATCCTCGGGGCAGCATGGCGACGCTGCAAAATTTTCTGCAAATATTTCAGCCACCGTTCGCGGCGGTTGGCAAGAGGCGGCGTGACGGAGTTCCCATGATGCAGCGCAGATCCTTCCTGGCCCTCGGCGGCGTTTCCATCCTGGCCTTCGGCGCCACGGGCGTTCGCGCCCAGACCACATCCGCCCATGCCCGCGCATCGTCGCCGGGCGGGGTGCTGACGGTCGAGGCCTTCGCCGACAACGACGGCCGGCCGATGTATTCGGTCCTGCGTCAGGGCCGGGTCGTGGTGGCGCCGTCCAAGCTGGGCTTTCTGCTGACCGACGCCCCCGCCATCGAGCGCGGCCTGGCGATCGTCGCCAGCCAGCCGGTGACGGTCGACGACACCTGGGAACAGCCGTGGGGCGAGCGCCGCTTCATCCGCAACCACTATAACGAATGGCGTGTCGCCTACGCCGAGACCGCCGGCCTGCAACGCCGCGTGGACGTGGTGTTCCGCCTGTACGACGACGGCCTGGGCTTCCGCTACGAGTTCCCGGACCAGCCCGCCTTGACGACCGTGCGCATCGGCTCGGAACTGACCGAGTTCAACCTGGCGGAAAACGGCGAGGCCCTGTGGTGCCCCGCCTGGGAATGGAACCGCGAGGAATATCTCTACCACCGCACCCCCATCGACGCGGTCGGCAGCGCCCAGACGCCGATGACGGTCAAGGGCCGATCCGGCCTGCACGTCTCGATCCACGAGGCGGCCTGCATCGACTACGCCGGCATGAACCTGCGTCGGTCCGAGGGCACCAGCTTCCGCGCCCAACTGACGCCCGGCCTGACCAATGCGGCGGTGGTGCGCCAGGCCCCGTTCAACACGCCGTGGCGCACGCTGCAGATCGCCGACACCGGCGCGGGTCTGATCGATTCCAGCTTGATCCTGAATCTGAACGAGCCGAACAAGCTGGGCGACGTCAGCTGGTTCAAGCCGATGAAATACGTCGGCGTCTGGTGGGAGATGCACCTGGAGCTGAAGACCTGGGGCTCGGGCCCCAAGCACGGCGCCACCACCGAAAACACGATCAAGCACATCGACTTCGCCGCCAAGCACGGCTTTGGCGGCGTGCTGGTCGAGGGCTGGAACAAGGGCTGGGACGGCCAGTGGTTCGCCAATGGCTCCGACTTCAGCTTCACCGAGGCCTATCCCGACTTCGACATCGAGGCGGTCTGCGCCCACGCCCGGTCGAAGGGGGTGCAGTTGATCGGCCACCACGAGACCGGCGGCAACGCCTTCCACTACGAACAGCAGCTGGAACCGGCCATGGCCCTGTATGAGCGGCTGGGCGTCCATTCGGTCAAGACCGGCTATGTCGCCGATGCAGGCGGCGCGCGCGTGGCCGGGCCGGACGGCCGGATGGTCATGGCCTGGCACGAGAGCCAGGCGATGGCCCGGCATCACATGAAAGTCGTCGAGACCGGCGCCCGCCACAAGGTGGCGATCAACGCCCACGAGCCGTTCAAGGACACGGGCCTGCGCCGCACCTATCCGAACATCATCGGCCGCGAGGGCCAGCGCGGCATGGAGTATTCGGCCTGGGGCAATCCGTCGAACCCGCCCGAGCACGTGCCGAACCTGGTCTTCACCCGTCTGCTGGCCGGGCCGATGGACTATACGCCCGGCATCTTCGGCATGGAGACGCGCAGCCCGCAGGGCGTTCAGACGACCTGGGCCAAGCAACTGGCCTATTACGTCGTCATCTATTCGCCGATCCAGATGGCCGCCGATCTTCTGGTCAACTACGAAGCCAATCCCGGCCCGTTCCAGTTCATCAAGGACGTGCCGGTCGACTGGGAAGAGAGCCGCACCCTCGCCGCCGAACTGGGCGACTACGTCGTGATCGCCCGCAAGGAACGCGGATCGGACATCTGGGCCCTGGGCGCCGTCACCGACGAGAACCCGCGCGTCCTGACCGCCGACCTGGACTTCCTGGACGCCGGCCGCCGCTACCGTGCAGAAATCTACCGTGACGGCCCGGACGCCGACTACAAAGGCAGGCGCGAGGACATCGTCATCGAACAGCGCGAAGTCTCTGCGGCCGACACCCTGACCCTGGCGCTGGCGCCCGGCGGCGGCCAGGCCATCCGCTTCGTGCCGGTCGGAAGGGCGCGGCGGTGACGATGACTACTCAGCCGTATTCCCTGTCGTCGAAATCACACCTGAATCCGTCGTCGAATTCTCTTACGAGCAACACCCCCCTTTCGTCATCCTCAGGCTTGTCCCGAGGGAGGATCGCATGACCCTCCTCGCCCGCCGCCCGCGCCTGTCCGGCCTGGCGATCTGGAACATGTGCGTCGGCTTCTTCGGCATCCAGATCGGCTTCGGCCTGCAGAACGCCAACACCAGCCGCATCTTCCAGACCCTGGGCGCCGAGGTCGATGCGCTGGCCATCCTGTGGATCGCCGCGCCGCTGACCGGCCTGTTGGTCCAGCCGATCATCGGCCATTTCAGCGACCGGACCTGGACCCGCTTCGGCCGCCGCCGTCCCTATTTCCTGGTCGGGGCGATCGCGACCACCCTGGCCCTGATCGCCATGCCCAACAGCCCCAGCCTGTGGTTCGCCGCGGCCATGCTGTGGATCATGGACGCCTCGATCAACATCACCATGGAGGCGCACCGCCGGCTATGCGATGCAGAGTTTCTTCATCGGGGCGGGGGCGGTCTTCGCCTCGGTCCTGCCCTGGCTGCTGTCCAACGTCTTCGGCGTGGTCTCGACGGCCGAGGCCGGCGTCGTGCCCCTGTCGGTCAAGATCGCCTTCTATGTCGGCGCCGCCGGCCTGTTCTCGGCCGTGCTGTGGACCGTGCTGAGCACCAAGGAATACAGCCCCGAACAGATCGCCGCCTTCGAACGCGCCAAGACCGGCGCCGTGGTCGCCGACGACACGCCCGAACCGCCCGCCCGATCGGTTCAGGGCTGGCTGGGCTCGGGCCTTGCCTGCGGCGTCGTCGGCCTGCTGGCCCTGGGCCTGATCACGCTTCTGAACCTTGAGAAGGAGTTGCTGATCCTGGGCGGTTTCCTGGCCGGTTTCGGCCTGTTGCAGATCGCGGTCGGCATGATGCAGCGGCGCGGCATGGTCAACGCCGCGACCGAGATCCTGAACGACATCTTCCGCATGCCCGCCACCATGCGCGGCCTGGCGGTGGTGCAGTTCTTCAGCTGGTTCGCCCTGTTCGCCATGTGGATCTACACCACCGCCGCCGTGACCCGCGTCCATTACGGGGCGACCGACACGACCTCGGCCGCCTATGCGGCGGGCGCGGACTGGGTGGGGGTTCTGTTCGGCGTCTATAACGGCGTCGCCGCCCTGGCCGCCTTCACCCTGCCCGTGATCGCCAGGCGGATCGGGCGAAAGGCGACCCATGCCCTGATGCTGCTGCTCGGCGCGGCGGGCCTGTTCGGCGTCTTCGCCATTCGCGAGCCGGGCTTCTTGTGGCTGCCGACGATCGGTGTCGGCTTCGCCTGGGCGTCCATCGTCTCCATGCCCTACGCCATCCTGTCGGCGGCGGTGCCGGACCGGAAGATGGGCGTCTATATGGGCGTCTTCAACATTTTCATCGTCGTGCCCCAGTTGCTGGCCGCCACCGTCCTGGGCCTGATCCTGAAGACCCTGTTCGACGGCCAGGCCGTCTGGGCCCTGGTCCTGGGCGCCGTCTCCTTCGTGCTGGCCGCCGTCAGCGCGCTTCTGGTGCGCGAACCTATCCCCTCCCCCACGCGCAACCCGTGAGGTTTCTCGATGCGTAAACTCAAGACCTTCTGCCTGGCCGGCGCCGCAGGCCTGGCCCTCGCCTCCGCCGCCTCGGCCCAGTCGGGCGTCGCCCCCGGCGCGCCCGGCGCGCCGCCTGTCTGGTCCAGCGCGGCCAAGACCGGCGCCGGCTCATCCTACGAAGCCTATGTGGACGGCCAGTATCGCGACGGCGGCCCCACGGGCGCGGTGTCCAAGGTCTGGTATTCCATCGCCGACGGCGTCCTGACCGAGACCATGTACGGCCTGATCCACGAGGCCCAGATCAAGGCCCTGCGCTTCGGCCTGGTCACGTCCGACGGCCTGTCGCTGGAAGGCGACGACACCACCGCCAAGACGGAATACATCGACGTGGACGACCAGGGCCGGCCGATGGCGCCGGCCTATCAGATCACCACCCGCGACACGTCCGGCCGCTACGAGATCGTCAAGCGCATCTACAGCGACCCGGACCGCGACGCGCTGGTCCTGCGCGTACGCATCACGGCCCTGAGCGGCCGGGTGACGCCCTACCTGCTGCTGGAGCCGCACATCGCCAACACCGGCGTCGATGACCGGGGCGAAGTCGCGCGCGACGGCTTCCACGCCTGGGAGGGCGCCGCCCATCTGGTCCTGAAGCCCAGCCAGCCGTTCGAAAAGGCCAGCGTCGGCTTCGTCGGCGCTTCGGACGGCCTGACCGATCTGAAGGACGGCAGGCTGGACTGGACCTACGCCTCGACCGGCGACACGGCGGGCAACACCCTGATGACCGGCGCCCTGCCGACCCTGCGGCAGGGTGAGAGCGTGCAGCGCGACTATGTCATCGGCTTCGGTCGCAGCGAGGCCGAGGCGCGCACGGCGGCTGACGGGTCGTTCTCCACCGGCCTGGACGAAGTCCTGGCGCGGTTCGTCGGCGAGGGCGACCGGATCGGCTGGCGCGACTATCTGGCCTCGCTGACCGAACTGCCGCGCATCGCCGAACAGGCGACCGACGGCGGCAAGCTGGCCTACGCCTCGGCCCTGATGCTGAAGGTGCAGGAAGACCGCACCCACGCGGGCGCCCTGATCGCCTCGCTGTCCAACCCGTGGGGCGACACGGTGGACGCCTCCAAATCCTCGACCGGCTACAAGGCCGTCTGGCCGCGCGACTTCTATCAGGTGGCCATGGCCCTGGCGGCGCTGGGCGACAAGGAGACGCCGCTGGCGGCCTTCAACTATCTGCCCCAGGTCCAGGTGGGGCCGAACACGCCAGGCAACACCGGCGTCGGCGGCTGGTTCCTGCAGAAGACCCATGTGGACGGCGAACTGGAATGGGTCGCGGTCCAGTTGGACCAGACGGCCATGCCGATCATGCTGGGCTATCGTCTGTGGAAGATGGGCTGGCTGTCCGACGCCCAGATGACCGAACGCTACAACGCCATGCTGAAGCCGGCGGCCGACTTCCTGGTCGACGGCGGCAAGATCGGCCTGTTGTGGAACGACGCCGAGATCAAGCCGCCCTTCACCCAGCAGGAGCGCTGGGAGGAGCAGCAGGGCTACTCGCCGTCATCGACCGCCGCCGTGGTCGCGGGCCTGACCGTCGCCGCAGAGATGGCCCGCGCCTCGGGCGACGAAGCCGGAGCGAGCCGTTATCAGGCTGCGGCCGACAGCTATGCGTCCAAGATCGAAGACCGGATGTTCACCACCAACGGCGACTTCGGCGACGGCCGCTACTACATTCGCATCACCCAGAACGAGAACCCGAACGACAAGGCCCCGATCGGCGCCGCCAACGGCCAGATCGCTCCGGCCGAAGACCGCGTCGTGGACGGCGGCTTCCTGGAACTGGTGCGTTATGGGGTGCGCAAGGCCGACGATCCGCGCATCCTGTCCACCCTGCCCGTCTATGACGATCAGTCGCTGGAGCCGCTGTACCGCGTCCGTTACGACTTCGGTCCCGAGGGCGACAAGACGCCGGGCTGGCGCCGCTACGGCGTCGACGGCTATGGCGAGGATCATCTGACGGGCGCCAACTACGGCGTCGGCGGCGAGATGAGCCCCGGTCAGCGCGGCCGGGTCTGGCCCTTCTTCACCGGCGAACGCGGCCATTACGAACTGGCCCGCGCCAGCGTGAACGGCGCGCCCTCGGCCGCCGACATCGCCGCCATCCGCCAGACCTATGTGCGCGGCATGGAGCGGTTCGCAAACGGCGGACTGATGCTGGCCGAACAGGTCTGGGACGGGGTCGGAAATCCGACGGCCAAGGACTACGCCCTGGGACAGAACACGGATTCGGCCACGCCCCTGGCCTGGACCCACGCGGAATATCTGAAGCTGCTGCGATCGCTGGCCGACGGCAAGGTCTGGGACAGCTACGATCCGGTCCACGACCGTTACGCTCGCTGAATGAAAAAGGCCCCGGAGATCGCTCCGGGGCCTTTCTCTTCTAAGTCGGTTGGGATCAGAAGGCGAGCTTGATCGCGCCAACGACCCGGTCTTCCGCGCCGGGCACGCCATCGACGTCGGTGTCGTAATAGCGGACATCCACCCCGATCTTGTCGGTGAGGGCATAGCCCACGCCGGCGTTCCAGGTGGTGTAGTCGTCGGTCACATTAAGCCACTGCTTGCCGACGGCGCCCGAGATGGTCCACTTGTCAGCCGGGCTAAAGGCGGCGTTGATCTCGGCATAGGTCGCTTCGTCATCGACGCCGAAGAAGTCGGGCGAGTAATAGACGGCCGCGCCGAATGTGGCGGGACCTACGGCGCGCGACGCCGCAGCCTTGAACTCGGCGTAGTTATAGTCGGCGCCGTCCGGCTCTCCGGCGTACAGGTAGCCGATCACGCCGAAGTCGAGCGCGAAGCCGCCCGCCTCGGTGCGATAGCCGCCATAGACATCGATCTCCGCGTCGGTGTCGTCGCCGAAATCGACGTTCGAGGCCCAGGCGCCGGCGTAGAAGGCGCCCGAAGTCAGGTCGACTCCGCCCTGGATCGCCGGATCCTCGCCCGTCTGGCTGAAGCCGCGGAAGACATAGTCGCTGACGACGCCCACGTTCCAGGCGACCTGCACGTCGCTTTGGGCGGAGGCGGGCGTCGACAGACCGATCAGGGCGGCGGCGACGGTTGCGGCGGCGGCCGCACGAAACAGGCTCTTGGTCATATCTGTATCCCCTTGTTTTTGATTTTTCGAACCGCAGTTAAGACCGGGCGCGGGGTAGAAGCCGCGCCCGGCCGCCGGATCAGGGCTCCAACGCTTCGCCGTGCAGCGAAGTGTCCAGGCCGGCCGTTTCCTCCGCCTCGCTCACGCGCAAGCCCGTGGTGAACTTGCAGACGAACAGGATGATCAGGGTGCCGATGGCGCTGTAGACGATGGTCCAGAGCAGCCCCAGGGCCTGGGCGCCGATGTTGGCGCCTTCCGACAGGCTGTTGATCGCGGTGGAGGCGAACACGCCGGTCAGCAGGGCGCCGATCAGGCCGCCCGCGCCGTGGATGCCGAAGGCGTCCAGGCTGTCGTCATAGCGCAGCAGCTTCTTGATCCACACCGACGAGGCGTAGCAGACCGGCCCGGCGATCAGGCCGATGATCACAGCGCCCTTCGGATCGACGAAACCGGCCGCCGGGGTGATGGCGACCAGACCGGCGACCACGCCCGACAACATGCCGATCAGCGAGACCTTCTTCTTCTCGATATATTCGACGATCTTCCAGGTCAGGGCGGCGGCGGCGGCGGCCAGCAGGGTGTTCAGCAGGGCCACGCCCATCAGGTCGTTGGCCGCGCCCGCCGAACCGGCGTTGAAGCCGATCCAGCCGACCAGCAGCAGGCTGGCGCCGATCATGGTCAGGACCGGATTGTGCGCCAGGATCGGCTCGACGCCATACCCCTTGCGACGGCCGAGAACGATGGCGCAGACCAGACCCGCGACCCCCGAGTTGACGTGAACGACCGCGCCGCCGGCGAAGTCCAGCACGCCTGCCGAGCCCAGGAAGCCGCCGCCCCAGACCCAATGGCAGATCGGCGCATAGACCAGCAGCGACCACAGGGCGGTGAACAGCAGAAGCGCGGAATATTTCATCCGCTCGGCGAAGGCGCCCGTCACCAGCGCCGGGGTGATGATGGCGAAGGTCATCTGGAACGAGATGAACAAAAACTCGGGGATCCCCGGCAGCAGCGCGTTGGCGGTCTGTAGCGACACGCCGTTCAGGAACAGCATGTCCAGGCTGCCGATGAAGGGCTGGAGCCCTGCGTTGCCATTGGCGCCGAACGCCAGGCTGTAGCCGGCGATGAACCACACCAGCGACACCACGGCGAAGACGCCGACCGATTGGGTGATGGTGGCGATGACGTTCTTCTTGCGCACCATGCCGCCGTAGAACAGCGCCAGACCGGGAAGGGTCATCAGCAGGACCAGGGCGGTGGAGGTGCCAAGCCAGGATGCGCCAGCGCTATCCAGTTCCAGGGCCGCTTGGTGGCCCAGAAGGGCCGGCGCGGCGGCCTGTGCGTGGGCAGATCCGGCGGCCATCAGACAAAGCGTGGGAAGGACGAGGCCGGCGGCCCCGATAAGTCGTTTTTCGATCTGCGACATGAAATAGTACCCCCTATGCAATCTCGCAGTTGCGAAGGTTTTACCGCATTTGCGTCGTGCGCAAGGGGATTGGCGGCGAACAGCGCAACTTTCTTGCAACGGTACGGTCATAAAAAGTTAAGGCCGCAAAATCTTTCGATTATGCGCCCTTAGCAAGCAGTCGCTATGCCGTTACAGCCAAGGTTGACGAAAGGATTTTCGCGCCCTGCCGTCGCCGATTACGCCCAGTGCATCTGCACCCGGTGCGCCGCCGCCCAGTGGATGGCCCGAATGGCGTCGATCACGGCCTCGGTGGCGGCGCGCGTGCCCAGTTCGCCGCCCAGATCGGCGGTCACGGCTCCCGCGGCCAGAACGGCGGCGACGGCGGCCTCGACGGAGTCGGCTTCGTCTTCCAGCTTCAGGCTGTGACGCAACAGCAGGGCCGCCGACAGGATGGCGCCGACCGGATTGGCCAGATCCTGCCCGGCGATGTCGGGCGCCGAGCCGTGGATCGGCTCGAACAGGCCCGGACCTTCCGCGCCCAGCGAGGCCGACGGCAATAGGCCGATGGAGCCGCCCAGCACCGAAATCTCGTCCGACAGGATGTCGCCGAACATGTTCTCGGTCAGGATGACGTCGTATTCGCGGGGCTTTCTGATCAGGTGCATGGCCATGGAATCGACCAGGGCGTGTTCCAGCTCGATGTCGGGGAACTCCTCGGCGTGGATGCGGCTGACGACCTCGCGCCACAGACGGCTGGTCTCCATGACGTTGGCCTTGTCCACCGACGTCACCTTGCCGCGACGCTGGCGCGCGGTCTGGAAGGCGGCGCGGGCGACGCGCTCGATTTCGACCACCGTATATTCGCACAGGTCGGTCGCGCCCTTCTCGTCGCGCGTCTTCTTGCCGAAATAGACCCCGCCGGTCAGTTCGCGGAAGACGATCAGGTCGACCCCCTCGACGATCTCCTTCTTCAGAGGCGAGCGGTGGGCCAGGACCGGCGAGACCTGCAGGGGACGCAGATTGGCGAACAGGCCCATCAGCTTGCGGATGGCCAGCAGCCCCTGTTCGGGCCGAACCTTGCCGCCGTCCCACTTGGGTCCGCCGACCGCACCCAGCAGAACCGCATCGGCGGCGACGCAGGCGTCCTGCGTTTCCTGCGGCAGGGCCTCACCCGTGGCGTCGATGGCGGCGCCGCCGATCAGATGCTCGCTGAAAACGAAATGATGGCCGTAGAAGTCGCCGATCACGGACAGGACGTCGCGTGCGGCGCGCGTCACCTCGGGCCCGACGCCGTCCCCGGGCAGCAGGACGATGGTGTAGGTCTCGGCGGCGGTGGTCATCTTACGGTCTCTCTCGATCGCTCGTAGGCTTCGATCTCGGGCATGTTTGATTGCAGCCAGCCCAGGGTGTCCACCCCGTCCAGCAGGCATTGGCGGGCGAAGGATTCGACCCCGAACGGCACGGGCTCGGCATTGCCCCGCTGGATCTGGTTGGCTTGAAGGTCGATCGTGACCGGCTGATCCGGCTGCGACGCCAGATCGTCCCACACGGCCTGGCTGACGACGATGGGCAGAAGGCCGTTTTTCAGCGCGTTCGATGTAAAAATGTCAGCGATCTCGGTGGAGATCACCGCCCGGAAGCCATAGTCCAGCAAGGCCCAGGGGGCATGCTCGCGCGACGAACCGCAGGCGAAGTTCCGGCCGGCCAGCAGGATGCGGTGCTCCGCCGGGTCGATCCGATTCAGGACGGCCTCGGGCTTCTCCGATCCATCGTCCTCGTAACGCCAGTCATAGAAGGCGGCCTTGCCCAGACCTTCGCGCGTCGTCGTCGTCAGGAACCGCGCGGGGATGATCTGGTCGGTGTCGATATTGGCCTGGCTCAGCGTGACCGTCTTCGAGGTCAGGGTGGTGAACGGCTCAGGCATGAGAAACTCCGCTCATCCCCGCGAAAGCGGGGACCCAGTTCTGTGGGCGATAGCTCTTGCCACTCACATTGCGACGGTCATTCCTCACAGCGTGCCTTACGAAAGCACTGGGTCTCCGCTTTCGCGGGGATGAGCGGAAGGGGGTGAAGTCACGCATTCGCCGCCTCCTGCAGATAGACGCGCGGATCGGTCAGCACCCCGGCCACCGCCGTCGCCGCCGCCGTAGCCGGGCTGGCCAGGATGGTGCGGGCGTCCTTGCCCTGGCGCCCTTCGAAATTGCGGTTGGAGGTCGAGACGGCCAACTGTCCCGGCGCGACGAAATCGCCGTTCATGGCGATGCACATCGAACAACCGGGGATGCGCCATTCGGCCCCGGCGGCGATAAAGACCTGGTCCAGGCCTTCCGCCTCGGCGTCGCGCCGCACGGCTTCGGAGCCCGGCACCACCAGCATCCGCAGACCCGGCTTGACCTTGCGGCCGCGCAGCACCTCGGCGGCGGCGCGCAGATCGGGCAGACGGCCATTGGTGCAGGAGCCGATGAAGACCACGTCCACCGGCTGACTGGTCGTCGCCTCGCCCGCCGTGAAACCCATATAGGCGATGGCCTTGCGGTCGCTGTCCGACTGCGGCTGTGGGACCGGCGAGCCGATGGGCGCCCCGGCGTCCGGGGTCGTGCCCCAGGTCGCCATCGGCCGGATGGCGGCGCCGTCGATCACCACTTCCTTGTCGAAGACCGCGCCCGGATCGGTGGCCAGTTTCAGCCATTCGGCCGCCGCCGCCTCATAGTCGGCGGGGACGTGCTTGCGGCCGCGTAGCCAGTCGATGGTCGTCCGGTCCGGCGCGATCATGCCCGCGCGGGCTCCGGCCTCGATGGACATGTTGCACAGGGTCATCCGCCCTTCCATATCCAGCGAGCGCACGGCCTCGCCGGCGTATTCGATGACATAGCCGGTGCCGCCGCCGAAACCGATGGCGGCGATGACGGCCAGGGCGACGTCCTTGCCCGACACGCCCGGCTGTAGTTCGCCCGTCACCGTCACCCGCATGGCCTTGGCCCTGCGTTGCAACAGGCACTGGGTCGCCAGCACATGGCCGACTTCCGAGGTGCCGATGCCGAAAGCCAGCGCGCCGAACGCGCCGTGGGTCGCGGTGTGGCTGTCGCCGCAGACCACCGTCATGCCCGGCTGGGTCAGGCCCAGTTCAGGCCCCATCACATGGACGACCCCCCGGTCCTCGGACCCCCAGCCCGCCAGGGGCACGCCGTGGGCGGCGCAGTTGCGCTCCAGCGTATGGACCTGGGCCTCGGCCTGGGCGGTGACATAGGGTTTCAGGCCGTTCAGCCCCGCCGGCAGGGTCGGGGTCGAATGGTCCAAAGTCGCATAGGTCCGGTCGGGGCGGCGGACCTTCAGGCCCCGCGCCTCTATCTCGCTGAAGGCCTGGGGGCTGGTGACTTCGTGCACCAGATGCAGGTCGACATACAGCACCCCCGGCGTCTCGGCCGTTTCGGCCCTGACGACGTGCGCGTCCCAGACCTTGTCGAACAGGGTCTTGGGATCAGGCATATTGGACCACGACCTCGGACACGCCGTCGACACGGTCGATGATCGCGATCAGTTCGGCGTCGTTGATCTCGCCGATCTGGTCGGCGCGCTGTTTGAAGCTCGCGACCACGGCGGCCAGACGCTCGCCCTCGATGGGACGGCCGAGGGTCTCGGCGCGCTTGGCGATGGCGTGACGGCCCGAATGCTTGCCCAGGACGAACCAGCTGCCCTCGAAGCCCACGTCCTGAGGCCGCATGATCTCATAGGTGCGGCTGTCAGCCAGCATGCCGTGCTGGTGGATGCCGGCCTCGTGGGCGAAAGCGTTGACGCCGACCACCGACTTGTTGCGGGCGATGACCGTCTCGGTGATCTCGCACAGGATCTTTGAGGCGCGCACCAGATGACGGCTGTCGGCGCCGGTCGTGACGCCATAGCGGTCCTCGCGCACCTTCAGGGCCATGATCACCTCCTCGATCGAGGCGTTGCCGGCCCGTTCGCCGATGCCGTTGATCGCGCCCTCGACCTGGCGCGCCCCACCTTCTACGGCGGCCAGGGAGTTGGCGACCGCCATGCCCAGGTCGTCGTGGCAATGAGCCGAGAAGATCACCTGCGGATGCCGCGCCTTGATGCGGGCGGCCAGATAGGCGAACCGCTCGCGCACCTCTTGCGGCGTCGCATAGCCGACGGTGTCGGGTACGTTCAGGGTCCGCGCCCCGGCGTCGGCGGCGGCCTCCAGCACATCGGCCAGGAACTCGGGCTCGGTGCGGAAGGCGTCCTCGGCCGAGAATTCGACGTCGTCGAACAGGGTGCGCGCATATTCCACCGACCGGACAGCCGTCGACAGAACCTCGTTGGTCGACATCTTCAGCTTGGCCGCCCGGTGGATCGGGCTGGTGGCCAGAAAGACGTGGCAACGGCGATTGGCCCTGGGCGCGGGTTGCAGGGCGCGGAAGCTGGCGTCGATGTCCTTTTCATTGGCGCGCGACAGAGAGCAGAAGATCGGTCCCTCGACTTCGCTGGTCACGCGACGGATGCAGTCCTCGTCGCCGGGCGAGGCGGCGGCGAAACCGGCCTCGATGACGTCGACGCCCAGATCCCGCAGGACCTGGGCCATCTTGACCTTGGCCTGGGCGGACATGGAAAAGCCCGGCGCCTGCTCTCCATCCCGCATCGTCGTGTCGAAGACGATGACGCGGTTCGGATCGGCCGCGATCTGTTCGGTTCGCGACCCGCCGGATACTCGTACGTCGGAGCCCATCACGCGGCCTCGGATTGAATAATGTCGTTTGAGATGCGGCGCATGCCGAACAGCCGGTCGATCTGGCGACCCAGATTGTCCACGCAGCGTCCGGCGTCGCGGCCGCGCACGGTCAGGGCGATGCGGCGCAAGGCGCCTTCATCGGCCATGTTGATGCCGTCGATGTGGAAGCCCCGGCGCTCCACCAGGCCGATGAGCCGCTGAAGCGAACCGTCCGCACGGTCGATCTGGATGTGGATCGTGTCGCTCATCTCAGGAGCCCTCCATCATTTCAGCATTGCTCTTGCCCGGCGGAACCAGCGGCCAGACATTGTCTCGGGGGTCGATGACCACATGGGCCAGGCAGGGGCCGTCGGCGGCCAGCAGGCGCCGCACGCCGTCCGACACCTGATCGCGGCGGTCGATGCGGAAGGCTTCGACGCCGAAGGCCTCGGCGACCTTCACGAAATCCGGATTGTCGGACAGGTCGATCTCGGAATAGTTCTCGGCGAAGAACAGCTCCTGCCACTGGCGCACCAGGCCCAGGCTGGAGTTGTCGATCAGCACGATCTTCAGCGGGATGCCGTAACGCTTCAGCGTCGCCAGCTCCTGGATGTTCATCATGAAGCCGCCGTCGCCGGCGATGGTCACGACCGTCGCGGACGGATCGGCCAGCTTGGCCCCGATGCCGGCGGGCAGGCCGAAGCCCATGGCCCCCAGCCCGCCCGAGGTGATGTGCGCCTCGGGCTTGGCGAAGCGGCAGTGCATGGCCGCCCACATCTGGTGCTGGCCCACGTCGCAGGCGGCCACGAAATCGTCGCCCGCGGCTTCCGAGATTTCCTTCAGCAGGGCGGGCGCATAGACCCCCTCGCCCGGCGCGTCATAGCGGTGCGCCCCGTCCTTGGCCCCGCGGGCGCAGTCGTCGGCCCAGGCCTGGATGTCCAGCGCCGCGCCCGCGCGCATCCGCTGCGTCAGGGCCTCGACACCTTCCTTCAATTCGCCGACGACGGCGACATTGGCGCTGCGCAGCTTGCCGACTTCCGAGGCGTCGATGTCGAAATGGACGATGCGGGCGTTCGGCGCGAACTCGGCCAGCTTGCCGGTCGCGCGGTCGTCGAACCGGGCGCCGACGACGATCAGCAGGTCGCTGTCCTGCACCGCATGGTTCGCCGCGCGGCTGCCGTGCATTCCCAGCATCCCCAGCATTCCGGCGGCGTCGGTCGGGATCGTGCCCAGGGCGTTCAGGGTCGAGACCTGGGGGATGCCGGTCGTCTCGACGAAGGCGCGCAGGGCCTCGGTCGCGCCGCCGATCTTCACTCCGCCGCCGATATAGACCAGCGGCTTCCTGGCCGAACGGATCGCGGCCTCGGTGGCGGCGATGGCGTCGTGATCGACGCGCGGCGTCTCGTTGGGAATGGAAAAGCCATAGTCCTCGCCCGTCGTCTCGAACTGGACGTCCTTGGGCAGGTCGACCAGGACCGGACCGGGGCGGCCCGACCGGGCGATATGAAACGCCTCCTCGATCGCGGCCGGGACCTCGGCGGCCGAACGGACCAGGATCGAATGTTTCACGATCGGCAGGGTGACGCCCAGGATGTCGATTTCCTGGAAGGCGTCGGTCCCCATCAGCCCCTGGGCGACATTGCCGGTGATGCAGACCATCGGCACGGAATCCATCATCGCATTGGCGATGCCCGTGACCAGGTTGGTGGCGCCGGGTCCCGATGTGGCCATGCACACCCCGACCTTGCCGCTCTTTCTCGCATAGGCGTCGGCCGAAAAGGCGGCGCCCTGTTCGTGGCGGACCAGGATGTGCTTCAGCTTCGATCCGGCCAGGGCGTCATAGACCGGCATGATGGCGCCGCCCGGATAGCCGAACACCACCTCCACCCCCAGCCGCTCCAGGGTGGAGACCAGCAGGCGCGCCCCGGACTGGGGGACGGCCTCGGCTGAGGGTTTGAAGGCGGCGGCGGTCATCAGGGTCATCCGGTCGTTCAGGCGGCGATCAGGCCGCTTCGGCTTTCGGCGCGTTCAGCCAGGCCATCCGCTCGCGCAGACGGGCGCCGACCTGTTCGATCTGGCTTTCGCGGTCCGCCTTCAGCCAGGCTTCGTACTGCGGCTTGCCGGCCTCGTTCTCGGCGATCCAGTTGCGGGCGAAGGTTCCGTCCTGGATCTCGTCCAGGATGGTCTTCATCCGGGCCTTGGTCTCTGCGTTGACGACGCGCGGACCGCTGGCCACGGCGCCGTATTTGGCCGTTTCCGAGATGAATTGGTGCATCTTGGAGATGCCGCCTTCGTAGAACAGGTCCACGATCAGCTTCAGCTCGTGCAGGCATTCGAAATAGGCGATCTCCGGCTGGTATCCGGCCTCGACCAAGGTGTTGAAGCCCTGGATGACCAGTTCCTTGGCGCCGCCGCACAGGACCGCCTGTTCGCCGAACAGATCGGTCTCGGTCTCTTCGCGGAAGGTGGTTTCCAGCAGGCCGCCGGTCGCGCCGCCGTTGCCCTTGGCGTAACCCATGGCCCGGTCGCGCGCCTTGCCGGTGACGTCCTTCTCGACGGCGAACAGGCTGGGCACGCCGCGGCCGCGCTGGAACTCGCGACGGACCAGATCGCCCGGTCCCTTGGGCGCCACCAGGATCACATCCATGTCGGCGCGCGGGGTGATGCGCTCGTAGATGATCGAGAAGCCGTGGGCGAACAGCAGGGCCGAGCCCTCCTTGGCGTTCGGCTCGATGATGTCGCGATAGACCTGATCCTGGACCATGTCGGGCGTCAGGATGGCGATGATGTCGGCGCCCTTGACCGCCTCGGCGGGCTCGGCGGTCGGGACGCCGTCCTCGGTGGCGTGTTTCCAGCCCGTGCCCCCGTGGCGGACGCCGGCGACCACGTCATGGCCGCTGTCCTTCAGGTTCTGGGCGTGGGCGCGGCCTTGCGAGCCATAGCCGATGATGGCGATGCGCTGGCCGGCGATGGCGCCGGGGCGGATGTCTTCGTTGGTGTAGATGGTGATGGCCATGGGTCAGGCGTCCTGGGCGGCGGCGGATTTGTGAGATGCCGGAACTTGCACCGGCGGCGGGTTGGGAATGGTGACGGCGCCCTGGGCGGCCGAGGCGACAGAGGCGCGGTATTTGGCGAAGACGCCTCGCGCCGGGCGGACCACGTGGGGCGTAAAGCCCGCCCGGCGCGTCGCCAGATCGACATCGACGTCGATCCGGCGGTTGGTGACGTCGATGGTGATGCGATCACCATCGCGAATGAGTGCGATCGGGCCGCCGACGGCGGCTTCCGGCGAGACGTGGCCGGCGACGAAACCATAGCTGGCGCCCGAGAACCGGCCGTCGGTGATCAGGGCGACGTTGTCGATCTTGCGCCCCTTCAGGGCCGCCGTGACCTGCAGCATCTCGCGCATGCCGGGGCCGCCCTTGGGGCCTTCGTAGCGGATGATGATGACATCGCCCTCGCCGACCGAACCGTCCTGGACGGCGTGGAAGGCGTCTTCTTCCGAGTCGAAGACGCAGGCCGGACCTTCGAACACATCGACCTTGTGCCCGGTCAGCTTGATGACCGCGCCTTCGGGCGCGACGTCGCCATAGATGACGGCGTAGCTGCCGCGTTCCATGACCGGCGCATCGAAGCTTGCGACCACGACCTGGCCCGGTGCCTCTTCCGCCTCGGCCGCCTCGGCGAACAGGCTGCGGCCGCTGACGGTCGGGGTGTTCACGATCTTGCCGGCCTCGGCCATCCGCTGCGTGACCAGGCGCGTTCCGCCCGCCGCGAACAGGTGCGAGGCCAGGAAGCGCCCGCCCGGCTTCAGGTCGCAGATGACCGGCGCCTCGACGCAGGCCTGGTGGCAGTCCTCGACGCCGAAATCGACGCCGGCCTCGGCGGCGATGGCCGTCAGGTGCATGACCGCATTGGTCGATCCGCCCGAGGCCGAGACCGCGACGGCGGCGTTCTTCAGGCTGGCGCGGGTGATGTATTTGCGGGCCGTGTCGCCGGAGAAGACGCGCTCGACGATGATCCGGCCGCAGCGTTCGCCTTCGGCGCCCTTGTTCGGATCGACAGCCGGCACGTCGTTGGCGCCCATGGGCGAAATCCCCATGACCGACAGGGCCATGGCCATCGTATTGGCGGTGAACTGGCCGCCGCAGGCGCCGGCGCCGGGGCAGACCGCGCTCTCGACCGCCTTCAGGCCCGCATCGTCCAGAGCCCCGGCCGCATGGGCGCCGATGGCCTCGAACACTTCCTGGACCGAGACCTCCCTGGTCCCCCCGGGAGCGGGCAAGACGCCCGGCATGATGGTGCCGCCGTAATAGACCAGGCCGGGGATATCCATCCGCGCCAAGGCCATGGCCGCCGCCGGGATCGTCTTGTCGCAGCCGACGATGCAGACCACCCCGTCCAGCTGATGGCCCTCGATGGCCAGTTCGATCGAGTCGGCGACGACCTCTCTGGAAATCAGCGAGGCCTTCATGCCCGCCGTGCCCATGGAGATGCCGTCGGTGACGACGATGGTGTTGAAATCGACCGGATAGCCGCCCGCCGCGACGACGCCCGCCCGCACGTCCTTGGCCAAACGGTCCAGATGCATGTTGCACGGGGTGACGGTCGACCAGGTGTTGACGATGCCGATCATCGGCTTGTCGAAGTCGGCGTCCTGCATCCCGGCGGCGCGCAGATACGAACGGGCGGCGGCCCGGTTCGGGCCGGCCGTCACCGCCGCGCTGCGCGCATTGGGCTTTTTGGGTTCTGAGGTAGAATCTTGCGTCATCGGTCCGGTTCTTTTCGAACCGCCAAGCACGAAAAACCCCGCTTCCTTTCGGGAGCGGGGTGGTGCGAGGCGATCCTGAGTGCGTTTAGGTCAGGTCGCGTGCATCCACGCCGCTTGCGTAAGCAGGCCGAGGAGTACGAGGGTAATGAGGAAAATCGGGGCTTCCAGGCTGATCGGCGCGCGAACGGCTGCGACCGCCTTGGCGGTGCGTCCCTTCATCATGTCGCGCGTCGTCGTGGCCACGGAGGGCTCCCTGTTCTGACGGCAAGAAACCATACCGCCCGAACCGGCACAACCCCTGTCGCAAAAATTTTGCCGAATGCGCTCCATTGCGCGCGGCAAGGGGTGTTTCTTGCCTTCGCACGACGAAGCCATGTGACCACCTGAAACGGTTCATCACATCACGTTACAGGCCCAGGGTTGCAAGCCGCGCCCGACCGCTCCATTGAGACGCCAAACCTATATAAGCGCCATACCTACCGTTCAGAGGAGCCTTCCATCATGACCGTTCGCGTCGCCATCAACGGCTTCGGCCGCATCGGCCGTCTCGTCCTTCGCTCGATCGTCGAGCATGGCCGCAAGGACATCGAGGTGGTGGCGATCAACGACCTGGGTCCGGTGGAGACCAACGCCCACCTGTTCCGCTACGATTCGGTCCATGGCCGCTTCCCCGGCACGGTGACGTCGGGCGAGGACTGGATCGACGTCGGCGCGGGCAAGATCAAGGTGACGGCCGAGCGCGACCCGGCCAACCTGCCCCACGCCGAGCTGAAGGTGGACATCGCCCTGGAATGCACCGGCATCTTCACCTCCAAGGACAAGGCCAGCGCCCACCTGAAGGCGGGGGCCAAGCGCGTCCTGGTCTCGGCGCCCGCCGACGGCGCCGACAAGACCATCGTCTTCAAGGTCAACCACGAGACCCTGACCGCCGACGACATCGTCGTCTCGAACGGCTCGTGCACCACCAACGCCCTGGCGCCCGTCGCCAAGGTGCTGAACGACCTGTTCGGCATCGAGCGCGGCTACATGACCACCATCCACTCCTACACCGGCGACCAGCCGACGCTGGATACGATGCACAAGGACCTGTACCGCGCCCGCGCCGCCGGTCTGTCGATGATCCCGACCTCGACCGGCGCCGCCAAGGCCCTGGGCCTGGTCCTGCCGGAACTGAAAGGCAAGCTGGACGGCTCGTCGATCCGCGTCCCGACCCCGAACGTCTCGGTCGTGGACCTGAAGGTCGTCGCCGGTCGGGAGGTGACGGTCGAAGAGATCAACGCCGCGCTTCAGGCCGCCGCCGACGGTCCGATGCAAGGCGTCCTGTTCACCACGACCGACCCGCTGGTTTCGCACGATCTGAACCACATCGCCGCTTCCTCCACCGCCGCCCTGCCCCAGACCCAGGTCGTCGACGGCAAGCTGGCCCGCGTGCTGAGCTGGTATGACAACGAATGGGGCTTCGCGACCCGCATGAGCGACACGGCGCTGCAGATGGCGAAGTTCCTGTAAGAAACCGCGCGTCTCCTCCCCGTTCGCGCAGCGAATGGGGAGGTGGCTCGAAGCGTAGCGAGAGACGGAGGGGCTCTTTGCTACGTGTATGAAGAACCCCTCCGTCACGGCGCAAGGGCGCCGCGCCACCTCCCCATCGCTTCGCGACAGGGAGGAGACTGGGAAACGATAATGACCTTCCGCACTCTCGACGACGCTCACGACCTCGCCGGCAAGACGGCCCTGGTCCGCGTGGACTTCAACGTCCCGATGGAGGACGGCAAGGTCACGGACGATACACGGCTGCGCGTCGCGGTTCCCACCATCCAGCGCCTGCGCGACGCGGGCGCCAAGGTGGTGCTGCTGGCCCACTTCGACCGCCCCAAGGGCCAGCGCGTGCCGTCCATGAGCCTGAGGCCCGTGGTCGAACCGCTGGAAAACGTGCTGGGCGCGCCCGTCCGCTTCGCCGACGACTGCATCGGCGCCCCCGCCGTCGATGCCATCCGCGATCTGGACGCCGGCGGCGTGCTGCTGCTTGAAAACGTGCGCTTCCATGCGGCGGAAGAGGCCAATGATCCGGTCTTCGCCCAGAAGCTGGCGGATCTCGGCGACCTCTATGTCGACGACGCCTTCTCGGCCGCCCACCGCGCCCACGCCTCCACCGAAGGGATCGCCCACCACATTCCCGCCTATGCCGGCGAATCCATGCGGCGCGAACTGGACGCCCTGGACGCCGCCCTGGGCAATCCGCAGAAGCCGGTCGTCGGCATCGTCGGCGGTTCCAAGGTCTCGACCAAGCTCGATCTCCTGAAGAATCTGGTCGGAAAGCTGGACAAACTGGCCATCGGCGGCGGCATGGCCAACACCTTCCTCTATGCCCAAGGCGTCGACATCGGCGGCTCGCTGGCCGAAAAGGACATGGCCGACACGGCGCGCGAGATCATGGCCGAGGCCGAGGCCCAGGGCTGCGAATTGCTGCTGCCGGTCGATGTCGTCGTGGCGACCGAAGTCAAGCCCGGCGCCGAGGCCCGCACGGTCAAGACTGGCGCTGCCTTGTCCGCCGCCGACAAGATCCTCGACGCCGGTCCCGAGACCGTCGCCCGCCTGAACGCGGCCATGGACGCCTCCAAGACTCTGATCTGGAACGGCCCGCTGGGCGTGTTCGAGGTTCCGCCCTTCGACGCCGCCACGGTCGCCGCCGCCAAACACGCGGCCGAACTGGCCAAGGCCGGCAAGCTGATCGCTGTCGCCGGCGGCGGCGACACGGTGGCGGCCCTGAACCACGCAGGCGTCTCGGACGACATGACCTTCGTCTCCACCGCCGGCGGCGCCTTTTTGGAGTGGATGGAGGGCAAGGCCTTGCCGGGCGTCGAGGCGCTCAGGGCCTGATCGGGGCCTGATCGGGGCCTGATCCGTCGACCGGCGAAAGACGGCTGTAACGCGGCGTGACTTCGGCGCGTCTCGCGGCTAGTCTTTCGCCCAATCAAAAAGACTATTCGGCTCAGGAGACTATCATCATGGCGCGCATCACGCTGCGACAGCTGCTCGATCATGCGGCGGAAAACGACTACGGCCTGCCGGCCTACAATATCAACAACATGGAGCAGGGTCTGGCGATCATGGAGGCGGCCC
Organism: Brevundimonas sp.; assembly: GCF_003248455.1. Classification (GTDB taxonomy): domain Bacteria; phylum Pseudomonadota; class Alphaproteobacteria; order Caulobacterales; family Caulobacteraceae; genus Brevundimonas. The sequence goes on from NZ_QFNM01000004.1 coordinate 156,642, forward strand.
ACGAGGTCAATGCTCCCGTGATCATTCAAGCCAGCCGGGGCGCCCGCAGCTACGCCAACGACATCGTCCTGGCCAAGCTGATCGACGCCCTGGCCGAGCTTTATCCGCACATCCCGGTCTGCATGCACCAGGACCACGGCAACGGCCCCGCCACCTGCGCCACCGCCATCCAGTACGGCTTCACCAGCGTCATGATGGACGGCTCGCTGGAAGAAGACGCCAAGACCCCCGCCTCTTACGACTACAATGTCGACGTCACCCGCCGCGTCACCGAAATGGCCCACGCCTGCGGCGTCTCGGTCGAGGGCGAGCTGGGCGTGCTGGGCTCTCTGGAGACCGGCATGGGCGAGGCCGAGGACGGCCACGGCTTCGAGGGCAAGCTGGATCATTCGCAGCTGCTGACCGACCCGGACCAGGCCGTCGATTTCGTCGCCGCCACCAAGGTCGACGCCCTGGCCATCGCCATGGGCACCTCGCACGGCGCCTACAAGTTCACGCGCAAGCCGGACGGCGAAGTCCTGGCCATGAACGTGATCGAGGAAATCCACCGCCGCCTGCCCAACACCCACCTGGTGATGCACGGCTCCTCGTCGGTGCCGCAGGACCTGCAGGACATCATCAACGCCTATGGCGGCCAGATGCCCCAGACCTGGGGCGTGCCGGTCGAGGAGATCCAGCGCGGCATCAAGCACGGCGTGCGCAAGGTCAATATCGACACCGACAACCGCATGGCCATCACCGGCGCCATCCGCAAGGTGCTGGCCGAAAAGCCGGGCGAGTTCGATCCCCGCGCCTATCTGAAGCCCGCCAAGGAAGCGATGAAGAAGCTGTGCATGGAGCGCTACCAGCAGTTCGGCTGCGAAGGTCAGGCATCCAAGATCCGCCCGCTCTCCACCGCCCAGATGGCCAGACGCTACGCCTCGGGCGACCTGGACCCGTCCTTCCGCGGCGCGTCCGTCAAGGCGGCCTGATCCGCCGGCGCTAGACCGGGTAGCGGTCGGCCAGTTCCCGCCGCACCCGGCGAACGTCCCATTCAGCGCGGTCCTGCGCGTCGCGCGCCTCGCGGGCGCTGCGGCGCGCATCCCTGATCTCGCCGCGCACCTCCCGGATTCGCTCGCGGATTCGCCCGCGTTCCTCCTCGGTCAGCCCCTCGCCGGCCAGTTCGCGTTCCTTCGCCTCCAGCTTGTCCTGGCGGTTGTCGATCCGGGCCTCGGCGCTGCTCAGCGCGCCCTGCGCCGTCCGCAGCGCGTCCTCCACCGCGTACAGCCGCAGGCCGTCGCGATAGGCCGGCATGAAGACCGTCTCCTCCTCGGGCCGGCAGACGCCGTAATAGGCGTTTCCCGCCCGTCCCTCGGCCCAGCCCCGCTCGAAGGTGCAGTAGGACCTCAGGCCGTCCTCTCGCGCCGATTCATAGGCGGCCGGGTTCGGGGCGACCTGGTATTTGGCGCAGGCCTTGGCGTGGTCGTCCAGCCGGCTGATCGGATAGCCCGCCGCCCCGTCGGCGTATCCCTTCTCGCCCCAGGCGCCGGCCAGGCACTGGTCCTTGCTCATGGTCGTGCAACTGCCCAGCAGCGCCGCCACGGCCAGCACGCTACCGGCGATCCTCAGTCGCGTCATCGCATGTCCCCGCGTCCTTGACGTCACTATCGACCGGCTGCGCGCCCTCGCGCAAGCCGTCCGTCGTGCTAGGGAGAACTGTGCCTGATCCCGATCCGATCGACGACGACGACCTGTCCCCCGCCGCGGCCTCGATCGAGGCGCCGGAGGCGCGCATCGACGCGTCCGGCGTCCGGCTGGACAAGGCCCTGGCCGACGCCTTCCCCGCCCTGTCGCGTGCTCGCCTCCAGGCCCTGTTGGCCGAGGGTGCGGTCAGGCGCGACGGCGTGGTCGTGACCGATGGATCGGCCAAGGCCCGGCCCGGCCTCTACGCCGTGACCCTGCCCCCCGTCGCCCCGGCGGCGCCCCGGCCGCAGGCCATCCCCTTGACCGTTCTTTTCGAGGACGCGGACCTGATCGTCATCGACAAGCCGGCCGGCATGGCCGCCCATCCGGCGCCCGGCACGCCAGACGGCACCTTGGTCAACGCCCTTCTGGCCCATTGCGGCGCTGGCCTGTCGGGCATCGGCGGCGTGGCTCGTCCCGGCATCGTGCATCGGCTGGACAAGGACACCTCCGGCGTCATGGTCGCCGCCAAGAGCGACCGCGCCCACGCCGGTCTGTCGGCTCTGTTTTCGAGTCACGACATCGAACGGACCTATATCGCCCTGACCCGGGGCGCCCCCTCGCCCGCGACCGACCGCATCCAGACCCGCATCGGCCGCTCGACCGGCGATCGCAAGAAGATGGCGGTCCTGAAGGCCGGGGGCCGCGAGGCGATCACCGACTATGTCGTTCAGGCCGCCTTCGGCCAACCCGCCCGCGTCGGCGGACCGCCCCTGGCCGCGCGCGTCGCCTGCACCCTGCATACCGGCCGCACCCACCAGATCCGCGTGCATCTGTCGTCCAGGGGCGCGCCCATCCTGGGCGACGCGACCTATGGCTCGGGCAGCCCGTCCCTGCCCGTCCGCGCCGCCATCGCCCAGGCGGGCCTGACCCGCCAGGCGCTGCACGCCGCCGTCCTGGGCTTCGTTCATCCCGTGACCGGCGAAAGCCTGCGCTTCGAAACCGCGCCGCCCGCCGATATGCTGGCGCTCGAAGCCCTGCTCCGCGAACTCTGAAGGACCGCCATGCTCGATCCCGACATCCGCGACAACGCCGAACTGAAGCGTTACGAACTGCCCGTCGACGGCGACGTGGCCGTCGTCACCTACAATCTGTCGCCGCCCAATCTGATGATCACCGAGACCCTGACGCCCGAGCGGCTGGAGGGCCGGGGCATCGCCAGCCGCCTGGCCAAACACGTCCTGGCCGACGCCAAGGCGCGCGACCTGCTGATCCTGCCGGTCTGCCCCTTCTTCTCGGCCTATCTGCAGAAACACCCCGAGCACGCCGATGTCGTTCACCCGACCTATCGCGGCATACTGGGGCTTTGACCACCGAGAACGCGCGTCTTGAATGGAAACGGACCAGTCCCTACATTCGACGTCAGCTGGCGCGAGTGGCGCCGGGGTTGCGGTCACGCCTTCGTGTGACCATCCGCCTCTAACAATGGCCGCAACCCATCGCCATTTGACCGGTTGAGGGGTGAGGCGTCGGCGCACGAACGTGGCCGATGACGAAGTGCCCGCTCGTTCAAGACGGTCGGAGGGACCTTTACTATGGCTGCCAACAACACGCTCGCGGTGATGTCGCCCGAACAGGGCCTGTCGCGCTATCTGACGGAAATCCGCAAGTTTCCGATGCTGACCAAGGACGAGGAGTTCATGCTGGCCAAGCGTTGGTCCGAGCACCAGGACCCCGAGGCCGCCCACCGTCTCGTCACCTCCCACCTTCGCCTCGTGGCCAAGATCGCCATGGGCTATCGCGGCTATGGTCTGCCGATCGGCGAAGTGATTTCCGAGGGCAATGTCGGCCTGATGCAGGCCGTCAAGAAATTCGACCCGGACAAGGGCTTCCGCCTGGCGACCTACGCCATGTGGTGGATCAGGGCTTCGATCCAGGAATACATCCTGCGCAGCTGGTCCCTGGTGAAAATGGGCACCACCGCCGCCCAGAAGAAGCTTTTCTTCAACCTGCGCAAGGCCAAGAGCCAGATTTCCGCCTTCGAGGACGGCGACCTGCATCCCGAACACCTCGCCGCCATCGCCACCAAACTGGGCGTCAGCGAGGAAGAGGTCACCAACATGAACCGCCGGCTCGGCGGCGACGCTTCGCTGAACGCGCCCCTGCGCGTCGATGGCGAAAGCGAATGGCAGGACTGGCTGGCCGACGACACGGCCGTCTCTCAGGAAACCCAACTCGCCGACGACGAGGAAAAGGGCATCCGCATGAGCCTGCTTCAGGAAGCGATGGAAGAGTTGACCGACCGCGAGAAGCACATCCTGACGGAACGCCGCCTCAAGGACGATCCCGTCACCCTCGAAGAACTGGCCGGCCAGTACGGCGTCTCGCGCGAGCGCGTGCGTCAGATCGAAGTCCGCGCCTTCGAGAAGCTGCAGAAGGCCATGCGCGCCGCGGCCGAAGAACGCAATCTGGTCGACGCCTGACCGCGCTCCGGCTCTGCGTCAGCAGGCTTGGGCCAAGGGCGCCGTCTGCGTCGATGCGGCGTCGGCGGCGCGGGCGGCCGCCACCACGGCGTTCACCGGCTGGATCAGGCCGGCCTTCGTGACCTGTCCTGTCGCCAGATAGGCCTGCAGCGTCGCCACAACCATCGCCAGCCTGGGGTCCGCCGCCTTGACCGCAAGGCCGTTCAGCGTCTCGGCCTGCTGGCGAATGGCGCGCGTGGCCTGCGAGGGGTCTTGCTCGAACTGGTTCATGGCCGAGATCAGGATGCGCGTCGCCTGGTCGCGCATCTCCGCCGCCCCGCCGGCCGCGCCGTCGCTGCGACGCTTCTTGGCGCCGGTGTATTCGCCCGAGTTGAATCGTCTGCGGTCCGGCCCGACATAGCCGACCGCCTCGATCCACGGACGCGGCTTCAGGGCCACGTTCTCGACCCGCTTGAACAGGTCGCCGGTCGTGAAGGGCTTTCGCAGGAACTCGTGCACCCCGGCGTCGCGCGCGCCCTTGATGGCGGCGGCGGTGGCCTCGGCCGTCACCATGATGATCGGCGACATCCGGCATGACATGCTGGAGCGGCGCACCCGCCGGGCCAGGGTCTCGCCGTTCAGCGTCTCGCCCGACCGTTCGGTGAAGATCACGCCCGGCTCGACGTCGCGCAACAGTTCCAGCGCCCGCTCCTCGTCCGTCTCGCAATAGACTTCGCGGGCGCCCATCCCCTTCATGATGTCGGTCAGCAGGCGCGTGGCGGACAGATTGGGGTCGATGATGACGACCCGTCGGACGGCGGGTTCGATGCGGCTCAGGGTTTTGGCGTTGGCGGCGAACACGGTCGGCTCCCTTCCTGGAGCCGTTATCCTTACCTGGCCCCGGTTAAGGCCTGTTGAATAAGCACAATTGCGTCGCCTTACCCTTGGAAGGGGTCGCGCATCAGGATCGTGTCGTCCCGCTCCGGGCTGGTCGACAGCAGGGCGACGGGCGCGCCGATCAGCTCCTCGATGCGCCGCACATATTTGATCGCATTGGCGTTGATATCCTTGAAGCTGCGGACGCCGGCCGTGCTTTCGCTCCAGCCTTCCAGTTCCTCGAACACCGGCTCGGCGGCGCCCTGCGCCTTCAGGCTGCTCGGCAGATAATCCAGAACCTCGCCGTCGACCCGATAGCCGACGCAGATTTTCAGCGTCTCCAACCCGTCCAGCACGTCCAGCTTGGTCAGGGCGATGCCGTCGATGCCGTTGATGGCCACCGACTGGCGCACCAGCACGGCGTCGAACCAGCCGCAGCGTCGCGCCCGGCCCGTGTTCACCCCGACCTCCCGCCCCACGGTCGCCAGATGCTCGCCCACCGCGTCGTTCAGTTCGCAGGCGAACGGCCCCTCGCCCACCCGCGTCGTATAGGCCTTGACGATGCCCAGCACGTATCCGACGCCGCGCGGCCCGACGCCCGATCCGGCCGCCGCCTGCCCCGCCACCGTGTTGGAGCTGGTCACATAGGGATAGGTGCCGTGGTCCACGTCCAGAAACGCGCCCTGCGCGCCCTCGAACAGCACACGTTTGCCCGCCTTCTGCGCCTGGTCCAGCACGCGCCATGCCGGCTTCACATAGGGCAGGATCTTGGGCGCGATCTCCAGCAGCTGGGCCAACAGCGCATCGGGATCGATCGGCTCCAGCCCCAGCCCGGCCCGCAGCGGATCGTGGTGCGAGCGCAGCCGGTCGATCTTGACCTTCAGGTCGTCTTCGTTGGCCAGGTCGCAGACGCGGATGGCGCGCCGGCCCACCTTGTCCTCATAGGCCGGGCCGATGCCGCGTCCGGTCGTGCCGATCTTGGCGCCCGGCGCGCTGGCCGCCGCCTCGCGCGCCACGTCCAGCGCCGGATGGATGGGCAGGATCAGACAGGCGTTGTCGGCGATGGTCAGGATGTCGGGGCTGATCGCCACGCCCTGGGCCTCGATCTTCTGGATCTCGCCCACCAGATGCCAGGGATCGACCACCACGCCGTTGCCGATGATCGACGGCTTGCCCTGGACCACGCCCGAAGGCAGCAGCGCCAGCTTATAGACCTTGCCGTCCACGACCAGGGTGTGGCCCGCATTGTGCCCGCCCTGGAACCGCACCACCATGTCGGCGCGGTTGGACAGCTCACTCTCCGCACTTGAATGCGGGCGCAGCCTATAGCGGGGGAATCGTCCGGTGTCGTCCTGTCAGGCGGATTTATCCGACTTCGGCGACCGCCGTCTCGAACGCCCATTCCAGCCAAGGCGTCGCGGCGATCACATCGGCCGTCTCGACGGTGCAACCGCACCACAGTCTCAACCCAGGCGGCGCATTGCGATGCGGCTCCATGTCGAACACCGCCCCCTCGCCCTCCAGCAGGGCCTTGAAGCGTTTGACGAAGGCCTTCTGCCCCTTGTCGTCCAGCCCGGTCACGCGCGGATCGACGAACTTCAGACACACCGATGTCGTCGAGCGTATCTCCGGCCGCTCGGGCAGGAAGTCGATCCAGCCGGATCGCCCCACCCAGTCCGCCAGCGCGGCGTAGTTGGCGTCCGTGCGGCGGATCAGTTCCGTCAACCCGCCCACGTCCCGCGCCCATTCCAGCGCGTCGATCCAGTCCTCTATGGTCAGGATCGAGAAGGTGTTGATCGCCACCCCGTCCGCCAGCGCCCGGTCGAACCGGCCCTTGCCGTCCGTCAACCGCAGCAGCTTGGGGATCGGCCGTTCGGGCCGGTATGTATCCAGCCGCTCGACCGCGCGCGGCGACAGCGCCATCACGCCTATGCCCGCCTCGCCGCCCAGCGCCTTCTGGAAGCTGAAGGTCACGACATCCAGCTTGTCGAACGGCAGGGTCATGGCGAAGGCGGCCGAGGTGGCGTCGCAGATGGCCAGCCCCTCGCGGTCGTCGGGAATCCAGTCGGCGTCGGGCACCCGCACGCCCGAGGTCGTGCCGTTCCACGGGAACACCACGTCCTTGGACCAGTCGGCCTGCGACAGGTCGGGCAGTTCGCCCCAGGGCGCGGTCAGGGCCTCGGGCTCCAGCCCCAGGTGATCCTTCACGTCCGCCAGCCAGGTCAGGCCGAAATTCTCGAACGCGACCACCTGCACCGGCCGCCGCCCCAGCATCGCCCACAGCGCCGCCTCGACCGCGCCTGTGTCGGACCCCGGCGTATAGAGCATGACATGGCTGTCGGGGACCTCCAGCACGTCGCGCGTCAGCCGCAGGCCATGCGCGAACCGCTCCACCACCTCGGGCGCGCGAATGCCCCGCCCCAGCAGATCGGACGGCAGGCCGCCCAGCGCATAGCCCGGCCGTTTCGCCGTCGGACCGGCCGAAAACCACGGCCGCGCCGGCTTCGCATCGGGCTTCGCTGTCATGATCGTCTCCTGCGGCGGCCTGCTCAGCGCCCGGGCGTATAGGGCCGCTTGGCCCGCCAGTCCTCGGCGAACCGGGTCAGCGCTTCGTCCGGCTCGTCCGGCAATGTCACCACCAGCCGGGCCAGCAGGTCGCCGCGCCGTCCCTTGTCGAACGCCCCACGTCCCTTCAGCCGCAGCACCTTGCCCGAGTTCGAGCCTGCGGGAATGGTCATCTGCACCGCCCCTTCCGGCGTCGGCACCCGCACCTTGGCCCCCAGCACGGCGTCGGGAACCGACACGGCCAAGTCCATCGTCAGGTCCGCCCCCTCGCGGCGATAGATCGGATGCGGCTCGATCCGCAGTTCGATCAGGGCGTCGCCGTTCTCGGCGCCCCGCCCCGGCGCGCCCTGGCCGCGCAGACGGATGGTTTGGCCGTCGGACGCCCCCTTGGGGATGGTCACGTCCAGGGTGCGTCCGTCTGAGAACTGGATGCGCCGCGTGGCGCCGGCGATGGCGTCTTCCAGGCTGATGTCCAGCGTCGCCTTCACGTCCTGGCCGCGCGCGGCGAAGTCCCGCGCGCCGCGCTGACGCCCCGCCCCGCCGAACATGCCGAACAGGTCGTCCAGGTCGACGCCGTCGAAGCTGGCCCGACCCCCCGGCCCGCCGCCGCCCGCGAATCCGCCGCCCTGGCCGAAGGGATTGCCCCCCTGGCCGAACGGATTCCCGCCCGCGCGGCCGCCTCCGCCGAAGCCGCGATATTGTTCGTTGCCGTCGCCATCGATCTGGCCGGCGTCGTATTTGGCGCGCTTCTCCTTGTCGCCCAGGATGTCGAAGGCGGCGGTCACACGCTTGAACTTGTCCTCGGTGATCTTGTCGCCGGGGTTCTTGTCCGGGTGCAGCTCCTTGGCGAGCTTTCGGTACGCCTTCTTGACCTCGTCCGCGCTCGCACCCTTCGAAACGCCCAGTTCCTTGTAGGGATCGCCTGCCACGTCCGTTGTCGCTCCAACTGAAAACCGATGGGCCGTCAGTTAAGCCATGCCCCCGCCCCCGCAAAGGGCCGGGCCCGTCATATTTCGTCAGACCAGGCCGATTTCCGCCTCGGCGCCCCAGCCGAAGCCTTCGCCCCACTGGGCGGCGGCGATCCGGGCGCCGCCCGTCGCCCTCAACGGAAAATCCGCCGCGAACGCCTCGGCCGGATAGAGCAGGCTGGTCTCCTCCGTCTCGAAGGTCCGCAGCAGGCCACGCTCGTCCAGCACCCGGACGCGGAACCGCAAGGGATCGACCGCCGCCGGCTCGCCGTCCCAGCCGTCGCCATACAGCCGAACACGCGGCGTCCACCGCACCCTCCGCCCCGCCGCGGTCTTCTCGACGCTCAGGCCGCACGGCGACCAGGGCCGGGCATGAACCCCCGCCGGGGTGAAGCCGATCTGCGTGAACCCGACGCCGCCCGGCGCCGCGCCCGCCGGTCCCGCACGGCAGATCAGGGGCAGGCCCCGTTCGCCCCGCCCGATCTCGGCCCGCGCCAGACGGCCGTCCAAGACCACCGCCGCCGCTCCGACAGGCGCCCCGGCGCGCATCTCGACCTCGGTCCCCTGCTGACCGCGCAACAGGCCCGTCAACCGCCATTCGCCCGGTCCCGCCAGCGCCGCCGACCGGTACTGGATCACCTCCCAGCCCGCGGCCGTCTCGACCGCCAGGGCGTTGGCGCCGCCCAGCACCGCCGTCTCGACCGCGCTTTCCGGCTCTCCGCCCTCGATGCGCAAGACGATGGCGTTCGCCGTGTCCCGGGCCCGCGCCCGAAACCTGTGATTGTTCGCCGCCCGATCCGTCGCTAACCTGGATCGAAAGGAGGGCTGTCATGCTCCCAACCCCGATCTTCGAACGCGGCGATGTCTACGAAGCCAGTCTGTGGTTTGTCGCGCTCTGCTTGATGAGCTTGCTGTTCCCGACAGGCGCATTCTCAAATGGCCTCAAGACTGTGTCGCGTTGGCGCTTCTTCGGCATAGTCGCCGCCTTCGCCTTCGTGACGGGCCTGGCGAAATTGACCGGAGGCGCCTTGCACCAGGGGGCCCAGGCCGCCGGCAGCAATTACGCCTTCGCCTGGGGTGTCCTCGGCGGCCTGACGCCGATACTCATGGCCGTCGTCTGCCTGCGGCTATGGCTGTCTCGTCCTGCTGGACGCAAGACCGGCGAATTCTGATGGCCCACCTCGCGCCGCTCGAAGCCGCCGTCATGGAGGCGATGGTCTGGCAGATGGGCGACAGCGTGCCCGATCTGGCCGCCCAGGCCGCCGCCAGTTCGCCGGGCCTGCGTCGCAACACCGGCGCGGGCCTCTATTCCCAGTTCCTGGTCGACGCCAATCGGCGCGCGGCCAATCCCGACGCCACCGGCCTGTTCGGCACGGTCCACGCCGTGGTCCGGGGCCTGGCAGACCCCGTCGGGTTCCAGATCGAACTGCGCCAGGGCCGGCTGACGGCCCTGCACGGCTGGAGCTATGGCCGCGACACCCGCGTGATCGACTTCTCCAGCGTCCCCGTCGAAGAGGTCTTCACGGTGGACGAGCATGGGCGATCCGTGCCCTATCGCCCCGCGCGCCAGACCGAAGCCCCGGCCGTCCCGCGCGCGAAACCCGGCGTTCCGACGGGCGTCCTCCAACGCCTGCAACAGGAACCGACCCCCGAATCCCACGCCAAAACCTTCGGCGTCCCGCTTGGCTCGCAACCTGCTGCGGCGCCGACGCTGGAGCCGATCTCTCCCGTCGGCCTGACCTTCGTCGGCCTCTATCTGGCGACGGCCTTGGTCGGCCTGATCCTGGTCTTCGCCCTGCGCCTGCCGATCGTCATGGTCCTGGTCGGCGTCGTCTGGGTCCTGCGCGCCGCCCACGGCAAGAAAGGCCGCGCGCAGCTGGCCGATTTCGCCGCCCGCCTGGACCGCCAGGGCGTCTTCCAGTCCTTCAGACCACGCTGAACCGGTAGTTGTCGAAACGTGCCAATCGGTACTTGCCGGGTCCGATTTCGCTTCCCAAATCAAGATGACTCCGGGAGGCTGCCGTGTTCGGAATGTTTTTTCATCCCAGAAGCTCCGACCCCGGCCGGCCAGTTGCGGTGCGTGTCGTCGCCGGCCAGCGTCGAGGAGAAAGCACGGATGCACCCCCCGTGGTTGTCGCTCATGACCCTTCCCGCCCTAAAACCACGCTGAACCGCGCGCCCGGCAGCATGGGAAACGTCACCAGCGAAACCTCCCACAGTTCGACCGCGCTCAACACCCGCAGCCGTCCCTGACGCCGCGCCCGCGCCGTGCGGTATCCGATCGACAGCCCGTCCAGCGCCCCGGCCCGGCTCAGGGCGCCGGCGAACCGCGCCTCGGCCGACCAGTCCTCGATCCGGCCGCGCACGAACAGGCCGCGCGCGTCCTCCCGGAGCTCGTCCCACACCCCGACCGGCGCCCGCGCGTCGTGCTGGTTCAGCATCCGCACCCCGTCCGCCCCCGTCCGGGCCAGACTGTCGGCGAACGCCCCCGCCTGCACCACGTCCCCGTTCAAATCCGCCACGCCCCACAGGGAGGCGTAGCCCTCGATCAGGAGTGGCGAGTGGCGAGTGGTCAGTGGCGAACCGCGCCGCCCTGTCCCTTCCTTCTCGTCACTCGTCACTCGCCACTCGCCACTCATTTCCCCTCCAACCGCCGCTCGATCCGCTCCACGGCCGCCGCCGTCGCCTCGCCTTGGACCTCCAGTCGCGCCAGCCGTTCGGCGACCAGCCGCTGCTCGCCGACCCGCTGCTCCAGCGTGGCGATCCGCGCCGCCGCCCCGCCCGCCCAGACCAGTCCGCCCACGGTCTGCACGACCACCGCGATCAGCAGGGCCGTCGGCACGCGGCGGATGTGATGTTCTGTCATCGTCGCTCTCCTTGAAGTGTCGAGTGAGGAGTGGCGAGTGACGAGGCGTCCAGGCCGCCCTTACGCACCGCTTTCTCGCCACTGACCACTCGCCGCTCGCCACTCAACTTCCCAGCCCCGCCATCCGCCGACGCTCTTCGTCCGTCAGGAAGCTCGCCGCTTCCAGCCGCGCCCACAGGGCGTCGCGCTCGGGTTGCAGGGCCGAGACTGCGTCCAGGTCGGCGCGCACCTCGCACCCCGCGAACCGTCCGCCCAGCCAGCCCGTCATCGCCCCCGCCGCCTTTCGGACCAGCGGGATCACCGTCTGCCGCCAGAAGGCCGCATTGGCCTCGCGATAGTTGGCGTAGGTCGCATCCCCCGGTATCCCCAGCAGCTGCGGCGGAACCCCGAAGGCCAGGGCGATCTCGCGCGCCGCCGCATGTTTGCCGGCCGTGAAATCCATCTCCGCCGGCGTCAGGCTCAGCGGTTTCCAGTCCATCCCGCCCTCCAGCAGGATCGGCCGCCCCGCGTTCGTCGCCCCGGCGTAGACGTTCGACAGCTGGTCCTTCAGCGCCTCGAATTGCCCGTCCGTCAGCCGCTCGCCGTTCCTCGCGCCACAGACCAGCGCCCCCGAGGGCCGCGCCGCATTGTCGAGCAGCGCCTTGTTCCAGGCGCCGGCCGCATTGTGCGCATCCACCCCTTGCGCCGCCGCCTCCAGCGGCGACAGGCCGTACCAGTCGTCCAGCGGATGCCACAGCTTCAGGTGCATCACCGGCGCCCAGCCGTCCGCCGCCCGCCCGATCCGCACCGAGCGTCCGTCCACGGAATAATCCCAGGCCTCGGGCCAGCCCGATCGGCCGGGAACCACCTTCACCCGGTCCGATCGCAGCGCCCACAGCTCGTCCGGCGCCCCGTCCCCGTCCGCATCGCCGGTCGCCTCGACATAGGCGTTGCCCGACACCTGCAGCGCCCCATAGACCGCCTCCATCAGCTCCGCCCCCGACTGTTCGGGATTGGGC
>NZ_QFNM01000045.1 GCF_003248455.1 Brevundimonas sp.
GGAATCGATCACGTCGTTGATCTTCATCATCATGCCCTGACGCATCAGGAATTTGATGATGTCGACGCCGCGCACGGCCATCCGGTTGGACAGTTCCTGCACGGTGATGACGTCGGGGATGACCACTTCGCGCGGACGGTTCGGCGCGTCGGTGGACCCGCCCTTGCGCTTTTCCTTCTCGCGTTCGCGAGCGCGGCGGACCGAGGCCAGCGAACGCATACGTTCGGCGGCGTCGCCGTCTCCGACCACCGACTGGATGGTCATGCGGCCTTCGCGGCGTTTGGGCTCGCCGCGCGTGCGGCTGACCGCCTTGCCGGCGTCGGAGAAGCGCTTCTCCCGGTCGTCGTCGCGACCGGCCGGGCGGCCGAAGCCGGCGCCGGGGGCGCGGCTGGGGCGGGCCACTTCCGGCGTGGCGGGCGGAGCGTTGGGCGCGGCGCGGCCGCCGGGGCCGGTGCGCGGGCCGCCTGGCCGGGCGGCGCCGGGGGCCGGACGCGGATTAAGGGCCGAATAGCGCACGGGCTCGGCCGGCTTGGCGCCTTGCGGACGCTGGCCCGGACGGGCGCCTTGCGGGCGATCGCTCTGCGGACGCTCGGTCGGTTGCGGACGGTCCGAATAGGACCGCTCTCCGCCGCCCATCGCCTGTTCGCGCGCCGAACGGCCGCCGAACGCGGGGCGTTCGGCCGGGGTGCGTTGCGGATTGCCCGGCTTGGGCACGCGCTGGCCGAAGTTGACCACGGGGCGAGCCGGAGCCGCCGGACGGGCGGGAGCGGCAGGCGCAGCGGAGGCTGCGGCTGGGGTCGCCGGGCTGGAGGCCGGAGCCGGAGCCGGGGCCGGCGTCGAAGCGGCGGGCGCGGCCGGCTTGGGCGCAGGCTTTGCGGGCTGGGGCGCAGCGGCGGCCAGTTTGGCGGCCTCGGCGCGCGCGGCCTCGGCGGCGGCCTTGGCGGCGGCGGCTTCGTCGCGGGCGGCCTGGGCGGCGCGCTCCGTGGCGGCGGCCTGTTCGCGCGCGGCGGCGTCGGCGGCGGCCTTGGCGGCGGCCTCGGCGGCGGCCTTGACGGCGTTGGCCTGGGTGGCCAGGGCGATGGCGCGACGACGCGCTTCCTGCTCCTCGGCCGACAGGGCGCCGCCGGCGGGTTGCGACGGACGCGGTCCTTGCGGACGCGCGGCCTGGGCGGCGGGCTGCGGACGTGCGACGTCGAAGCCCTGCGGCCGTTGCGGACCGCCGGCGCCGGGGCGGCGCTTGGTCTCGACCACCACCGTCTTGGAACGGCCGTGGCTGAAGCTCTGTTTCACCGTGCCGGTCGAAACCGAGCCCGCGGCGCGCGGCTTCAGGCTCAGCGGGGCGCGCGGCCCCGACTGGGAGGGCGCGCCCCCCGCATTGCCTTGTCCCGCGCCTTGGCCCTGGTTGGTCTTGTCGTTTTCGTCGCTCATCCGGTCGCTTTACTCGGGGCGGAAAATCCCGCCGTCGTCATCCAATACCCATGAACGACCGTGAGCCCGTCTCCGCCCTTGGAGACAGGCCCTCGGCCGTCAAAATCCTCAGCTCGCCCCTGGGGGGAGCGCTCCCGCCGGTCCGCCCTCGCCACTGGAAACCTCCCAGTGGGAAGGGCAAAGCGGCCGAAATCCAGCCAGTCGTTCGACCTCGATGGTCCAGCGATCGGCGCGTCCGCCCGCAAGCAGGACGGCGTGTATCGCATTTTCCAGCCCAAGGGCCAAACTCAAATCGTCCGCCGTGAACGCGCCGCAGACCTTGGCGGTCTGATGACGGGCCAGGGCCAGCATCTTTGCGCGCCCGTCAGCCGCCCCGTCGGCGGCCTCGATCAACCAGGCGGCCTTGCCGGAACGCAGGTTCGCGGCGGATTTTTCGAAGCCGGATATAAGAACGCCTTCGCGCCGGGCAAGACCCAGTTGGTCGAGACAGCGCTTCGCCAGCAGCCGTTCGACCGTATCGGCCAGGTCGGCCGGGGCGTTCAGACGGGTCTTGGCCGCGCGGGCGAAGCCGTTCTTCCTGACCGCCGCCTCGACGGAGGCGCGGCTGGCCTCGACCCACAGGCCGCGGCCGGGCAATTTCCTGCCCAGGTCGGGAACCACCTGGCCATCGGGCCCGGCGACGAAACGGATCAGACGAGATTCATCCATGACCTGATGCGAAACCAGGTCGCGGCGTTCCCTATCGATCGTTGCGTCGCGCAAGCTCATATGCGGCCAGGTCTCCCATCACGCGTTCGACGGTTCGGAGCCGTCCTCGACGAGGACCTCCGCGTCACCGGCTGCGGGCGCGTCGCCGAACACCTGGTCCGGATCGTATTCGCCATCGGCGTAGTCGCCCTCGTCTTCGTACTCTTCGGGTTCCGGCTGAGGCAGTTCCGAGGCGTCGATCCAGCCGGCCGCCACGCGGGCCTGCAGGATCAGCAGTTCGGCGTCTTCCTGGGCCAGGTTGAAGCTTTCCAGCACGCCGGGGACCTTCACCCGCTCGCCGTTCCTGACCTCATAGCCGCCGCGGATTTCGTCCGTGGCCAGGTCGGCCAGGTCCTCGACCGTCTTGACGCCGCCTTCGCCCAGGGCGACGGCCATGGCCAGGGTGACGCCGGGCACGTCCAGGACGGCGTCCTCGACGCCCAGTTCGACGCGCTTGGCGTCAAGCTCGGCGGCTTTCTTGTCCAGATATTCGCGGGCGCGGGCCTGAAGCTCCTCGGCGGTCTCCTCGTCGAAGCCCTCGATCTCGGAGACTTCGTAGGCGTCGACATAGGCCAGATCCTCCACCGTGGCGAAGCCTTCCGTGACCAAGAGCTGGGCGATGACCTCGTCCACGTCCAGGGCTTCCTGGAACAGGGCGGTGCGTTCGCTGAACTCGCGCTGGCGGCGCTCGCTATCCTGCGCCTCGGTGATGATGTCGATCTGCCAGCCGGTCAGTTGCGAGGCCAGGCGCACGTTCTGGCCGCGACGGCCGATGGCCAGCGACAGCTGCTCGTCCGGCACGACCACCTCGACGCGGCCGGCTTCTTCGTCCAGCACGACCTTGGAGACCTCGGCGGGCGCCAGGGCGTTGACGATGAAGGTCGGCTCGTCGGGGTTCCACTGGATGATGTCGATCTTCTCGCCCTGCAGTTCGGCGACGACCGCCTGAACGCGCGAGCCGCGCATGCCGACGCAGGCGCCGACGGGATCGATGGAGCTGTCGTTCGACAGCACGGCCATCTTGGCGCGCGAGCCGGCGTCGCGCGCGGCGGCGCGGATCTCGATCACGCCGTCATAGACCTCGGGCACTTCCTGGGCGAACAGCTTGGCCATGAAGCCGGGATGGGCGCGCGACAGCATGACCTGCGGGCCCTTGGCCTCGGGCCGGACGTCGTAGATGTAGGTGCGGATGCGGTCGCCGATGTTGAACACTTCGCGCGGAATGGACTGGTCGCGGCGCATCACGCCCTCGCCCCGGCCCAGATCCACGATGGTGTTGCCGTATTCGACGCGCTTGACCGTGCCGTTGACGATTTCGCCGACGCGATCCTTGAACTCTTCGTACTGGTTGGCGCGCTCGGCCTCGCGCACCTTTCCGGTCACGACCTGACGGGCCATCTGGGTCTGGACGCGGCCGAATTCGAACGGCGGCAGCTGTTCGACGTATTCCTTGCCGACTTCGGCCTCGGGGTCGCGCTTCAGGGCGTCCTTCAGACGCACCATGGCGCTGTCGTTGAACTCTTCCAGCTCGTCTTCCGGCGCCCAGTCGTCGGCGACGATGGTGACGTGACGGGTCAGGGACAGTTCGCCCGTCTTGTGGTCGATCTTGGCGCGGATGTCGTGGTGGGCGCCGTAGCGCGACTTGGCGCCCTTCTGGATCGCCTCCTCGATGGCCTCGATCACGATCTCGCGGTCGATGTTCTTTTCGCGGGCGACCGCGTCGGCGATCTGCAGCAGTTCGAGGCGGTTGGCGGAAATACCGGTGACGGCCATCAGGCGTTGTCCTCAGAAGGGGTCGTGGTGTCGGTGATTTGATCGGCCCCGCCTTCGGGCAGGCCGTCGTCTTCAGGTTCGCCGCGCGCGGCGCGGATGGCGGCCCCGCGCTTCATCAGGGCGTCGGTCAGGACCAGCTTGGCGTCGGCCAGCCAGTCGAAGGGGATCAGGGCGGTGTCCTCCTCGCCGTCCAGGTCGATCAGGACGTTTCCACCCTCGAACCCGGCCAGCACGCCCTTGAAGCGTTTACGGCCCTCGATCATCCGATCGGTCTCCAGCCGTGCCTCCTCGCCCTCGAACAGATCGAAGTCGATGGGACGGGTCAGGGGCCGGTCGACGCCGGGCGACGAGACCTCCAGCAGATATTCGCCGGAGATGGGATCGGCGGCGTCGAACACCTCGGACACCGCGCGGCTCAGCTTGGCGCACTGTTCGACCGAGATGTCGTGGTCGGTCGGGCGCTCGGCCATGATCTGAAGCCGCTGGCGCTTGGCGCCGGACATCAGGCGCACGCGCACCACATCCAGGCCGAGCGAGCCCGCGATGGGGTCGATCAGCTCAAGCAGTTGGCGATCCTGGGCGGTCTTTGCGCGCAAGCGACGAATATCCAAAACAAAAGCGGCGGTCCGTCCGGGCCGCCGCTTGGAACGACGCCGTTGGACGCCGGTCTAACGATGTGAAGGGCCATATAGGCGCTTCACGACCGCTTGTCAGCCCTCTTCTGTTCAGACCCGCCTGAACTGCAGGAAGATCGGCGCGGTGTCGCCCAGCTTCTTTTCCTCGTAGCGGGTCACGACATGGTCGGCGGGCGGGACGAACCAGTCCTGGTCGGCCTCACTCTGGTTCTCTGGACCGATGCGCTCCAGCCCCGGCGTCCGTTCCAACCGCTCCAGCGCCCATTCGGCGTAGTCCAGCCAGTCGGTGACGAAACGCAGGGTTCCGCCCGGCTTCAGGATGCGGGCGAAGACCTGGGCGGTCTCGTCCTGCAGCAGGCGGCGCTTGTTGTGGCGCGCCTTGTGCCAGGGATCGGGGAACAGGATCAGCACGCGGTCGACCGAGGCGTCGGGCAGGGCGTCGATCAGGTCGCGCGCGTCGTCGGCGTGAATGCGGACATTCTTCAGCCCGCCCTCTTCCACATGCCGCAGGGCCGAGGCGACCCCGTTCAGAAAGGGCTCGCAGCCGATCACCAGGGCGTCGGGTCGTTTCGCCGCCTGGGCCGCCATATGTTCGCCGCCGCCGAAGCCGATCTCCAGCCAGACCTCGGCGGCTTCGGGCATCATCGCCTGCGGGTCGAGCGGCCCGGCCTTGGGGTCCGGCACGGCGATGGCGGGCAGCAGGGTTTCCATCAGGGCCGCCTGGCGCGGCTTGATCGGACGGGCCTTGATGCGGCCGAACGACCGCAGCGGGCGGTCCAGGCGGGGGGTGGCGTCCTGGGGACTGTCTTCAGCGCTCATCCGCCTGCCGTTAGCCGCCGTGCGAGAAGGCGTCCAGAGAAGGCGCAAAACCTTTTGACGGTCCGGGCCGAACACCCTTCTATGTCGACCGGAAAGACACGTCGGGCTGGCGCGTCGTCGGCAAGAGGGGATTCGATGATCGGAAATCATCTGCGGGGCGCCGGCCTCGCGGCCATAAGCTGTGCGGTTCTGGGCCTGTCGGCCTGCGCGACGACGGGCCAACCGGGCGACCAGGCCGCCGCCAAGCCGTCGCGGGATCGGACCCTGGCCGCAGGGCTGGACCCGGCGACGACGCTGGATCCCTATCCCTCGACCTACCAGCCGCTGCCGCGCGAGAATTTCGCCGTGGTCGGCGCCACCGTCCTGACCGGCACGGACCGCAAGATCGACAACGGCGTGGTCGTGGTCACGGACGGCAGGATCGCCGCCGTCGGCGACGCCTCCACCCCCGTCCCGGCCGGCTACAAGGTCGTGGACGCGCGCGGCCGCTACGTCACCCCCGGCGTCATCGACGTCCACAGCCACCTCGGCGTCTATCCCTCGCCCGGCGTTCAGGGCATGAGCGACGGCAACGAGGCGACCAGTCCGAACACCGCCCAGGTCTGGGCGGAACATTCGCTGTGGCCGCAGGACCCCGGCTTCAACACCGCCCGCGCAGGCGGCGTCACGACGATGCACATCCTGCCCGGTTCGGCCAATCTGTTCGGCGGGCGCGGCGTGACCATCCGCAACGTGCCGTCGATCACCATGCAGGGGATGAAGTTCCCGGCCGCCCCCTATACGGTCAAGATGGCCTGCGGCGAAAACCCGTCGCGGGTCTACGGGTCTCGCAACCAGAGCCCGGCGACCGGCATGGGCAATATGGCCGGCTATCGCGCCGCCTTCATCGCCGCGCGCGAATACAAGGCCAAATGGGACAAGTGGCATGAGACCGGCGAAGGGACGGCCCCGACCCGCAACCTGCAGAACGAGACCCTGGCGGGCGTTCTGGACGGTTCGATCCTGATCCAGAACCACTGCTACCGCGCCGACGAGATGGCGCTGATGATGGATATGGCCAAGGAGTTCGGCTACCGCATCGCCACCTTCCACCACGCGACCGAGGCCTACAAGCTGGCGCCGCAACTGGCTCAGAACGGCATCTGCGCGGCCATGTGGACCGGCTGGTGGGGCTTCAAGATGGAGGCCCTGGACGCCATCGAGGAGAACGCCGCCCTGGTCGACGCCCAGCCCGGATCGTGCGCGGTGATCCACTCCGACGACGCGCTTCTGACCCAGCGCCTGAACCAGGAGGCCGCCGCCGCCCTGTCGGCAGGCCGCCGCGCCGGGCTGAACATCTCGGAAGAACACGCCATCGGCTGGTTCACCTCCAACGCCGCCAAGGCCATCGGCATCGCCGATCAGACGGGGTCGCTGACACCCGGCCTGCGCGCCGACGTGGTGATCTGGAGCGCCGATCCCTTCTCTATCTACGCCCGCGCCGACCAGGTCTTCGTCGACGGCGCCCTGACCTTCGACCGCGCGAACCCCGCTTATCAGCCGACCAGCGACTTCGAACTGGGCCAGCCCGGCTATGGGCTGGCCGCCGCCAACGTCCGGGAAGGAGCCCGCTGATGCGCCTGTCGTCCATTCTCGCCGGCGCCGCTGCGGCCCTGGCGCTCGCCGCGCCCGCCTTCGCTCAGGAAACCGTAGCCATCGTCGGCGGGCGCATCCTGACCGGAACCTCGGTCATCGAAAGCGGCACGGTCGTGCTGCGCGACGGCAAGATCGTCTCGGTCGGCGCCGGCGGCGCCCCGGCCGGCGCGCGCGTGATCGACGCCGCGGGCAAGACCGTCGCCCCCGGCTTCGTCGCCGTGGATTCGGGCCTGGCCGGCGCGGAGGTCAGTTCTGTTCGCGGAACCAACGCCTTGAGGAACGCCGCCAACAATCTGTCGGCCGCCTTCGATGTCTCTTATGGCCTGGATCCGTGGTCTTTCACCCTGCCGGTGGCGCGTCTGGGCGGGATCACCCGCGCGGTCGTCGTGCCCCAGCATCCGGGGTCGTCGGGCGGCCATGTTCACGAGGACGAAACGGCCGGCGTGGGCGACGGCGGCTATCAGACGCCCGGCCTGTTCGCCGGTCAGGCCGCCGTCATCAACCTGGGCCCCGATCTGGCGGGCGGCGGGGCCGACATCCTGGTCAAGCCGCGCGTGGCCATGGTCGCCCCCTTCGGCGAGGCGGGGGCGGCGGTCGCCGGCGGCGCTCGGGGCGCCCAGTTCGTCCTGTTCAAGGAGACGATGGCGGAGGTCAGGCTCTACGCCCGCAACAAGGCCGCCTACGACCGGGCGGCGCTGCGCGATCTCAGCCTGTCGCGGGCCGACCTGGAGGCCCTGATCCCGGTCGCCGATGGAACCCTGCCTTTGATCGTCACCGTACACCGGGCGTCCGACATCCAGCAGGTGCTGCGACTGGCGCGCGAGGAAGGAATCAAGCTGATCCTGGACGGCGCAGAGGAGGGCTGGCTGGTGGCGGGCGATATCGCCTCGGCCGGCGTGCCGGTGCTGCTGAATCCCATCGACAACCTGCCCTCGGACTTCGAGATGCGGGCGGCGCGGATGGAGAATGCGGCGGCCCTGAACGCGGCCGGCGTGCTGATCGCCATTAAGGGCAACGAGGGGTCGACCCACCGCGCCCGCGACGCGCGCTACAACGCCGGCAATGCGGTCTCGCACGGCCTGCCCTATCAGGCCGCCATCGCGGCCCTGACCGTCAATCCGGCCAGGATTTTCGGCATGGCGGGCCAGTTCGGCCAGATCGCCCCGGGCGCGGCCGGCGACGTGGTGGTCTGGTCCGGCGATCCGCTGGAGCCGCTGAGCCAGCCCTCGGTCATCTTCGTCAACGGGGTCGAACAGCCGCTGGCCAGCCGCCCGCTGCTGCTGCGCGACCGCTACCGTCAACAGACGCCGATGCCGCCGGCCTATCGCAACTGACGGCCGGTTCGGTTTGAGCGGAGGGGCGGGGCCGTTCGGTCCCGCCCTTTTTATGTCCGCCTTGTTCCGTCGCCTGAAAGGGGAGCCGGCGAGACACAGGTGACGCTCGCCCCTGTCCGCGCTAGGTCACGCCTATGCCCACCGTCCTCTACATCGACGCCGACGCCTGCCCGGTGAAGGAGGAGGTCTATCGCGTGGCGCGCCGCTACGGGCTGAAGACCTATGTCGTCTCCAACGCCTGGATGCAGGTCCCGCGCGAGGCCCTGATCGAACAGGTGGTGGTCGACGCCGGGCCGGACATCGCAGACGACTGGATCGCCGAAAGAGCCGGGGCCGGCGATGTGGTGATCACGGCCGACATCCCTCTGGCCGACCGCTGCCTGAAATCGGGCGCCCAGGCGCTGAAATCCAACGGCCAGCCCTTCACCCAGGATTCGATCGGATCGGCGCTGGCCGGGCGGATGGTGGGCGAGCATCTGCGGTCGATGGGGGTGGCAACGTCCGGCCCGCCGCCATTCTCCGCCGCCGACCGCTCGCGCTTTCTCCAGGCGCTGGACCAGGCCGTGGTCAAGGCGCGCAGGACCGCGTCATGACCGCCGTCATTCCCGAGGACGAACTGGAGTTTCACTTCTACCGCGCCGGCGGCCCCGGCGGCCAGAACGTGAACAAGGTGGCGACCGCCGTTCAGATGCGGTTCGACGTCAGGCGCTCTCCCTCCTTGACCGAGCCGGTCAAGACGCGGCTCATGAAGCTGGCGGGAAGCCGCCTGACGCAGGAGGGAGTCATACTGATCAACGCCGTGCGGTTCCGCACCCAGGAGCGCAACCGCGCCGACGCCATAGCTCGGCTTCAGGAGATGGTGGACGCCGCCTCGGTCCGGCCGGTCTTTCGCGTGCCGACCCGTCCCACCAAGGCCTCGAAGGAGAGACGGCTGAAAGCCAAGACCAGTCGCGGCGCCATCAAGTCCGGGCGAGGCAAGCCCGCTCTCGACTGAGGATCAGCTTTCGGCCGGGCGGAACAGCAGGGCCGCGATCTTGTCGTCGGCGTCGAAGCCGATCAGCCATTCGGTCGCCTGGTTGTCGAACGTGACCTTGAACAGCTGCGCCTCCCCCTCCTGACGCGCATATTCGACCGTCTTCACCGCACCGAAGCCCTTGATCAGGGCTGTGACCTGCTCGGCCTGAGCGCGAATCTGCGTCGCCAGATTGGGTGTGAAATCGGCATAGTCGAAGCCGCCGCCCTGAACGTCGGCGATCACGCCGCGAAGGGCTTCTTCAGCGCGCGCGACATCCGGCGCCGAAGCCGTCGCGGGGGCGACCGGCCGTGCCGGCGCCGCTTGGGCGGGGGTCTGGGGCTGGGTCTGCCCCGGGCGGTCGAAGGCGTTGGGGACGGACGCGGCCGCCGCCTGGGCCAGGGCCGGGGCGGGCGTCAGGATCAGGGCTGCGCTCACCAAGGTCTTCGTCAGCATCGTGTGCATGGTCGTCGGGCTCCGGTCAGGTCAGATAGGGCCAGAGCGAAAGGCCCAGGGCCGTCAGCGCCGCGATAACCGCGACCGTGACGGAAACCGCCAGCCAAGCCGGAGTTCCCGACTTTTCCATGACCACCGTGGTCGGGCGCGGCGGTTCCTGCACCAGGCGAGAGAGAGCGCGAGCGGCGGCGATCATCTCGTTCAGGGCGTCCCAGGCCTGAGCCTGGGGTCCCAGCTCGCGCCGGATCCAGCGTTCGACCACCGGCTGGGCCGCCTTCCACAGGTCGTGGTCGGGCTGAAGGCGGCGCGCCACCCCCTCGACCGAGACCATGGTCTTCTGCAGCAGGATCAGTTCGGGGCGCAGCCGCATGTCGAACAGGGCGGTGATCTCGAACAATTGGCCCAGCAGCCGGCCCATCGACACCTGGCTGGCGGCGCGGCCGATCACCGGCTCGCCCACCGCGCGCAGGGCTTGGGCGAAGGTCTCGACCGAATGGTGGGCGGGCACATAGCCGGCCTCGAAATGCACACGGGCGATCCGGT
Organism: Brevundimonas sp.; assembly: GCF_003248455.1. Taxonomy (GTDB): domain Bacteria; phylum Pseudomonadota; class Alphaproteobacteria; order Caulobacterales; family Caulobacteraceae; genus Brevundimonas. Next base: position 10,383 of record NZ_QFNM01000045.1, read on the forward strand.
CGTAGTCGCGGCTGATGAAGCCCCACAGGATTTCGGCCAGATAGCGCCGCTCGGCCGGACCCAGCCGCCCGACGATGCCGAAGTCGATGGCGGTCAGATGGGCGGGCGCGCTGGCGAACAGATTGCCCTCGTGCAAATCGGCGTGGAAGGCGCCGTGGTCCAGCGCCTGGACCAGGAAGGCGCGCACGACATTGTCGGCCAGCTGGTTCTTGTCCAGTCCCGGCAGATCCATCAGCGCCGGGTCGGTCATGGGCACGCCTTGCGCCCACTCCAGCGTCAGCACCCGCTTGCCCACCCCGTCCCAGATCACGGCGGGGGCGGACATATAGCCGTCCTTGGCCATGACCTCGGCCATTTCGCTGGCGGCGGCGGCCTCCAGCCGCATGTCCAGCTCCAGGTCCAGGGAGTTGGCGATGGTCTCGACGAAGGCCTGCGGCTCCAGCCGGCGCGCCATCGGAACCAGCTTCCACACCAGGGCGGCGGCCAGCCGCATCGAATCCAGCCCGTTGGCCACGCGACGCTCGACCCCCGGGCGCAGCACCTTGACCGCCACGGCCCGGCCGTCGGCCAGAGTCGCGCGGTGCGCCTGGGCCAGGGAGGCGGCGGCGACCGGCGGTTCAAGGTCGACGAACAGGCTTTCGACCGGCCGGCCCAGCGAGCGTTCGATCTCGCGTCGGGCCTCCTCCAAAGGAAAGGGCGGCAGCCGATCCTTCAACCGACCCAGGTCGCGCGCGAACGCCAGCCCGAAGATGTCGGCGCGGGTGGCCAGGACCTGGCCCAGCTTGATCGCCACCGGCCCAAGGTGTTCGAAGGCGGCGCCCAGCCGCTGGCCCGGCCGCCCCTGCCGCCCGGCGCGACCCGAGAACATCTGCACGAAGCGCGCGAACGGCCGCGACCAGGCGGGCAGCAGCGGCGTCACCTCGCGCGGGACCAGGGCGTCGTGGCGCACCAGGACCCACAGCCAGCCCAGCAGCCGCAGAAAGGCCGCGACCGGGTTGTGCACCGCCACGGTCGCCGGCGGCGGCGGAGCCGTGCGATAGATGCGGCTGGTCAGATCGCCCACCCGTGATGGATGGCGGCGATCCCGCCCGACAGATTGGTCACGGAGACGCGGCGGAAGCCGGCGTCCTCGATCATCCCCTTGAACGCCGCCTGGTCGGGGAAGCGGCGGATGCTCTCGACCAGATACTGATAGCTGTCGCGGTCCTTGGCGACCCAGCCGCCGATGCGCGGAATGGCGTGGAAGGACCAGGCGTCATAGACCTTGCGGATCGGCGCGGTGGTGGGCCGCGAGAACTCCAGGCACAGGAACCGGCCGCCCAGCTTCAGCACGCGACGCGCCTCCGCCAAGGCCTTGTCGATATGGGCCACGTTCCTAATGCCGAAACTGATCGAATAGGCGTCGATGGAGGCGTCGGGCAGCGGCAGGTTCATCGCGTCCCCGACCGACCAGCTCATTTCCGGCTCGCCGCCCTTGTGCACGCCCGCCAGGATCATCTCGGCGTTGTAGTCCAGCACGACGACATTGGCGTCCTCGCCGCCCCGCCGCTCCTGAGCCGCGCGCGCCATCTTCGAATAGCGTCGGGCCATGTCGCCGGTGCCGCCCGCGACGTCCAGAATGGTCTCGCCCGGACGCGGGTTCAGCTTGGCGGCGGCGATATCCTTCCAGATGCGGTGGACGCCCACGCTCATCAGGTCGTTCATCACGTCGTAGTTCGAGGCGACGGAATCGAAGACCCCGCGCACCATCCTCACCTTCTCGCGCGCATCGACGTCGCGAAAGCCGAAGGAGGAACGATCGCCCTGCGAATGCGGGCCGTGGGAGGAGGCGTCGGTCATGTCCATCGTCTAGCGCGTCGCCGCGCCGCCGTCACCCGATCAGAACGGCGATCAGGCCGCTTCCGGTCGCGGCAGCTCCAGATCCTTCATCACGTCGCGCATCAGGCCGTAACAGCCGCAGGAGGCCGCCTCCAGTCCGTCGCGGTCCAGGACCTTGACCCAGCCGCGCCCGCGCTGGATCAGGGACTTGCCCTCCAGCACCGATCCGACCTCGGACACGGTGGCGCGGCGCACGCCCAGCATTCCGGCGATGTCGGCCTGGGTCAGTTCGAAACGGTCGTCCTCGGCCCGGTCGTGCAGCGTCAGCAGCCATCGCGCCAGCCGCTCGTCCAACCGATGCTGGGCGTTGCAGGCGGCGGCCTGCTGGACCTGGGCCATCAATCCCTCGGTGAAGCGCGCCAGGGCCAGACGCAGGCTCTCGCTCCTGTCCAGCGCCTCGCCGAACACCTCGGCCGAACAATAGGCCGCCAGGCCGTCGCGCTGGGAGATGGCGCGGCTGGCGGCGCGGGCGTTCAGCGGTCCGCACGTCACGCCGATCAGGCCTTCGCGACCGATGGCGGCGGTCTCGACCATCTTGTCGTCGGGCAGGACCGTCATCAGCGACACGACCCCCTTGATCGGAAACCAGACCTGGTCGACCGCTTCGCCGGCATCGTACAGCATCTGGCCGCGCGTGATCGCGGACTGTTTCAGATGCGGTTCGATCCGCCTTCGGTCGGCCGCGTCGAGGGCGCCGATCCACAGATTGTCCATCCTCATCTCCTCGGCCTGGTTTTACCGGCTTCGCCTAAACGCACAGCCACGCTTGAACCGGGAGATCAACGCCCAAGCTTGGCCAGATGTTCCCGACGCTTGCCGGCCGCGCGCGGGCGCCTTACGCCAAGGGAAAAAGAGGAAACATCCATGACAGACGCCCGCTCGGACGTTGCGGAAATCCTGAAAGGCCTGCCGGCTTGGCGCGCGGCCGGCGGCGCGCGGCCCGCCATCGAACGGAGCCTGACCTTCGAGGATTTCAACGCCGCTTTCGGCTTCATGGCCCGGGTGGCCCTGATGGCGGACAGGATGGACCACCATCCCGAATGGTCCAATGTCTACAATCGCGTCGAAATCGTGCTGACGACCCACGACGCCGGCGGCGTCACCGAGCGCGACGCGACCCTGGCCCGCTTCATCGACGCCGCGGCCGCCGGCATGGGGGTGCGGTCATGAGCGGCCGCACCGGCCGCGTGGCCGGCAAGACCGTCCTGATCACCGGCGCCGCCGGCGGCCTGGGCGAGGCCATGGCCCTGATGATGGCGCGCGAAGGCGCCCGCGTCGCCGTGACAGACATCGATGGCCCGCGCATCCGGGCCCTGGCCGAGCGGATCAATGCGGAAATCGCCGGCGCCGCCTTCGCCTATGTCCATGACGTGGCCAGCGAGACCGACTGGGAGAGGGTGATCGCCGCCGCCGTCGCCGACCTGGGCGGGCTTTCGGTCCTGGTCAACAACGCCGGGGTCGGCGGGCCCCTGGCCTTCGTCGAACAGGACACGATCGAGAACTGGCAGCGTCAGTACGAGGTCAATCTACGCTCCATCATGCTGGGCGCCAAACACGCCATGCCGCATCTGCGCGCCGCCGCGCCGGCCTCCATCGTCAACATCTCGTCCATCGCGGGCCTGGCCGCCGCTCCCGGCATGGGCGCCTACAACGCCACCAAGGCCGCCGTCTGGATGTACACCAAGACCCTGGCGCTGGAGGCGGCCAAGGCCGACTGGAACGTGCGCTGCAACTCGGTGCATCCGGTCTTCATCAAGACGCCGATCCTGGACCCCTTCATCGCCATGGCCGGCGGGGACGAGGGCAAGGCCCACGAACGCCTGGCGCGCGGCATTCCGCTGAAGCGGATCGGCGAGCCCGACGACGTCGCCTGGTGCGTCCTCTATCTGGCGTCGGACGAATCCAAGTTCGTCACGGGCGCCGAGTTCAAGATCGACGGCGGCATGACGGCGCAGTAAGCGCCCCGCCGTTTGCCGGTCTGGCCTCGTCCCGGCCCTGAAAGACGGTCGGACGCTTATTCAGGTTGAGGCCGCCCGCGCCATGCTGTAAGCGGCCTTTTCCGGCGTAACGCCGCGCACGCACCCGTAGCTCAGCTGGATAGAGTGCTGCCCTCCGAAGGCAGAGGTCACAGGTTCGAATCCTGTCGGGTGCGCCATTCTTCCTAAAAATCGACGCATCATGAGCCGATCGGGCGAGCGCCTCGGCGTGCCTTTCGAGCCGCACAAGGGCCAGGAACGCCAAGACCGGCTTGACCGGTCGTGACGTTATCTCATAACACATCTTCTCCCTCCCTCGAAGGTCATCGCCATGCGTTCCTCCCCCGCCCTGCGTTCGCTGCTTCTGGCTGCGGTCGGCTCAACCGTCCTGGTCGGCGCGGCCGCCGCCCAATCGACCCCGCCGACCGCGAATGCGCCGACGACGCTGGACGACGTCGTCGTCACCGGCGCCCCTTACGGCGTCAGCCAGCGCGCGGCGGTCATCGCCACCGACATACTGGACGAGGAAACCCTGGCCACCGCCCCGGCCGCCTCGTTGGGCGACTTGCTAAACGGTCGGCCCGGCGTCCGCTCGACCGACTTCGCCCCCGGCGCCAGCCGCCCGGTCATTCGCGGTCTGAGCGGTCCGCGCGTCCAAGTTCTGACCAACGGCATCGGCCTGATCGACGCCAGTTCGGTTTCGCCCGACCACGCCGTGGCGACGGACCCCGCCGAGGCCAACCGGATCGAGATCATCCGCGGCCCCGCCACATTGGTCTATGGCGGTTCAGCCATCGGCGGCGTGGTCAATGTGCTGGACGACCGCATTCCCACCGCCATTCCGGAAGGCGGCATCGACGGCGTCGTCTCAGCCCAGGCCTCCAGCGTCGACGACGGTCGCGGCGGCTTCGCCCGCGTCACGGCCGGCGCCGGGAACTTCGCCTTCAACGTCGATGCGGTGAAGCGCAAGACGGACGACTATGAAATCCCCGCCCCGGCCATCTCGGCCCGTCTCGCCGCTGCCGAAGGCATCGCGCGCGGCGACGGCGGCAAGCAACCGAACAGCTACACCGACCTGGAGACCTGGGGCGTCGGCGGCGCCTATATCGGCGACAAGGGCTTCGCCGGCGTCTCCTACAAGAACACCGATAGCGAATACGGCACGGTCGCCGAGGAATCGGTCTTCATCAAGCTGAATCAGAAGCGCTGGGACGCGCGCGGGGAATATCGGTTCGACGACGGTCCCTTCTCGGCCATCCGCGGCTCCTACGGCCATGCCCAGTACACCCACACGGAGTTCGAGGACGTCGGCGAACCCGGCACCGTCTTCAACTCCGACGGCTGGGAGGCGCGCGCCGACCTGGTTCAGCGCCAGCGCGGCGGCTGGAATGGGGCCCTGGGCGTGCAGGCCCTGTCGCGCAACTTCGAGGCCATAGGCGAGGAAGCCTTCGTCCCCACCGTCGATATCGACGAGGTCGGGGTCTATACGGTCCAGCGTCTGGACCGGGGCAACCACGGTTTCGAAGGGGGACTGCGTTATGATCGGCGCGAACTGTCCGGCACGCCCATCGGCGGGACCAGCCAGGTCGATCGCACCTTCGACAATTGGTCCGCCTCGGCCGCCGCCTTCCTGCGCCCGGCGCCCGGCCTGTTCCTGGGTCTCAGCCTGGCCCACAACGAACGGGCGCCCAGCGAGGTCGAGCTGTACGCAGACGGCGTCCACATCGCCACCGCCGCCTATGAGACCGGCGACCTGACCCTGTACAGCGAAAAGGTCACGACGCTGGAAGGCACCGCCCATTACGACCGCGGCCGGTTCACGGGCGATCTTCACGTCTATCATTCCTGGTACAATGGCTTCATCGACGAGCGGCCGACTGGCGAGCAGTTCTATTTCGAGGAAGAGGACGAGTATTTCCCCGTCTATCGCTTCGTTCAGACCGACGCGAAATTCTACGGCTTCGAACTGGAGGGTGCCTACGCCCTGTGGCAGGACGGCGATCGCAAGCTCTCGCTGGAAGGGGCGGCCGACTATGTCCACGCCGAGACCGACTTCGGCCCCGCCGCACGGATTCCGCCCTACTCCCTTACTGGCCGCCTAGCCTGGACTTCGACGCGATTCGACGTCAGCGGCGAGATCCGCCATGTCGGTGAACAGGATCGCGTCGCCAACGAGTTCGAGTTGCCTACGGACGACTACACCCTGCTGAACCTGTCGGCGGCGGTGCGGCCGTTCCCCCAGCAGAACGTGACCCTGTTCGCCGAGGCGCGGAACCTGACCGACGAGGAGGCGCGCGAACACGTCTCCTTCCTGAAGGACATCGCCCCCCTGCCGGGCCGCAACCTGCGCGTCGGCGTCGCCTATCGGTTCTGATTCAGGTCCGAGTACAGAAGGGCGGCGCTTATTACAACGCCGCCCTTTTTTGCTTGGGAGCGCTTGACCTGAACTATACGTAATAACATTATACGTTCCTCTATCGGGGATTCATCGTCATGTCGCTTTTCACGCGTTCCGCTTGACGGGCGGCGCTCGCCGTCGCTTTCGCCTCGCCCGCTGCCCTGGTATGGCCGAGGAGGCGCACCGCAACAGTTGCCCCAGGTGGTCGTCACCATTACCGCCACCCCGCGGACGGTTCCTGACGCTTGCGGATGCGGCCGAAAAGTTGGAGGCTTGGCGCAGAGTGACGTGCCCCCCCTCTGTTCCCTCGATCATTGTGAGAGCCCAGGGGGTTGATAGCCGATCTGCTGCGCCGGCGGGAGCGGCCGTGCGGCGGAGCTGAT
>NZ_QFNM01000005.1 GCF_003248455.1 Brevundimonas sp.
GTGAAGAAGGACAGCCAAAATGGCTAACAGCATCAACACCAACTACGGCGCTGCGGTCGCCCTGCAGAGCCTGAACAAGACCAACGCCCAGCTGGAGACTGCTCAGAACCGGATCAACACCGGGATGAAGGTCTCCTCGGCCAAGGACAATGGCGCCATCTTCGCCATCGCCACCAGCCAGCGGGCCAATATGGGCGCTCAGGACGCTGTGCGTAATTCGCTGCAACGGGGTCAGTCGATCATCGACGTCGCCCTGGCGGCGGGCGACACGGCGACCTCGGCCCTGGAAGAGATGAAGGCCCTGGCGGTCAACATCGCCTCCTCGACCGGCGACGCGCAGGCGGCCTATCTGGCCGACTGGAACGCCCTGGGCAAGGAAGTCGACGCGGCGCTGAAAGGCGCCAGCTTCGACGGCGTGAACCTGTGGAACACCACCACGGCGACGAACGTGACGACCTCGACGGCCGCGACCGGCAACACCTACCAGATCGGTTTCGGCACGGTGGACAAGGCGGCCGCCACGGCGATCACCGACATCACCGCGACCGCGACCGCCCCTGCCAACGCCGCCGCCGCCGCCGCCTTCTCGACCAAGGTGGACGCCGCCATCAAGTCCGTGACCTCGGACCTGGCGACGCTGGGCACCCAGTCCAAGTCGGTGGGTCGTCAGATCGCCTACGTCGGCAAGCTCCAGGACGCCCTGGAAGCCGGCATCGGCAACCTGGTGGACGCCGACCTGGCCAAGGAAAGCGCCCGTCTGACGGCCCTGCAGACCAAGCAGCAGCTCGGCGTGCAGGCGCTGTCCATCGCCAACTCGTCCAGCTCGATCCTGCTGGGCCTGTTCCGCTAAGGCGACCGGACGGGGCGGCTTCCGCCGTCCCGTCCGAGCGTCCCCCGATCCTTTAGAGGCGCGCGGCCGCGGCCGCCGATGGAGCCATGACAAACCATGTCGCGAGAGTAACCAGCGTACCCCAGCCGATCGCGTCGACGACCCCGCAGGTCGCCGCGCCCGAAGCCCGTAACGACAACGCCGACGCCAGCCGCTATCGCCTGACGATCGAGGCCGTGGGCGACAATCGGTTCATCTACAAGATTCTCGACCGGGTGACGGGCGAGGTCATCCGCCAACTGCCGCGCGAAGAGGTCGAGAAACTGGCCTCCGATCCCACCTATCGCGGCGGAAAGATCGTCGACACCACGGCCTGAACGGCCGTCCGATCGACCCCGGATTCGTCAACGCCGCCGGCGCGCCGGACGGCGCGATCATGGTTTCCGGCGCGTTAACCCTCCGCTCACGACTCATGGTTAATAGTGCGCGGAACAGAACGTCCGGGGCTTGAAGCCATGACCACCAGCATCCACACCAATACCTCGGCGATGATCGCCCTGCAGAATCTGAACCGGACCAACGATCAGTTGGCCTCGACGCAGAGCCGGGTGAACACGGGGCTGAAGGTGCAGGGCGCCAAGGACAACGCCGCCGTCTGGGCCGTGGCCCAGGGGCAGCGCGCGGATCGCGGTTCCCTGGAGGCCGTGACCACCAGCCTGAACCGCGCCACCTCCATCGCCGACGTGTCCCTGGCCGCCGGCGAACAGATTTCCGACATCCTGGTCGAACTGAAGCAAAAGGCCACCGCCGCCGCCGATCCCAGCGCCACTGCGGCGATGCGGACCTCCTACAACGACGAGTTCCAGTCGCTTCTGAGCTCGATCCAGTCGTTCGCCGACAACGCCGTCTTCGACGGCTCCAACATCTTGGATGGGACCGCCACGACCGCGCTGAACTTCCTGGCCAGCGCCGACGCCTCCGAAACCATTTCGCTGGACCGGCAGAACCTGACGCTGGCCGGACTGTCGCTGACAGGCACGAGCCTGACAAGCGAGGCCAATGCGACCGCGGCCCTGACGGCGGTCAACGCGGCCATCGCCACCAGCAGCTCGCGCCTGGCCGAGCTGGGCGCCCAGGCCAAGCAGATCGAACGCCACACCACCTATGTCGGCAAGTTGTCGGACGCGCTGGAGGCGGGCATCGGCAATCTGGTGGACGCCGACATGGCCAAGGAAAGCGCGCGCCTGACCGCGCTCCAGGTGCAGCAGCAGCTGGGCGTCCAGGCCCTGTCCATCGCCAACCAGTCGCCGCAGATCATCCTGTCGCTCTTCAAGGGCTGATCGGGGATTTAAGGGTTCGTTATCGGGCCGGGCGGCATGATCGGGGCGGAGCCGCCTGAATGATCAACAACAGCTATCTGCTGGGTCTGTTCGGGGCGTCGACGGATACGTCGTCGCTGATCGGCGCGACCACGTCCGCCGCCGCGGCCAGGAAGACCCAGCCGACCGCCCCCTGGGCCTCGACCTCCGCCGAGACGGCGCCCAAGGCCAGCGACATGGTGCGCGCCGCACTGGCGGGCCGTCGCCTGATCAACGAATCCGCCGTCGACCTGGATATGGCCGGCGCCTCGGCCGACTATCGCAAGCTTTTCGCCCTGTATCAGGGCCTGAATTCGCTGAGCGCCCTGGCAGACCGCGCCAACGCCAAGGGGCTGAGCAGCGCCGAGGCCGCCCAGGTCTCCAAACGGTTCGAAGCCGGGATGGTCGAGATGTCGGACTATCTGAAGTCCGCCTCCTTTCAGGACGTGCGGCTGGTGCAGGGCGTGTCCCAGTCCACGGTCAAGACCGGCTATGCGCTGGAAAAGGCGCAGTCCACCTTCACCACCACGCCGATCCACGACGGCGCCCTGACCGACAGCGTCAAGGCGTTCGAGGGCGATGTGCAGTTCGCCGTCACCATCCGCACCGCTGCGGGAACCCAGTCGGTCGGCGTGGACCTGTCCGACATGGGCGCGACGCCCCGGACGATGGACAATGTGATCGCCCACATCAACGGCGTGCTCGAAGACGCCGGCGTCGCCACCCGCGTCGAACGCCAGATGATCGAGGCCCAGCCCAAGATCGTCAAGAGCGGCTCCAAGACCATCACCCTGCCGGCCGGTCCCGATCAGTGGGCGCTGCGGATCCGGGGCGCGGCGGGCGAAACCGTCGGCTTCCAGGCCGTCGATACGTCCGACGCCGTCTATGTGACCCAAGGGTCCGGCGTGAACGGCGCGGCCCAACTGCTGAAGTTCCAGGCCGACGGCGGCGCGGCGCCGGCCGCCCAGCAGGGCGTCGGCGATCCGTTCTGGGTCGAGGGGCGGGTAGGGCAGGCCGACCTGCCCGCCGGGATGGCCGCCGTCCGCTCCAGCGCCACGGCCCCGGACGGTTCGGTCTGGGTCGTCGCCGACCTGACCCAGGGCGCGGACAACCAGCCGATCAAGGGCGACCGCGACGTCGCCCTGTTGAAATACGATTCCGCCGGCAATCTGATGCAGACCAAGCTGCTGGGCGCCGCCTCCATCGCCAACGGCTTCTCCATCGCCGTGGACGCCGACGGCCGGGTCGCGGTGGCCGGCTCCGTCACCGGAGCTTTGGAGCCGGGCAAGAGCGGCGACGCCGCCAATGTCGCCGACAGTTTCGTCACCGTCTTCGACGCGGACGGCAAGGAGCTGTGGACCCAGCGCCGCGGCGCCAAGGCGGCCGACGAGGCGACCGAGGTCGGTTTCGGCGCCGACGGCATGGTCTACGTCGCCGGCCGGTCCAAGTCGGCCATGCCCGGCCAGGCGGCGCTGGGCGGCTGGGATTCCTATCTTCAGACCTTCCAGGAAAAGCCGCTGACCGTCATCGGCCCCGTCGCCGGGGTCAATGTCTCCACCCTGCAATTCGGCACGGGCGACGACGATTCCGTCCAGGCCATGACGGTGTCCGGTTCGGACATCTACACCGCAGGCGTCGAGAGCGGGCGGGCGGTGGTGCGCCGCTTCACCCTGGACGCGGCGGGCGTTCCCACCCTGGCGGCGACGCGCGACCTGGGCCTGGCCAGCGGCTCCATCGCGGGCATATCGGTCGAGAACGGCCAGGTCGTGCTGACCGGCCAGACCGACAATCCGGCCCTGGACATCGGCGCGGTGACGAACCCCCATGCGGGCGGGACCGATGTCTTCGTGGCCACCCTGTCCACGGATCTGCAGCCTGCGTCCGGCGACCGGCTGACCTATTTCGGCGGGGCCGGAAACGACACCGCCGCCGATGTCGCGATCAAGGACGGCAAGGTCTGGATCACCGGCACGAACCGCGAAGCGGGGGCCGAAAAGACCGATCCGACCCGGGCCTATCTGGCGCGGCTGGACCTGGCCACCGGCGCGGTCGAATACAATCAGACCTGGCGCGGAGAGGGGGATCAGGCCGCGCCGACCAGCCTCAGCCTGGCCTCGGGCGGCGCCAGCGTGCTGGACCGGCTGGGCCTGCCCCAGGGCGAGATCATGCAGGCCGATTCCAAGCTGCTGACCGTGGCCACCGCCGCGCGCGTCGGCGATCAGTTCAGCATCTCTCCGGCCGGCGGCGGGCGGGCCGTCACCGTCACCATCGACGCCAAGGACACGCTGGACACCCTGGCCAAGAAGATCGTGACCGCCTCCAACCGCCAGCTGAAGGCCACGGTCGTCACCGACTCGCGCGTCGTCCCGCCGGTCCAGCGGCTCCAGATCGTCGCCGCCGACAACAAGGAGGGCGCCGTCATCTCGGCCGGGGCGGTGGGCAAGGACGCCCTGGCGGCGCTGGGCCTGTCGCCCGGCTTCGTCGGCAAGACATCGGACAAGACGGCCAAGACCTATGGGCTGAACCTGCCCAACACATTGAACCTGAACGACGCCGCCGGCGTCAAAGCCGCCATCGACGCCCTGGCCCAGGCCATGACGGCGGTCCGCTCGGCCTATCGCTCCTTGGGGCCGCAGACGACGCCCGCAACCAACACCCAGACCGGCGCCGGCTCCTCGACCGCCTATCAACAGGCCCAGGCCGCCAACTTCCAGGCCGCCCTCAACCGCCTCCTGGCCTGATCGCGTCTTCGTCCCGCCAAGGCGGTTGACGCCCGGCGCCCGCTTGGCCTTATTGGCCCCCTCATCCGCGAAAGACCGTTCATGGCCCTTCCGAAAGACAACCGCGTCATCATAGCGGTCGGCGCCGGCGTGGTGATCATCGCCGCGGTGGTGCTGGCCCTGGTCTTCACCGCCGGGGGAAACAGGACGACCGAGCCGCCGCCGGCGTCCAAGGGCGGGCTGGTGGTCAATCTGGCCGAGGCGCCCAGCCTGGAGCCGACGCGCGAGTTGCGCTGCTTCGTGGACGGCCAGTTCGTGGGCATGGCGACCCTGGCCGACTGCGCGCGCCGCAACGGCCTGGCGACCGATGCGCTTGACGTGGGGCTGGACTCGACCGGCGCCCTTGCCGCCGCCCCCACTGCCGCCTTCGCCCCGCCGCCGGAACTGCCCGCCGTCGAGATGGCCGAGGCGCCGCCGGCGGACAGCCTGGAGCCCGCGCCTGCGCCTCGACCGGCGCCGAGCGCCTCGGGCAGCCCCTGCCTGCGGCACACGGGCTCGGACTGGCGCACCCTGTCGGGCAGCATGAGTTTGAACGCCTGCGTCCAGGCGCTTTACGCCGGAACCTGCGTGGGGCCGGGCGACGCCCAATACGGCCGATGGGGCGACACGACGCTGCGTCTGGTGCCGCGCCGGGTGGAACAGTCGAACGACAACGCGCGTTTCCGCACCCTGGCCGAGCAGGATCGCAACTGCCAATTTCCTGGAATGAACTGATGCGCCTCGCCGTTCTCGTCCCTGCCGCGGTCGTCGCCGGCGCCGCCCTTGCGAGCGCCTGTTCCAACGAGCCGAAGTTCGAGTTCGTGGACGGCGCCTGCTATTTCCTCGCCACGCCCGACAACGCCGCCCCGCGCCTACAGAAGATCGCCGACGACCAGCCCCAGATCGAACAGTGCGCCGCGCGGCTGGAGGAGATGCGCCTGCGGTTCCTGCGCATGGGCGGTTCGAACCAGGAAGTGACCGGCGCCTATCAGGGGCGCTACATTTTCATCGACCGCGAGGGGGTCAAGATCGGCAAGAGCCTGAACGGCAGCCGCTTCTTCGCCATGGCGCGCACCGGCGACGGCCGCCTGGCCATCCCCGGCGCCATTCAGCGCGACGAGGCGGGCCGCCCCGTCGCTGTGGCGGCGGAGCCGGTCGCGAACTAGGGCTTGCGCGCCGCGAACAAAGGTGGAACATTTCGTTAATCCACCGATTTGGCGGGTCGGATGAAGAATGCGGATGGCGGCGCTCCGCTTCCGTCCTAAGACATCCGGCTGAATACCGGGGCGCGCGAGAGACTCGCGGCCTGTGCAGAGAAGGAAGTTCCCATGGCGGGCAGCGTCAACAAGGTCATTCTGGTCGGCAACCTGGGTCGCGACCCGGAAATCCGCTCCATGCCCAACGGCGACCGCATCGCCAACCTGTCCATCGCCACCTCGGAAACCTGGCGCGACAAGTCCTCGGGCGAGCGCAAGGAAAAGACCGAGTGGCACCGGGTCGTCATCTTCAATGACAACATCGTCAAGGTGGTCGAGAACTATGTGAAGAAGGGCTCGACCGTCTATGTCGAGGGCGCGCTCCAGACCCGCAAATGGACCGACCAGCAGGGCGTCGAGAAATATTCGACCGAGATCGTGGTCGGGCGCTTCAAGGGCGAACTGACCATGCTGGGCGGCCGTTCGGACGGCGCCGGCCAGGGCGGGGGCTATGGCGGCGGCCGCGGCGGCGACGACGACTATTCCTCGGGCTTCTCCACCGGCGGCGCCAACAAGCCCAGCGGACCCAAGGAAAGCTACGACCTGAACGACGACATTCCTTTCTGAGGCCCGGCCGGTGGGGGGCTATGAGAGGGTCGGGGACGCCTTTCATGCCGCCCGTCGGAGGCTCGGACGCGAAACCCCGGATCATCCAAAGTGAGCCGACGGCGGGTCCGCGCCGTGTCATAGAGCGCCCATGACCGACGCCGCCGCCCGAACCGCCCCCGCCCCCGCGCCATCGCCGATCAAGCCCCATGCGCTGACGGGGCTGGAGATCGCCGCCATCGTGGCGATCATCGTGGTCTGGGGGGTGAACAACGCCGGGGCCAAGCTGGCGACCGAGACCCTGTCGCCGCTGCTGGTCGGGGCCATTCGTTTCGGCGTCGCCTCGGCCTGTCTGATCGCCTTCGTGCGTCCGCCGTTCCCGGACTGGAAAAGCCTGCTGCTGATCGTCCTGCTGGGCGGGCCGATCCAGTACGGCCTCGTCTATACCGCCTATTGGCTGGCGAACGACGTCAGCCCGGTGACGGTGGCCAACCAGCTGTGGATTCCCTTCACCGCCCTGTTCGCCTTTCTGATCCTTGGCGAGCGATTGTCGAAGGCGGCGCTGCTCGGCATGGCCGTGGCCTTCGTCGGCGTGGCCTGGATGACGCTGGACGCCCATGCGCTTCAGGACTGGAAGGCCATTCTGGTCGCCATCGCCGCGGGCGCCGCCTGGGGCGTGACGACGGTGGTCGCCAGACGGACCACCTCCATCCCGCCGCTGAAGATGCAGGGTCTGCTGGCCCTGGGCGCCCTTCCCGTCATGGCCTTCGGCTCGGCCGTGTTCGAACAGGGCCAGTGGCAGGCGATCCAGCGCGCCACGCCCATGGTCTGGGCCTCGCTGCTGTGGGCCGGCGTCGTGTCGTCGGTCCTGGCGACGACCCTGCTGTTCTGGCTGGTCCAGCGGCGCGAGGCGGGGCGGGTGACGCCCTATCTGCTGGCGACGCCGGTGGTGTCGATGGCGATCGGCTGGGGCTTCATGGGCGATGTGCTGACGCCGCAGATCCTGATCGGCTCGGCCGTCGCCATGGGCGGGGTGGCGCTGGTGGCCCTGGCCGAACGGGGCTTGCGCGCGGGCGCCGCCAAGGCTTGATCTGCGCCTGAGCCACATCCCAGGAGACCGCCATGTCCCACGCCCCCGTCGACGCCGATCACGTCTCTCGCCGCTGGCTGGGCAAGGCGACGCACGACCTGCCCGCCAGCGAGGCCAGCGTGGTGCGCAGCACCGCCGACCGCCGCCCGATCTCCGAGGACGTCAACGAGGCCTTCGCCGATCGCCAGACCTTCGGCGAGCGGCTGGCCGACCGGGTGGCGGCGTTCGGCGGCTCCTGGCCCTTCATCATCGCCTTCGGGGTGTTCCTGGCGGGATGGACCGTCCTCAATCTGCTGCTGAGCAAAGAGGCGTTCGATCCCTATCCGTTCATCTTTCTGAACCTGGTCCTGTCCATGCTGGCGGCGGTCCAGGCGCCCGTCATCATGATGAGCCAGAACCGCCAGGCCGCCAGGGACAGGCTGGACGCGGGCAACGACTATCAGGTCAACCTGAAGGCCGAGATCGAGATCATGGCCCTGTTGGACAAGGTCGAGCACCTGACCGCCCGGCAGGAGGAGCAGACCGAGATGATCCTCCGCCTCCTGGCCGAACGGGCGCGCTGACCGATCAGCTGGCGCTGAGCGCCGCGCAGGCCACGCGGTCGCCGGCGCCGCCGATGGGCTGGCTGACGTGGTCGTCGGGATTGGCGTGGATGATGACGGCCGACCCGTCGGCGTCCCACAGCCACTGTCCCGGGCCTTCGGACGAGATGCGGACGCGGGGCGTGAACAGTTCGGCGTTCACCTTGCCGTCGGCGCCGGCGTAGATGTTGGGCAGGTCGCCGTCGTCGGGACCGGCGGCGTTCAGCAGGCCGTGCGGGGCCTTGGGCTCGCCGTGATTGACGTGGGCGCCGGACGAGGTGAAGGGCGCGGCGCATTCGCCGGTCGCATGGATGTGGATGCCGTGCCAGCCCGGCGTCAGGCCGGAGGCCTCGACCTTGATCAACAGGCCGGTCGGCCCCTGACGCAGATCGACGCGGCCGATATTGGCGCCCGAGGCGTTGATCAGGACGGCCTGCCCCGTGGCGCCGACGGGCGCGCGGTCCACATGGGCCTGAGAGGCGTTCCCGGTCGCGGCGCAGGCCGTCGTCAGGGCAAGGGGCGAGGCGATCAGGAGGGCGGCGGCGAGCGTAGAGACGCGCATGTGGAAAGTCCTTTCAGAGACGGGCTTTCACGGCGACGTCGCTTTGCCACCGAGGCCCTTGAATGCTAGAAATCGTCACAGCGGATCACGTTCCGATTCCGGCCGCATAAAGCCACGCTTCCTTGACCGACGACAGCTACGAAAACGCCGCAACTCCGATCAACGGCCGGGGCGGCGGCTCCGACATTTCCACGATCACGATCGAGGACGAACTGAAGCGTTCGTACCTCGACTACGCCATGAGCGTGATCGTCAGCCGCGCCCTGCCGGACGCGCGCGACGGCCTGAAGCCGGTTCACCGTCGCATCCTGTATTCGATGCACGATCTGAACATGACGCCGGAGCGCAGCTATTCGAAGTGCGCGCGCGTGGTCGGGGACGTGCTGGGCCGGTTCCACCCCCACGGCGACGCCTCGGTCTATATGGCCCTGGTGCGGATGGCCCAGCCCTTCTCGATGGGGCTGATGCTGGTCGACGGCCAGGGCAACTTCGGCTCGGTCGACGGCGATATGCCCGCCTCGATGCGTTACACCGAGGCCCGGATGGCCCCGGCGGCCGTGGCCCTGATGGCCGACATCGACAAGGACACCGTCGATTTCCAGCCCAACTACGACGAGAAGGAGCTGGAGCCGGTCGTCCTGCCGTCGCGCATCCCCAACCTGCTGGTCAATGGCGCGGGCGGCATCGCCGTGGGCATGGCGACCAACATCCCGCCGCATAATCTGGGCGAGGTCGTGGACGCGGCCCTGGCCCTGCTGGACGATCCGAACGTGTCGGACGACGCGCTTCTGGACATCGTGCCCGGCCCGGACTTTCCGACCGGCGGCGAGATCATGGGCCGCACGGCGCCGCGCAATGCGCTGCGCGACGGGCGCGGCTCGGTCATCGTGCGCGGCCGCGCCTCCATCGAGGAAATCCGCAAAGACCGCGAGGCCATCGTGGTCACGGAACTGCCCTATCAGGTCAATAAGCTGACCCTGATCGAACGCATCGCCGAAATGGTGCGCGAGAAGCGTCTGGAAGGGATTTCCGACGTCCGCGACGAATCCGACCGGCAGGGGATGCGGATCGTCATCGAACTGAAGCGCGACGCCTCGGGCGACGTGATCCTGAACCAGCTGTGGCGCTATACGGCCATGCAGAGCTCGTTCGGCGTCAACATGCTGGCGCTGAACCATGGCCGGCCCGAGCAGACGGGTCTGCGCGACCTGTTGCAGATCTTCCTGGACTTCCGCGAGGAAGTCGTCGTCCGCCGCGTCAAGTACGAACTGAACAAGGCGCGCGACCGGGGCCACGTCCTGGTCGGTCTGGCCGTCGCCGTGGCCAATATCGACGAGGTGATCCACATCATCCGCTCCTCGGCCGATCCGACCGAGGCGCGCGAGCGGCTTCAGGGCAAGGCCTGGCCCGTGGGCGACATGATGGCCCTGGTCGAACTGATCGCCGACCCGCGCACCGTGATCGTCGAGGGCGACAAGATCCGCCTGACCGACGAACAGGCCCGCGCCATCCTGGCCCTGACCCTGTCGCGCCTGACCGGCCTGGGCCGCGACGACATCTTCGGCGAGGCGCACGGCCTGGCCGGGACCATCCAGGGCCACCTGACCATACTGTCGGACCGAAAGAACGTCCTGGCCATCATCCGCGACGACCTGATCGACGTGAAGGACAGGTTCGCGGTGCCCCGCCGCACCCTGATCGGGGAAGGCGACGGCGAGATGGAGGACGAGGACCTGATCCCGCGCGAGGACATGGTCGTCACCGTCACCCACGGCGGCTACGTCAAGCGCGTGGCCCTGAACGCCTATCGGACCCAGCATCGCGGCGGCAAGGGCCGTTCCGGCATGGCGATGAAGGACGAGGACGCCATCACCGGCGTCTTCAGCGCCTCGACCCACACGCCGGTCCTGTTCTTCGCCACCAACGGCAAGGCCTACAAGCTGAAGACCTGGCGCCTGCCGCTGGGCAATCCGCAGTCGCGCGGCAAGGCGTTCGTCAACCTGCTGCCGATCGAACCGGGCGACAGCATCATGAACGTCCTGCCCCTGCCCGAGGACGAGGCGACCTGGGGCGACTACGACATCATGTTCGCCACCAGTTCCGGCGACGTGCGCCGCAACAAGCTGTCGGATTTCGCCACCGTCAACCGCGCCGGCAAGATCGCCATGAAGCTGGAAGGCGACGACCGGATGGTCGGCGTCGGCCTGTGCACGGCGGAAGACGATGTGATGCTGACCACGGCGCTGGGCCGGGCGATCCGCTTCAAGGCCGACGACGTGCGGGTGTTCAAGGGACGGGATTCGACCGGCGTGCGGGGCGTGCGCCTGCAGGACGGGGACGAGGTCATCTCCATGGCCATTCTGGGCCGCGTGGATGCGACGCCGGAAGAACGCGCCGCCTACGTCAAACACGCCAACGCCATGCGCAAGGCCCTGGCCGGCGCCGAGGGCGAAGACGAGGCGGCCCCGGTCGAGGCCGACGACGAGGCCGCCGGCGACGCCGTCCTGTCGGTCGAACGCATCGCCGAACTGGGCGCGGCCGAACAGTTCATCCTGACCGTCACCGAAACCGGCTTCGGCAAGCGGTCCTCGGCCTATGAATATCGGCGCACCGGACGCGGCGGCCAGGGGCTGACGGCCCACGGCCTGGGCGGACGCGCGGGCGACCGCCTGGCCGCCGCCTTCCCCGTCGAGGAGACGGACGACCTGCTGCTTGTCACCTCGGGCGGCCAGATGATCCGCACCCGCATGGACCAGGTCCGCATCGTCGGCCGCTCCAGCCAGGGCGTCACCATCTTCCGCACCGGCAAGGACGAGAAGGTCGTCTCGGTCGAACGCCTGCCCGAGAGCGGCGGGGATGACGCGGAAGTTGAAACCGACACGCCTGAGTGATTGATATTGCGCCCCTCTCCCCGCATGGTGGGGAGAGGGGGCTCTATGATACGCTATATATGTTTTGTGCTGCTGTTCCTTGTGACGGCATGCGCCATGCCGACCGCCGATCCGGCTCGCGAAGATCAGGCGGATAGAGCTTACGGCTATGTCGCTTCCGGTGACGAAAAGGGCTTGGCCGCGATAGCGACTGACGGTTTGAAGGCTAATCTGAACGGCGATGTGTTGGAGCAGTTGAAAGGCTTTGGATCCGTCCAAAAGCCGGAGGCCGCCAAGACCGTTCAATGGCAGTCCAGCTTCACGCCACAGACCAGCGCCTACAAGGTTGTTCGCGAGTACGGCTATCCGGACAAGGTCGTTCAGTTCGAAACGCTTATGGTGCGCGGATCTGGGGGAGCATGGCAGGTGGAGGCCGTGCACATCAACAGCTTCACCGCCGCCCAGATAGCTTTGGGGCGCTTTACGATCGCGAACAGATCGCCACTTCACTATTTCGTCTTGGCCGCACTGGTGGTCACGCCACTCATCTGTCTCGTCACTGTTGGGGTTGCGGCATTCCGGCGGAGGTGGGGCTGGATGGTCGCCTGCCTGTTCGGTGTCGGTCAGGTGTCGTTCAACTGGGCGACCGGGGCGATCCAGTTTCAAGCCTTGCAGTTCGCCGTACTTGGCGCTGGCCTCGTGAAGGGGCCGCTCATCACAGACGCGTGGGTCATGTTCTTCGCCCTGCCGCTTCCGGCGATCTTCTTCTGGATCTTGAAGAAATGGCGGCCAAAACCGATGCGCAAACCCAAGAAGCCCACAGTCACGCAGTCGGTTGAATGACGATCCTGATCGACGGCCGCCCTGCCACGACCGAGGACCTGACCCATCAGGCTCTCGTCAACTACGGCGCCTATACCTCCTTCCGCGTGGAGCAGGGGGGCGTGCGCGGTCTCGACCTGCATCTGACCCGGTTGGAGCAGGCGGCAGTCGAACTGTTCGGGGAAAGTCCCGGCGAGGCTGAGCTGCGCCGCCTGATGGCGCTGGCGGTGGATGGACGGGACGCCTGCTGGCTGCGGGTCAGTCTCTTCGCGCCCGAGATCGGTCACCGCAATCCATCCTTCGTGGGCCGGCCCAGGGTGATGACTGTGGTCTCGCCTCCGCCGCCGCCTCTGGCGACCAGCATGAGGGTGACGACCGTGCCTCATGTCCGCGAGGCGGCGCATCTGAAACACGTCGCCACCTTCGGCCAGACCCGGGCGCGTCGGGCCGCCCGCGCGGCCGGGTTCGACGACGTGCTGTTCATCGACGATCAGGGCTGCGTCTCCGAGGGGGCGACCTGGAATATCGGCTTCATCCAGGGCGACCGGATCGTCTGGCCCCAGGCCCTCATGCTGGCGGGCGTGACCCAGAGCCTGATCCAGCGGGGGCTGGAGGAAGCGGGTCTGTCGTCGGAAATCCGGCCGGTGCGTCTGGACGAGGCTGGAACCCTGGACGGCGCCTTCCTGTGCAACGCCGCCACGCCGGTCTGTCCGATCACCGCCATCGGCGATGTGACCTTTGCCGCTGACCCGGCGATCCTGAGCAGGCTGGAACGCGCCTGGTCATCGCAGCCGCCTCAACCTGTCGCGGTTTAAGGCGATGACGAAGCCGTCAGCAGCCTAGGCCGCTGATTTCGCACCTGCTAAGTCACGCCGAACGACAGGCGACAGGCTGGGGAGAAACGCCATGCGCATCGGACTTTATCCGGGCACCTTCGACCCGGTGACGAACGGGCACACCGACATCATCAAACGGGCGCTGAAGCTTGTCGACCGGATCGTGATCGGCGTGGCGCGCAACGACGAGAAGGGACCGCTGTTCACGACCGACGAACGGGTCCAGATGCTTCAGGCCGAGGTCGCGGGCCTGGGCGGCGACATCGTCGTCCAGCCGTTTTCGAACCTGCTGATGCATTTCGCCGAAGAGCTGAACGCCAACGTCATCATCCGGGGTTTGCGCGCGGTCGCCGACTTCGAATACGAGTTCCAGATGACGGCCATGAACCAGCGCCTCAATCAGGACATCGAGACCGTATTCCTGATGGCCGATCCGCGGCATCAGGCCATCGCCTCGCGGCTGGTCAAGGAAATCGCCCGTCTGGACGGCGCGATCGACAGTTTCGTCAGCCCCGCCATCGCCGCGCGCGTGCGGGACAAGGTCAAGCACGGGATTTGAGAGAGACTATGCGTAAGGCGATCATCGCGGCCGGCCTCGGCGTCCTTCTGGCTTCCAGCGCGGTCCAGGCCCAGACGGCCGCCCCAGCCGTCGCCCCAGCCGTCGCCCCAGTCGTCGCCTCGCCCGGCGACTGGCGCGCCGTCGCGCCCGAAAACCTCCTGGTCATCGACACCGCCAAGGGGCGCATCCTGGTGGAGCTGATCCCGGTCGCGGCGCCCAACCACGCCGAACGCATCCGCACCCTGGCCAATCAGGGCTTCTACGACGGACTGAAGTTCCACCGCGTCATCCCCGGCTTCATGGCCCAGACCGGAGACCCCAAGGGCACGGGCGAGGGGGGCAGCGATCTGCCCGACCTGAAGGCCGAGTTCAGCTTCCGCCGCGGCCGCGACGCCGGCTTCGTCGCCGTTCCGAGCTCGGGCGCAGGTGTGCGCGGCCTGGTCGGCGACCTGCCTGTCCAGACCCAGCCCGACGCCCAGATGATGGTCACGGCCGACTTCAAGGTCGACGCCCATGGCCTGTTCTGCCCTGGCGTCCTGGGCATGGCGCGGGCGGGTTCGCCGGACAGCGCCAACAGCCAGTTCTTCCTGATGATGGGCGCCCGCGATCAGCTGGACGGCGTCTATACCGCCTTCGGCCGCGTGGTGTCGGGCATGGATGTGCTGGACAAGCTCAAGAAGGGCTCGGAGGCCGAGGACGGCAAGGTGAGCGATCCCGACGTCATGACGCAGGTCCGCATGGCCTCGGCCCTGCCGGAGGAGCGGCGCCCGACCGTGCGGGTGCTGAACGCCGGCAGCGCGGCCTTCGCCGAGCGGATCGCCGCGGCCCGCGCCGCGCGCGGCGCCGCCTTCAGCATTTGCGACGTCCAGCCGGTCGCCGAGGTCGTCGGCGGCTGAGACGATCATAGGGGGCAGGGGACATGGTTCGAAACGTACTGACGGCGGCGGTCGTGGCCGCCCTTCTTTCCGGCCCGGCGCTGGCGCAGGAGGCCGCGCCGCCCGCGCCCCCTCCGCCGCCTCCGGCCCCGACCGACTGGCGCGCCATCGCCCCCGGCGACCTTCTGGTCGTCGACACGACCAAGGGGCGCATCCTGGTCGAGCTGGCGCCCGAACTGGCTCCCGCCCACGTGGATCGCATCAAGCTGCTGGCTGCGCGGGGCTTTTACGACAACCTGGCCTGGCACCGGGTGATCGACTGGTTCATGGCCCAGACCGGCGATCCCCTGGGCACGGGCGAGGGCCAGAGCTGGTATCCCGACCTGAAGGGAGAGTTCACCTTCCGCCGCGGCCCCGACATGGCCTTCATCCCCGTCGCCGCGCCGACCGGCGCCCTGGTCGGCTTCGTCCGCTCCGTGCCGGTCCAGACCCAGCCCGACGACCTGATGGCCGGCACCGGCGACAAGAAGGTGCACGGCTGGGGCCTGTATTGCCCCGGCGTCGCCGGCATGGCGCGCGACGAGGGCAATGACACCGCCAACAGCCAGTTCTTCCTGATGCGCCAGGCCTATCCCGCGCTGGACAAGCGCTACACCGTCTGGGGCCGCGTGGTTTCGGGACTCGACGTGGTGCGCGCCCTGAAGGCCAGTCCCAACCCCGACGGAATCGTGACCGAGCCGGATCGCATGACCCGCGTGCGCCTGGCCTCGGACCTGCCCGAGGCCGAGCGTCCGGCGGTGCGGATGATGAACACCGCCTCCGCCGCCTTCCGCGCCCTGGCCGAACAGGCGCGTCAGGCCAAGGGGGCCGACTTCTCCGTCTGCGATATAGACGTGCCCGTGCAGGTCACGCCGGGGGCGTGAACTTTCAGGCCGCCGAAGCCCGTCCCCGCCCGCGCCGACGGCGGCGACGGCGCGGCGGCTTCTGCTCCTCGCGCATCCTTTGCAGCAGCAGACCCTCGCGCAGACCCCGGTCGGCCACCCGCACCCGTTCGGACGGCCAGGCGCGCTGGATCGCCTCCAGGATCGCCGCCCCGGCCAGCACCAGATCGGCGCGATCGGGGCCGATGCAGGCCTCGCGCGCCCGGCCGTCCGGCCCCAGGGCCTTCAGCCGGTCCGCCGCCGCCTCGCAGTCGCTCCGCGTCATCCACAGCCCGTCGACCCGGTCGCGGTTGTAGCGCGGCAGTTTCAGGTGGATGCCGGCCAGGCTGGTGATCGCCCCGGACGTGCCGATCAGATGCGCCCGATCCCGCGCAAGCAGGGCCAGCATCCCCGCATCCTGGATCCCGCCAGCCGCCAGGGCCGCGCCCATGTCGGCGACCATGGCCTCGTACCAGCTATCGCCCGCATTCGCCGGTTCCGGGTGGCGTTCGGCCAGGGAGACGACGCCCAGCGGCGCCGACATCCAGCCGGTGGTCCGCCACTGGGTCTCCTCGCGCTTCAGCCACGACAGTTCGGTCGAGCCGCCGCCCACGTCGATGATGACCACCCCCTCGGCCCGTGGGTCGATCAGGTTCAGGCAGCCCTCGACCGCCAGCCGCGCCTCCTCGGCCGGGTCGATGATGCGCAGGCGAAGCCCGGTGCCCCTGCGCACCCGGTCGATGAAGTCCGCACCGTTTTCGGCGGCGCGGCAGGCCTGGGTGGCGACGGCGCTGAGCCGGGCGGAATCCACGCCCTTCCTGACGATCCGTTCCGCGCACAGGGCCAGGGCGTCATAGGCCCGATCCATCGCCTGGGGGTCCAGCCGCCCGCTGCGCGTCAGGCCCTCGCCCAGGCGCACGATGCGGCTGAAACTGTCCACCACGCGAAAGCCGTCGCGCGACGGCCGCGCGATCAGCAGCCGACAATTATTGGTCCCCAGATCGAGCGCGCCATACAGCGGCGCATCCCGACCCGACGCATCCCGCGGACGGGAAGGCTGGGACCGCTCGTCGCGCCGTCGGGGCGCGCCGGGGGTCTCCGGCATGGGTCGTCATTCCGATGTGGGCGGTCCGAAGCGGCGCCCGTCCCCGTCAGCCTAGCGCGCCGGGATCGTCCGCGCCAAGCCATTCTGTCACGAAGATGAACGGCCGGCGGAAGTCGACTTCGTCGCCTGTGCGCACGGCGGTGGAAGGGGCGGGCGCTCCTCGCTAGAGTGGCGAAAAATGAGGAGCGTCCGATGTCCGATTTCGAGCATGTCTTCGAACAGCCGCCCGAGGGCGCGGCCGCCGATTGGACCATCCCCCAGAACTGGGCCGCCTACACCGAGGTCGAGCATCGGACCTGGGACACGCTTTACGCCCGCCAGATGGAGATTCTGCCCGGTCGCGCCTGCGACGCCTTTCTGAACGGGCTGAAGGCGCTGGACCTCAACGCCGGCGGCATCCCCGATTTCGAGGCGATCAATCCCAGGCTCCAGGCCCTGACCGGCTGGACCGTGGTCTGCGTGCCGGGGCTGGTGCCGGACGAGGTCTTCTTCGACCACCTGGCCAACCGCCGCTTCGTCTCGGGCCAATTCATCAGGAAACCGGACCAACTGGACTATCTGCAGGAGCCGGACATCTTCCACGACGTCTTCGGCCATGTGCCCATGCTGACCGACCCGGATTTCGCCGCCTATATGGAGGCCTACGGCAAGGGCGGACAGCGGGCCGCCGGCCTGGGCATGCTGCCGAACCTGGCGCGGCTTTATTGGTACACGGTCGAGTTCGGCCTGATGCGGGAGGCGGGGGGCTTGCGCATCTATGGGGCCGGCATCGTCTCGTCGGCGACCGAGAGCGTCTTCGCCCTGGACGATCCGTCGCCGAACCGGCTGGGCTTCGACCTTGAGCGGGTGATGCGGACGCTCTATCGGATCGACGACTTCCAGCAGGTCTATTTCGTCATCGATGGGCTCGAGGCGCTGAAGAACGAGACGCTGAAGGATTTCGGCCCGGTCTATGAGGCGTTGAAGGGCCAGGACGACATCGCCATCGACGCCGTCCTGCCGACCGACCAGGTCTTCACCCGCGGAACCCAGGCCTACGCCGGCAAGGGCGGGCGGTTCGCCGCCTGACCGACGTCAGGTATGCGTGATCAGGCTGTTACGCTTGGTGTCCCGCATCCTGATGAAGGTGATCAGCGACAACCCGATCATGCCCGTCACATACCAGAAGAAGACGCTCTCCAGGCCTGCGTTCTTGAACCACAGGGCGACATATTCCGCCGTCCCGCCGAACACGGCGTTGGCGATGGCGTAGGGCAGGGCGACGCCCAGGGCGCGGATATGGGCCGGAAACAGCTCGGCCTTCACCACCGCATTGATCGCCGTATAGCCCGACACGATCACCAGGCCGGCCAGGGCCAGCAGGAAGGCTGTGAACGGGCTTTCGACCCGCGACAGCGTGGTCATGATCGGCACGGTGCACAAGACGCCCAGAACCCCGAAGGCGATCATCACCGGCCGCCGCCCGATCCGGTCCGACAGGGCGCCCACGGCAGGCTGCAACAGCATGAACAGAAATAGGGCCGCCGCGCTGATCTCGGTCGCCGTGTTCTTGGGAAAGCCGGTCGTGTTGACCAGGAACTTCTGCAGGTAGGTCGTGTAGGTATAGAAGGCCAGGGTGCCGCCGGCCGTCAGGCCGAGCACCATCAGCGCTTCCTTCGGATGTTTCAGGATCAGCTGGACGGCGCTGGATTTCGGCGTGTCCTTGATGTCGGATTCCTTATGCGTTTCGTCCAGCCGGCGACGCAGCCAGAAGACGACCACGGCCAGGGCCGCGCCGACGAAGAAGGGGATGCGCCAACCCCAACTCGCCAGCGCCGTCTCGCTGAGCGTGTTCTGCAACAGGATCAGCAGCATCAGGGCGATCAACTGGCCCGAGATCAGGGTGACGTACTGGAAACTGGACCAGAAGCCCCTCCGGTGCGGCTCGGCCATTTCCGAAAGATAGGTGGCGCTGGACCCATACTCCCCGCCGACGCTGAGGCCCTGCAGCAGCCGCGCGAACAGCAGAAGCGCCGGCGCCGCCAGGCCGATCGTCGCATAGCCAGGCGTCAGGCCGATGATCAGCGAGCCTGTGCACATCAGCGTCACCGACAGGGTCAATCCCGCCTTCCTGCCCTTGCGGTCCGCATAGACGCCCATGATCCAGGCGCCGATCGGCCGCATCAGGAAACCGACCGCGAAGACGGCGGCGGCGCTCAGAAGCTGGGCGGTGGGGTCCTCGCTGGGAAAGAACACCGGGGCGAAATACAGGGTGAAGGCCGCATAGGCGTACCAGTCGAACCACTCCACCAGATTGCCGGCGGACCCGCCGACGATGTTTCTCAGGCGGCGGGCGGGGCTCATGGGTTCGGCGGGGGCTTCGGCGGTCATCGGCTAGGCTCTCTGGAAGGGATAGAAGCCGGCGCCCAGCTTCAGGATGGTCGTCAGTTCGTCCAGCGCGCCCCGGCTCTCGTCCAGCAGGGCCGGATCGGCCAGGTCGGCGGGCCGCAGTTCGTCGCGATACCAGCGGTTCGCCCAGGTCGAGAGGTCGGCGTGCAGGGCGTCGGTCAGGCGCATGGCGGGGTTGGTCGCGGCCAGTTCCGGCTCGGTCAGCACGACCCGGAGACGCAGGCAGGCGGGCCCGCCGCCGTTCCGCATCGACTGGCGCACGTCGACATAGCGGACAGCGCCGATCGGACCGTTGGAGGCGGCCAGGCCTTGCGCCACGGCATGGCTTTTCGGGTTGTCGCGGGTCTCGGTCGGGCAGATCAGGGTCAGGCGGTCCTCGCCCGGGATTCGGATCAGCATGGAATTGAACAGATAGCTGGATATGGCGTCGGCCAGCGGCAGGTCGGCGGACGAGACCTCCACGAAGATCGGGTCGAACAGCCCGTCCGCGGCGCGGCGGACGGCGTCCTGCGTTCCGGCGGCGTCCTCGAACGCCAGGTCGTGGAAGAACAGGGTCTCCAGCGCCCCGACGCAGACCACGTCGTTGTGGAACGTCCCGCCGGCGATGGCGGCCTTCGACTGCTGGGCCAGGACCACGCCGGACGCCTCATGGCGGCGGGCGACGGCCTGTGACGCTTCACGGGTCTGGCGGGCGGGGTACAGGCCGTCCCACGGCTCGAACGCCTCCCGGCCCCAGACCAGCAGGTTGACGCCCGGCGCGCCGTGGTCGGCGCACAGGCGGACGTGGTTGGCGGCGCCCTCGTCGGCCAGATGGGCGACTGACGGCAGGGCGTCGTGGACGGCGAACCGCGCCGTATCGGGGAACAAGGCGTCCAATGCGCGCTTCGTCTGCTGATGCTCCAGCGACCGGTGCAGGTTCGTGATCAGGTTGGCGGGGGTGAAATGCACCCGGCCGTCACGGGCGTCGGCGCTGGGCGTCACCGTCGCGGCGTTGGCGGCCCACATCGGCGAGGCCGAACAGGCGGCGGCGGCGAAGGCCGGAGCGTCCTTCCACGCCCGCTCCAGCACCTGGGCGTCCGATCCGGCGAACCCCAGCGTCCGCAGAAAGGGGATGTCCGGCCGCTCGTGCGGCGGCAGGACGAATTGCGGCAGGCCCAGGTCCGCCAGGGCCTTCATCTTGTCCAGGCCCTGCAACACCGCCGCGCGCGGGTTGGACGCCTCGCCCCTGTTCAGGCTGGAGGCCAGATTGCCCGGCGACAGGCCGGCGTAGGAGTGCGTCGGTCCGATCAGGCCGTCGGCGTTGGCTTCGACGGCGGCGGTCACTGGAATTCTCCCTCCCCGATCCGGGGAGGGTGGCTGAGCGAAGCGAAGCCGGGTGGGGAGGGCCAGGCGACGTCCCACAGACCTGTTCGGCATCCAGCAGTGCGTCCCTGCCGGGCCGCCCCCACCCCGTCGCTGCGCGACGACCCTCCCCGGAACGGGGAGGGAGAGGCATGGTGGGCCGTCACGACCGCAGCCCCTTGATCTCGCCTTCGATGTTGGCGACCGCATCGGCCTCGAAGCTGGCGACCGGATAGGCGCAGTAGTCGGCGGCGTAATAGGCGCTGGGCCGGTGGTTGCCGCTGGCCCCCAGGCCGCCGAAGGGCATGTCGCCGGCGGCGCCGGTGGTCGGGCGGTTGAAGTTGACCACGCCCGCTCGGATGCGGCGGATGAACCGGTCCCAGTGGGCGGGATCGTCGCTGACCAGACCGGCGGAGAGCCCGTAGCGGGTGGCGTTGGCGGCCTGGATCGCGGCGTCGAAGCTGGGGACGCGAGTCACAGACAGGAAGGGGGCGAACATCTCCTCGTCGGGAACGTCGACGCCGGTCACGTCGATGATGGCCGGTTTGACGAAGGCGCCGGGCAGATTGGCGACAGGGCCGGAGGCGCGAACGACCTTGGCCCCCCTGTCGATCCGGTCCTGCAGCGCCCTCAGCGCGGTCTCGGCGGCGCGGGCCGAGATCAGCGGTCCGGCATAGGGTTCGGGATCGCTGTCCCAGGGGCCGAACACCAGACGGTCGGACAGGGCGGCTATCGCTTCGACGACGGCGTCGCCCTGCGGCCCTTCCGGCACGATCAGGCGCCGCGCGCACGAGCAGCGCTGGCCGGTGGTGACGAAGGCGGACTGCACCGCGATCCCCGCCACGGCCTCGGCGTCGGCGGCGTCCCAGACGACCAGCGGATTGTTGCCGCCCAGTTCCAGCGCCAGGACGACGTGCGGATCGTCGGCGAATTTCCGCCGGAAGTGCGCCCCCGCCGCGCCCGAGCCGGTGAACATCAGGGCGTCGATGCCGGCGTCCAGCAGGGCCGCGCCCGTCTCGCGCCCGCCCTGGACCACATTGACCACGCCCCGGGGCAGGTCGGCGGCTTCGAACGCCTCGGCCATGACCTGGCCGACCAGGGGCGTTTCCTCCGAGGGCTTGAAGACGACCGTGTCGCCCGCCAGCAGGGCCGGGACGATATGGCCGTTGGGCAGGTGGCCGGGGAAGTTGAACGGCCCCAGCACCGCCGCGACCCCGTGCGGCCGGTGGCGCAGGACGGCGCGGCCGAAGGCGGTGTCGCTGGCGCGTTCGCCGGTGCGTTCGTCATAGGCCCGGATCGAGATGTCGACCTTGCCGATCATGGCGGCCGCCTCGGTCCTTGTCTCCCACAGGGGTTTGCCGGTTTCGCGGCTGATGGCCTCGGCGATCCGGGGCGCGTGGTCCTTCAGCACGGCTTGATAGCGTTTGACGGCGTCGATCCGCTCGGCGCGCGGCGCATCGGCCCAGGCGGGGAAGGCGGCGCGGCCGGCGTCCACGGCGGCCTGCACCTGGGCGGGGCCGGCGGCCTCGCCTTCCCAGTTGGTCGCTTCGGTGGCGGGGTCGAAGGATTTGAAGTGGGTCATGGCTCTATTCCAATCCGCTCATCCCCGCGAAAGCGGGGACCCAGCGCTTTGGGCGAAAGGTGCGTGAGATCAAATTCCGGCGGTCATCCGACGCACCGACGATGCGAAAGCACTGGATCCCCGCTTTCGCGGGGATGAGCGGAAAGAGAGAAATCACGATTTCACTCGGACGACGGCGCCGTTCCGCACCTTCAGCGCGGCGGCGGTTTCGGGGGTGATGCGCACGACCGGATCATGGATGTCGCACCTGGCGCGCACGGCCCGGAAGGCGGCGACGCTGTCGGTCGAGATCAGGGCCGGCAGCTCCGCCTCCACCTCCTCCGCGATCTCCGCCGTCAGAACGCGCGCATCGCGCACGGTGCGGATATTGTCCCGCCCGCACGAGACGGTCGGTCCCGCATCGAAGATGTCCACCAGACCGTTGGGGCGAAAGCCCTCGCTTTCCAGCAGCGCCATCGCCGGCACCCCTTGCGGATGCACCTTGCCGATCACGGCGCGGGCCGGTTCGGGCAGCAGTTCGACATAGATCGGGTGGCGCGGCGCCAGGTCCAGGATGAACTGCTTGTCGGTGGAGCCGGTCATCCGGTCGGCGTGGTCGAACTCCATCGGAAAGAATTTGTGCGCCACATGATCCCAGAAGGGGCAGGCGCCGTCGGGGGTGAACACCCCGCGAAGTTCGGCCAGCACGTTCTCGGCGAACAGTTCGGGCTGGGCGCCGATCAGCATGTATCGCGACTGGCTGAGCAGCCGCCCCGCGCCGCCCTTCCTGCGGTCCGCCTTCAGGAACAGCGATCCGACCTCGGTCCAGCCGGTGCATTCGTTGACCAGCACCAGGGTCTGGTGATCCAGCTTGACCCCCAGGGACGGCGACTGGACCGTGTTGTTGACCACCCGGAACGAGAAGAACGGTCGTTTCAGCCCCACCGTAGCCTTGACCGAGCCGACGCCGTCGATGTCGCCCGTGTCGCCGTCCTCCAGCATCAAGGTGTACCAGGCCTCCTGCCGCGCGACCTCGCCGCGGAAGCTGGCCTGGCTCAACTCCAGCCGATCCGACAGGGCGTCGGGGTCTTCGGGCAGGCTGGTGAAGCCCGGCCCGGACAGGATGGCCAGTTCCAGCAGGCTGTCGAGATCGGCGGGGCCGGCAGGACGCACGACAAGCATTCAGAACGCCCCTCCCATCATTGGTCTGTCGTCATCCTCCGGCGAGCGCAGCGAGACCGGGGGACCCAGCGGCGCCACAGCGTGGCGAAGGGGATGGGGCTGCGGCTGCGGTGCGTGGCAGGTTCGCGCTTTCGCGCGCCGCTGGGTCCCCCGGTCTGCGGCGCTGCGCGCCTTGCCGGAGGATGACGAAAGAACAAGGGTCGAAATCACATCGTCTCCAGACGCAAGGACTTCAGCTTGGCCGCGTCGATCTCGCCCGAGGCGATCTTGCACAGGATCAGGGCGCTCAACTGCGCGCGTTCGACGAAGCTGTCGGGCCAGGCGAACTCCTGGCCCGAATGGATGTCGCCGCCCCGGACGCCCAGGGTGTCTATGTTGGGCAGGCCGGCGGCGTGCAGATTGTTGCCTTCGCACACACCGCCCGACGGCGTCCAGGCGATGTCCTGGCCCAGCAGGGCGCCGGCCGCCTTCACCGCTTCGAACAGGGCGGTCTGGGCCGCGTCCATCGGCTTGGGCGGGCGGGTGAAGCCGCCGTGCAGGTCCAGCGTCAGCCCCTCGAACGGCGGTTCGGCCGCGATCTGGCGCACCGCCGCGTCGATCCAGTCGGCGGCCGCCTTGTCCGGCACGCGCACATTGAAGCGCACCACGGCCTTGTCGGCCACCACGTTCAGGGCGCCGCCGCCCGAAATCTTGGCGACGTTGACCGTGACGCCCGCGTGGCGACCGTTCAGCCCGTGCAGGGCGGCGGCGAGGATGGCCGCGCCGGCCACCGCATTGCGCCCCTCGTCGAAAGCCCGCCCGGCGTGGGCCGCGCGACCCGCCACGATCAGATGATAGTTGCCGCTGCCCTTGCGCGCGCCCGCCAAGGTCCCGTCCGCCAGCGCCGGCTCATAGGTCAGGCCCACATGACCGCGCGCGCCCAGTTCGGCCAGCAGCGGCCCGGAGGCCGGCGAGCCGATCTCCTCGTCGGGGCTGAGCAGCACGGTCCAGCCGACGCCGCCCCGATCCGGGTGGGTCTCGAACGCCTCCAGCGCGGCCAGCATCACGCTGATTCCGCCCTTCATGTCCGCCACGCCCGGCCCGTTCAGGGCGCCGTCCGCCCGCGTCGTCACGGTCTGGAACCGGCTGTCGGCGGGGAAGACCGTGTCGTAATGGCCGGTCAGCACGACCTGGAGCGGCGCACTGGGTCGCGCGGAGATCTTCAGGGCGTCGGCGTGGGCCTCGGTCCGCACCGATCCGTCGTCGGCGACGCTGGTCGAGCCATGCGTCGGGATACGCTCGACCGTGGCGGGCAGGGCCTTCGCCGTCGTTTCCAGCGCATCCAGCACGGCGTTCAAACCGACCGCGTTGCGGCTGCCGGAGTTGATGTTCGCCCAGTCGATGGTGCGCCCGACGATGGCCTCGCGTCGCCCGGCGACGTGGTCGAGGACGGCCTGGTCGGAGGTCAGAATCCGCATCGGCCGCACCCTAGACGGCCCGACGGCAAAGGTGAAGGTCGGGGTCTGTAAGTCGTCGCCGATCGCCGCTAGTGTCCGCGCGACATCACGAGGGGGCGACGATGGCGCGCGATACGATCAAGCTCTGGCTGCGGGCCGTGAAGCCGCTGAATCCCCCGCGCGGAAAGATGCTGCGCAGGCCACGGCGGAGCCAAGCGTGACGGCCGTCGTCCTGTATCACAATCCCAAATGCTCGACCTCGCGCAACGCCCTGGCCTTGCTGCGCGAGCGGGGGATTGAGCCGACCGTGGTGGAATATCTGAAGACCGGCTGGGACCGGGCCACGCTGGAACGGCTGGCGGCCAGGACCGGCGGCGGCCTGTCCGGCCTGATGCGCGACAAGGAGGCCGAGGCCAGGGCCCTGATGGACGCCGGCGCCGACGATCAGGCGCTGATGGCCGCCGCCCTGGCCCAGCCGATCCTGATCGAACGCCCCATCGTCGAGACCGACAAGGGCGCCGTCGTCGGCCGTCCGCTGGAGCGGGTGCTGGAGGTTCTCTAGGTTCAATCGACATTCGGACGATGAACGTCATTCCGGGGCGTCCGCAGGACGAACCCTGAACCCAGGAGGCGGGCGTCGGGCATTGGAGGCGTCCAATAGCGCGACTGCGGCCCTGGGTTCCGGGTTCTTCGCTCCGCTCAGCCCCGGAATGACGCGCCGAGACGCCTGTCTTCTCGAATGTCGATCGAACCTAGCCGGACCGATGGGTTGCGGCCGCCGACCCGCCTAATCCCGCACGCCAACCCCTGTCTTTTCAGCGGCTTGAAAGCCGGTATCGGCATTTACCCGCCCACGATGTCGAACGGGGTTATGATCCAGACCGGTCTTTGACATCGCCATTTCCCGCCTGGACTTGGACTCGTTGGACTCGTTGGACTGTTTTTTTCTTCTGTTGGACTCGTCGAATGACGATCATGGATCGAATGTCGATCGAACCTAGCGGTTTCGTCCGCCCCGGTTCGGACGACGGTCGCCGGCCTCGCGGCTTTCGTGGCGCCAGCGGATCGACAGGCTGGTGTCGCCCTGGCCGCCGAACTGGGAGGCGACGGCGATATTGCGCCGGGGCTGCCACTCGACCTTGACCGCCGCGCCGTTCTGGCCGCCGCCGATGACCTCCAGATAGACGTCGTCGGTGATGTAGCGTCCGCCCGCCACCGTGACCGCCGACGCTTCGCCGCCGAACGACAGCCGATCCAGGCCCGCAAGTTCGCGGAGGTTGCCGATCACGTCGAAGCCGCCGCCGCCGGCCAAGGCCGCGACCCCCGCCGCCAGCTGCGCCGCCTCGAACGCCGACAGTTGCGACGCCGACCGCCCGAACAGCACCTGCGACAGGATTTCGTCCTGCGGCAGGGCGGGCGTGGAGGTCAGGGCGATCTTCGGCTCGGCCGCCGTGCCCGTCACGTCGATGGAGGCGGTCAGGGCCGCGTCCTCGCGCGTGGCCGACAGGTTCAGGCGAATCTGCTTGGGATCGGTCGACAGGGTGACGCGGCCGGTGTCGTCGAACACGAACCGCTTGCCCGCGAACTCGTAGTCGCCGCGCACCACATTGGCTGCGCCGGTCAGCTGCGGATCGGCGATGGTGCCGCGCACCCTGGCGTTGACGTCCAGGATCACGTTCAGGCCCCGCCCGTTGACCCGCACCTTGCCGCCTGACGACCTCAGGCTGATGTCCATGCCGATCTGGGGACCGCGCGCCTTCCGCTCGGTTTCGACCGGATCGCCGCCGGGGCGGTTGATCTCGACGACGTCCATCGAGACGATGCCTGTCGAGCCGGGCAGTTCGGGTTCGATATTGGCCTCGTCGACCACGATCTGGCCGCCGAGCTGAATGTTGCCGTCGGCCCCGCGAACGATGGTGATCGGCCCCGAGGCCCGCGCCTCGGCGATGTCGTTGTCGATGACCCGGAAACGGTTCAGCGTCAGCTGGGCGTTGGAGCCCGACCCCTGGCGCAGGCCCACCCGGCCCTGGCCGGACACGGTCCCGCCGCTCGTGTCGTTGGCGGTGAAGGTCTCGATCTGAGCCGCCGTGTCGTCGAACCGGGTCCGCAGCGTCAGATCGCCCAGCACCAGGCCCACCGCCTTCTCGCGATAGCTGCCCTGGCTCAGGTCGAAGCGGCCGTTCAGGCGCGGCGCGTTCAGGCTGCCGCCGATCGTCGCCTGGCCCGCCACCTGGCCCGCCAGGCTGCGTTCGCCGCCCAGGAACAGGTCCCAGATCGGCTGGATCTGACCGTTGATCGACACCCGTCCCGACATCTCGCGCGTGCGGGCGATGGCCAGCCGCAGCGGCGCCGCCGACGCCTCGACCGGCAGAACCACGTCGGCCGAGGCCTGAACCGCGCCCTCGTCCACGGCCGTCGCCTTGATCGTCAGCCGGTCGCCGGCCAGGGTCGCGTCAACCCGGCCGTCCACGGCCAGGCCGCGCGGCGCGTCGATGCTGCGCACGTTCTGCAAGGCGATGTTGGCCGCGCCCGACAGATCGCTTCCGGCGCCGCGCATCGCCACCTGGCCGGTCACGCTGCCGCGCAGGTCCGGCGAGATGGAACCCAGGTCCACCCGTGTCAGATCGGCCTGGACCGCGACCGTGCGCGCATCCTGCCTCAGGTCGGCCAGCAGCACCCCGCCGCCGACGCCCAGATCCAGATGCGCCGTGCGATTGGCCCCGTTCAGAGTGATGGAGGCCGGGCTGCGGGTGGTGAAGGCCACCTCGCGCACCCGCCCGCCGCCGCGCAGCGTCAGGCCGTGGGTCGTATTCTGGCGCGAATAGACGCCCGTGCCGTTGAATTGCGCCGGCGTCGACCCGCCGACGTCCAGCGCCAGGGTGAAGGGCAGGTTGTTCAGCGTGCCGCGCCCGTCCAGGTCCAGGGTGCGGATGACCCAGCCCTGGCCCGCCAGCCGCACGTTTCGGCCGTTGATGTCCAGAATGGCGCTGTCCGATCCGCCCCCGTCGGTCAGGCGCACCCGGCCGTTCGCCTCGCCCGACGCCAGGAAGGCCCCGGCGCGCGCGGTGAAGGTCAGGTCGGCGCTGGAGGGGATGTTGTCCGACAGGGCGACGGCGCCCTTGGCCGTCACCCCGCCCGCATCCACGTCCAGGTCGCTGAGGCGGATGCGCTGGCCGCCCAGGAAGAAGTTGCCCGAGGCGCGGGCCGGTCCGTAGTTCGATCCGCTGACCACCGTGATCCGGCCGTCGGAGGCGTCGGCCCCCTTGCGGAAGCTCAGCGTCATGTCGGCGTCGTTCAGCGTCAGGGCGCCGGCCGTCACCCGCTGGAAGCCGGCGGTCAGGTCGACGCGCGGCTGCGACAGGGTGCCGGTCAGGGCGCCGCGTCCATTCATGTCGCCGCCGATCTCGACCGGCCCGGCCGCGAACGGTCCTCGCGCGTTCCAGTTCAGCGCCAGCCGCAGCCGTCCCGCCGTCTCGATCAGCCCCTTGGCGCCCGCGCGGCCGGCCGCGCCGGTCAGTTCGCCGCGCTCCACCTCGATGCGGCCGCCGTTCAACCGTCCCGCCAGTTGCAGACGCGGCGTCCTGCCCAGGATGCGATCCAGCTCGGCCATGCCGACGCTCAGATTGCGGCCCCGCCCGTCGAAGTTCAGGACCCAGGGCGCGCCCGCGCGCGCCGACGACGCCCGGATCGGTCCCCCGAAGGCGCCGCGCGCCTCGCGCCGGATACGCGCGGCGTCCGTCAACTGCGCCTCGCCCCTGAAGCTCATGCCGCCCAGCAGATTGCGCGAGCCCGAGCCGTTCAGCCTCAGTCCCTGGCCCTGCAGGTCGATCTTCTTCAGCAGGATGGCCCCGTCC
The DNA here is from genome assembly GCF_003248455.1 of Brevundimonas sp. Lineage (GTDB taxonomy): Bacteria > Pseudomonadota > Alphaproteobacteria > Caulobacterales > Caulobacteraceae > Brevundimonas. The sequence continues at coordinate 28,731 of NZ_QFNM01000005.1, forward strand.
CTCATCCGCGCCGCCTGCATCTGCACCCGCGGCGCGGCGCCCAGCAGGCCGCCGATGATGCCTTCGCCGGATCCGCCGTTGGCGCGGATGTCGCCGTTCAGATCCATCTGGCCGTTCATGACCGCGACGTTCAGCGGCCCGGCGATGCGGGTGGCGCGATAGCTGGCGACATTGGCGTTCAGCAGTGTGACCTGTCCGTCCAGCGTCCAGTTCCGCGCGTCGCCCTTGAACAGCCCGCCATAGGCCGCCGGTCCAGCCACGTCCGATCCGGCCAGCCGGCTCAAGGAAGCGGTCTGGATATCCAGCTTGATTCCGTCCGGCGCGCTGCGATCCGACATTCGGATCAGGCCCCGCGCCTCGGACTGGACGTTTTCGGAGATCAGCTTCCAGGCCACGCCCTGACTGGCCTTGTCCGGGGTGGGAACCATGGCGAAGCCGAACCGCGCCGTGCGCCCGACCCGCGTCACGAAGGGCGCCAGCAGGTCCGATCCGCTGAAGTCGGCGAAGCCCGAAACGCGCGAACCCTTTTCGCCGAAATGGCCCTGGACGATCAGAGGAACGAATCGGCCCGTCTGGACCCGGGCGTCGACCACGTCGGCGTTCACCACCGCGACGGCCGAGAAGGGCTGGTCGGGCGAATAGCCCAGGGCGCCGGCCAGGGGGCCGCCCTGAGCCTCGTTGGCGCGCAGGTTCAGTCGGGTGTCCTCCAGCTTGCCGCCGAAACTGGCCGCCAGCCGCAGATAGTCGCCGGGCCGGTTCAGGCTGTCGGCATTGATGGTGGCGCTCTTGGCGCCGCGGCGGGGCAGGCTCGCGTCGCCCGATAGGCTCCAGCGGCCATATTCTTTGGAGAAGCCCTCCATCAGTTCGATGTCGGCGGCGAACTTGTCGATCCGCACCGAGATCGGCTGGGGGCGGGAGGGTTCGTTGGTCGGCGGCTCCAGCACAGGGCGGCGCAGCACCCGGATCGTCTCGGCCTTCAGGTCGTTGGCGTGGAAGCGGCGGCCCAGCAGCGCCCTATACGACCAGTCCAGGCTGAGGTTGTTCGCTTCCAGCCAGACGCCCTGGGCGTCGGCCAGGGTGATGCGGTCGATGCTGAAGTCGCTCAGCAAGTCGCCCTTCAGCCCATAGACCTTCAGCCGGCCGTAGCGGCTGATCTTCAAGTCCTGGATTCTCTCCAGCACCATCTGCCGTCCGCCGTCCGAGGCGATGTAGAATCGACCCGCCACGAGGGCCGCCGCGGCCAGCACCAGCAAGCCCGCGACCACCGCCCCGGCGATCAGGGCGACGCGCTGGGCCAGGCCGCGCCGCCGCGACCGCTTGGCCGGGGTCGCGGATGTCGTCTCTTGCGACGCGACCTGGGGCTTGTGTTCGGCCTCGCGCTCGGGCGGTGTCTCGGTCAAAACGCCTGCCCGATGCTGATGTAGATCTGGAAGTCGGAATCGCCTTCGCGCTTGTTCAGAGGCAGGGCGACGTCGGCGCGGATCGGTCCGAACGGCAGCATGTAGCGCACCCCCACGCCCGCGCCGTAGCGCATGTTGGAAAAGTTCGGCGTCTCCTGGAAGCCGATGGACCCGGCGTCCACGAAGGCGACGGCCTGGAAGCTCTGGCCGATCGACTGGCGCGCCTCCAGCGAGGTCTCGAACAACGACAGCCCCCCGCGCGGCGTGCCGTCGGGCAGTTGGGGGTTCACGCCCTGATAGGAGTATCCCCGCACCGATCCGCCGCCGCCGGAATAGAACAGGCGATCGGACGGCACGTTCAGCTCGCTGCCGCCGACGATGGAGCCGATCCGAACCCGCCCGGCCAGAATGGTCCGCTCGCCCCCCACCGGCATATAGGCGGTGGCCTGGGTCTCGGTGCGCAGGAACAGGATGTTGCTCTCGCCCGTCACCGCGGTCGGCTGAACCGCCAGATTCACGCGCCAGCCCTTGGTCGGGTTCAGCGGGTCGTTCGACTGGTCGATGTAGGCGCTGGTCCGCGCGGTGATGATCGCCAGGTCGCGGTCGAACGTCACCCGCTGCGGCGGAAGGGTGGTGTAGTCGTAGCGCGTCTCGCTGTAGCGCCCCGCGTCCAGCCCGATCCCATAGTTGAAATAGGAGGTCTTGCCGATCCGCTGCTGCAGGTCGGCGTACAGCACCAGGGCCGTGCGCAGATAGGCGTCGGTGTCCTCGTTGACCACGGCGGCGCCCAGCTTCAGCGTCCGGCCGGGCTTGCGCCAGTGGGGCAGGGACAGGTCGGCGCCGATCCGGCTGTCGATATCGGCCACGCGCGCTTCCAGCCTCAACGTGTCGGCGCGGCCGAAGCGGTTGTAGCGGGTCTGGATCAGATCGACGCCCACGCCCTCGGCGGTCGACCAGGTGGCGCCGGCCTCCAGCACGCGGCGCGGCCGATCCTGCAGGCTGACGATCACGGGTCTCAGGCCTTCGGGCGTGGTCTGGTCCACCGGCGACAGGGACACGCCGACGCCGTCGTAGACGCCCGTGTCCAGAAGCCGCCGCTCCAGTTCCGCGACCTGATCGGGGTCGTAGCGGTCGCCTTCCCCCCAGGGCGCGAGACCGGCGACCCATCCGGGATTGGTCCGCCCCCGACCCAGCACCCGCACCCCGTTCAGCCGCACCAGGGCACCCGAATCGATCCGGTATTCCGGCGCGACGGTATAGGCGGCGTGGTCCACCACCACCCGGCGCGGATCGGCCGTGGCGTCGGCGTAGCCGTCGCGCACCAGGGCCGCGACCAACCGCCCTTCGCCCGCGATCACATCGACGGCGCGGCCGGGATCGCCGGCCTTCAGCCCGATGGCCTCGCGCCCCTTCCGTTGCGTCTCCGCCTCGGGCGCGGGGTCTGTCCAGGCCACCGTCGGATCGGTCAGCAGAAAGCGCCGGCCCGGCTGGACCGCGACGATGGCGACGGGGCTGTCGTCCCCTTCGACCAGATCCTCAACCGTGGGCTGGTAATAGCCTTCGGAACGCAACAGGGCGGTGGCGGCGGCGACCGCCCCTTCGGCGCGACGGCGCGCCTCGAACCGGCTTTCGGGCGCATCGTCCACCTCGCCCACGGCCCGTTCCAGCGCGCGGCGCAGTTCGGCGTCCATCTCCCCGCGGATCTGGGCGCGGGGATCGGCGGCGGCCACATGCGCGCAGCCCGAAAAGGCCGCGAGCGCCGCGACCAGCAGGGAAGGCCTGAACGTCAAACTCGATCTTTCGTCAAAGCACGGCGCCTGGAGACCCGGTTCTCAATAGAACAGGGTCTCGCTTTCGGGTTGGACGGACTGCTCCGACGAGCGTTCTTCGGGCGGCAGGGTGTCGGTCGGCGGCGTGGGGGCGGGGTCACGCACTTCGGGCGCGGGGGCGGGGGGCTGCTCCTCGACCGGCGGCGGCGCTTCCTGCTGGATCTGGACGGGCTCGCGACCCCCGTCCGACCGCGACGGGCGGTCGTCGCACGCAGAGAGCGCGAGCGCGAGCAGGGCGGCGGCGGCCAGTAGGGTGTTGGAAGGTCTCATTGAATTCCCCGGGTCCTCGCCCTTGCAACGCTTTTCGCGCGCTCATGTTCCTTAGCGCCGAAAACCGCGCGGGTCATCCGGCCCGGCCCGACCGCGCGGCCGACCAGCGGGCGACAGCCTCGTGCAGGGGCAGGGCGGAACTATGACGCGGCGCATTCGAGGCCGCGCCAAAGCGAGGCGCGGGCCCGGGCAGACCCTGGTCGAAGACGCCCCTGGCGCGGTTGTGCGGATGATCGGGCGCTTCGGCCAGGCTGAGGACCGGCGTGACGCAGGCCTCGGTCCCCGCGAAGCGTGCGGCCCAGTCGTCGCGGTCGCGCCGGGCGAACAGATCGGCGAACCGGGCGTGCAGCGCCGGCCATCCGCCCATGTCGTACTGCGGCGCCGTCTCGGGCCGTATCTCCAGCCCGGCCAGCAGGGCGGCGTAGAATCGCGGCTCCAGCGCCGCCACGGCGACGAAACCGCCGTCGCGGCAGGTGTAGCAGCGGTAGAAGGGCGCTCCCCCGTCCAGCAGGTTGGCGCCGCGTCGATCGCTCCACATCCCCTGGCCCCGCAGCGCCTGGAACAGGCCGGCCAGCAGGGCCGCGCCGTCGGTCATGGCCGCATCCACCACCCGACCCCGCCCGGTGGTCCTGGCCTCGATCAGGGCGGCCAGGACGCCCGTCACCAGCATCATCGCTCCGCCGCCATAGTCGCCGACCAGGTTCAGCGGCGGGGCCGGCGGACGGTCCGCCTCGCCCATGGCGTGCAGCACGCCGGTCAGGCCGATGTAGTTCAGGTCGTGACCGACCGACTGCGCCAGCGGCCCCGTCTGGCCCCATCCAGTCACCCGCCCGAACACCAGGGCGGGGTTAAAGGCCTGCAAGACCTCCGGGCCCAGGCCCAGCCGTTCCATCACGCCGGGCCGAAACCCTTCGATGACCGCATCGGCGCCTTCGACCAGCGTCAGGATCGCCGCCTTGTCCGCCCGACTCTTCAGATCGACCGGCACGATATCGCGTCCGCGATGCAGCACCGCCCCGCCCACCTGGTCGAACACGGCGGGCGCGGCCGATTCGCTGCGGGTCAGTCGCAGCACCTCCGCCCCCAGGTCGGCCAGCATCATGGCGGCGAACGTCACCGGCCCCAGCCCGTCGAACTCGATGATGCGGAGACCTTGAAGCGGTTGCATCCGACATTGGTAGCAGACCCGGTCTTGACCGGAAGGCCGGATTGCAACAGAAGGCGCCCTTCGACCGTTCGGGCGCCGCCCGGACGTCGCGCGGTGCGTCCTTAGCTCAGTTGGTTAGAGCATCTGACTTTTAATCAGAGGGTCCTCGGTTCGAGCCCGAGAGGACGTACCATTTTCTTTTTGGATGTCGGGTTTCACCGAGAGTGATTCGAATTTCACTCGAGTGATTCAATCGCCGCGTTAGGCTCAGGCCCCATGGATGTGAAGCGCTCGATCTGATTCAGGCTCCCAAGGAATCTGGATTATGACTGACCTGTATTGGGCTGACCGACGAGCAGATGGCTCGACTGGAGCCCTATCTCCCTAAGAGCCACGGCAAGCCCAGGTTGGATGATCGTCGAGTGCTGAGCGGGATCATCGAAATTCGCCCGCGGGAGGAACAGTTTCACCCCCTTCTGCTGGCCCCATCCGATCGCCAGCTTCTCGGAGTCCTTTGCCCTGGTCGTCGCCAGCGCATGTGCGGCCACTGCCCCTTCGCCCAGTTCAGGGCGTCGAAAATCCGGCCCCCATCCTCGGCGAGGTCGGCAGCCGGCCCCGGAAGGCGACCACCTGGCCGCCGGGAGCGGCCTCACGTGCCGCCGGTATTTGATCGCCCGGATCGCTTGTTTCGCTTCCAGCTGGGCGGCGTGAGATACGTGCCGCGCCGCGATCCGCGCCAGGGGTCCAGACCTCGCCGGTCGCGATCGTCCAGGTCTCGGACGCAGCATCCCTGATCAGTTCACAGGCCCGGGGCGCGGCGTCGCCCGCGCGGGCCTGAACGGTCGCCGCCTGAAGCTCGATGTCGGCCGCCTTCCGATCCGTCGAAGTCGCGGTCGAGGGCGCGCATCGCGTCCCGGGTCGGGTCCGCATCCCATTCGATGCGTCCGGCCGCCGAATGGAAGGCGCCGATCAGGGCCTCTCCGATGATTGTCTGATAATCCTCCAGGGCCGTGTCGGAGATCACGTCCATCAGTTCGGTCATGAGCGCGCGCACGAGCTGGACCAGCGCATCCTCGCTCCGGTGCGGACGGGAATCGCCCAGGGACGCGGTCAGGTCGTCGAAGGCGGAGTCGGACTTCAGACGCTCCGCCAACTTGCTGACGGCCACGCGTGAAACCCACATAGGCAGGACATCATGTCGGAAATCATGCTTATTTCAGCCCATCGCACTGGGACCGCGATCTTGGAAATGATCTGAAACGTCCAGGCCAATTGGGCGAGCGTCCGGTCTGGCAGCCGGTCGCATTCACTGAGCGGCGTTTCCGACAATAAAAAGCCGCCCGGCGGAAACCGGGCGGCAGTTGCGCTGAGCGGGGAGTAAGGGGGCTCGGCGAACGGATTGATCGGACGATCAGAAATCGTACCGGATCGTCGCGAACACGCGACGCGGCGGATTGTAGTAGGCCTCGATGAAGCCGAACGATCCGAAGGCGCCAAAGCCCTCCTTGATGACCTGCTCGTCGGTCAGGTTCTGCCCGTCGATGCTGAAGGACAGTCCCGACCGCCAAGCGAACCGCAGCGAGGCGTTGACGATGGTGTTGGCCTCCGCTTCCAACTCGGGCGTGTTCTGGGCGTTGATGAACTGGCGGTCCTGGTAGGCGGCGTCGATCCGCAGGCTGGCGTCGATGTCCGAATTCACGGTCCAGTTGAACGTCGCCCCAAGGCTGGCCGAGAGCGGCGGGGCGTGACGCAGGTCCAGATCGCTGAGATCGACCGGATTACCGGCGGCGTCCTGGCTCAGATACTCGTCGTAGGAGCCGTTCAGATAGCCGACGCTGGTGTCAAAGGTCAGCCAGTCGGTCGCGACCAGCCGGCCTTCGGCCTCCAGTCCCCAGATCGTCGCCTTGCCCGCATTCTCCGTTCGCGCGATGATTCCAACCCCGCCAGGCAACGGGTATTGCACCGTAACCTGCATATTGTCGTAGGTGTTGTGGAAGGCGCTGAGATTGAGGCGCAGACGGCGATCCAGCCAGTCGGATTTCATGCCGACCTCGTAGCTGGTCAGTTCCTCCGGGTCGAAGGCTCCGACCTCGGCCGCCGAGGTCGGGCGGCCGTTGAACCCTCCGCTGCGGAATCCGCGAGAGGCGAGGGCGTAGATACTGACATCTTCGTTGATCTTGTAGTTCGCCGTCACCTTCGGCGAGAAGTTCGACCAGGATTCGTCAAGTGTGTAGGAGGCCATGCCCGGGATCAGCGGAACGCCGGCGTAGACTCGCATGGCGCTTTGGTAGAAGTCCTTGTCCTCCCAGGTGTAACGGGCGCCAATATCGACCGACAGCGCGTCGGTGAGGCGGACGGTGGCGTTGCCGAAAACAGCCACGTTCTGGGTCTTCTGGCGCATGTCGAAGTCGATATTGAAATCCAGGCCTGCGGCGTCCGCTGGCGGGAATCCCGCGTCGATAAGGCGCGGATAAAGGCCGTCGGCCGTCACCAGACGGGTCTTCTGGCTCGATCGCTCGAAAAAGCCGTAGACGCCGAGGAGGCTGGTCACCCGGCCGTCGAACAGGTCGTGGGAAAGCTGGAACTCCTGGGAGTACTGCGTGCTGCGGATGTGCTGGCGGTCCCCCGTGTAGTTGAGGACCGACGCGTCGGCGTCGCGCGCGAATTCCACATCGGAGTAGCGCACCGCCGAGATCGATTTCAGGTCTCCGCCGAACGCCGGAAGATCGATGATCAGACTCGTGTTGAGGGCGTCCGCGTTGTCGATGTTCAGTTCGGGCGTGCTTTCGGTTCGATCTATGCTGGATGGAACCGTGCAGCACGGTCCGACAAAGGTTGAAAAGAGGTCCGAAAAGAAGGTCGGTTCGAAGGCGATCATACTGTGCGCGGCGGAATTCTGTCGCTGCCGCAGACCATCCACCGTAAAGGTCGCGTCCAGGTCGCCCCTTCGCCAGCGGAGTGCGGCCCGCCCCGCGACGACGTTCTGGTCGCCCAGGGTTCCGCCGCTGTCCAGTTTCTGCCAGCCGTCGGCCACGGTCCCGAGCCCCGACACCCGGAACGACAGGTCGTCGGTGATGGCGCCGTCATAGCTGAAGCGGCCCTGGAAGGAATCGTAGCTGCCCACGCGCAGATCGACCGAGCCCGTATTGGATCCCGTCGGCCGCGCCAGCACGACATTGACCGCGCCGCCGATGGTATTCTTGCCGAACAGCGAGCCCTGGGGGCCACGAAGGACCTCGACGCGCTCGATGCCCATCAGCGACGTCAGGGCCGCGAACGGCCGGGCCTGGTAGACGCCGTCCACGAAGACCGCGACGGCCGGGTCGGAGGTGACGATGTAGTCGAACTCGCCCACCCCTCTGACGAAGGCGGACACCTGACTCGAAGTCCCCCCCGTGCCAGGCGTGAAGTTCAGATTGGGCGTGGACTGCTGGATGTCGGTGATCGAGGTGTAGCCGCGCGCTTCCAGATTTTCGGCGCTGAAGGCGGTGACGGCGATCGGAACGTCCTGGAGGTTCTCCTCGCGACGGCGGGCGGTGACGACGATGTCGTCCACGACGGTTGTCTCTTGTTGCTGCGTAGGCCCGGTGGTCGGTTCCTGCGCATATGACGGCAATGCATAGAGAAGAGCGCAGAAGGATGTCGTCGCAAGCCAGGCAGCCTGCTTTGCTGGTCGATTCATGGTGTTACCCTCCCCGATCTGTTTTTGTGGCGATCGTGTGCCCAAGGAGTAACCCGGATCGTGACGCAAAACAATATCGATGGTTCTTCGATATACGTTTTGCGTGGAAAAATAGAAGAATTCTTACGCAAAACGCCGCGATGAGGCTTGGGAAAGGTCTGCCAGCCCGTTGTAGCCACCGTCGGCGTAAAGCAGAGGATCGACCACGTCCCCCGAGATCGCCTCCACGACCCGGCCGACGAAGATCGTATGGGTTCCGTAGTCGAACCGGCCGTCCTGGCGGCACAGCAGCGTCGCCTGGGCCCCCTCCAGCACGGGCGCCCCGCCATCGTCCCGCCACTGACCCAGGGTGAAGCGTTCGTCGCCCTTCATGTAACCGCCGCAGGCGCGGGCGATGTCTTCGTGCGAGCGGCCGAGCAGATTGATCGCGAAGTCGGCGCCGGCGGCCAGCGGGGGATGGATGGCCGTCGTGCGATTGATGCAGACGAGCACGGCGGGCGGATCCAGACTTAGGGCGTCCACGGCCGTTACCGACATCGCGAAACGCCGCCCGTCATGACGGCTGGTGACCACGGCCACCGACCCAGCCAACCGGCGAAGCGCCGCGCGCGTCGCCTCTGCGACGGCCGCCGGCTCGACCACGCCGATCTCCGGTCGGTCGTTGGGCATCGTCATGACGCCGGGCGGGCCCGGACCATGTCCAGGGCGACATCCAGGATCATGTCCTCCTGGCCGCCGACCATGCGTCGCCGGCCAAGTTCGACCAGGATGGCGCGGGTGTCCAGGCCATGGTCGGCCGCCGCCTTTTCCGCATGGCGCAGGAAGCTGGAGTAGACGCCCGCATAGCCCAGGCTCAGGGTTTCGCGGTCCACCCGCACCGGGCGATCCTGCAGCGGGCGAACCAGATCCTCGGCGGCGTCCATCAGTTTCATCACGTCGCAGCCGTGCCGCCAACCCTTGCGGTCGGCTGCGGCGGCGAAGACTTCCAGCGGGGCGTTCCCGGCGCCGGCGCCCATGCCCGCCAGGCTGGCGTCGATGCGGACCGCCCCGCACTGGGCCGCAACGATGGAGTTGGCGACCCCCAGCGACAGATTGTGGTGGGCGTGCATCCCGCGCTGGGTCTCGGGCTTGAGCACCCGGTCATAGGCTTCGAAACGGGCGCGGACGCCGTCCATGTCCAGGGCGCCGCCGCTGTCGGTCACATAGACGCAGTGGGCGCCATAGCCCTCCATCAGCAGGGCCTGGGCGGCCAGCGCCTCGGGCTCGATCATGTGGCTCATCATCAGGAAGCCGGCGACGTCCATGCCCAGGTCGCGGGCGAAGCCGATATGCTGGCGCGACACGTCCGCCTCGGTGCAGTGGGTGGCGACCCGGACCGAGCGGACGCCCAGGTCATAGGCGCGCTTCAGGTCCTCGACGGTGCCGACGCCTGGCAGGATCAGGGTGGTCAGGACAGACCGTGTCAGCACCTCGGCGCAGGCTTCCAGCCAAGCCCAGTCGGTGTGGGCGCCGAATCCGTAGTTGAAGCTGGCGCCCGACAGCCCGTCCCCGTGCGCCACCTCGATGGCGGCGACGCCGGCCTCGTCCAGCGCGCGGGCGATGACCCGGACCTCGTCCAGGCTGTATTTGTGACGGATGGCGTGCATGCCGTCGCGCAGCGTGACGTCCTGGATGTAGAGGGCGTCGACGGCGGGGTCGAAGGCGCTCATGCCGCCGCCCTCCCGGCCTGGAGGCGGGCCGCCATCAGGTCGCCCGTCGCCTTGGCGGCGGCGGTCATGATATCCAGGTTGCCGGCATAGGGCGGAAGATAGTCTCCAGCGCCTTCGACCTCGAGGTAGACGGACGTCTTCAGGCCAGCGAAGTCGCCCAGGCCAGGAATGTGGACCGGGTCGTTGTCGCCGAAACGCTCGAACTGGACCTCCTGCTTGAGGCGGTAGCCGGGGACATAGGCCTGGACCTTGCGGACCATGGCCTCGATCGAGGCGCGCACGGCGTCTTCGTCCGCGCCGGAAGACAGGGTGAAGACGGTGTCGCGCATGATCATCGGCGGCTCGGCGGGATTGAGGATGATGATGGCCTTGCCGCGCCCGGCCCCGCCGACCGTTTCGATCGCGCGCGCCGTCGTCCTCGTGAACTCGTCGATATTGGCTCTTGTGCCCGGCCCCGCCGAGCGCGACGACACCGAGGCCACGATCTCGGCATAGTGGACGGTGGCGACCTGGCTGACGGCGGCGACCATGGGGATCGTCGCCTGGCCGCCGCAGGTGACCATGTTGACGTTGGCTTCGCCCAGATGAGCCGTCCCATTGACCGAGGGGATGGTGAAGGGGCCGATCGCGGCCGGGGTCAGGTCGACGATCAGCTTGCCGTCGGCGCGCAAGGCCTTGTCGTGATCGCGATGGGCGTAGGCGGAGGTCGCGTCGAAGACGATTCCGATGTCGGCATAGCCCTCCCAGGCCCGCAGGCCCTCGAGGCCCTCGTGAGTGGTCCAGACGCCGTGACTGCGGGCGAGCGCCAGGCCGTCGCTCTGTGGGTCCACGCCGACCACCGCAGCCAGCGTCATCGCCTCCGGACGCCGGATCATCTTCATCATCAGGTCCGAGCCGATATTGCCCGATCCGATGATGGCCGCCTTGACCGAGTTCATGATCGTTCTCCTCAGATGAAGCGCACGGAACACGCGCCGACGCCGTCCAGCGTCATGTCGAACCGGTCCCCGGCCCGGGCCGGCTCGAGCGGCACCAGACTGCCCGACAGGATGATGTCGCCGGCCTTCAGCCCGACGCCGTATCGGCCCAGCGTGTTGGCGAGCCAGGCGACAGACGCGAGCGGCGAGCCCTGGACGGCCGATCCCAGCCCCTCCGACAGGAAGCCGCCATTCTTGCGAACCGTCACCCGCAGGGCCGCAAGGTCATAGGCCGCCGGGTCCGCACGGGCGGCGCCGACCACGAAGACGCCGCAGGAGGCGTTGTCGGCCACGGTGTCGACGATTCCGATCCGCCAATCGGCGATGCGGCTGTCGACGATCTCGAAACAGGGCGCGATCCGGTCGCTCGCGGCCAGCACTGCCGCCTCGGTGACGCCGGGTCCCTCCAGATCGTCCTTCAGGCAGAAGGCGATTTCGGCCTCGGCCCGGGGCGAAATCAGCCCGTGCGCCGCCATGTCGATCACGCCGTCTTCGACCAGCATGACGTCGGTCAGGAAGCCGAAATCGGGCTGATCGACCCCGAGCATGTCCTGGACCACTTTTGAGGTCACGCCGATCTTCTTGCCGATCAGCCGTTCGCCGTCGGCGAGGCGTCGTTCGAGGACGGCCAGGGAGATGGCGTAGGCGTCGTCGATCGTCAGCGAGGGGTCCGTCTCGCTCGGCGGGGCGATGGTCGTCCCATCCCTGAGCGCGCGATAGAGCGACCCGGCCCAGTCGCGGTCAGCCATTGAGGAACTCCAGCGTCATGAAGTTGAAGGCCGCCGTCCGCTCCACCTGAACCCAGTGGCCCGTGCGCGTGAAGGTGACGAAGCGTGCATCGGCGCAGGGCTCGAAGTGGCGGACGCCGGACGCGGGGCAGAAGGCGTCCTCGGCGCCCCAGAAGCCGAGGATGGGGACCGCGATATCCGAAAGGCGGGCCGCCAGATTCGGCGTCCGCATCCGCGCCAGCACCGCCTTGGGCTGGGTGCGCGCCACCGCATAGCGTTCGGCGACGAGCGCGTCCGAAACCACGGACGGATCGAACACCAGGCGGGAGACCAGGGTGCGCTGGTCGTCGAGCGAAAACTCGGCGCTGGTGAAATCGACCACCATTCGGCTGATGCCCGGCATGGCGAAATAGACCTCGCGCTCCTCGATGCAGCCCGGCGCCATCAGCACCAGTCGGTGCACGAATTCGGGATGATCGAGGGCGATCTGCAGGGCGATGCCGCCGCCCAGGGAATTTCCCACCAGCACGGCGCGTTCCACGCCGACGGCGCGCAAAGCCTCGTACAGCGTGTCGCTGAAGAGTTGCAGGGTATAGTCGATGTCGTCGGGCTTAGAGGATCCGCCATAGCCGATCAGGTCCGGCGCCAGGACTCGGAAGCCGGCGTCGACGAAGGCGCCGATATTGCCCCGGAAGTTGGAAACGCCGGAGGCTCCGGGGCCGCTGCCGTGGATGAAGACGACGGCGGGACCGTCGCCCGCCTCGGCGACGACGATCTCGTGGCCCCCGGCGACGGGGATGCGGCGGGAGGTCAGGGCGAGAGACATGACGAGGCGCCTTAGAGGAAGGGGAAGGCCGGCGGCTCGCCGGACAGCAGGCCATTGGCCAGGTCCGGCGCCATGTTGTTCGGGTCGTTGGCGACGTGGGCGCGGGCCGCGTTCAGGTCGAGCCAGGGCTGCACGATCGGGCTGGACATATAGACCGCCCGCCCGCCGAGCAGGGGCATGAGCCGGTCGACCAGCGCCGCGCAGCGTCGCACCACGCTGGACGACTGATATCGATAGAGGGCGCGGGTCTGGAGGGGGATGGTCTCGCCGCGTTCGGCCAGGTCCATCAGGGTGTCGAAACTGTTGCGCAATACGACCCTCATCTCCGCGATCTGCGCATGGGCGTCGGCGATCGCGGCCAGGACGTTAGGGTCCGACTTCGAGGCCTTTCCGGTATTGGTCGAGACGCGGGAACGGGTGATTTCCAGCGCCCCTTCGACGGCGGCGGTCGCCCCGCCCAGGGCGGCGGTGGACACCAGGCGCAGGAAGACCTGGGCCCAGGGCAGGCGATACAGGGCACCGTCGTTCTCGACCTGGCCCGGATTCTGGCACAGGAAGCCGTCGATGCTGCGGTGCGTGCGGTGCTCGGGCACGAAGGCGCCGTCCACCACGACGTCCTGGCTGCCGGTGCCCTGGAGGCCGAAGACGTGCCAGGCGTCGGCGATCTCGTAGTCGGTGCGCGGCACCAGGAAGGTGCGCATGTCCGGCGGCCCTCCGGCCTCCAGCGGCGGGATCATCGCCCCCAGCAGGACCCAGTCGCAGTGGTCCGAACCGCTGGAAAAGCCCCAGCGGCCCGAGAGGCGGAAGCCTCCATCGACGCGCTCGACCTTTCCGACCGGCTGGTAGGACGAGGACACCAGCACCGTGTCGTCCCGACCCCAGACATCCTGCTGCGCCTGGTCGGGGAACAGGGCCAGTTCATAGGGGTGCCCCCCCACCACGCCGAACACCCAGCCCGTCGACATGCAGGCCTGGGCAAGGATCTGCTGCACCTCGAAGAAGACGTTCGGATGCATCTCATAGCCGCCCCAACGGCGGGGCTGGAGAATCCGGAACAGCCCTGCCGCATGCAGGTCCGCGATGGTGTCGGCCGGAATTCGGCGCCCGGCGACAGCCTCGGCCGCACGAGCGCGCAGGGCGGGAGCCAGCGCATGGGCGCGAGCGATCAGAACCTCTGCAGACGGCGCGTCGCCGGCTTTCGTCGCCAGGGCGGCAAGGTTGGACATTCGACTTCCTCCAGCGGGCGTCCGTTAAACGGCGCATCATTTTTCGCAGTCATATAGTGATCCGTGCTACGCATTCCGTCAAACTATTTTCATATCTTTGCGTATCGCGTATAGAAGGCGGGCTGGCCGCATCGGCCGCAAGCGTCAAATAACGATCGCGCTCACACGGCGCGGCATGGAGGACGATCATGGCGGATGGCGAACAGGTAGCCCTTGTGACAGGGGCCAGTCGGGGTGCGGGAGCCGGGATCGCCCGTGCGCTGGGCGCGGCGAAGTACACCGTCTATCTCACCGGCCGTTCCGTGGTGGAGGGGGACGCACCGCTTCCCGGCACGATCAGCGCCACGGCCGCCGCCGTCACCGACGCCGGAGGGCAAGGGATCGCCTGCGCCGTCGATCATCGGGACGACGCGGCCGTCGCCGGGCTTCTGGAGCGCATCCGGGCGGAAACCGGGCGGCTCGACATCCTCGTCAACAATGCGACGACCATCGACGACACCCTGGTCGATCCGGGCCCCTTCTGGGAGAAGCCCCTGAGCCAGGTGGACATTCTCGATGTCGGGCTGCGGTCGGCCTATGTCGCCAGCTACTATGCGGCGCCGCTGATGGCGGCCACGGGCGGCGGGCTGATCGCCTTCACCTCCTCCTTCGGTTCGGCCTGCTATATGCACGGGCCGGCCTATGGGGCGCAGAAGGCCGGCCTCGACAAGTTCGCGGCCGACATGGCGGTCGATCTGCGGGACAGCGACGTCGCCGCCGTCTCCATCTGGATGGGGCCTCTCGTCACCGAGCGGACGGCCTGGTCGGCCAAGCGGCGCCCCGGCCAGTATGACGAGATGATGACGGTCGCGGAGACCCCGGAGTTCACCGGCCAATTGATCGCAGCCATCCATGCGGACGTTGAGCGGATGGCCCTGTCCGGCCGCACCCTGATCGGCGCGGAGCAGGCCAGGATCTACGGTCTGACCGACACGGGCGGCCGCGAACCCCCGTCCTACCGCGAGATGCTGGGCGAGCCCCGCATTCCCCACCCCGCCATCGTGCGCTGAACCCACCTTTCCCGTCGCGTCCGGCGACCGCCGCGGCGCTTAGATCGAAGGAGTTTCAATGACCATCCAATCTCTTGCCTATATCGTCCTGGAGACGACCGACCTCGACGCCTGGCGCCGCTTCGGCTGCGAGATCGTCGGCATGGCTGAGGCCGAAGACAGCGGAGACGACGCCCTGCTGCTGCGCATGGATGGGCGTCCCTTCCGCGTCCGGGTCGAAAAGGGCGCCCAGGATCGCTTCCTCGTCGCGGGCTGGCAGTGCGCGACCCGCGCCGCCTTCGCCGCTGCCCGCACCGCCGTCGAGGCCGCCGGCGTCGCGACGGAATCCGCATCGACGGCGGAAGCGCGGGCGCGGTCGTTCCAGGCCATGTTCCGGTGCACGGATCCGGCCGGCAATCGTCTGGAGATCGGTTGGGGCCACACGCTAGACTATCGGCCCTTCATCTCTCCGGTCGGCGTCGCCGGTTTCGTGACGGGGGAAATGGGACTGGGCCATGTCGTCCTGCCCGCCCAGAACCTGGCCGCGGCCTATGACTTCTACACCCAGGTCCTGGGCTTTGGCGACAGCGACGAGGCGCGGTTCTTCATGCAAGGCTGGCCCGACGATCCCGGCCTGGGCTTCCATTTCCTCCACTGCGACAATCCCCGGCACCACAGCCTCGCCCTGGGCGAAATCCCGGTTCCGAGCGGGCTGGTCCACTTCATGGTGGAGGTGGCGACGTTGGACGATGTCGGACGGGGCTACGACCGCGCCCTCAACGCCGGGGTCCACATTTCGGCGACCCTCGGCAAGCACTCGAACGACGAGATGGTGTCCTTCTACATGCGCACCCCGGCCGGTTGCGACCTGGAGTACGGCACGGGCGGGCTGCGTCCGGACTGGTCCTCCTTCACCCCGACCTTCAGCCTCAAGGAGAGCCTGTGGGGCCACAAGTGGGACCGCGGCTAGACCATATCTCCCAGCCGCGTCGCGACAAGACGCCGACCTTCGGACTCGCGCCGACGTTGACTTGCCTTTCGGGCTAGGCGCATTCACGGCGTGCGTGACCGTGTTCAGTCGCCGTGGAGTAGTAGATGGCGGATTCCAATGCCGCGCCGCGCCGGTCGCGGGGACGAAAAAGCGATGGCGAAGCCGGCGACCAACTCGTGCTGGACGAGATCGACGAGCGCATCATCGCCGTGCTCCGTCGAAACAGCCGGGCGTCCTACAGCGAAGTGGCCCGGACCATCGGGGCCAACGAGGCGACCGTTCGATCCCGTACGCGTCGCCTGGAGGACGAGCGAGTCCTGCGCCTGATCGCCCTTCGCGACCTGCGGGCCATGGGTTTCGAGGCGTTGGCCGCCGTCGGCGTCGAGGTGAAAGGCCGTTCGGCCCTGGATGTCGGACAGGACCTGGCCCGGCACGAGCAGATCACCACGGTCAATGTCACCGTCGGCTTCTATGACTTGGAAATCCAGGTGATCGCCCGCGACCTGAAGGAACTGGAGACCATGCTCACGACGGTCGTCGCCAAAACGCCCGGCGTAGCGCGGGTGTATCCGGCCCTGGCGCTGAACGTGCTGAAATACAATCCCGAATGGGCGCCGCTATGAGCGCCTCGGCTCTGGATGATCTCGACCGCGCGCTGATCGAACGCCTTACCCTGGATGTTCGAGTCAGCAACCGCGAGATCGGCCGGGAAATGAACCTGACCGAAGGCGCCATCCGCGCCCGGCTGAAGCGCCTGTTCGACGATGAGGTGATCCGGGTCGTGGCTGTGACCAACGCCAATCGGCTGCGCAATCCGTTCCTGGCCTATCTATGGATCGAGGCCGAGACTTCCGCGGACATCCAGCACTTGGCCGCCGCCCTGGCGGAGCTTCCAGAGATCGGCTTCGTCTCCACCACCCTGGGCCGCGCGGACATTCTGGCCATGACCCTAGTTGAGAACGGCCGAGACCTGACGGACTACCTGCACCAAACGATCGACAAGATCCCCGGCGTGCGCCGCGTTCGCTACAGCCTCGGCCAGACCTTCATCAAGCACGACCTCAAATACTGCATCCTGACCCCGTGATGCGGCGTGTCAGCCGGGGCTCCATGCGCCGGTCATTCCCTCCGCGCCCATCTGGCCGTCCACGACCGAGCGAGGCTGATGGCGGCTGTAGGCTATCCGCCACCCATCGGCCGTGCGGACGTAACGGTCGTGGTAGATGCCGGCGATCGTTCTGTAGGCGCCCACGGCAGGATTGAAGGTCGAGAAACCCAAATTCCAGACGCCCTCGGCGTTGTCGCCGTCGATGACGCGAATTTCGGCGTTGTGGCCCTGGTGGACATCCACCACCGGGGTCCCGACCGCGATGGACGTGAAGATCTCGATGAGACCGTCGAGACCGAACTGGCCCAATGGCGGGTAATCCAGCTCGGCGTCTTCGGTGAAGCAGGCCCTTATGGCGGCGACGTCCTTGGCGTCGCAGGCGTTCCAGTAGCGCGCCTTCAGGCGACGGATGTCGCTTTCGGCTTCGAGTTTCGCGATGCGGGCTTCGATGGACATGGTTTCCTCCATTATTATCCCGCGCGATTTGCGTGGTTGCTTGCCCTTAAATATCGTGCAAACTGCAGTGACAAGGCTGCTGCGCAGATGAAATGCGTAAAAACAGGCCCGCCGAAGCCTTGCTTCGGAGGATGGAAACGTTTCAAAGGCGCCGCTTCAGGTCCGATGGGCTGTCGGAGGGGCCGATAAGGGTTCGGAATATGGCCGATGCGGACTTTCCCGCCGGCGCGGCGCTGATCTTTGGCGGCAGCGGCGGCATCGGCCAGGGCGTCGCGGCCTGTTTCGCCCGCGCTGGAACGGGCGTGGCGATCTGCTACCGCTCCAAGAAGGAGCGGGCTGAAGCTCTGGCCGCTTCGTTCGAAGACCAGGGTGTCAAGGCCACCGCCCACAGGGTGGACGTCACGGCCGAGGACCAGGTCCGCGAAACCCTGGCGCAGGCGGTCGAGGCGCACGGCCGGATCCACACCGTGGTCTGGGGCGCCGGACCCGTCGTCGATCAGGTTCTGCTGGCCGAGACCACCCAGGCGCAATGGCGGCTTGCCCTGGAGACCGAGACCTTCGGCTTCTTCAACGCCGTCCAGGCGACCCTGCCGCATTTCCGCGAGGCCGGCGGCGGCTCCTTCGTCCACCTCGGCTCCGCCGGCGACCAGTACTGGCCCCAGCGCGACGGCCTGTCGGTGGCGCCCAAGGCCGTCAATGAAGCCCTGGTGCGCGGCATCGCCAAGGAGGAGGGCCGGCACGAGATCCGCGCCAACAGCGTCCTGGTCGGCGTCATCGAGGCCGGCATGTTCCTGGAACTGCTGGAGCGAGGCGCCTTCGATGCGCAATGGGTGGAGGCCACCCACCGCATGCTGGCGCTCAAACGCTGGGGCAGGCCCGAGGATATCGGCGAGGCGGCCGTGTTCCTGGCCTCGGCCAAGGCCAACTACATCACCGGCCAGCAGATTTCCGTCTCCGGCGGTTTCGGCGTCTGACGCCCCGACATCTCATCCGCCTGATGCAGAAGGACATCCTCGCCATGACCGCCACCCATGATCTTCCAAGGGACCCGCCCCGGGGCGGACCGGGGATATTGGCCCTGTGCATGCTGATCCCGGCCCTCATCGCCATGATCGTGCTGGCGATTGCGCCCGGCCTTCTGGATCTGGCCAGAGTCTTCGGCACGAGCCAGGCCCAGCTTATCCAGACCCTGCCCATGCTGCTCATGATCGTGGGCGCCGGGTGCGCCGGGCTGATCGCCGAACGTCTGGGCCGACGCACGACACTGATCCTGTTCATGATAGCCTATGCGCTGGGCGGGGGCGTCGGCTATGTCGTGGATACGCTGGCGCCGATGCTGGTCGGCCGCGCGATTCTCGGCTTCTCGGCGGGCGTGCTGATGACGACGGCCTACGGCCTGGTCGGCGAGTACTATGAGGGCCAGGCGCGCGAGCGCATCCTAGGGTTCATGTCCATGACCGGGTCGCTGGCGGCGGTCCTCATGCTGGCCCTGGGCGGTCAGTTGGTCGAGGCTTTCGGCTGGCGGGCGCCCTTCCTCCTGTATCTCATCAGCGCGGTCCTGATTCCGCTCGCGATCGGCGTCGGCGGGCGGACGGCGGTCAAACGGCGGGAGCAAGGGCCGAGCTGGGGGCCCGTCTTCGCGATCTGGCCGATCTATGTGCTGCTCACCGCATATACGATCGGCGTGTTCATGATGGCGATCCAGGGTGCTTTCCTGCTGGAATCGCACGGGGTGACGGCGTCGTCGACCATCGGAACGCTGCTGGCCGTGTCGTCGCTTTTCGGTGCGCTGGGCGGCTTCTGCTACGGCTTCATGCGCCGCTGGCTCGACTTTGGCGGCATGTTCGTATGGATTTCCGCAACTATGGGCGGGGGATTGGTGCTGGCGGTCTGGGCGCCGAACAACGCCTGGTTTGTCCTGGCATCCTTCGTGACCGGTTTGGGCATGGGCGTGGTCGAGGCCACCATCGCCTCCGAGATTATCAAGCGCGTGCCTGAGCCATCGCATGATCGCGCGCTTGGACTGAATGTCGTCGCCATGTTCCTGGGACCCTTCCTCAACCCCTGGGTCGTCGCGCCGCTCGTCGCCCTCGGCGGGATCGGATTTGCGGTTTCGCTGATCGGCGGAGCCTATCTGGTCGCCGGCGGAGGATTCTTGTTAGTTGGAATCCGTCGTTCCCAGCGGCGAGCGGCCGCGCCGGAGTTGCGCTAGAGCATTCGGCGCTCAAGTTGGCGCATAGCCGTCGTGTCGGAAGTCGTTTGCGCATTCTTGAGGCGTGAAGGTCTTGAGGACATCGGCGATGCGGTCCCACAGGGCGGTCATGGTCGCCTCGGCGGCGGCTCTCAACAAGGCCTTGAGCTTTCCGAAGGCCATTTCGATGGGATTCAGGTCGGCGAGCAGGGTGGCAGGAAGCGCAGGGTTGCGCCGTGCTTTCGGATAAGGTCGCGGACCTGATCGCCCTTATGAGCGGGAGGGTTGTCCATGACGACGATGTCTCCGGGTTTGAGCGTCGGGCCCAACCCCTGATCGACATAGATCAGGAAGGCCTCCCGGTTCATCGGTCCGTCGAGCATGAAGGGCGCGCTCAGGCCGTCGCAGCGCAGCCCGCCGGTAAATGTGGTCGTCGATGTCGCCGGCCTCGTGCGCGGCGCGTCCAAGGGCGAGGGGCTGGGCAACCAGTTCCTGGCCAATATCCGCGACTGTGACCCCGTGGCCGCCCGTCTCGGCTTTCAGCGCCACCCGCCGCACCGCCGAGGCCGCGCTGACCTAGGCTCAGGACTCATAGCCAGAAGAGCACGGTTGCGGCGAGGGCTATGGCGGACAGGAAGACGGTCGGGCAACGATCGTAGCGGGTGGCGACCCGTTGCCAGTCCTTCAGCCTGCCGAACATGATTTTGATCCGGTTTCGCCGCTTGTAGCGGCGCTTGTCGTAACGGATGGGTTCAGTACGGGTTTTGTGGCCAGGGATGCAGGGCGTGATCCCCCTGGCCTGTAGAGCGTCCCTGAACCCGTCCGCATCATAGCCCCGGTCTCCCAGCAGGCACTGGGCGCGGGGCAGGCTGTCCAGCAGGGCGGCGGCGCCGGTGTAGTCGCTGACCTGACCTGCCGTCATGAACAGGCTGATGGGCCTTCCGTTCGCATCGGTCACGGCGTGAAGCTTGGTGTTCATGCCGCCCTTGGTGCGTCCGATCAGCCGCCCCAGGCCCCCTTTTTCACCCGCAGGCTCGAGGCCGTGCGGTGCGCCTTCAGATAGGTCGCGTCGATCATGACAGTCCGACGCTCGGTCTGAGCGCCGGACAGGCCCTCCATCATCCGAACGAAGACACCGGCTTCACTCCACCGCTTCCAGCGATTGTAGAGCGTTTTATGCGGCCCATAGGCCGCCGGTGCATCCCGCCAGCGCAGACCGTTGCGGTTGACGAAGATGATCCCGCTCAACACCCGGCGATCGTCCACCCTGGGCTTGCCGTGGCTCTTGGGAAAATAGGGCTCCAGCCGAGCCATCTGCTCGTCTGTCAGCCAATACAGGTCACTCATATCCAGATTCCTCAGGAGCCTGAATCAGATCGCGCGCCTCACATCAATGGGTCCTGAGCTTAGTGGCAGAGGCTGTGAATCACGCCTATTGAAACCCGACACGCTTCGGCGGGCTTCTGCTGTCTGGGACGACACGCGGCCTTTGGCGCCCGTCGCAGGGCATGGTCTAAGGATCGGATGAGAACCGTTGTTTGCGTGATGTTGGCGGTCGGCGGCCTGGCGGGCGGTCTGGCCGGGTGCAACGCCGGGCGTTCGGCCGTGGGCGGGGCCGAACAGGTCGGTGCGGGGTTCGCGGCGGCGGCGACCGCGCCGCTGGAGGATTTCAACCTGCGCCGCCAGATCATTCCGACTGTCCTGCTTCAGGCCCAGGCCAATCCCTACGACCTGCGCAACCTGAACCGATGCTCCACCATCGGCGCAGAGGTCGCCCGGCTGGACGAGGCCCTGGGACCGGACACCGACGAGCCGCCGCGTCAGGACGGCTCCTATCTCAGCGAGCGCGCGGCCGATGCGGCGGCCAAGGCGACGCTGGACGCCATACGCGACACCGCCACGGACTTCATCCCCGGCCGCAGCTGGATTCGCCGCCTGAGCGGGGCCGACCAGCATTCCAAGCACGTCCAGTCCGCCATCCAGGCCGGCCGGATTCGCCGCGCCTTCCTGAAGGGCATGGGGATGCAGCGAAACTGTACGCCTCCGGCGGCCCCCAGCTGGTTCCGGCCGCACCGATAGGCGTCAGCCGTTCGACGTGTGCCGGGCGTGGAAGTCGCGGCGGAACCGCTCGAATCGGCCTTCCGAAATCGCCGCCCGCATGGCCGCCGTCAGCGCCTGATAGAAGGCGATGTTGTGCCAGCTCAGCAGCACCTTGCCGAGGATTTCGTCCGCCCGGATCAGGTGGTGCAGATAGGCCTTCGAATAGCCGGACGAGGCCGGGCATCGGCTCGTCTCATCGAGCGGGTCCTGATCCTCTGCGAAGCGCGCGTTCTTCAGGTTCAGCGGCCCGTCCCAGGTCCAGGCCTGGCCGTGGCGGCCGGCCCGCGTCGGGAGGACGCAGTCGAACATGTCCACCCCGCGCCACACCGCCTCGACCAGATCGACCGGCTTGCCCACCCCCATCAGATAGCGGGGACGGTCGGCGGGCAGGAATTCGGGGGCGTAGTCCAGCACCTCGCACATGGCCTGGTGGCCTTCGCCCACGGCCAGGCCGCCGATGGCGTAGCCGTCGAAGCCGATTTCCTGAAGCTGTTCCGACGACTGGCGGCGCAGATCCTCGAAGGTCGAGCCCTGCTGGATGCCGAACAGGGCCTGGGCTTCGCGCGCGCCGAACCGGGCCTTGGAGCGGGCGCCCCAGCGGATGGAAAGCTCCATCGCCTTTCTCGCGGCGTCCCTCTCGGCCGGATAGGCCACGCACTGGTCCAACTGCATGGAGATGTCGGCGCCGATGCGGTCGGCCTGGATCTCGATGGACCGTTCCGGCGTCAGGACATGTTTGGAGCCGTCGATATGGGAGGAGAAGGTGACGGCCTCTTCCTTCACCTTGGAGATGCCGGCCAGGGACATGACCTGGAAGCCGCCGCTGTCGGTCAGGATCGGCTTGTCCCAGCCCATGAATTGGTGGAGCCCGCCCAGGCGCTCCATCCGCTCGGGGCCGGGGCGCAGCATCAGGTGATAGGTGTTGCCCAGGATGATGTCGGCGCCGGTCGCCGCGACCTGGTCGACCGTCAGGGCCTTGACCGTGGCGGCGGTGCCGACGGGCATGAAGGCGGGGGTGCGGATTTCGCCGCGCGCGGTCTTCAGCACGCCGGCGCGGGCGCGGCCTTCAACAGCGGTGATCTGGTAGGGGAAGGGCATCAGGCGATCAGTCGTTCAAGCAGTTCGACCCGCGCCAGATCCTTGGGGCGGCCGAACAGGCGGTAAAGGGCGATGTGGTCCCGGATGTCGGGCACGAAGAGGGGCGTGTCCTCGACGAAGACCTGGCGGCGCGAAGAGAAGGCCGCCTCGGCCCAGTCGCCGCCGTCGCGCACCTCCAGCCCGGCCATGACCTCGATCAGGATCGGTTGGTCCGGCGCCCGGCCGAACACGGCCGAGCGGAACAGGCCCTCGCCCGGATCGGGCTCCACATGGCCGCCTAGCGCCGCCAGCAGGGCGCGGGCGTCGCGCGGCGCGCACAGCACGTCGACGTCGGGCACATGGAGGTCGGTCAGGCCGTAGAGCGCCATGGCCGCCCCGCCGAAGATCCACCACGGCGACTTCAGATCGCGCGCGGCCTCGCCGACGGCGATCAGGCCGTCCTTGAGGTCGTCGGGCAGATGGTCGGCGGACACTGTTCGGGGCTCGTTTGTTGTCGGGGAGGCGGCATTTAGGGCGTCTGGCGGCGAATGACCACCCGGCTCACCACTCCAGCGCCGCCTCGCCGCGCAGAATGGCCTCGGCCTGGGCGCTGTGCTTGCCGCCCTCGCGGTCGTGCAGAACCAAGGGGGGCAACAGGCGCAGCGGCGCCCGGCCGCTCTTGACCGCATGGACCAGAACCCGCTTGGCCGGTTCGTCCGCGAAAGGATGAACGGGCCTGACGGCGAAGGACCCCGCCTTGTCGCCCAGCAAGGCCAGCAGGTCCGCCAGCCGGTCCGCCCGGTGGATCACGACGATCCGCCCCCCTTCGCGCACGGCCTTCAGCAGAAAGCCGGTCCAGGCCCGCAACCCGTCGTCGGCCATCCAGGCGCCCCGCTTGCCCTCGGACGGGGCGCGAAGCGCCTTGGCGTCGTCGAAGAAGGGCGGGTTCGACACCGCCCAGTCCGCAGGCGCCCTGCCCAGCGCGCGAAAGCCCGCCGCGACATCGCCCTGTCGGATCGTGGCCGTCGCCTCCATGCCGTTCAGCGCTGCGTTCTCCATCGCCAGGGCCGCCATGGCCGGATCGCGCTCGATCCCCGTCAGGACGACCCCCGGCCGCCGCGCCGCGATCTGCATCAGCACGGCGCCCGCGCCGCATCCGGCCTCGATCACCGTCTGGCCCGGCGAGGCGTCGACGGCCGCCGCCAGCAGGGCCGCATCCATGCCGGCGCGATAGCCGCGCGCGGGCTGGCGCAGCCGCACCCGTCCGTTCAGCAGCCCGTTCTCCACGATCTGCGGCGGCGTCGTTTCGACCGCGTCCAAGCCTCAATCTCCTTGACCCTCAAGGGGGTGAACATCATTGTGCGCCGCAGTGCGCCGGGGCAAGCCGAACCGGCCGCCAAACCTTCGACGCGGTTCGCCGCGCCAGTGAAAGAGTATCTCTTGGAAGTCGCTCTCGCCGCCGCTCCCCGCCCCAAGGGGGACGTCAACGCCCTTGTCCGGCTGGCCGAGGGCGACATGGCCGCCGTGGACGCCCTGATCCTGGACCGGATGCAGTCGGACGTGCCGATCATTCCGAAGCTGGCCGAACATCTGGTGTCGGCGGGCGGCAAACGGCTACGTCCGCTGCTGACCGTCGCCGCCGCCCGGGCCGCAGGCGCGACCGGCGACATCGCCTCGCCCAAGAAGCTGGCCGCGGCGGTCGAGTTCATCCACACCGCCACCCTGCTGCACGACGACATCGTCGATGCGTCCGAACTGCGCCGGGGCAAGGTCGCCGCCCATCTGATCTGGGGCGCGCCGACCAGCGTCCTGGTCGGCGACTTTTTGTTCGCGCGCGCCTTCGAACTGATGGTCGAGACCGATTCGATGCGGGCGCTGGGCATCCTCGCCGAGGCGTCGCGCGTGATCTCGGAAGGCGAGGTGTTGCAACTGACCCGCGCCCACGACCTGAACCTGGACCAGGCGACCTATCTGCAGATCATCTCGGCCA
This sequence comes from Brevundimonas sp., assembly GCF_003248455.1. GTDB lineage: Bacteria > Pseudomonadota > Alphaproteobacteria > Caulobacterales > Caulobacteraceae > Brevundimonas. The sequence goes on from NZ_QFNM01000005.1 coordinate 53,466, forward strand.
AGACCGCCGAACTGTTCGCCGCCGCCGCCGAGGCGGGCGCGGTCGGGGCCGGCGCCTCGGCCGAGGCGGTCAAGGCGCTGCGCGACTATGGCATGGCGCTGGGCGTCGCCTTCCAGTTGGCCGACGACGCCCTGGATTATGGCGCGACGGCCGAAGCCCTGGGCAAGAACGCCGGCGACGACTTCAACGAGGGCAAGGCCACCCTGCCGCTGCTGCTGGCCGTCGCCCGGACACGGGGCCGCGAGGACGCCTTCTGGGAGCGGACCGTGACCAGGGGCGAGCGCACGCCCGACGACTTCGCCCGCGCCCGTGAACTGGTGGTCGGCTCCGGCGCCATCGGCGCGACCCTGGACCTGGCGGGCGATTACGCCGACGCCGCGAAGACCGCTCTGGCGGTTCTGCCCGCTTCCGACTGGCGCGCGGCGCTGGAGGATTTGGCCGATTTCGCGGTGTCGCGCGCGGCCTGACCGTGACCGAGGCTGCGTCCCCGCTGGAAGCCCAGGTTCGCGGGGCCGACCTGGATCGCTGGCTGTCCAGCCGCCTGGTCTCGGATCCGCAGGCGCGCGCCGATCTGATCGCCCTCTACGCCTTCGAGGCCGAACTGATGGCCATTCCGACGCGCGTCACCCAGCCCCTGCTGGCCGAGATGCGTTACACCTGGTGGGCGGAACAGATGGACGGGGTCTTCGCGGGCGTCCCCCGCAAGGGTCATCCGGTGCTGGAGGTCCTGACCGACCTGGTCGCGCGCCACGCCTTGGACCGTGCCCCCTTCGACGCCCTGATCGAGGCGCATATCGGTCGCGTCCACGGCGAGGCTCACGACCTGGACGCCTTCTACGTTGGTCCGATGCAGGCGGCGGTGCAAGTGTTGGCCGGGCCGGGCCATGCGGACAGGGTGATCGAGGCCGGTCGGATGCGAGCCCTGGGCCAGGTCGGACGTGTGGAAGAGGCGAAGGCGGCGCGATCGGGCGCAAACGCCGCCCTGAAGGGACTTCCGATTTCCGCCTTTCCCGCCGTGGCCTCGGCAACCCTGATCCGTCAGGACGAGCCCGAGCCGCTCAAACGCCTGCGCCTGCTATGGGCGACGCTGCGGGGGCGGGTCTAGCCGGCGTCCCGCCACACCTTCAGGCTCTCCATCGCCCGCAGGCTCATCAGCCGCTTCTTGGCCCGGCCGCGTTCCTTGGGGTGGATGCGTTTGCCGTCTTCGTCGATCTTGGGCGCCTCCAAAGGGGGCAAGAGGCCGTAGTTGATGTTCATCGGCTGGAACTTGGAGCCTTCCAGGTGTCCGCCGGTGATGTGTTCGACCAGCGCGCCCATGGCGGTCTCGGGCGGCGGGGCCGACAGATCGCGCCCCAGCGCCTGAGCCGCAGCCAGGCGGCCGGTCAGCAGACCCATGGACGCGCTCTCGACATAGCCTTCGACGCCCGTCACCTGACCGGCGAAGCGCAGGCGCGGCATGGCCTTCAGCCGCAACTGCTTGTCCAGCAACTTCGGACTGTTCAAAAAGGTGTTGCGGTGCAGACCGCCCAGGCGCGCGAACTGGGCGTTCTGCAAGCCGGGGATCATGCGGAAGGTCTCCGCCTGCGCCCCGTGCTTCAGCTTGGTCTGGAAGCCGACCAGGTTGAACAGCGTGCCCAGCGCATTGTCCTGGCGCAGTTGCACGACAGCGTAGGGCTTGACCGTCGGGTCGCGCGGATTTGTGAGGCCGACGGGCTTCATCGGGCCGTGCCGCAGGGTTTCGCGGCCCCGCTCGGCCATCACCTCGATGGGCAGGCAGCCGTCGAAATAGGGGACGTTTTCCCAGTCCTTGAACTCGGCCTTGGGGCCGTCCAGCAGGGCGTCGATGAAGGCGTCGTACTGGGCCTTGTCCATCGGGCAGTTGACGTAGGCGGCGGCGTCTCCGCCCGGCCCCTCCTTGTCGTAGCGCGACTGACGCCAGGCGATGTCGAAGTCGATCGAGTCGGCGTGGACGATGGGGGCGATGGCGTCGAAGAAGCTGAGGCTTTCCTCGCCGGTCGCCTTCAGCACGGCCTCGGCCAGGGCGGGCGACGTCAGGGGGCCGGTGGCGACGATGACGTTGTCCCAGTCTTCCGGCGGCAGGCCGGCGATCTCCTCGCGGACGATCCTGACCAGCGGATGGGCTTCCAGCCTGGCCGTGACCGCCTGGGAAAAACCCTCCCGATCCACAGCCAGGGCGCCGCCGGCCGGCACCTGATGGGCGTCGCCGCAGGCCATGATGATCGAATCCAGCGCCCGCATCTCGGCGTGCAGCAGGCCCACGGCATTGTATTCCCAGTCGTCCGACCGGAAGGAGTTGGAACAGACCAGTTCGGCCAGGCCGTCCGTGTGGTGGGCGTCGGTCTTTACGCCTGGCGCGCCGCGCATCTCGTGCAGGACGACGGGTACGCCGGCCTGGGCGATCTGCCAGGCGGCCTCTGAGCCGGCCAGGCCGCCGCCGATGACATGGACGGGCGGGGAAGAGGAGGAAACAGTCATCGCGGCCTTCTAGCCACTGGCTGGCGCCGTGTCATGGTGCGCGGCTATATCGGACGATCGTATTGGGGGAGAGATGCACGGACTGAGGCTGGGGGAGACGCTGACGGCGGCGGGGCGGACCTTGCCCGGATGTGGCGGGGCGCCTGGGGCGCGATCCTGCTGGCGGCCGTGGTCTGGAGCGCGCGGCCCTTGGCGGTAGACGCGGCCGGGTTGATCTGGGCTATGTTGGCCTTGGCCGCGACGCTGGCGCTGGCCGGGGCGCTGGGACGGATCGCCATCACCGACGACCTGACACAGGCGCGCGGGTTGGGCCTGGGGCCGGTCGGGCTTCAGTTCGGACGGCCAGAACTGCTGCTGCTGGGGGCGGGCCTGCTGTGCGCGGTCTTCATGGCCATGATCCTGTCGGTCGTCGCCCTGGCGCTGCTGGCCGTCTTCGGCATGGCCGAACTGAACGCCCAGGCCATCGAACTGCGTCAGTGGAGCGCGGTCGGGCCGGCGTGGAAGCTGATCCTGCTGGCGGTCGTCACGGCCTTCGCCCTGTTCGCCGTCGTGGCCTTCAGCGTGCGGCTGTCCTTGTTCGCCCCGGCGACCTTGGGGCGCGGTCATATGGTGTCGCTGCACAGCATGGCCATCGCACGCGGCGCCTTCTGGCCTCTGCTGATCGGCCTGACCGTGACGGCGGCGCCGAAGATCGCCCTGGTGTTGCTGTGCGGCGCGGGGCTGCTGTCGGGAACGGTGGGCTGGGTGATCTCCGCGATCGTGCTGACGGGCCTTCAGGCGCCGCTGACGATGGCCTTTGTCGGCGGCGCCTATCGTAGGATGGACGTTCAAGACTGATCCTGGGGCCGCTTCTTCAACCCTTGACGGATCGGCAGGGATAAAGGCTAGCTGTAGCGCAACTGGAGATCGTCATGCTGTTTGCCGCCCTGATGGCTGGGATTCTTCTGCAGGACGCGCCGCTGGCGTATCCGCCAACCCCTCAACAGTTCGAAGGCCGGCGGTCCGGCTTTGTTCAAGGCACACTGAACGTCGCCGCAGGCGAGCGGGCGACCCTGCGGCGGAATGCGAATGGAACTTACGACCTGATTCAGGTGGACCGCATTGAGGTTCGCGATGTCCTGCCGCCTGCGGAAGGGTCGCGCGAGCCGCTGAACGAGGCGGCGCCTGGAACGATCCGGTTCGGACTGCACGCGCGCCGGGATGTGGGGTCGCTGTTGAAGGTCGAAAACAGCCAGGGCGAGGGGCTGAAGTATTCCGGTTTCATCGTGAGGTATGTAGGCGGACAGGCGCGCGGACCTGCCGAAACCTCGGTCTGCACGGTCCCCTCCGGGATGACGAGCTACGAGCATTGGAACGAGCCCGTCATTCAGATTGTGGTCGGCGGCCTGCAGACTTCGGCTGACACCGTGCCGACGTGCCCGCCTCATGTCGAGGGTTCATCAGGCACGCCGTCATCGTCGCCGACGGTCAGGCCGTCTTGAGATTCTCCGAAACCGTGTAGGCCGCCTCTGTCTTGGCCGCGACCTCGTCCAGGGCGACGCCGTCGGCCAGTTCAATCAGCTCCAGGCCGGCGCCGTCGGGCTTGACGTCGAAGGTGGCCAGGTCGGTGATGATGCGGCTGACCACGCCGGTGCCGGTCAGGGGCAGGGTGCAGGCTTTCAGCACCTTGGACTGGCCGTGCTTGTTGGCGTGTTCCATGACCACGACGACGCGCTTGACGCCCGCGACCAGGTCCATGGCGCCGCCCATGCCCTTGACCAGCTTGCCGGGGATCATCCAGTTGGCGATGTCGCCGTTCTGGGCCACTTCCATCGCGCCCAGGATCGACAGATTGATGTGGCCGCCGCGGATCATGGCGAAGCTGTCGGCGCTGCTGAAATAGCTGCTCTCGGGGATTTCGGTGATCGTCTGCTTTCCGGCGTTGATCAGGTCGGGATCTTCCTCGCCCTCATAGGGGAAGGGGCCCATGCCCAGCATGCCGTTCTCGGACTGAAGCGTGACGGTCATGCCTTCGGGGATGTAGTTGGCCACCAGGGTCGGAATGCCGATGCCCAGGTTCACGTAGAAACCGTCCTGAAGCTCTTGGGCGGCGCGTTCGGCCAGTTGTTCGCGATTACGAGCCATTATCACGCAGTCTCCCGCTTGCGGACGGTGCGCTGTTCGATGCGCTTTTCGGATACGGTCTGGACGATGCGATCCACGTAAATCCCCGGCGTGTGGATGTGGTCGGGATCGAGCGATCCGACGGGCACGATCTCTTCGACCTCCACCACCGTCACCTTGCCCGCCGTGGCCATCATCGGGTTGAAGTTGCGGGCCGTCTTGCGGAAGATAAGATTGCCGCGCTCGTCGCCCTTCCACGCCTTGACGATGGCCAGGTCCGCGACCAGGCTGGTCTCCATGATGTAGCGGCGGCCGTCGAACGTGCGCTCTTCCTTGCCCTCGGCGACCAGGGTGCCGACGCCGGTGGCGGTGAAGAAGGCGGGCATGCCCGCGCCGCCCGCGCGGATGCGCTCGGCCAGGGTGCCCTGGGGGTTGAACTCCAGCTCCAGCTCGCCGGCCAGGTACTGGCGCTCGAACTCCTTGTTCTCGCCGACGTAGGACGAGATCATCTTGGCGATCTGACGCGTCTCCAGCAGCTGGCCCAGCCCGAAGCCGTCCACGCCCGCGTTGTTGGAGATGACGGTGAGACCCTTGACGCCGCTGTCGCGCAGAGCGGCGATCAGGTTCTCGGGAATGCCGCACAGGCCGAAGCCGCCGGACATGATCGTCATGCCGTCGAAGATCAGCCCCTCAAGCGCGGACCCGACGTCAGCGTAGATCTTTCCCATCGCTCTCCCTTTTCACCGTCTGATGAATATTGCGGCGTCGTCCCGCTCATAGTCGTCCCAAGACCTAGAAGGCAAGTCCGGTCCGGGCAATCGCCTTGCGCGCCGCAGGTTCGCGGCTTCGCGCCTTGCCGTTGCGCATGGTGCGTGTGTAACGTCCCGCCCAGGTTGAGATGCGGGGGCGGCGAGTGGGGGATGATCGGCGGCGATTGCTGTCTGCGCCGGGCGTGGCCGCCGTCGGCTGGCTGTACGCGGCCCATGCCGCCCGCTACGCCGCGCCCCTGGTGCTCTATCCTGTTCTGACGCGCCGGCTGGGGGTCGACGGCTTCGGCGCCTATGCGGCCGGCCTTTCGCTGGCGGTGGCCGTCTCTGTGGTCGCGGATTACGGTCTGTCGGTTTCCGGGCCGCGCGACATCGCAGCGAACGTCTCGGCCAGGTCCGCCGTCGTCGGCCTGGCGGCGACCTCGCGGGCCTTGTTGGCCCTGCCCGCCATCGCGGTGGGGCTGGGCCTGTCGGTCATCACACCCGTTCTGCAGGGCCAGACGACGGTCACGGCGATGGCGATACTGCTGGGCCTGGGGCAGGGCGCGGGCCTGCTATGGTATTTTCAGGGGATCGGACGACCGGCCCCGCTGGCGATGCTGGAAGTCGGCCTCGTGCTGGCGGCGGCGGTCGCGATCGTGGCTTCGCCAGGGCTGGAGGTAGCCGGGGTCCTGGGGTGGCAGGCGGCGGGCGTCTGGGCCGGCGTGTTCGCAGGCGTGATCCTGCTTGGCCGAAATCAGCGGGTCCAGTGGCCGTCCCAGACATCTCAGGTCGGCGCCTTGAAGCAGGGGGCGCCCCTGTTGGTCAGCCGCGCGGTGATCGTCGCCTATACAGGGGCGGCGGTGCTGACGGTCGCCGCCCTGGCGGGACCGGCGCAGGCCGCGCTGTACGGCGCTGCGGATCGGCTGGTCGCCGCGGCCGGCTCGTCGATGCGGCCGCTGGCTGGCGTGATCGCGCCGAGAATCGCCGGACTTCTGGTTCATGACCCGGCCGCCGCCTTCCGCACCGCCCGCTGGACGCTGGCGAGCGCCTTCGTCGCGGCTGTCGCGGTCGCTGCGGTCATGGCGATCGGGGCGCCGACCATGGTGCGCGCCCTGTTCGGCCCGGCCTTCGCGGACGCCAAGGGGGTCTTGCGCCTGCTGGCCGCCATCCTGCCTCTCGTGGCGGTCAGCCAGGTTCTGGGACTGCATCTGATGACGTCGCTGCGCATGGACGGCCGGTTCGCCCTGATGACGGGCGCGGGATGCGCCGCGACCCTTTGCGCGGCCTGGATGCTGGCCCCCAGGTTCGGGGCCGTGGGCATGGCCTGGGCGCGGATCGTCGGCGAGGCGGCCGTCGTCCTGATCTGCCTCGTCAGCCTGAGAGGGCGTTGGGTTTCGCTGTTTCCGCCACGGAGCCGCCATGTCGCGGCGATGTGATGGATTGGTCGTCGGCGCAGGCTTCACCGGCGCCGTGGTCGCGGAAAGGCCGACGCCGGCCGAGCCGCGGTTCGCGGCATGAGGGCGCCCGTCGTCTTCGCCGTGGTCGTCACGTGGAACCGGCGCGCCCTGCTGGAACAGTGCCTGGCCCATCTGATGGCCCAGACGCGGCCGTGCGACGGCCTGATCGTGGTCGACAACGCCAGCGACGACGGCACCGCAGACATGCTTGCCGACGCCTGGGCGGGACGGGCGACAGTGGTGCGAATGGCGACCAACACCGGGGGCGCAGGCGGCTTCAACGCCGGGATCCGCGCCGCCGTCCAGGCTGGCGCTGAACGGCTGTGGCTGATGGACGACGACGTGCTGGCCGCGCTCGATGCGTTGCAGACCCTGCTAGCGGCCGAAGACGGGCTGGCGTCGGAGGGCGTGACGTCCGCCTTTCTGTGCTCCAGCGTCCGTTCGCCGGACGGCCATCTGACCAATACGCCCGAGATCGACCGGCGCGAGAACGTCCTGGGCTATCCCGACTGGGGGGAGCGGCTAGACCGGGGGCTGATCCCGGTGCGCCAGGCGACCTTCGTCTCCCTGATGGTCAGTCGGTCGGCGGTGGCGCGGCACGGCCTGCCGCTGGCGCCGATGTTCGTCTGGGGCGACGATACGGAGTATACGCTGCGGCTTTCGCGGCAGGCGCCGGGGCATCTGGTCGCCGCCAGCCGTGTCGTGCATGTCCGCGCGACGCCCGGCCGTCTGAGCATCGAGACCGAGACGGATCCGGGACGCGAGCGGCTGCATCGCTATCTGACCCGCAACGTCATCCTGGCCAAACGGCGTCACGAGGGGAAGGGACCAGCGGCGCGTTATGCCCTGTCGCGATTGCGGATGGCGGTCGGCCTGGCCTTGAAGGGGCGGTGGCGCCAGGCCGGGGTGCTGGTCGCCGGCGTTATGGACGGGGCGCGGTTCAGCCCCGAGGTCGAGCCTTGTCCGACGTCGTGACGGCGAGGCCGCGCGGCGGGCGGCGCGGGCTGCATCTCGGCCGTCTCTATGGCCGGTCGGCGGTCGTGTTGCTGGGGCTGGGCGTGACCCTGCCGCTGTTCCTGACGCCGGGACGCCTCAGCGGTCCGCGCCTGGGCGATCTGGCCCTGGCGATCGCCGTGCCGATGATCGTCGTGGAATGGCGGCGGACGAGAGCAGCGTTTCGCCTTGTCGGCGCGGCGGCGGCCTTTTTCCTCACGGCAAGTCTGCTGGCGCAACAGTCGCGCGCAGGCGCGGATTTCGACGCTGGGGACGCCGTCTTCTGGTTTCGCTGGATCGCCGCGAGCCTGGTCGCGGCGTCTGTCGGCGACTTGCTGGCGCGCGACGAAAGGGCCAGGCGTCTGTTCTTCGCAGCCGTCCTGTTCGGATCGGCCGTCCATCTGGCGACTTCCGCCCTGTCCGTGTTGATCGGGCGCGAGGCCTTGCAGGCGGCGGGGCTGGCCTCGCCGCGCGCCATGGTCACGACGGTCGCGGCCCAGGTGCGGATCACGACCCTGGCCGAACATCCGAACGCCGCCATGGCCATGATCGGCCTGGCGGTTCCGGCCGGCGTCGCCCTGGCGCGGGGACGATGGTCTCGGCGTGTCACGACCTGGACCGGCGTCGGCCTGGCCCTGCTGGGCTTTGTCGGAACCCTGTCCCGCGCCGGCCTGATGGCGGCAGGCCTGGCCTGGCTGGCGCGGATCGTGGTGGGCTGGCGATGGCGTGAGCGGTTCGACACGCCCGGCGCCCTGTTGGCGCTTTGCGTCGTCGTCGCCGGCGTCCTGATGCTCCAGATCGGCGGCGAATCCGATATCGAGCGCCTGGCCGCGCGTTTCGACTGGGCGGCCGCGGCGGACAATCTGGCGGGACGGATGGAGACCTGGCGGCGCACCCTTGCGCTGATTGCGGATCAGCCCCTGGGCGAAGGCTGGACCACCGCCCAGGACATGGGGGCTCATCGCGCCCAGTCTGTCAGCCACAACGGCTATCTGTTCACGGCCCGGACCGCGGGGCTGGCGGCGGCGACGGTCCTGCTTGTCCTGCATCTTATATCGGCCGCGCGGATGGACGTTTTCACGCCGCTTTCGGTCTATCTGCTCGTGGCGATGGGCAGCGAGGATCTGGCCCAGGGCGCCGGGTTCGTCTTCCTGTCCTGCCTGATCGCGACCTTGGCCTGGCGCAGGCCGACGCCGCCATGAGGGTGCTGATCGTCAACACCCTCTATCCCCCGGCCGATGTCGGAGGGGCGGAACGCAGCGTGGCGCAACTGGCCGAGGGGTTGGCTGGGGCCGGGGTCGCGACGACGGTCTTGACCCTGACGGGGGGCGCAGCCCCCGTCGAGCGGGCGGCGAACGGCGTTGTCGTCCATCGGCTGCCGTTGAGGAACCTCTATTGGCCCTACGACGGCCGGCGGCGCTCGGCCTTGCAACGCGCCGTCTGGCACGGGCTGGAGACGGCCAATCCGCTGATGGACCACATGGCGGATCGGGTGGTGGCGCAGGTCAGGCCCGATCTGATCCACCTGCATCTGACGACCGGCTTTTCCCTTTCGGTCTATCGGGCGGCGCGGCGGCGCGACCTGCCGCTGGTCCAGACGCTGCGCGACTGGTCGATGATGTGCGCGCGGGCGTCGATGTTTCGCCAGGGGCGCCGGTGCCTGCGTCGGTGCGCCGCCTGCGTTCTGCTGACGGCCGGCAAGCGGGCGCGGTCGCAGGTGGTGGAGCATGTGATCGGCCTGAGCCAGCCGTTGCTGGAAGCGCATCGCCGCTCGGGCTATTTCCGCGACAGCGCGGCGTCGATCGTAGGAAACGCCTCTGCGCCGACGCGGCAGCGGCCACGGCCGCCTATGTCGCAGGAGCCGGCGCTGACGTTCGGTTTTATCGGCCGGATCGAGCCGGAAAAGGGGATCGAAACCCTGCTGCGGGCGACCGTCCGTCTGGCCGGGGACTGGCGGCTCAGGATCGCGGGGCGCGGCGATCCGGCCTATGTCGCGCGTCTCCAGGCGGCGTTCCCCGATCCGCGCATCGTCTGGCTGGGCCAGGTTGCGCCCGGCGACTTCTGGCCGACGGCGGATGTGCTGGTTGCGCCCGCCTCGTGGGTGGAGCCGTTCGGCCGCGCGGTTGCGGAGGCGGTTCAGCATGGCCGAGGCTTGATCGCTTCGCGCATCGGCGGCCTGCCGGATGCGTCCCGGGGCGCGGGCACCGCAGCTCTGATCGAACCGGGCGACGACGCGGCTTTGGCGCAGGCGATGCAGGCGGCGATAGCGGACCCGGAACGGTGGCGGTTCGCCGCGCCCCAGCGGCCGGCCTGGACCCAGGCCGGCGTGATGGCGGCCCATCTGGATATCTACGATCAGATACTGGCCAACAGGTCGTCGAGAATCCTGGCCGACCGCGACCAGCGATATTCGGCGGCGCGCTGAATCCCCGCCGCGCGCCGCGCCGGATCGGCGCCGGCCATGACTCTCCGCATTCGGTCCGCCAGGGCCGCGTCGTCGGTCGGGTCGAAATAGAGGGCGGCGTCGCAGCACACCTCGCGCGTCGCTGCGATGTCGGAGGCGATCACGGGGCAGCCCTGGGCCATGGCCTCGAGAGGCGGAAGGCCGAATCCTTCGTACAGGCTGGGAAAAATCAGGCTCCCGGCGTGCCGCAACAGGGCGGCGACCTCGGCGTCGGTGCGGCGGCCGGCGAGAAGGACGCGCGGGTCGTCGGCCAGGCTCGCCGTTTTAGCAACCTGGCCCAGGCGGGCTCCGACCACCACCAGCCTGAGGTCCGGGTCGGTAATTCGGGCCAGGGCGCGGACGGCCACGGCGAGGTTCTTGTTCGGCGTCTGATTGCCGACGGCCACGAAATACGGACGCCGCGACAGGTCCAATTCGGTCAGGACGGCCGCGTCGGGAACAACGTCGTGCACATGTTCGGCGCCGTTCGGGGCCACGGCGATGACTTCGGGCGGCAGGTTCAGCGCCTTCGCCAGTTCTCCCTGCGAGAAGCGCGAGACCGTGGCCAGGCGCGCGCGTCTGGCCAGTCGCCGACCCAGGAGCCGATGGCCCACGCCGTAGGCTGGCCAAAAAAGTTCGGGATGCCGAAAGACGGCGGCGTCATGGATGACCGCCAACTGCCGCGAATGACCGACCGGCCCGGCTCCGCACAGCGACAGGAGGCGACCGCCTCTCGCCGCGCGGGCCAGGTGCGTCTGTTCCCACAGATGACCGCCGACGCCGGGCAGCACACGGACCGGAATGAGGGTGGCGGGCAGGGCGGCGCCCCTCGGAACGGCCAGCACATAGCGTCGCTCGGCGTCGGGCAGGCGGCTCAGCGCGCGGACGATCTCATGGGCGTAGCGTTGCACGCCGCTGAGGGGCCGGGTCAGGAAGCGGCCGTTGATCAGGATCGGCTCAACCATCCGGTCGACGCCTCCGAAAGGCCTGGCGATAGACCTCTAGGGTCTGGGCCGCCATCTCCGCCGCCGACGGCGTCGCGGGCGGCGCGCCGAGCCGTGGCGGACGACGCAGCGCCGCCAGCATCGCCTCGGCCAGCCGTTCGGGCGCGACATCCGCCGCCACGCGGTCGAGGCGTGCGCCGGACGCCAGCAGCCGGTCCGTGCCCCCGACGTCGGTCGTCACGATGGGCAGGCCCAGGGCCGCCGCTTCGATAAGGGCGTAGGCGTCCGCCTCGTAACGGCTGGTCATCACGAAGAGGTCGAAACCGGCCATCAGGCGACGGGCGTCCGCCTCTCCGATCGACCGCACCGCCTCGCCGCCGGTTTCAGCAACCGCCGCCGCCAGCGGTCCGCCCCCGATCACGACGCCCAGGACGCGGGGATCGCCCTGTCGCGCCAGCCGAACGGCCCGGGCGAACCGCATCGGGTCCTTCTGCGGGCTCAGCCGGCCGACGAAGCCCACGATCAGGGCGCTGTCGGGGACGTCCATGAGCTGACGCGCGACGGCCCGATCGCGGTGCGGGGCGCGGGCCAGACCGTTCGGCACGATATGCAGCCGATCTTTCGGCAAGCCCCAGCGACGGGCTACGGCGGCTTCCTCAGTCGAGACGGCGACGACCGCATCGGTCCGCGCCCGCGCCAGACCGAATTCCACCACGCCGGCCGCGGTCTTCGCAAGTCCGGCGGCGCCCATCATCGCCAGGGCGTGGGGCGTGTAGACCCGCGCGGCGCCCGGCGCATGGGCCAGCCGCGCAAGGGCGCCGGCCTTGGCGCTGTGGCCGTGCAGGATTTCGAAAGGCCCCAGGCGGGCGATCAGCTTGTTCAACGCCCGAAGCGCGGCGAAATCCCACAGGCCGATCTCGCGGCGAAGCGGCAGACGTTCCAGAGCGGCCAGGGGCAAGGCCGCCGCCTCGGTCTCGAAACGGGGTTCGGCGCGAAGCGGCGAATAGACCAAGGCGACCTGATGGCCGGCGTCGATCAGCGCCTCGGACAGGTCGACGACATGGCGTCCCGAACCGCCGCCCGACGGCTCGATGACCTGAAGAATACGCACGCCTGCCGTCCCCCGACGATGGTCCCGCTCCGCAACTGCCAGCCATCGTCGGAAAACGTCAAGATTGTGATCCTAGTTGACGGTCGCCTTGACGATCTTGCCGGGGTTGCGCGGCGGCTCCCCCTTGGGCAGGGCGTCCACGTGTTCCATGCCGGATTCGACCTGGCCCCACACGGTATACTGGCGATCCAGGAAGGTGGCGTCGTCGAAGACGATGAAGAACTGCGAATTGGCGCTGTTCGGGTCCGAGGTGCGGGCCATGGAGCAGACGCCGCGCACGTGCGGCTCGGCCGAGAACTCCTGCTTCAGGTTGGGCTTGTTGGAACCGGAAGTCCCGGTGCCGGTGGGATCGCCGCCCTGAGCCATGAAGCCGGGGATGACGCGGTGGAAGACGACGCCGTCGTAAAAGCCTTCCTGGGCCAATTCGGTGATGCGTTCGACGTGGCCGGGGGCCAGGTCGGGGCGCAGCTTGATGACCACGTCGCGGGCTTCGCCGTCGCCGGTGTCCAGGGTGAAGGTCAGGGTGTCGGCCATTTCGGTCGTCCTCTCGGGTTGATTTGAGGCGGGACATAGCCCGCAACGCCGGTCGGGGCTATGTGGGAACGATGAGCGAGGACGAAAAGCCCCAGAATCAGCCGAACGGAGAACGCCGCCGCATGGTGCGCCCCCCCACCGGCGGGACCGCCGCCGGGCGCGGCATGGGCGCGAAGATGAAGACGGCGGACACCAAGTCGATGTGCAGCCAGCAGTGGATCAAGCGCCAGCTGTCCGACAAATGGTCCGAAAAGGCTCGGGCCGAGGGCTGGCGCTCGCGCGCCGCCTTCAAGTTGATCGAGATCGACGACAAGTTCCGCCTGATCAAGCGTGGGAGCAAGGTCATCGACCTGGGCGCGGCGCCGGGCGGCTGGATACAGGTCGCGCTGGATCGCGGCGCCGGCGCGGTTGCTGGCGTGGACCTGTTGATGATCGAACCGATTCCCGGCGCGACCCTGCTTCAGGCGGACTTCACCCATCCGGGCGTGGACCAGCAGCTGATCGACGCCATCGGCGGACGGCCCGACCTGGTGCTGTCGGACATGGCGCACAACACGGTGGGCCACCGCCAGACCGACCACCTGAAGATCATCGCCCTGATCGAGATCGCCGCCGACTTCGCCATCCGGACGCTGAGGCCGGGCGGGAATTTCGTGTCCAAGAACTTCCAGGGAGGGGACGCCGGCGGGGTGCTGGCGCGGCTGCGAGAAGAGTTCGAGACGGTGAAATACGTCAAGCCGGCGTCGAGCCGGAAGGACAGCGCCGAGGTCTTTCTGGTGGCGCTGAACAAGCGATGAAGCTCAGGCCGGCGCGATAGCGGCGCGCGCCCTGCGGTCCTCGATACGCAACCAAATGCGGTCGTGCAGGGTGAAAAAGACCGTTTGCACCACCGGCTCGACTATGCCGATGGCCAGGGCCGTGCGGATGTCGTGGGTCAGAGCGAAAGCGACCGATACAGCGACGGTAAAATGCATCGCGCCATAGGTGACGGTCTTCAGTGCGATCTGCCGCAAGGAGCGGGGGAGCGCGTGCGAATGACCGGCGTGGTCGTGAACCCGGGCCTGCTCTTCGGGCGACATGACGTCAAGGCGCGCTGCGACCGCCTCGGTCGCCTCCTCCAGCCCGGACGCCCTGCGGCGACGTTCGATCCGGTGCCAGACTCGGTCGTGGATCGAATAGGCGATGGTCTGGAAGATCGGCTCGACCACGCCCACCGCCAGGGCGACGCGCCAATCGCGGGTGATGGCGAATGCCGTCAGGATGGCGACGACCAGATGCATGACGCCGTAGCTGGCGATCTTCAACGCCAGTTTGCGCGCGGTGCTGAGGATGACGCCGACCATGAACGGAGAATGGGAAACGGCCGCGACGGTTGCAAAGCAATAAATTCTATCGGCGCGATAGGCGCGGCCCTTGCCCCGCACCCCCGCATCCCGGTATACGCGGCCCGCAAAACGGAGACTCCCTATGGAGATACGCGAAGGACTGACCTTCGACGATGTTTTGCTCGAACCCGGCCCGTCCGAGTTCATGCCGGCGATGGTCGATGTCTCGACCCAGCTGACGCGCGACATCAAACTGAACATCCCGCTGCTGTCGTCCGCCATGACCGGAACATGACCATCGAGGAGCAGGCCGACGAGGTCCGCGCCGTCAAACGCTATGAAAGCGGGATGGTGGTCAATCCGGTGACGGTCGGCCCGCAGACGACGCTGGGCGAGGTGCGCGAGATCGTGGCGCGCAAGAAGATCACCGGCTTCCCGGTCGTGGATCCGGCGACAGGCAAGCTGGTCGGAATGCTGACCCACCGCGACATGCGCTTCGAGAGCGATCCGAACGTCACCGCCGCCTCGCTGATGACTACCGGCGAACTGATCACGGTGCGCGAGGGCGCCGGGCGCGACGAGGCCCGCGAACTGCTGCGCACCCGCAAGATCGAGCGGGTCATCGTGGTGGACGAGGATTACCGCGCCGTCGGCCTGATCACCATGAAGGACATCGAGAAGGCCCAGGCCTTCCCCCATGCGGCCAAGGACGAGCAGGGCCGGCTGCTGGTCGGCGCCGCCTCCACCGTCGGCGACGCGGGCTATGAACGGGCCATGGCCCTGGCGGATGCGGGCGTGGACGTGGTGGTGATCGACACCGCCCACGGCCATTCGGCCTCGGTCGCGGCCGTGGTCGAGCGGATCAAGCGCGAAAGCAACCGCCTGCAGGTCATCGCCGGCAATGTCGCCACCTATGACGCCACCCGCGCCCTGATCGACGCGGGCGCCGATGCGGTCAAGGTCGGCATCGGTCCGGGCAGCATCTGCACCACCCGGATCGTCGCGGGCGTGGGCGTGCCGCAACTGACGGCCGTGATGGACGCAGCGCGGGCCGCGCGGGACACTGGCGTTTCGGTCATCGCCGACGGCGGCATCAAATATTCGGGCGACCTGGCCAAGGCCATCGCGGCCGGAGCGAACGTGGCCATGATGGGCTCTATGTTCGCGGGCACCGACGAAAGCCCCGGCGAGGTCTTCCTGTACCAGGGCCGCAGCTACAAGTCGTATCGCGGCATGGGGTCGGTCGGGGCGATGGCGCGCGGATCGGCCGACCGCTACTTCCAGAAGGAGGTTTCGTCCGAAAAGCTGGTGCCCGAGGGCATCGAAGGCCAGACGCCGTACAAGGGGCCGATCAGCCCGGTTCTACACCAGCTGGTCGGCGGCCTTCGCGCATCGATGGGCTATGTCGGGGCCGGAACCATCCCGGAATTCCAGGAACGCGCCCGCTTCGTTCGCATCACCGGCGCTGGCCTGCGCGAGAGCCATGTCCATGACGTCATGATCACGCGCGAGGCGCCGAATTATCGGCAGGGGTAGTTTCGTTTTCCCGTCATCCTCGCCCCTGTGGCGAGGATCCAGACTCCCGGTGTTCGACGGCTGGTCCCAGGCGTCAGGCGGCTGTGTTTCTGGATCCTAGGCACAAGGCCTAGGATGACGCATCGAAGGATCAGGCCATGACGACCGAACTGACCTATCTGTCCCTGACGCTGATCCTGGCGCTGGTGCAGGTCTTTCTGCCCGCCGGGGCGCGAACGGCCGAGTTTGGCCTGAGGTGGAATGCGGGGGCGCGCGACCAAACGCGCGTTTCGACCCGGCCGTTGACCGGGCGCCTCGAACGCGCCCAGGCCAATCTCTACGAGACCCTGCCGCTGTTCATAGGCGCGGTGCTCATCGCCCATTCAGTCGGCGCGGACGGCCGCCTGACCCTGTGGGGGACGGCCCTCTATTTCTGGGCGCGCGTCGCCTATGTTCCGCTTTACGCCTTTGGCGTTCCCTATGTCCGGTCGCTGGTCTGGGTGGTCTCGCTTGCGGGACTGATCATGGTCCTGGCGTCCCTGTTTCTTCTGAAAGCCTAGATTGACCCCAGCCGCCCGCCTCGCCGCCGCCGCCTCTGTCCTGGACTCCATCGCTCAGGGCCGCCAACCGGCCGAGGCTGTCCTGAAAGCCTGGGGGACCGCCAACCGTTACGCCGGCTCCAAGGATCGCCGCGCCATCGCCGACCGCGTCTACAAGGTGCTGCGCGCGCGCGGCCGCCTGTCGTGGATCATGGGCGGACGTGAAGACGGTCGGGCCCTGGTCATCGGTTCGCTGCACGCCATCGACGGCCTGTCGCTGGAAGAGATCGAGGCGCTGCATTCGGGTGACGGCTATGGTCCGCGCCCGCTGTCGAAACAGGAGCGCAGCCGCATTACGGCGGGGCAGGGGGAACTGCCGGGCTGGGTCGCCGCCGGTCTGCCCGAGTTCGTGGTCGAGGATTTCAAGGCGACCTTCGGCGACCGCTGGGCCGAGGAAGTCCACGCCCTGATGGCGCCGCGCGCGCCGATCGACCTGCGCGTCAATGATGCGGCCGCCACGGTCGATGAGGTCGAGGCCGAGCTGAAGGCCGCCGGTCTAGACGTTTCGCGCACGCCCTGGTCGGCCGTCGGCCTGCGCGTGCCGTCGGAACCGCCGCCCAACATCCAGGCGCTGGAAGGCTTCAAGGCCGGCCGGTTCGAAATCCAGGACGAAGGCAGTCAGGTCGTCTGCTGGCTGGCCGGGGCGCAACCCGGCACGACGGTGGTGGACTATTGCGCCGGAGGCGGCGGCAAGACCCTGGGTCTGGCCCAGGCGATGAAGCGCCAGGGCAAGCTGGTCGCGTCCGATGTCGTGAACAAGCGGCTGGAGAACATCCGTCCCCGCCTGCAACGCGCGGGCGTCGAGGCCGACCTGGTCTTGATCGGCCAGAACGGCCGCGGGCTGGAGGCCCTGAACGGCCAGGCCGATCTGGTCTTCGTCGATGCGCCCTGTTCGGGTTCGGGCACCTGGCGCCGCCGTCCCGAGGACGCCTGGCGCCTGACGGCCGAGGAGGCGGAGAAACTGCATGGATTGCAGGTCCGCATTCTGGGCCAGGCGACCAAGCTGGTGAAGCCGGGCGGCCGCCTGGTTTATGTCACCTGTTCGATGCTGGCGCGCGAGAACGAGACCAGCGTCGACGCCTTCGAGGCGGCGCACCCGGAGTTTCGGCCCGTGCCGATCGGCGACGTCCTGGCCGCGCCGCAACTGACCGAGGCGGCCCGCGCCCGGCTTGCACTAATGGGGCGGGGGCCCCGCCTTCGCCTGTCGCCCGCCTCGACCGCTACCGACGGCTTCTTCGCCGCGATCTACGAGCGCGCGGCGTGAGGCTGGATCGGCGCGGCGGGATTTCGATCCTCCATGTCATGGCCGCGCCCGCCGAATACGGGGGCCATCTTCAGGCCCGCATCCAGCCGCTGATGACCGGCGTCGGCCCGGTGGAGGCGGCGGTCGCCCTGACCGTCGCCCTGGCGCGGCTGAGCGCCGAGAACGACCTGCCCGACCTGATCGTGTCCCTGGGCTCGTGCGGATCGCGCGAATTGGAACATGCGGCGGTCTATCAGGCGTCGTCGGTAGCCTATCGCGACATGGACGCCAGCGTGCTGGGCTTCCCCAAGGGGATGACGCCGCTGCTGGACCAACCCGCCGTGATGCCCCTGCCGTGCCCCATTCCGGGCGTGCCGACCGCGCGTCTGTCGACCGGGGCGAACGTCGTTTCGGGCGGTGCCTATGACGCCATCGACGCGGATATGGTGGATATGGAGACCTGGGCTTTGGTCCGGTCGGCCCAGACCTTCGGCGTTCCGCTGGTCGCCCTGCGCGGCGTCTCGGACGGCCGGGCCGAGCTGAAGGCGCTGGAGGACTGGACCTCCACCCTGCCTCACGTGGACCGTAACCTGGCCGCCGCCTTGGATCGTCTGATCGCCGTACTGGAGGCCGGCGGCCTGGCGGCCGTTGCGACGCCCGATCTTGAAATTGCGGCCCCACGGGGCCAAGACCCCGCGCACCTCTCCCCGGATTCGACCAGCTCATGACCACTCTGCAAGACCACCAAAAGGTCCTCATCGTCGATTTCGGCAGCCAGGTGACGCAGCTGATCGCGCGCCGTCTGCGCGAGGCCAGCGTCTATTGCGAGATCCATCCGTTTCAGAAGGCCGAGGCCGCCCTGGCGGCGATGACGCCGGCGGCCATCATCCTGTCGGGCGGCCCCGAGAGCGTGCACGAGGAAGGCAGCCCCCGCGCGCCCCAGGCCGTGTTCGAGGCCGGCGTGCCGGTGCTGGGCATCTGCTACGGCGAGATGACGATGTGCGAGCAACTGGGCGGCAAGGTCGAGGGCGGCCACACCCGCGAGTTCGGCCGCGCCGAGATCACCGTTCAGAAGGCCTCGCCCCTGCTGGCCGACCTGGCCCCCGTCGGCGAGAACGAAGAGGTCTGGATGAGCCACGGCGACAAGATCGTCGCCATCCCCGAGGGCTTCGACGTGGTCGCCTCGTCGGAGGGCTCGCCCTATGCGGTGATCGCCGACGAGACCCGCCGCTTCTATGGGGTGCAGTTCCACCCCGAAGTGATGCACACCCCGCGCGGCCATCAGATGTTGAAGAACTTCACCCATGGCATCGCGGGGCTGAAGGGCGACTGGACCATGGCCGCCTATCGCGACGAGAAGATCGCCCAGATCCGCGAACAGGTCGGCGACGCCAAGGTGATCTGCGGCCTGTCAGGCGGCGTCGACAGTTCAGTCGCCGCCGTGCTCATCCATGAGGCCATCGGCGACCAGCTGACCTGCGTCTTCGTCGACACCGGCCTGTTGCGCAAGGACGAGGCGACCCAGGTCACGACCCTGTTCCGCGAACATTACAACATCCCGCTGGTGCATGTGGATGCGTCGAAGGAATTCCTGGGCGAACTGGCCGGGATTTCCGACCCGGAGACCAAGCGCAAAACCATCGGCCGGCTGTTCATCGAGGTGTTCGACCGCGAATCCGCCAAGATCGAGGGCGCGGAATTCCTGGCCCAAGGCACCCTCTATCCCGACGTGATCGAGAGCGTCTCCTCGTCTAGCGGCAAGGCCCACGTCATCAAGAGCCACCACAACGTCGGCGGCCTGCCCGACTATATGAAGCTGAAGCTGGTCGAGCCCCTGCGCGAACTGTTCAAGGACGAGGTTCGTGCGCTTGGCCGCGAACTGGGCCTGACCGACGCCTTCGTCGGCCGCCACCCCTTCCCCGGACCGGGCCTGGCCATCCGTATTCCCGGCGAAATCACGCCGGACGCCGTCGCCACGCTTCAAGACGCCGACGCCATCTATCTGGACGAAATCCGCAAGGCCGGCCTCTACGACGATATCTGGCAGGCTTTCGCCGTGTTGCTGCCGGTCAAGACCGTCGGCGTCATGGGCGACGCGCGCACCTACGAAAAGGTGCTGGCCCTGCGCGCGGTCTCCTCCACCGACGGCATGACGGCCGACTTCTACCAATTCCCCTGGGATGTCCTCGCCAAGACCGCAACCCGCATCATCAATGAGGTGCGCGGCGTGAACCGCGTCGTCTACGACGTGACCTCCAAACCGCCCGGCACGATCGAGTGGGAATAATTCAGGCCTTTCGGGAGCTTTCGATATCGCTTCCGAAATCGCGGATAAGCCACTGACTAAAATGTGAATTCTGACGAGACCCTTCGAAGCCTTTCGGAGGGTCTCGCTTTTGTGATGCCGAGACGGTATCGCTCGCCGTTGCCCGCCCGGCCCAGGGCCCATACCGTCAGGTTCGTGGTGACCTGCTGACGGTATTTTTTCCAACCAAGATGCGGAAATATAAGGGAAATACCTGCTCGAAAGCGCCCAATTTCAGCTCGCTCCAGCGTGAGGGGATTTTACCGTGCTTACTGATGCCGCACTCAAGAATTTGAAGCCAAAATCAAAAGCTTACAAGAGTACCGACAGGGACGGCTTGTACGCCTATGTCTCGCCCGGCGGGGCGATCTCGTTCCGGTACGACTACCGCTTCAACGGCCGGCGCGAGACGCTCACGCTTGGACGTTACGGACGCGGCGGGTTGAGCCTCGCCCAGGCCCGTGAACGTCTGTTCGAGATCAAGCGGACGATCGCGGACGGCGTCTCGCCGGCGCTGGAGAAGCAGCGGGCCAAACGTCGCCTGAAGGAGGCTCACAGCTTCGAGCATGTCGCGCAGCGCTGGATGGACACCGCACCCATGGCGGACAGCACCCGAAATATGCGCCGGTCGATCTTCAATCGGGAAGTCCTGCCGCAATGGCGGACCCGGCTGCTCAGCGAGATCACGCCCGACGATCTCAGGGCGCATTGCAAGTCGATCGTTGATCGCGGGGCGCCCGCGACTGCCATCCACGTGCGGGACATCGTCAAGCAAATCTACGGCTGGGCCATCTTGCACGGCGAGAAGATCGACAATCCGGCGGACGGCGTCGGCCCCGCGTCCATCGCCACCTTCAAGCCCCGGGATCGTAGTCTTTCGCCCAGCGAGATCCGGATCACGCTCAGCTTGCTGGGCGACGTCGCCACCTTGCCGACCATCCGGCTCGGCCTGAAGTTCATCCTGCTCAGCAGGGTGCGCAAGAGCGAGCTTCAGGACGGGACCTGGGACGAGGTGGATTTTGAGAACGCCGTCTGGTCCATTCCCAAGGCGCGCATGAAGCGGTCGCGACCCCACAACGTCTACCTCTCGACTCAGATGGTGGACATCCTGATCGCCCTGAAGACCTGCGCCGGGAATTCGAAATACCTCCTGCCGTCGCGTTACGACGCCGATGCGCCCATGTCGCGGGCGACGTTCAACCGGGTGACGACCGCCATAGCGGACCGCGCCAAGGCGCAGGGACTGCCGCTGGAGCCCTTCACCGTCCATGACCTGCGGCGGACGGCTTCAACCCTGCTGCACGAGATGGGCTTCAACTCGGATTGGATCGAGAAATGCCTCGCCCACGAGGAGCGCTCGTCGCGCGGGGTCTACAACAAGGCGGAGTTCGAGATGCAGCGCCGTCACATGGCGCAGCAGTGGTCGGACGCCGTCGAGGCGTGGGAGCAGGGGCGTTCGTTCTCGCCTGTCCTGGCGCCGCCGGACACGGGCGCTCCACGCTTCAGCCCGGCCTTCTCGGCGTTAACTTGAAGGTGTCAGAAAATGAACTATATTTCTGACAGGAACAAACCGATGCAGACCCTCGCCGAACACATCCTCGCGCATGCCGCGACCTTGCCGGAAGGCCAGCCCTTGGCCGCTAAGGGGCTGCTGCACCTGGGCGAGCGCGCCGCCGTGGATCAAGCGCTGTCACGGCTCGTCAAGCGCGGACGCCTCTTGCGGGCAGGGCGGGGGCTCTATGTCCTGCCCGTCCAAGGCCGCTATGGCGAGCGCCCCCCGACCATAGAAGCCCTCGTCGAGCGGCTCTCGGCGCAAGGCGGCGAAACCGTCGTGCGCAGCGGCGCGGCCGCAGCCAATCAGCTGGGACTCACCACTCAGACGCCCATTCGCCAGGTCTATCTGACCAGTGGCCGAAGCCGCCGGCTGCAACTCGGCAAGCAATCGGTTGAACTGCGGCACGCTCCGCCTTGGCAACTCGTCCTGCCCCACAGCGCTGCGGGCGAGGCGGTCCGCGCCTTGGCGTGGCTGGGCCCGGAGCAGGCGGGAAGCGCCCTCAAGGCGTTGCGCCGCCACTTGCCTCGGAGCGCGTTCGAGGAACTGGTCGAGGTGGGCGCACGCCTGCCGACCTGGCTCGCCCGCTCGGTGAGCCTGGCGGCGCATGGCTGACGTCTTTCTCGAGCTCGATGCCGCGGACCGCCGCGAGGCGCTCCAAGTCGCCGCGGCGGCGACGGGACGGCCTGTGCATCTGCTTGAGAAGGATGTCTGGGTCGTCTGGCTTCTCGACGTTCTGTTCCGTGCGCCCTTTGGGGAGCACCTGGTCTTCAAGGGCGGAACGTCGCTCGCGAAAGCCTACGGCCTGATCGACCGCTTCTCCGAAGACCTCGACCTCACCTACGACATCCGCACCCTCGCGCCGGACCTTGCGGATCCGCACGGCGATGGCCTGCCGGCGGCCATAGCCGAGGCGAGGCGGTGGAGCCGGGTCGTGCGGGAGTGCCTGCCGTCTTGGGTGTCCGATACGGTGTCCCCCTTTGTCGAGGCCGCGCTGGCGAGCGAGGGATTGGAAGCCGATTTGGTCGAGGACGGCGACAAGCTGACCGTCGCTTACGGACCGCTTACCCAGGGCACGGGCTATGCGCCGCCCTCGGTGCTCCTGGAGTTCGGCGCTCGCGCCACGGGAGAGCCTGCCGAGGCGCGAGACGTGGTCTGCGACGCTGCAGCGGTCTTGCCCGACCTCGTCTTCCCGACCGCGCGGCCCCGCGTGATGAAGGCTGAGCGGACCTTCTGGGAGAAGGCCACGGCCGCTCACGTCTACTGCGAACAGGGCCGGATGAGAGGCGAGCGATTTTCCCGCCACTGGTACGATCTCGCGAGGCTGGACGCCGCAGGGGTGGCCGATCTCGCGGCAGCCGACCGGGCGATGGCGGACGCGGTCGCTCGGCACAAATCCCTCTTCTTTCGCGAGACGGCGAACGGCGCGGCGATCGACTATCACCGCGCGGTTGGCGGGCACCTCGCCTCGTGCCCGAAGCGGCCGTCCAGACCGCGTTGGCGGACGACTACAGGCGCATGCTCGAAGACGGCCTTCTGGAGCGCGACGCTCCGACGTTCGAGGCGCTGATGGCGAGTTGCGCCGACCTCGCCGAACGGGTGAACGCTGCAGGCTAGAAGGGGCGTCGCTCGGGTCGGCCGCGCCCCACGGGGCGCGAGCGTCGAAGATGCACGTCCGGTCCCTTGGCCGGCATGATGGGACGCTCGCGCCGCAAGGCCAGCCAAGCTTCGACCTCGCCCAAGTCCCAGACCACGCATCGGGGCGTGAGCAGGAACCGGCGCGGGAACTCGCCCTTTCGCTCCATCTCCCAAATGGTGCTGTCCGCCAAGGGCACCATCTGGCGCAACTCGGTCTTCTTGATCGTCCGTTGCAGGGGCCTGTTCGGGGTCGGCATGGCGCATCTCCTCTTTTGGAGGAATCGGACCCGAACGACGTCGAAGGGAGAACCCGTAGGCCTTCGGAGTTTGCGGACTGGTCCTGCGGCTCATCCGGTCTGGATGTCGTCGATCATCGCCAACATCTCCCGCAGCTTGTCGCGCGCTCCGGACAAGCGGCGGGTGGCGATCAAGTCCTGACGCCCCGCCAGATGCAGGACGGTCTCGAGCACCTCGTCGGATCGCCCCATCAAGGCGACGAGATTTTCGCCGCTCGGCGCATTGCGGGCCTCGAACCAGTTTCGGACCGCCCGTTCGTTCGCGCCCGTGATCCGCACCACCTGCTTGACGGCCCCCGGGACCGCCCCGAACTCGCGCCGCAGCGCGCCCGCGACGGCCTCCGGAAAGCGGTCGGCCGGGGGCGCGGAGGTGTGGGGAAGAAGAGTTCTTCCGTGATTTGACCGAAGTTTTCGGACGTTCTGCGTAGACGACATTCAGGGCTCCCCGCCGGTAGCTTGGCCGGAAAGCCAACTGACGAGGACCCATGACGCCCTGAAGGGCGTCTGACCCTGAATGACCCAAGCAATAAACAGTAGTGCAGAGCCCGGGCCGGCCCAGACGATCCGCGCCGCCCAATACGTGCGGATGTCGACCGAGCACCAGAAATACTCGACCGAAAACCAGGCCGAGATCATCGCCCGCTATGCCGCCCAGCGGGGGTTCGAGATCGTCGAGACCTATGCCGACAACGGCAAGAGCGGGTTGCGCCTGGACGGTCGGGACGCCCTGAAACGGTTGATAGCCGACGTGCAGGCCGGGCGGGCCGACTTCAAGGTGGTGCTGGTCTACGACGTCAGCCGCTGGGGTCGGTTCCAGGATGCCGACGAGAGCGCCTACTACGAGTTCCTGTGCCGCGAGGCCGGCATCAGCATCCACTACTGCGCCGAGCAGTTCGAGAACGATGGCAGCCTCAGCGCCACGATCATCAAGAGCATGAAGCGGGCCATGGCCGGAGAGTACAGCCGCGAACTCTCGGTCAAGGTCTTCACTGGCCAGTGCCGCCTGATCGGTCTGGGCTACCGTCAAGGCGGGCCGGCCGGCTACGGGCTGCGG
The DNA here is from genome assembly GCF_003248455.1 of Brevundimonas sp. Taxonomy (GTDB): domain Bacteria; phylum Pseudomonadota; class Alphaproteobacteria; order Caulobacterales; family Caulobacteraceae; genus Brevundimonas. The sequence continues at coordinate 77,823 of NZ_QFNM01000005.1, forward strand.
CGGCAACTCGTCGACGAACAGCGACGGCCCAAGGCGACGCTGCTGCGCGGCGAGCACAAGAGCCTGCAGACCGACCGGGTGGTCCTGACGCCGGGTCCGGCCGAGGAGATCGATCTGGTCCGGCGCATCTATCGGATGTTCGTCCTCAACCGCCGCTCCGAACGCGAGATCGCCACGCTCCTGAACGGCGAGGGGCAGGTGACGGACCTCGGCCGCCCGTGGACGCGCGGGGTTGTCCACCAGATCCTCACCAACGAGAAATACATCGGCAACAACGTCTACAACCGCGTCTCCTTTAAGCTGAAGAAGAAGCGCGTGGCCAATACGCCGGACATGTGGGTGCGGGCGGACGGGGCCTTCGAGGGCATCGTCGACCCGGACTTCTTCGCGGCGGCCCAGCGCATCATCGCCGAACGCTGCCGGCGCTACACCGACGCCGAGATGCTGGAGCGGCTGACGGAACTGTTGGAACGGCGCGGCTGCCTGTCAGGCCTGATCATCGACGAGCTTGAGGACATGCCGTCCAGCTCCACCTATCGCCAGAGGTTCGGCAGCCTGATGCGGGGCTATGAACTGGTCGGCTGGTCGCCCTCGCGCGACTACCGCTACCTAGAGACCAACCGCTTCCTGCGCACCCTCCAGCCCCGCCGGTCGCCGCGTGGCGGACCGGCTTGAGCGATGGGGCGCCCGGCTTCCGGAAAACCCCGAAGACCTGTGGGCGGTGCTGTCGCCCATGGGCGGGACCGATCTGCTGGACCTGCTGGCGGTGTGCGCGGGCGTCGGCCTCTACGCCGTGCGCGATCCGCACGCCCGCAGGCCCGGCGCACTGGCCCAGACCGAGACGCTGGCGACGGCGGTCGGGCTGGACATGACCGGGACGTGGGCGGCCACGGCTGAAGGATATTTCTCGCGGGTGTCCAAGGCGCGGGTGCTGGAAGAGGTGACCGAGGCGGTCGGCGCCGAGGAGGCCGGGCGGATCGCCGGGATGAAGAAGGCCGATATGGCCGAGGCGGCGGAACGATTGGTGGAGGGGACGGGGTGGCTGCCGCCGGTGCTGCGCACGGCGGCGGTTAATGCGCCCTTGCCGGAGAACGCCGCATGTTCGGACAACGACGCCTATTCGTTCGCGGCCGAGTAAGACCGGTTCCGTAGCCGAAAACCGACGCCGCGCGTACGTCACAGTCGCGCGGCGTCATTTTATACCGCCAGTCGTTGACGGTCAGTTGCATTGAACTTCTCTTAGTGCCCGCTGTCGATCTGATCTTAACATGAGCCGTATGTGTCATTGACCCGCATATGGAGCGCCTCTACCGATACGGGAATCGACAAGCGCGCGGGGTGTAATGCGGTTTTCAAGGTTGAAGCTCGAAGGCTGGCGTCAGTTCCTTGCCGTAGGCGTCAACATCAACCAGATCGCCCGCGCCCTGAACACGGCGGTCATGGATGGGGCCGTTCTCGAGCTGGAGATCGCGCAGTTGGCCGCCTTCGCCGCCGAGATTCGAGGGCATCTGGGTGGGCTGGACGAGGCCTTCGCTGGCAACCTGTCCTACTGGTCGGCCGAGCCATGAGCGACTTCCGCAGGCCGTTCGGGTTTGAGGAGGCGCTACGTCCGCCTGCAGGCTGTGAGCTGGTTCGACCGCGACGACATCGAAGCCGAGACGGGTCAGCCAGGCGGCGTCCCGGCCAGAGCCGGCGCCGATGTCCAGGGCCATCCGGTCCTGGCCGGAGGGCAGCAGGTCCTGGAAGGCGGCGTGCACGGTCTGCGCATCCAGGCTCTCATAGCGGGCGGCGAAGACCTCCCTGGATGCATCGTAGCCGTCGATCGAATCCGTCAAAGTCATCCCCTGAGCGCGCGCTTTGACGCTAGGCGATGTGGCGAGGCCCATTCAAGCGCTGGACGCCTCAATGAAAATCACGCGACCCCGGCAGCATGCGCAGGTTCCTTGGATGCTGAGGGTGGACGAACTCATCGGCGCCGGACAGCTGCAGTACCGGGTCATGGTCGGGCGACAGGCGGTTCAGCTCGGCGGAGCGGTCATGGAGCGTCTGCGCCATCAGATGGACCACGCCCTCGGCGCTCTTCTCCACCACGCCTTCGACGGCCAGCAGGCCGGTGCCCATGACGATGCGGCGGTGGGCCTCGAACACTGGGACCCACAGGACCAGGTTGGTGATGCCGGTCTCATCCTCCAGGGTGATGAAGATGGCGTTGCCCTTACCGGGTCTCTGCCGCACAAGGACGACGCCGGCGGTGCGGACGCGCGAGCCAGACCGTTTCGCTTCGACCTGGGCGCAGGTGAGCAGGCCCTCGGCGGCGAACACCGGGCGCAGTATGACCATGGGATGGGCCTTCAGGCTGAGGCGCGTGGTCTGGTAGTCGGCGGCCACATGCTCGCCCAGCGCCATGGTCGGCAGATTGGCGTTCGGCTCCTCGCCCAGTTCTTGTGCATGGGCGGCCGCGAACAGGGGCAGAGCGTTGTCGTCCGGCAGGCGGCGCACCGCCCACAGGGCCTCGCGCCGGTCGAGCCCCAGGGAGCGGAAGGCGTCGGCGTCGGCCAGTTTGCGCATCGCCGCCGTGGGCAGACGGGCGCAGCGCATCAGGCTCTCGACGCCGTCGAACGGGCGGGTGCGGGCGGCGTTCATGGCCTTGGCCCAGTCCTCCCGGAACCCGTCGATCTGGCGCAGGCCTAGGCGGAGTACCAGGGCGTCCTTAGGGCCTTCCAGGGTGTTGTCCCAGACCGAGTGATTGACGTCGATGGGTCGGATATCGACACCATGTTCCTGGGCGTCGCGGACGATCTGGGCTGGGGCGTAGAAGCCCATGGGCTGACTGTTCAGCAGAGCCGCGGCGAAGGCGGCTGGATGGCGGCATTTGATGTAGCTGGAGACATAGACCAGCCGGGCGAAGCTGGCGGCGTGGCTCTCCGGAAAGCCGTAGGAGCCGAAGCCCTTTATCTGCTCGAAACAGCGCCGGGCGAAGTCGGGATCGTAGCCCCGTTCGATCATCTTCCCGACCATGCGGTTCTCATAGGTGTGCAGCGTGCCGTCGCCCCGGAAGGTGCCCATGGCTTTTCTCAGGCCGTTGGCCTCGCGGTCGCTGAACTCGGCGGCGACCATGGCCACCTTCATGGCCTGCTCCTGGAACAGGGGCACGCCCAGGGTGCGGTTCAGGATGGCCTTCAGCTCGCCCGGATCGTGGGGCGGGGCCGGGCTGGCGTAGATCACATCCTCCTGGCCCTTTCGCCTTCTCAGATAGGGATGGACCATGTCGCCCTGGATCGGGCCGGGCCGCACGATCGCCACCTGGATCACCAGATCATAGAAAATGCGGGGCTTCAGGCGTGGCAGCATGTTGATCTGGGCCCGGCTCTCCACCTGGAAGACGCCGATGGAGTCGCCCCGGCACAGCATGTCATAGACATCCGCCTGTTCGGCCGGGACCGTGGCTAGGTCGAAGTCGGCACCCTCGTGGGCCTTCATCAGGTCCAGGGCCTTTCGGATGCAGGTCAGCATGCCCAGCGCCAGCACATCGACCTTCATCAGGCCCAGTTCGTCGATGTCGTCCTTGTCCCATTCGATGAAGGTGCGGTCGGCCATGGCTGCATTGCCGATGGGGACCAGTTCGTCCAACCGCCCGCGTGTCAGGATGAAGCCGCCCACATGCTGACTGAGGTGGCGGGGAAAGCCCATGATGCGGGTCGCCATGTCCACGGCGCGGCGGATCATCGGATTGGCCGGGTCCAACCCCGCCTGTTCGATGCGTTCGTCGGGGATGGAGGCGCCCCAGCTTCCCCATTGCGTGGCGGCCAGCGCCGCAGTCACGTCCTCGGTCAGGCCCAGGGCCTTGCCGACCTCGCGGATGGCGCTCTTGGGACGATAGCGGATGACGGTGGCGGCGATGCCGGCCCGCTCCCGGCCGTAGGTGTCATAGATGTGCTGGATGATCTCCTCGCGCCGCTCGTGCTCGAAATCCACGTCGATGTCGGGCGGCTCGTTGCGGTCCGCCGACATGAAGCGTTCGAACAGCAGGTCGTGGTGGACGGGATCGACGCTGGTGATGCCCAGCACGTAACAGACCGCCGAGTTGGCGGCCGAGCCACGGCCCTGGCACAGGATGCCCTCGTTCTCGGCCACCCGCACGATGTCGTGGATGGTCAGGAAATAGGGGGCCAGGTCCCGCTCGGCGATATAGGCCAGCTCCTTGTCGATCAGGACCGTGACCTTCTCCGGCGCGCCGTCCGGATAGCGGACGGGCAGGCGGCGATCGACTAGGGCCCGGAGCCAACCCTGCGGCGTCTGGCCCGGCGGGATGGGCTCCTCAGGGTATTCGTAGCGGAGCTGTTCCAGGTCGAAGGTGGAGCGCATGAGGAGGTTCTGCGTCTCCGCCAGGGCTTCGGGCGCATCGGCGAACAGACGGGCCATTTCCTCTGGCGCCTTCAGATGGCGCTCGGCGTTGGCCAACAGGCGCAGGCCCGCCTGATCGATGGTGACGCCTTCACGGATGCAGGTCAGGACGTCCTGAAGATCGCGCGCCTCGGGGTCGTGATACAGCACGTCGTTCATGGCCAGCAGGGGCGTATCCGCCATTTCGGCTATGGCTCTCAGGTGCGCCAGCCGTCGCCGGTCGTCGCCGCGTCGGTGAATGGCCGCGCCCAGCCAGACTGCGCCGGGACGCGCGTCGTTGAGACGGGACAACAGGTCCGGTAGGCTGTCCAGCCGCTGGCCAGGAACCACGATCAGCAGCAAGCCGTCAGAGTTCGCCAGCAGGTCGTTCAGATGAAGGACGCACTCGCTCTTTTTCGCTCGGCGATTGCCTAGGGTCAGAAGCCGGGTCAGCCGGCCCCACCCAGTGCGATCCTCCGGGTAGGCGACGATATCCGGTGTGCCGTCCGTAAAAACCAGGCGCGCGCCGGTCAGCAGGTGAAAGGTCTGGGCTCTCGCCTTCACCGCCTCGGCCAGGTCTGACGGGGCCGAGGCGCCTTCAACGAAAACGACCTCTCCGGGCGAGCCGCCGGTGCGCGCCTTCTCCACCGGGGTGCCGCCATGTTCGCGCAGTTGCTTCAGCGCGGACCAGGCCCGCACGACGCCGGCGACGGTGTTGCGGTCGGCCAGACCCAGGCCCGCATGGCCGCGCAGGAGGGCGGTCAGGACCAGGTCCTTGGGGTGGGAGGCGCCGCGCAGGAAGGAGAAATTGCTGGCGGCCACCAGCTCGGCATAGGCGGGGCCAGGGGAGGGCGCGCTCATGCGAACAGCCCGTGCACATACCAGCGCGGGGGCGGGTCTGCGCCATATTCCCCGGCCCGGAACAGCCAGAAGCGAAGGCCCTCTTCGTCTTCCACCCGATAGTAGTCGCGCACCCGGTGACGGGGCGCCCGCCACCACTCCGCGGCGATGCGCTCGGGCCCCTCGGCGTAGACGACCCGGTGGGTGGCCCGGCGCCAGGTGAAGCGGGCGGGTGGGCTGTCGGGCGCCAGGGCGATGGCCTCCACCGGCTGGGGTCGGTCGAACAGATGCAGCGGCCGCAAGGGCGCGGCGTCTGCGTCATGTCTCGGCCAGGGGGCGGATACGGCGGCGGTCTGGGCTGGAACGCGCCGCCAAGCCCGTTCGGGCAGATGCGAGGCGAAGGGTTCGATCCGCAACACCGCCTCCGGCCCCAGCCGCGCGCTGAGCTGGTCGATCAGGGCGTCCAGCGCGGCCGAGGCGTCGGGGCGGCGATCGAAGGCGGCCTGTTCGGGGGAAAGCCCGCGCAGCTGATCCGCGCTCAGCCGCAGCTGATCGAACCCGAAGCCGGGATCGATGGGGCGCGACAGGGCCGCCAGCCGCTCCCGGAACAGGCGTCGCAGGGCCGCTGGATCGCGCAGGGGCCGTGCCGTCTGAAGGGCGATGCGCCGGATGTCCCCGTCGAGACGATAGAGGGCGAGGATGAAGCGCCGTGCGCCCTGGCCGCGCGTCTCAAGCTGATGCTCCACATCGGTCAGCAGGTCGGCGATGACCGCATGGACCGCGTCTGTCTCGGCGATGGGTTCGGCCACGATGCGGTCGGCGATGACGGGCGGAGGCGGACGGTGCGGCGTGATCCGCACATCGACGCGTCCCATCAGACGATCCAGCCGGTCGGGAAAGTCGGCGCCGAAGCGGGCGGCTAGCGGCGCGCGCGGTCGATCGTCCAGGTCGCCAAGCGTCTTCAGCCCCGCGCGGCGCAGGGCCTGATGGTCGCGGGACGGCAGCTCCATCGCCGCGATGGGCAGGCGCCGCGCAAGGTCGGCGTCCCGGCCCTGGGGCGCGATCCCGCCGGGGCCGAACCGGCTCAGCGCCCGGGCGGTCTGGGGCGTGCGGGCCATGGCCAGGCGGGTCTGCAGTCCGACACGCTCGGCGCGGGATCGCACCGCCTGCATCAGCCCCGCTTCGCCGCCGAACAGATGAGCGCAGCCGGTCACGTCCAGCATCAGGCCGTGCGGATGATCCAGCGCCGCCATGGGCGTGAACCGGTCGAAGTCCGCAAGCACGGCCTTTAGCAATCGGGCGTCCGCATCGACGTCGTGGCTCCGAACGTCGAGGTTCGGAACCCGCGCCCGCGCGTCGGCCAGGGTCATGCCGGGTGAAAGGCCCAGCGCGAGGGCCTGGGCGTCCGCCGCCGTCAGGCGCAAGGCGCCCCGGTCCTTGTCGGTCAAGACCAGGGGGCGGTCAGGCGGCGCGGGTTCGGCGGATGGCGTCCGCCGCAGCCGGTCGGTCGGCAGGAACGGAAACCACACCGCCAGGTGCCGACGCTGGGATGAAAGCGCGCGTCTCACGATCCCACTCCAGCGTCCACTCGCCGGGCGGCGCGCCTGAGCGGCAGCGCAACAGCCGGGCCCGGAAGGCTGGTCGTCCCGGCGCATCGGCCTCCAGCGGCGCGGATGGGGCGGCGGCGATCGACCAGCGGGTCTCGGCGGCGCTGGGAGCGACGGATGCGCCGGCCCGCACAAGCACGCCCAGGCTCGATCCCGCCTGGGCCGCCATCATCAGCCGCCGGCTGGCGGTCAGGCCGTAGGCCCTGGCCTCGCCCCAGCCGCTCAGGATCACGGCGCCCGCCGCCCCGCTGCGCAGCGCCTCCTCGCCGGCCGCCAGCAGGGCGGCGGCGTCGGGCGCGCGGACGAAGATGAGATGGGCCGGGTCCAGGCCCCAGGGGATGAGCCCGGGGCCATAGGGCTCCCCCAGTTCGGATCGCCCCGCCGACTGCAGAACCCAAATGACGGCCCTGGAGGTGGCCCTCAACGCCAGTCCCAGGGCGAACCCCTGCGCCGCGACGCCCTGACGCGGCGCTGCGGCCAGAACCTCATGCAGGGCGTCGGCCCTGAGCGGTCCCAGATGCTGGTCGACACTCTCCAGGCCCAGGCGGAAGGTCCGTTCAGGCTTGGTCCGGTCGGGCTGCAAGGTTGCGATCTGCTGGCGCAACGGATGAAGGGCATGAGGCGGCGGCATGAGAATGTTCTCTAAATGTTCTCATATATGCCCTCTTCATCAGAGGCGGAGTCAAGCGCTGCCGTGAAAGATCCTTTAGGTTTGCCGCCTCGTCCACACGACGAGGCCCGACTGGGCAGGGGAGAAACGCCTCAAACCGGCAGCCATGCGCAATAAATATGGGCGCTTATCGCCATGGGAGGGCCTAATCGCCCATATTTGGGTGCTAAGAGGATCGATGCGCCCTGGCGCTCAACGATCCCGCTGACGACCGTGTCGCTGCTCCCGGTCCGACGATCGCGCCAGTCCGGCCTTTTCCGCGGCATGGGCGATCAGGCGCTGCTGGGCCTGCGTGTCCATCACGATGGTGCGGACCACCAGGGAGGCCCGGCGGAGCCGCTCCTCCATCTCCGCCCGGCCATGCGGCAGCCCGGCCGCTGCGCGGTCCCGGTCCCGGGCGCGATAGCCTTGAATCTCCAGGCCCATGGCCGGGCCTGCACCCAGACTTCGCGCCGGAAGGCCTCGTCTCCCGCCACCTTGAGGCGGGTCCAGCCGCGATGTTGTGCGACCTTGAGCATGTCCGCGACGGTGTCCGGATTGCGGCAGAAGAACCTGCGCCAACTCCTGGTGTGCAGCCGTCAATCCGTCCCTTTGCCCGAAGGAGCGCTGGAACGTCGTAGGCAGGGTCAACTGCGTTGGAGCGAACGCGACGAAGGTTGGGAGGTCTTCATCCCTTGCGCCGCGTTCAAGAACGCCGGTTCGGCCTACTTCTCCAAGCGCCCCTTTCGTCTTCTGCTTCCCGACCTGAAGGGCCTCTATGAGGCGATCGAAGCCTACCTCGCCAAGCATAGGCGGATACTGCTTGCCGCTTCGCCCGATCCTGGGACCTTCTTTGTGAAGACGGTGAAGATGAGCAGCCGATCGGCCGCCTACAGCCAGACCACCTTCTATGAGGCGTGGCGGCTCGTCATCCAGCGGTACGGCATCTTCAATCCCTACACAGGCCGGGGCGCGATTGGGTTGTTGCCCCATGGTCCTCACAGCGTCAGGGATGTGCTGGCGACGCATGTGCTGAAAGTCACGGGCTCCTACGAGCAGGCCAGCTACGCCATCCAGGATACTCCGAAGACGGTCGCCGAGCACTATGGACGCTTCCGCAAGATAAGGCGGCCATCGCTGCGCGCGTCTTGAACCAAGTTGGTCGGCAAATAGCTGATGGCGTAAGCGGTCGGCGCAACGATACGAATCGCGACAATGTTTACACGAAGAGACGTTTCGCGGCCTTTCGACTCAATTCCAAAGTTGCGCCGACCACATTTTCGGGCGAACGACCAAAAAGGTGGAAAAAGATAGCGTAATCACGCAATTGTGATACCGCTTATTTCTCTAGTAAATTCAACGGCAGAAGTAATGCCAGAGCGATTTTCCAGTATCGTAGTTTTCTCAGTTTGAAAATATTGAGAGCAATCAAAACGATATTTGTCTCACTACTGATCGAGTGGGAATAATTCAGGCCTTTCGGACGCTTTCGAAACCGCTTCCGAGGTGAAATCCTATGATGACGGCGGTTCGATCCGAGCCGCGCCTTGACTTCGCCGGGTTGCGGCGCGACCTAGCCGCCTCGCTTTCGAGGTCGTTGATCCCCCATGTCCGTCAAGGTTCGTTTCGCCCCGTCGCCGACGGGTAGGCTGCACGTCGGCAATGTCCGCACCGCCCTGGTGAACTGGCTGTTTGCGAAAGGGCAGGGGGGGGCGTTCGTGTTGCGTATCGACGACACCGACCTGGCTCGCTCGACGGCCGAGTTCGAACAGGGGATCGAGGACGATCTGACCTGGCTGGGGATGACGTGGGACGAACGCCACAACCAGTCCAAGCGGTTCGACCGATATGAAGAGGCGGCGGAGAGGCTGAAGGCCTCCGGGCGTCTCTACCCAGCCTATGAGACGGCCGACGAACTGGACCGCCGCCGCAAGGTGCAGTTGTCGCGCGGCCTGCCGCCGATCTATGACCGCGCCGCTCTGGAACTGACCGAAGAGCAGAAGGCCGCCTATGAGGCCGAGGGCCGTCGCCCGCACTGGCGCTTCAAGCTGGATGGCAAGCGCGTCGCCTGGGACGACCTGGCGCGCGGCCATGCCGAGGTCGACACCGCCTCGATGTCCGATCCGGTTCTGATCCGCGAGGACGGCCTGTTCCTCTACACCCTGCCGTCGGTCGTGGACGACATCGATATGGCGATCACCCACATCATCCGGGGCGAGGATCACGTCACCAACACCGGCGCCCAGATCGAAATCTTCGAGGCGTTGGGCGCGCCCGTGCCGGGTTTCGCCCATATGCCGTTGCTGGTCGGCGCGGACGGGGCGGCCCTGTCGAAACGGCTGGGGTCGCTGTCGATCAGCGATATGCGCGACCAGGGTTACGAGCCAATCGCCATCACCAGCCACCTGGGCCGGATCGGCACGTCGGACCCGCTGGAGGTCGCCGAATCCATCGCGGCGCTGGGCGCCGGCTTCGCCTTCTCAAAGATGGGCCGTTCGCCGGCGCGCTACGACACGGCGGATTTGGACCGGCTGAACGCCCAGGCGCTACACGTCATGGACTATGAGACGGCCAGGCCGCGGCTTCAGGCGCTGGGCGCCGACCTGGGCGAAACCTTCTGGTCCGTTGTACGGGGCAATCTGAACAAGTTCGCCGATGTCGTTGAAATGGCGAAGATCGTTCAGGGGCCGATCCAGCCGGTGATCGAGGACGCGGCCTTCATCGATGCGGCCGCGAAACTGCTGCCCGACGTGATCGACGAAACCGCCTGGCCGACCTGGACCAACGCCGTGAAGGCTGAGACGGGCGCCAAGGGCAAGGCGTTGTTCATGCCGTTGCGGCTGGCGCTGACCGGCCAGGCGCACGGGCCGGACATGGCCGCCCTGGCGCCGCTGATCGGGCGCGAGACCCTGCAGCGGCGTCTGAGAGGCGAGGCGGCCTGAGCCGCCTCGACCCTTTGCCGGATTAGGCGTTGCAGACGGCCAGTTCTTCGGCGCTAAGTTCGACGCCCTTGTAGGCGAAGGCGGTCACAGGGCCGAACTTCTGAACCACGCGGCGGCAGGCGCGCGTGGCGGGCTGCTCCGTGCCGCCAGCGGCTGTGCAGGTCGCGCCCTCGCAGGACCAGCGAGCGCCGTCGATGATGGTGGCGCGAGCCGGCGCCTTGGCGGCGTCGGCCAAGGTCAGGCGAGTGGCGGCGGGCGTCTGGGCGACGGCCGGAGCGGCGGCGAACAGGGCGGCGGCGATAAGCAGGGCGCGCATGGGAAACTTTCCGCATCGAAGAACGGCGTCTTGCCGCCGTGTCCCCAATGTCAGTTTCGGATAAAAACTGTCAATACGTCGGCCGCGAATAGAAGCGGCGATCACTTAGCGACGATCATGTCTTTGCTGCGGCGCCTCGGGAGTCTGGAGCTGGGCCCAGGCGTCCTCCACCGTGTCGGCGACGGTCCAGGCGTCCAGGAACGAAGGTGGGGTCATGCCCTCGTTCACACTGTGGCGCATCAGGGCGAAAAAGCCGTCCCAGAAGCCGTTCAGGTTCAGAAAGACGACCGGCTTGTGGTGCAGGTCCAGCCGTTTCCATGACAGCAGTTCGACCACCTCTTCCAAGGTGCCGATGCCGCCGGGCGCCACGACGAAGGCGTCCGACTGATCGTACATCAGCTGTTTGCGCTCGTGCATGGAGGTGACGACAACGGTCTCGACCTCGTCGAACAGGCGTTCGCGGCTGCGCAGGAACGCCGGCATGATGCCGACGACGCGGCCGCCCGCCTCATGCGCGCCCCGCGCGGACGCCCCCATCAGCCCCACGCCGCCGCCGCCGTAGACCAGCCGCCATCCGGCCTGGGCCGTTGCGCGGCCAAAGGCGTAGGCCGCCTCGGCATAGGCGGGGTCGGCGGTCTCGGAGGCGCCGCAGAACAGACAGACGGACGGGCCGTCGAACGGCTGGAACGAAACGGGGGGCAGGGACATGGGGCCTCGAACAGAACGAATGCCGATCCGACCCATGGCCAAACCGGCGGCGCTCGCGCTAACACCAGCGCAAGCCGCTGGGTCGCCAGTCCTATATCGTCGAGGCCAAGGATGAAACGTCGGATCAGCATCGCGATCGTCGCGGCCCTGGCGGCGGCGGGCGCGACGCTGTCGGCCTGTTCGCGGGGCGATGGCGGGGTGGCTGGACCGGCTGGCGCGGAAAAGGCCTCGCCCTGGGTTCGGCCCCCGCTGATCGACGGGGTGACGCGCGACGGCGGCGTGCTGATCGTGCGCGGGGCTGCCGATCCCGACGCCCGCGTGGTGCTGCGCGCACCGGACGTGGCGGCGGTGGCGGTCAACGCCGATGCGGCCGGGCGTTTCGAACTGAGGCTGCCGCCGCTCTACGGCGACTTACGCCTGACGCCTGAGGTGCAGGTGGGCGAGGACGCCGCCGTCTCGCCCGAAACGCTGGTGGTGATCCAGGGCGGGGCCGGGCCGGTCGCCCTGATCGCCGCAGGCCAGCCGACGATCAGGCTGGACGGGAGGGGCGTGCTGGATGCGGTGGATTCGGATGGATCGACCCTGATGATCTCGGGTCCGGCTGGGCACAAGCCGCCCGTCGTCGCGATGGGCGGGGTTGCAGCCAACGTCGCGCCGTCGTCGCGGGGGCGCTGGCGGGCCATGGCGGGCCGGGCGGGCTCCGTGGAGATCGTCGTGGACGGCCAGGCCTTCGACTATCCTGGAGACGCCGGGCAAGGCGGATTCTCCATTGCGCGCGCTGGCCAGGGATGGCGCATCAATTGGCCGGTGCAGCCCAACGGCCATCAGAGCGCCTGGCTGCCGGATCGTCCCGCCGCCGCTCGTTAAGATGTTGGAAACCAATTCGGTTAACCAATGAGAGCGCCCTTAAGGGCGCCATCACCGAACCTAGCTTCAGCCCGGCGGCCCCCTGCCGGGCTCTTTTTTGTCGTCGGCGTCCTCGGTGCGGTCGCGGAAAAGGGCTGCACGCGCCAGAAGGATAAGCGTCACCGGCGTCGTCACCGTCAGGAAAAGGCCGATCAGGATTTCGCGCGGCATGAAACGCCCTTCGACCGCCGTGAACCAGACGATGGAGGCCGCCAGCACCAGGGCCATGCCCAGGGTGGCGCCCAGGGTCGGGGCGTGCACCCGCTCGTAGAAGGTCTTGAGCTGGGCCAGGCCGATCGCGCCGATCAGCGACAGGGCGGCGCCGGCCAGGGCCAGGCCCGCGACCACGAAGGCGACCCAGGGGGGAACTTGGTCGGCGCTCATTCGATCACCTCGCCACGCATCAGGAACTTGGCCAGAGCGACGGTGGCGGCGAAGCCCAGCATGCCGATGATCAGGGCGGCCTCGAAATACAGCTGGCTGTTGGTGCGCACGCCGAACACGACGACCAGCAGCATGGCGTTCAGATAAAGGGTGTCCATGCCCAGCACGCGATCCTGGGCGCGCGGTCCGCGAACGATGCGCCAGACGGCCAATCCCATGGCGCAGACCAGCATCAGCTGGGCCAGGCCCATACCCCAGACCAGAACCGCCGCCGTCATTCGAAAATCTCCATCAGCCTGCGCTCGTAGCGGTCCTTGATCAGCCGTATCCATTCCTCCTCATTGACCAGGTCGAGCACATGCAGCAGCAGCCGGCCGGTCGCCGGCTCGTATTCGACCCACAGGGTTCCGGGGGTGCTGGTCACGATGATGGCCAGGACGGCCAGGGCGTAGCGGTCGCGGAGCTCCAGCGGCACATGGATGAAGCCCGAGGTGCGACTGCGCCGCCGCCCCGCCACGATGATCTGCGACACCGCCCAGTTGGAGCGCACGATGTCGGCGGCGACGTCTGCAAACAAGCTGAGGATGGCGGAAGGGCTCTTCACCCGCACCCGCTCGACCCTGAGGGCCAGCATGATGGCGGGGGCGAAAAGCGCGATCAGCAGCCCCAGGGCGAGCGACGGCGGGGCGAGGGAGTTGCTGAGCAAAACGGAGGCGACGAACAGGCTCGCCGAGAGGATAGGGTAGGGCAGGATGCGTCTCATCGGCCGCCTCCGCTCAGGACGGCCTGAACATAGGCCTGCGGATCGGCCAGCCAGGCGGCGGTATGGTCGGTATAGACCAGGGCCGGGCCAGCGAAGACGGCCAGCAGCACGCAGGCGGCCAGGAGGCCCGCCAGGGCCGTCGCCTCGGCCGCGCCGACGACCAGGGCGGGAGCGTCGTCATCGCGCGTCCAGATGGCGCCGACGCCCAGGCGGGTCAGGCCGATAAGGGCGCCGATGCTGGAGACCGACAGCACGGCCGTCAGAATCCAGGGCGCCGCGCCGCCCTGGCGCACTAGGGCGTCGATCATGGCCAGCTTGCCGACGAAGCCCGCCAGCGGGGGCAGACCCGCCAGCATCAGGGTGCAGATCAGGAACGCGCCGCCCAGGGCCGCCACGGCCGCCGGGATGACCAGCCCGGGCTCGTTCCTCTCGTCGTCGTCGAAGGGGTCGCGATATTCGTCGTCGAACACCGCCCGCGCCTCGCCCACGTCGGGCTCGCGGCCTCGCTGTAGGATCTCGGCCAACAGGAACAGGGCCGCACAGGCCAGGGTCGACCCGATCAGGTAATACAGGGCGCCGCTGAGCGCCGACGTATCGCCGACGCCGAGGATGGCCAGAACCGAACCGGACGAGATTATGACGCCGAACCCGGCCGCCCTGGACAGGTCGCGCGAGGCGATCAGGCCGAAGGTGCCGAAGGCGACGGTCGCCAGCCCGCCGACCAGCAGCCAGGTCAGGCCGAATCCGGCCGACGCCCCGGCCTGGACGCCGAACAGCAGCAGGCTGAGCCGGATCACCACATAGACCCCGACCTTGGACAGGATGGCGAATGCGGCGGCCGAAGGGGCGCTGGCCGCCGAATAGGTCGAGGTCAGCCAGAAGCCCAGCGGCCACATGGCGCATTTGATCAGGAAGGCCGTGCCCAGCACGGCCGCCCCGACGTGGAACAGGCCCAGGTCGCCGGCCGCGACGCCCGGAACCCGCGCCGCCAGATCGGCCATGTTCAGGGTGCCCGCGACTCCATAGATCAGCGACACCCCGATCAGGAACAGCAGAGACGCCGTCAGATTGACGGCGATATAGAGCACGCCGGCCCGAACTCGCGCCTCGCCCGATCCGTGCAGGGCCAAACCGTAAGAGGCGGCCAGCATGACCTCGAAGAAGACGAACAGGTTGAACAGGTCTCCGGTAAGGAAGGCGCCGTTCACCCCCATGATCAGCGTCAGAAACAGGGCGTGGAAACGCGGCCCCGCCCGATCCCATCGCGCCAGGGCGAAGATCAGGGCTAAGCCGCCCAACACGCTGGTCAGGGCCACCATCAGGGTCGACAGTCGGTCCGCCACCAGGACCACCCCATAGGGCGCGGCCCAGTCGCCCAGGCGATAGACGCGCGCCGTGTCGCCGCCGCCCGCCGCCCCGGTCGCGCTTTCGTGGAGCAGAATCAAAGCCATGGCCAGTATGGCCGCCATGGCGGCCAGGCTCAGCGACGCCTTCAGGGTGCGCCGACGCTCGTCGATCAGCAGCATGGCCGCAGCGACGGCCATAGGCAGCAGGATCGGGCCGATGATCAGATGGTCGTGCCAGTGGGTCATGCATCCGGCTCCTTGCCGTCCACATGGTCGCTGCCGGTCACGCCGCGCGCCGCCAGGATGACGACCAGGAACAGGGCTGTCAGGGCGAAGCTGATGACGATGGCCGTCAGTACCAGGGCCTGGGGCGTCGGATCGGCGTAGCGGGCGGGCTCCGACACGCCGTCGACCAGAACCGGCGGAGCGCCCGACTTCAACCGCCCCATGGCGAAGATGAAGATGTTGACGGCATAGGACAGCAGCGACAGGCCCATGATGACCTGGAATGTGCGCGGGCGCAGCATCAGCCAGACCCCCGACGCCGCCAGGACCCCAATGGCCAGAGCCAGAACCAGCTCCATCATGACGGTTCTCCCTCGGGGTCTGTCTGTTTGGGCTTGCGCAGCGACTGGTGCGCCAGGGCGACCAGGGTCAGGACCGTGGCGCCGACCACCAGCACCACCACCCCGAGGTCGAACAGGACAGCGCTGGCCAGGGGCACGCGGCCCAGGATCGGCAGGTCGGCGTACCGGAACCAGGAGGTCAGGAACGGCCGGCCGAACACCCAGGCGCCTGCGCCGCTCAGCACCGCGATCACCAGGCCGGCCCCGATCCAGTTGATCGGGCGGATGGTCAGCCGTTCCTCCACCCAGCGCGCGCCCGAGGCCATGTACTGCAGGATGAAGGCGATCGACAGCGCCACCCCCGCCGCGAATCCACCGCCCGGCAGATCATGGCCGCGCAGGAACAGGTGCACGGCCAGCAGGATGATGAAGGGGAATATCCAGCGCATCACCACGCGCGGGATCAGCATGGTCTCTTTCAGGGTATCGCCCTCGGCCCGATGTTCGTGGTCGCGGTCGGAGGCGTTCTGAACCCGCTGCTGCGTGGGTCCGGGAAGGCTGTCGTCGGCGGGCCGGAACCGGCGCAATAGGGCGAACACGGTCAGGCCGACAATGCCCAGCACCGTGATCTCGCCAAAGGTGTCGAAGGCCCGGAAATCGACCAGGATCACATTGACGATGTTGCGCCCGCCCGCATCGCGATAGGCGTGCTCGACGAAATAGCGCGAAATCCCCTCGACCGGCGGCCGGGTCATGACGGCGTAGGCTATGGCGGACAGCGACAGGCCCGCCGCTCCGGCCACGATCAGGTCTAGACGGCGGCGGCGGCGAGAGCGGCGCTCCATCGCCGCAGGCAGGCGGATGGTCTCCAGCCGCTTCGGCAACCAGCGCAGGCCCAGCAGCAGAAGGACGGTCGTGACCACCTCCACCAGCAACTGCGTCACCGCCAGGTCGGGCGCCGACAGCCAGATGAAGGAGATGCAGCTGGCCAGACCCGCGCCGCCCATCAACACCACCGCCGCCAGCCTGTGATACTTGGCCTGCCAGGCGGCGGCGACGGCGCAGGCCCCGCCGGCCAGCCAAAGGCCCGCGAAAGCCCAGTTGGACAGGGTGAAGGTCGGCGTGATCGGCACGATGACCAGACCCGCCCCCAGCGCCGCCAGCCCGCCGGCCAGCAGGGCGACCAGAACGATGGCTCTGAGCTGGGGCTGCTGGCGCGCCGAACCGAAGACGCGCACCATCGCGTCGGATCCCTTGAACAGGCCGGTCATGGCCTTTTCAAACAGCCACCCGCCGTTCAGCCGCTTCCAGCCCCAGGGGGCGCCGCGCGGATTGGCGTTGATGCGCCGGCCGAACACGACATACAGCGCCACGCCGCCTGCCAGGGCGACGATGCTGAGGATCAGCGGCAGGTTGAACCCGTGCCACAGCGCCAGGCTGTAGTAGGGCAGGTCGAACCCCAGAACCGACACTGCGGCGCTTTTCAGGAAGGGGCCGACCGTCACCGCCGGGAAGATGCCGACGACCAGGCACAACCCCACCAGCACCTCGACCGGACGACGCATCCAGGCCGGCGGCTCGTGCGGGGTGCGGTCCAGTTCGGTCGGCGGCGGGCCGAAGAAGGTCGTGTGGATGAAACGCAGCGAGTAGAGGACGCTGAAAGCGCTGGCCAGGGTCGCCAGTGCGGGCAAGATCAGGTTCAGGCCGTGGGTGTTCACGCTGGCCACCGCCTCGGCCAGGAACATCTCCTTGGATAGAAAGCCGTTCAGCAGGGGCACGCCCGCCATCGCCGCCGCCGCCACCATGGCCAGGGTGGCGGTGTAGGGCATGAAGCGGAACAGTCCGCTCAGCTTTCTCATGTCGCGGGTGCCGGCCTCGTGGTCGATGATGCCGGCGGCCATGAACAGGGACGCCTTGAAGGTGGCGTGGTTCACCGTGTGGAAGATGGCGGCGATGCAGCCCAGCGGACTGCCCAGGCCCAGCAGCAACACGATCAGGCCCAGGTGGCTGATAGTCGAATAGGCCAGGAGGCCCTTGAGATCGTGCTGGAAGATGGCGCACCAGGCGCCGAGCAGAAGGGTCGCCAGCCCTGCGCCCCCGACGATCAGATACCAGCTTTCGGTGCCGGCGAAGACCGGCCAGAAGCGGATCAGCAGAAAGACCCCCGCCTTCACCATGGTCGCGGAATGCAGATAGGCGCTGACCGGCGTGGGCGCGGCCATGGCGCGCGGCAGCCAGAAATGGAAAGGGAACTGGGCGCTCTTGGTCATCGCCCCCAGCAGAATAAGCAGCAGGGCCGGCAGATAGAGCGGGCTGGCCTGAATGGCGTCCCGTGACGCCAGGACGACGTCCAGGTCGTAACTGCCGACGATCCGCCCGATCAGAATCATGCCGACCAGCAGGGCGACCCCGCCCGTCGCCGTGACCGTCAGGGCCATGCGCGAACCCTCGCGCGCGGCCGGGTTCTGGTGCCAATAGCCGATCAGGAGGAAGGAAAAGAGGCTGGTCATCTCCCAGAAGACCACCATCTGGATTAGGTTGCCCGACAGCACCACCCCCTGCATCGCGCCCATGAAGGCCAGCAGGAAGGAGAAGAAGCGCGGGACCGGATCCTTCGGCGACATGTAGTAGCGGGCGTACAGCACCACCAAGGCGCCAATCCCCAGGATCAGGGCGCTGAACAGCCACGACAGCCCGTCCAGCCGCAGCACAAGATTGACCCCCAGCGAAGGCAGCCAGGGGATCTCGTAGCGCAGCGTCTCCCCGTCCTGGAACATCGGCCAAAGCGCCGCCAGACACCCCAGACTGACCAGGGCCACGATCCACGACAGGATAGCGGCGGCCGTGCGCGCATGACGCGGCAGGCCGGCCGCCGCCATCGCGCCCATGAAGGGCAGGATCAGGATGATCAGGAGAAGCAAGCTGATGGACATGAAGGCGGCGCGTCTCTCCGAACAACCGGGGGGCTTTGCCGAACGCTCAAGGTTCGGCAAGGTTCTCACCTAGGGGCTGGCGCAGGGGCCGTCAAAGCGACACCGGGGCGCGGCTGGAACGGTGTGGTCTCGGCTTCGGCGACAAGCGCGACAGCCCGGCTTCAAAGGGCGTGCGAACCGCGTCGACTGGCGAGAGCGGCCCTTCGGCGTGGGGGATTCGACGATGCGGCGAGCGGCTTTCACGCGATGGCGGCGCATCGGCGCCGACCGGCCGCTCATAGGTCAGCGTCGACGCCACCGTCCAGCGTCAGCTCTTGCAGCAGGGCCAGGAAGGCCCGCACGGCGGGGTTCGCCCTTCGACTTTCAGGCCAGAGGGCGGCGATGTTGTTCCGCTCGACGGCGAAGTCGGACAGGATGGGGACCAGTTCGCCGCGCGCCACATAGGGCGCCGCGATAAACGTCGCGAGCATGCCGATGCCGCCGCCGGCCGCGACGGCGGCGACCAGCGCTTCGCTGGCGTCCGCCATGATCCCTGACGGGGGGACGATCTCGATCTCGCGCTCGCCGATCCGAAACGGCCAGCGATAGGATTGCCCCGTGCTCTGGTAGCGCAGGTTGACGGTGTCGTGCCCCTCCAGGTCGTTCGGGCGCCCCGGCTCGCCCCGCTCGGCCAGATAGCCCGGCGATGCGAAGGCGCAGAGCCGGTAGGGCGCCAGCCGGCGCCACAGGAGCCGCGAATCCGCGGGCTCCCCGATCCGCACCGCGATATCGATGCCCTGCTCGACGATGTCGACGATCTGGTCGCTGAGCCGCAGATCGACCATGACGTCAGGGTAGCGCCTGCGAAACGCAGGCAGGGCGGGTCCGATCAGATGGATGCCTATCGTCAGGGGCGCTGCGATCCGCAACGTGCCCGACGGCGCCGACCGGGCCATGATCGCGGCCTGCTCGATCTCCTCGGCGTCGCGCAACAGTCTGAGGGCGCGCTCGTGCAGGTCGCGGCCTTCCGGGGTCAGCGTCAGCGAGCGGGTCGTGCGGGTGAAGAGCGACACGCCCAGGCGCTGTTCAAGCCGTTGCACGCTTTTGCTCACCGCCGAGGGCGAGATGGAGAGCGAGCGGGCGGCGGCCGTATAGCTGCCCATCGACCCGGCCCGCGCGAAGGCGATCAGCCCGGTCAGCCTGTCCAGGCCGATCTGTTCCTTCATGGCATGATTAAAGCGACACAGAGCGGCATTATCAACCGAGTCTGCGCTGTCTATTTGTCGATCCTGATCGCATCGACGGCCTCTTCCCGAGAATGCGACGTTCAACAGACCGATGCACAGCCGTCTCGCCAAGGCGGCGGGCTGGTCGAGCCATGAGGATCACGGAATGTCGGAAAAGACGATGAAGGCGATACGGCAACATGCGTTCGGCGGTCCGGAGGTGCTGCAATATGAGGATGCGCCGCGGCCCACCCTTCAGGCCGGCGAAGTGCTCGTCCGCGTCCACGGGGTCGGCCTCAATCCCCCCGACTGGTATCTGCGCGACGGGCTGAAGATACTGCCTCCGGAATGGCGGCAGCCGGTGCAATTCCCGCTGATCCTGGGAACGGATATCTCGGGCCGCGTGGCGGAGATCGCGCCGGACGTGCAGGGGTTCGCGATCGGCGACGAAGTCTATTCGATGGTGCGCTTTCCTACCGGGATGGGAGAGGCCTATGCCGAATATGTCAGCGTGCCGGCCTCCGATCTGGCGCACAAGCCGGCCGGTATCGATCATATCCATGCCGCCGCCGCGCCGATGTCGTTGCTGACGGCATGGCAATTCCTGATCGACGAAGGCCATGATGCGCCCAACCCCCTCCAGCCGACCCCGCACGCGCCGGTTCCGCTCGAGGGGAAGACCGTGCTGGTCAACGGCGCGGCGGGCGGCGTCGGCCATTTTGCGGTGCAGATCGCCAAGTGGAAGGGCGCGCATGTGACCGCGGTCGCGTCGGGCCGGCATGAAGCCTTCCTGCGCGATCTCGGGGCCGACGCGTTCCTCGATTACACCCAGGTCACGCCCGAAGACGTGGTGCACGATGTCGATCTCGTCGTTGACGCCATCGGCGGACCGACGACCGCCCGCTTCCTGCGAACGCTCAAGCGCGGCGGCGCGCTGTTCCCGATCTTCGGTCTTGGCGCCTCCGGCGGCGACGAGGCGGAGCAGCGCGGCGTGACCGTCTCGACGACGCAGGTCCGTGCAAGCGGCGCGCAGCTGGAAGAGGTCGGCCGCCTGCTGGATGACGCGACGATCCGCGTCGCGATCGACAGCGTCTTCCCGCTCGCCGACGCCCGCAAGGCGCACGAGCGCGCGGCCGAGGGCCACATCCGGGGCAAGATCGTGCTGACCGTGGACTGACCGGCGCTGAGGGCGGCGCGAGCCGGATGGTTCGTGTTCGCCCGGCCGTCTCCAGCGACAAACCAGGCCACGCTTCGCGGATTCCACCAAGTATCGACGACAACGGGGAAACGGCGGTTCGCTCAGGCAGTCGCCTCCTTGTCACGATGATCGGCGTCCCCGCGCTTCCAATAACCCGCCGCGTGGAGATTCTCGCGCGCGACCCGCCACTCCTGGACGGCATGATAGCGGACGGCCTGGACGATGGACGATTCCGCCGCCACGAACACCAGCGTCTCGGGGCCCGGCGCCGACATCGCCCTGGCGGCCGCGACCAGCCTGCTGTTCGCGCCCCGACCGTCTCGGCAGAGCCATTGGAGGTTCACCGCCGCAGCGCTTTCGATCCGCTGCTCCTCCGCGCGATCCTCGATTTCGACGAAGACGTCGGCGCGCGTCGCCGCCGGCAGCGCCTCCAGGATGCTCGCCATCGCCGGCAGCGCCGTCTCGTCGCCGAACAGCAGATAGTGCGTGTGGTGCGGCTCCAGACGAACGCCGCCGCGCGGATGCGGCTCGCTGATCTCGAACCGGTCGCCCGCCTTCGCCTGCATGGCCCAGTTCGACGCCGGCCCGAACCATTTCAGCCAAGCCGATCTGATCACGCCGGCCAACGTCGGCGGGCTCGTGCGGGCCTGGGAAGCCCACACGGGAGATCTGCCGGGGCCGGGCGTCACGACCGACTATCTGAACGAGAACACGCCGCTCATGGTCGGGCGCACCCTCTATGTCTGCACCCCCACCCAGCAGGTCGTGGCCTATGACGCCGCCACGGGCGCGGAGAAGTGGCGCTTTAATCCTCAAGCCGACGCCAAGGCCCTGAAGACCGCCGGCGCCTACTGCCGCGGCGTGGCCTACTACAAGGCCCCGGCTGGCGTGACGGACTGCCCCGAACGCATCCTCTGGGGCGTCACCGGCGGTCGGCTCGCCGCTGTCGACGCGCGCACCGGCCGGCTGTGCGCCGGCTTCGGCGAGAACGGGTATGTCGATCTCAAGAAAGGCATCGGCGATTTCACGCCCGGCTATTTCGGCAACACCTCCGCGCCGATCGTTTCAAGGGGGCGGGTCATCATCGGCCATATGGTGCGGGACGGCCAGGACCGGTTCGCGCCGTCCGGCGTCGTCCGCGCCTATGACGCCGTGACCGGCCGGTTCAGCTGGGCCTGGGATCTGGGACGCCCCGGCGACACGAGCGAGCCGGGACCGAACGAACACTACACCCCGGGCACCCCGAATGTCTGGGCGCCGCTCGCCGCCGATGACGAACTCGGTCTCGTCTATCTTCCAACCGGCAACGCCTCGGGCGACTTTTTCGGATCCACCCGCACGCCGCAGGAGGAGGAATACACGTCTTCGATCGTGGCGGTGGAGGCCGAGACCGGGCGCGTGCGCTGGCATTTCCGCACGGTGAATCACGACCTGTGGGACTTCGACATCGGCCCCCAACCGAACCTGGTCGACTGGCCGACGAAGGGCGGGTCCCGGCCGGCCGTGATCCAGGCGACCAAGTCGGGTCAAATCTTCGTCCTGGATCGCCGAACCGGCCAGCCGATCATGCCCGTCGTGCAGACCCGCGCGCCCCAGGGCGCCGATGGCGGCAACTGGACCGCGGCGACCCAGCCGATCTCGCCAGGCATGCCGATGACGGTCGGCGCACCCGGCAAGATCCCCGAACGGCTGACCGAGAGCGACGCCTGGGGGATCAGTCCGTTCGATCAGCTGATGTGCCGGGTTCAGTATCGGCGGCTGCGCTACGACGGCATGTTCACCCCGCCCATGGTCGGCGGCACCCTGGCCTATCCGGGCAATCACGGGGGCATCAACTGGGGCGGCGTCTCGGTCGATCTGCTGCGGGGGCTGATGGTGATCAACACCAATCGCCTGCCCTATGTGGAGCGCGTCATTCCGCGCGCCGAGATCGATGCGGCGGGGTCGAAGTCGCTGAACCAGAAGGGCTCGTCCAAGGGCTTGATGCCCCAGGTCGGACTGCCCGTGGGGGCGATGAAGGCTCCCTGGCTATCCGTCCTGGGCACGCCATGCATCGCGCCGCCCTGGGGCTATCTGGCCGGCGTCGATCTGCGGACCCAGGAGGTCGTATGGAAGCGGCCCTTCGGCTCGGGCTATGACACCGGCCCGCTCGGCATCAAGTCCCGGGTGCGGCTGCAGATGGGCACGCCCAGCGACTCCGGCGCCCTGACGACGGCGGGAGGCGTGACCATCATCGGCGCCACGCTGGACAATTTCATGCGCGCCTTCGACACCCAGAGCGGCGAAATGTTATGGGAAGAGCGCGTGCCTGCCGGTCCTCAGGGGGCTCCGCTGACTTACGAACTGGACGGCAAGCAATATGTCGTGGCGGTCGTGGGCGGCCATGCACGTCTTGGAACGACGTTGGGCGACAGCGTGATCGCCTGGACCCTGCCGTCGCGCTGATCTTCAAGCATTGATCGAAAGGATATCGGCCATGGATCGTCGAACCCTTCTATTCTCGGCTGGCGCGGCGGCTCTCGTTGGCGGCGGGGCGGCGGCGCAGGCGTCCGAGCCCATTGCGACGTTGCGCAACGTCAGGATCGCCGGGCAGGCTGGCGAAGCTGTCGACCTGCGTTTGCGTGACGGCCGGATCGCTCAGATCGGCCGGTCGCTGCCGGCGAGCGACGGTCAGGACCTGGACCTGGGCGGCAAGTTCGTCTCGCCGGGCCTGATCTCCGCCCACTGCCACATCGGATCGGTCCAGGGCGTCTCGGTCGGCGCCCAGTTCTACACGAGGGAGAACATCGCCCGCCAACTGGGCGTCTACGCGGCCTATGGGGTGACGACCGTCGCCTCGTTCGGACTGAATACAGACCTGTTCTACGCCATTCAGCGCGACGTGCGGACAGGCGCCATTCAGGGCGCGGATCTGTTCGGGGCCGATCGCGGCTTCGGCGTGCCGAATGGCGGCCCCCCGGCCCAGGCCACGTCCGCCCAACTCTTCCGTCCCGCTACCGAGGCCGAGGCGCGCGCGAATGTCCGGGAGAGCATCGAACGAGGCGCTGACTTCATCAAGCTTTGGCTCGACGACTTTCAGGGGGCCCATCTCGTCAAGATGGATCCTTCCATCTACCGCGCTATCATCGACGAGGCGCATAGAGGCGGCCGAAAGGTGATCGCGCACGTCTACTACCTCGAGGACGCCCGCGCCGTGCTGGAGGCTGGCGCCGACATCCTGGGCCATGGCGTCCGCGACCGGCCGGTGGACCAGGCCTTCATCGACCTGATGAAACGGCGCAAGGCCGCATGCATTCCCACCCTCGGTCTCGACGAGGCCTTCTATCTGTTCGCCGAACAGCCGGAGTTGCTTCAGACGCCGGTCCTTTCCGGCGCCCTTGATCCAGCGCTTCGAGCGCAGTTGTCGAACCCGCAATGGCGGGCGGGGACCCTGTCCAATCCGGCCTTGCCTCAATGGAAGGCCGCTTTTGCAACGAACAAGGCCAACGCGGCCGCCTTGCACCGGGCGGGCGTGACCTTGGCCTTCGGCGCGGATTCGGGGCCCATGCCCTTGCGCATTCCGGGCTTCGCGGAACACCGCGAACTCGCGCTGCTGGTCGAGGCCGGGCTGTCGCCGCGCGAAGCGATGACGATCGCGACCGAGGGGACCGCCTCTGTGATGGGTCTGGCGGATCGCGGTCGAATTCAGACGGGGATGCTGGCGGACCTCATCGTCCTTCCCGCCGACCCCTTCGCAGATGTTCGGACGATCGATCGGATCGAGGCGGTTTATCGTCTCGGCCGGCGTGTCGTCGCCAAGCCCCGGGCGAGCTAGACGTTGGGCCGCCCGAGTCGCATCTTCAGACCGAGATGGTCCGAGGCTTAAACTGCGGTTGAGCTTTGCGGCTTCTCGGCGGACGCCGCTCGCAGTCCCGGGGTTTTCCGGTAGGTCGCCAGCGCCTGACCGACCACCTGGTCCATGTTGTAGTATCGGTAGGTCGCCAGCCGGCCCACGAAAACGACATCCGGCTCGGCGGCGGCCAGCGCCTCATACTTCTTGAAAAGCGCCTGGTTCTCCTCGCGCGGGATCGGATAGTAGGGGTCGCCGTCGGCCGCTGGATACTCGTAAGTCAAACTGGTCGCGTCATGGCATTGGCCGGTAAGATGCTTGTATTCGGTGATCCGCGTGTAGGGCGTCGCCTCGTCCGGAAAGTTCACGGTCGCGACCGGCTGGACCCACGGCTGGTCCAGGGTCTGGTGGCGGAACCGCAGGGAGCGATAGGGCAGTTTTCCGTAACGGAAGTCGAAATATTCGTCGATCGGCCCAGTATAGACGAGTTGGTCATAGGCGACCTCGGCCATCACCTCGCGGAACTCGACACCTGTCCGAACGTCGATGTTGGGATGGTCCAGCATGCGTTCGAACATCCGCGTGTAACCCTCCAGCGGCATGGCCTGAAAGGCGTCGGTGAAATAGCGGTCGTCCGTATCGGTTCGGGTCGGAACCCGCGAGGTGACGGACTTGTCGAGGTCCGAAGGGTCCAGGCCCCACTGCTTGCGGGTGTAGCCCCGGAAGAAGGTCTCGTAGAGGTCCCGGCCGATCGCCGAGACCACCACGTCCTCCGAAGTGCGCACGATCGGCACAGGCTCGGCGCGCGTCGCGAGGAAGGTCGCCGCCGCCTCGTCCGTCTGCAGATCCAGGCCGTAGAGCCGGTTCAGGGTGGTGCGGTTGATCGGCATGGGGACGAGCATTTCCCCGATTTGGGCGAGGACGCGATGCTCATACGGACGCCAGCGCGTGAAACGCGACAGATAGGCGAAGACGTCGACCGAATTGGTATGGAAGATGTGCGGGCCGTATTCGTGGATCATAATCCCCGCCGCGTCGAGGTGATCGAAGGCGTTGCCGCCGACGTGAGGCCGGCGATCGACGACGAGGACGCGCTTGCCCGCGTCCGCCGCCAGCCTTTCGGCCATCACCGCTCCGGCAAAGCCGGCGCCGACCACCAGGACATCGTAACGCCCGCTTGCGCCCCGGGCGGGCCTGGTTCGCCTCTGCGCTCCTTTGGCCGCCCGCTGCGCCTGAACCCGGTCCAGCTGGGCCGACATGCGCAGCAGCGTCTGATCCCACGACAGGTCGGCGAGCGCCTCATCGACCTCGTCGAGCCAGGCGCCCGCTCCGCTTCGCGCCAGGGCGACGGCCTCGTCGCAGGCGGCGACGAAAGCCGCTGACGTGCCAGCGATCCAAACCGCCGCGAGGTCGCCGTAATGCCGCTCGACATCCCGGATCGGCGTCGACACCACGGGGCGTCCGCCGGCGAGGTATTCCGGCGTCTTGGTCGGGCTGATGAACCGGGTCGATTCATTGATGGCGAACGGCATCAGCGCCACGTCCCAGGTCGAAAGAGCGGCGGGCAGATCGTCATAGTCTCGCGGTCCGACGTATTCGATATTGTCGCGGCGCGGCAGGTCGGCTTCCGAAATCTTGACCACGGGGCCGACCATGACCAGCGTCCAGTCCGGCCGGGCGTCGGCGAGGTCTGCGATCAGCTCCAGATCCATCCGTTCGTCGATGACGCCGTAGAAGCCTAGCCGGGGACGGTCGCCGGTTCCCGCAGGCACGTCGCGAGCCTGGGCGAAATGGGTTCGGTCCACGCTGGAGGGAAACGGATGGATGTCGGGGTGGAGGTGCCGCTTCGCCTCGAACAGGCTGTAGCCCCCGGTGAACATCAGGTCCGCCGTGGCGATCAATTCCTGCTCCAGCGGACGCAGGCCTGACGGCGCGAAGCGGAAATTAGCCAGTTCGTCCATGCAGTCATAGACGACCAAGGAGGCATCGATATGCCGCGAAATCGGCAGCATCATCGGCGTGTAATACCATAGGATGGGATCGGCCACGTTCCAGGCGGCGAGCAGATCGTCGAGCAGACTGCGGAGGAGAGCCTGCAGGTCGTCCTCGGACAGGCCGTGCGGCGTGCGCGGGGTGACGACGACAACACCGCTTTGCGGACAGGGGCGCGCATCCATCCAGGCCTTGTCCCCCGGCTCCACCGGCGTCGGCTCCTCGACATAGAAGACAGGCCGGTCGGCGGCGAAACGCGTCATCAGATGTTGCGGGCGTTGAAAGACGAAGTCCCAGCGCAGGTGGGACAGGCAGACGATGGGCGACGCCATACCCGTCCGGCGGGGCAGGGGAACGACGCGAGCGTCAGCGGCCGGGGACGACGGGATGTTCGACGAGGGGGGCATTGGCGGCTTCCGGGCGTGACTAGGCGACAAGGGGTTGGGGAATGCAGAGCGGAGCGGTCGACGGCAGGGCAAGCCGGTCGGGGCGGTCCCACCACCCCGGCTGAAGATCGGCGGCAGGGGGTCCGCCCGAGGCGAGGCGGCGTACGGCGGTCCCCAGCGGCGTCTCGGGGACTCCCGGCGCGGCGGCGTCGAACACACCGGCTTCGTAACGGCCGTCGTCCTCGGTCAGCAGGCGGTCCCAGCCGACTGCGCCGAGCAGGGACCAGACGGTCACGGCCTCCACGAGCACGCCGGCTTCACGCGCCGCCAAGGCGGCGCGCCAGCACTGGTTCAACCAGACGGCCTGTTGCTCTGGATCGCAGCCCAGATGGCATTCGGTCACGGCGACCGGCAGGCCGTAACGGGCGTGCAGCGTTTCAAGGTTCCGCCGCCAGCCGGGGGTCCAGTCCGGCAGGGCGCGAACCGATTCGGTGTCGGCATAGGCCATCCGCCCATTGCCGCCGCGCAGGTGCGGCGGGTAGAGATCGATCCGGTGGTCGAGGAAGCGGTCGCTAGTGACATAATAATTCAGACCGATGACGTCCGGCGGGGCGGGGGCGCCCGCCAAGGCGAGCAGCCGCGACGTTAATCCGAAGGCGGCGAGGCGCGCATACAGCGGATGACCGGGGCCGACCCGCCCGCAAAGCAAATCCCACGTCATCAGCCGGCGGTCGTTGTCGAAAGCGGCCTGGGCCGCGCAGGGCGGGGTGGCGTCCGTCCGCCCGAAATCCTCGGTTTGAATGAGGCGGGCCTGCGGAACGACGCGCCGGATCGCCCGCATGGCCAGGCCTGTCGCCTCGATCTGGGTCAGCAGGGCGTTCCAGAACGCGGCTTCATCCCGAAGCCCGGGATGCCAGAGGCCGTAAAGGCAACTGAACCGCGCGGTCGTCAGCGGTTCGTTCACCGGCGTCCAGTCCGTGACCCAGGGATAGCGCTCAGCCACCCGGGCGGCATGGGCGGCTAGCCCCTCAGCAAACGAGGGCTGGGTCAGGTCGGTCCAGGTCGGGCCCGAGCCGTGGTGGATCAGTCCGACGATGGGGCGCACGTCAAGGGCCCGCAGGCGCAGCATGACAGCGTCCGGCCAGCGCCAGTCTAGGATGCCGGGCGCCGTTTCCACCTTCTCCCAAAGCACGGCGACCCGGAGCGCCCGCAGGCCGAGGGCTGCGAAACGGTCCAGGTCATCGAGGCGGTTCTCATGGCCCGTGAGCTTGAGTTGATCGTAGGTCCGGTCGCCGACACGATTGACCGTGCACTCCGCGCCGCCCCAGAGGTCGAGCCCCGCCATGCTCAAGCGGCTGCGCCGATGGTGCGGTCGAAGCCGAACCGCGGCGCCTTGCGCCAAGCCATGGCCGTCGTAACGATCTCGTCCAGAGAGGATTGTTCGGCGCGCCATCCCAGCAGCCGTCCGGCGCGGGAGGGGTCCGCGACGAGCGCGGCGGGATCGCCCTCGCGGCGCGGGCCGATCGAATAGGGCGTCGCGCGCCCCGTCGCGCGATCGATGGCCCCGACGACATCGAGCACCGAATGGCCGGCGCCGGAACCTAGGTTGATCGCCTCGAAGCCGTTGGGGCTAAGGGGCGCGGTCAGCGCCAGGACGTGAGCCCGGGCCAGGTCGCAGACATGGACGTAGTCGCGCAGGCACCCGCCGTCAGGGGTGGGATAGTCCGCACCATGGATCGTGAGCGCCGGTCCCAGGCCCAGCGCCGCCTCTATGGCGAGCGGGATGAGATGGCTTTCGCAAGCATGGGCCTCCCCCAGTTCGCCCGAGGGGTCGGCGCCGGCGGCGTTGAAATAGCGCAGCGCCACACCTTCCAGGCCATAGGCCCGAGCATGGGCGGCGATCAGCCGTTCGGCGGCGAGTTTGCTTTCGCCATAGGGATTGATGGGAGCCGTGACCTCGTCTTCGTCGAGACGGCCGAGATCGTCGGCGACGGGCTGGCCGTAGACCGCAGCGGTCGATGAAAACACCACTCGCCTGACCCCGGTCTGCCTCATCGCGCCCAACACCGCCGCGACCCCGTTCAGATTGACGTCCCAAAACAGGTCTGGCGCGATCACCGATCGGGCGACCTCGATCAATCCGGCGAAATGGATCACCGCATCGACCTCGAAGAGTTTCATGACCTCGGCGAGGCGTGCCTGGTCCCGAACGTCGCCCTGGATCGACGATCCCCAGCGGACGGCGTCCCGGTGGCCGTTGCTGAAATCGTCATAGACGATAGGCCTCAGGCCGGAGTGCGCCAGCGCCTTTGCGGTGTGCGAACCGATATAGCCGGCTCCGCCAGTGACCAGGATGGTCTTGAGGGTCATGAAACATCTCTCCGCATACGAAGAGAAGAAGACAACTTCCTCATCCGTTCCAAAAGTCGCCTAGCGGTCTTTTTGGCCCGCTGGCTTGTATGTGCTCGGTCCAGCAAAATTCTGATAGACGCTGCTGTCAGGGTGAGCACCCGGCCCGACGCCGCCGCTGTAATCTCGTGCGCAGCGAACCGCATTAAATGGGAAGCGGATGGAAATTCCGCCGCGTGAACCGTCTCCAAGGGCGCGAGTTGAAGGCGAATGTCGACTGATGATCCACAAACCTGTCGTCGCGCGCTTCGGGAGATCGGAGAGATCGCCGCCGTGGCGCGCTTGCCCGACACCCAGATGACGGACCGGGAAGCGCTGGAATCCATTTCCGCGATCGCCGAATGGGTGGACGAAGAGACATCGGGCGCTCAGCCGGATTGCGGCAGCATCATCCATCGCCTCAACACCCTGACGGCTGACGTCGACTTCGAGGCCCTGACGGATGGGGAGGCGCTCGTCCTTTTCAGGACGGTCCTTGACGCGCTCCGCCGGGTCTGACGCCGGATGCGACGCCGCTCAGGTGAAAACGTCGCCTAGACGACTTTCGGAACAGGCGGTCAGAGGGGCCGGTTAGCGCTTTGTCATAACCGGAGCGGCCCAAATGTTCATGCACAACAAACGTCTTATGTACACGGTCCGGGTCGCCGAGCCGAACCCCGGCCTGGCGACCTTGATGCTGGAGCAATTCGGGGGACCGCAGGGCGAACTGGCTGCGGCGATGCGCTATTTCACCCAGGCCCTGGCGGAGGAGGATCCGGGCCGCAAGGACATGCTGCTGGATATCGCGACCGAGGAACTGAGTCATCTTGAGGTCATCGGCTCCATCGTCGCCATGCTGAACCGCGGCGCAAAGGGCAAGATGGCCGAGGCGGCGTTGGAGGAGGCCGATCTCTATCTCTCGCTGAACGACCGCGGGGAAAGCCACACCACGTCGATCCTGTACGGCGGCGCGCCGGCGTTGGTGAATTCGGCCGGGACGCCCTGGACCGCCGCCTATGTGGATTCGATCGGCGATCCCACGTGCGACCTGCGCTCCAACATCGCGGCGGAATCGCGCGCTAAGATCGTCTATGAACGGCTGATCAACGTGACGGACGACGTCGGGATCAAGGATGCGCTGGCCTTCTTGATGACGCGCGAGGTCGCGCACCAGAAATCCTTCGAAAAGGCGCTCTACGCCATCGAGCCGAACTTCCCGGCCGGAAAGCTGGGCGGGCTGCCCGAGTTCAGCGACAAATACTACGACCTCTCGCGCGGCGAAGGCGATGCGCGCGGGCCCTGGAATGAAGGCGAACAATGGGAGTTCGTGGACGATCCCGACCTTCAGTCGGCGGTCGATGGCGGAGACGGAACCGCGAGCGTGGACCTGGACAAGGCGGACAGAGCGGCGGTTGCGGCCTTCGCGGAGCGGACCGCGTCGAACCCGGCCAGCAACCCTGTGACAGGCGCCGACCTCGGGGCCGGTCCCGGCGCGGGCAAGACCACGCAACTGGCGGAATAGGCGCGATTGGTCGACCTGATGCCGCGATTCTTCTTCCACCTGCGGGATCACCGTTTCACGCCCGACGAGATCGGGGAGGAATTCCCGGACGTCGGGGCCGCCGGCCGGGAAGCGCTGCGGGTCGCCGCAGACATGTTGCGCGACATGGACGAGCTTTCCGGCCGGGCGGATCTCGCCGTCGTCTGCACCGACGCTGCGGGCGAGGTGGTGTCGGCCGTCTGCGTATCGCAGCCGCCGGTCGAGGACGCCGGCGCCTTGCTGGCCGGCTGGCGCGAGCAGGCGGGACGACCATGCCGGGAAGGACCGCCGGCGTTTATGTGAACGACGATCTCGCGCAACGGCTGCGCCGCCCGAGCGTTGCAGGGCAGGTCAGGGCGCGAGGGCGTGAAGTGGACAGGCTTGTCGAGAAACTGCGTCGACGGGACGATCTGAGCCGCGAGGAAGAGGCCGCGCTCCGTGAGGTTCTCGGCGAAACCCAGATCGCCGCCGCCGGGACGGACATCATTCGCGAGGGCGATCGCCCCCAGAACAGCACCCTGCTGATCGAAGGTTTCACCGCGCGATACGTGACGCTGGGCGATGGCGGACGTCAGATCACCGAACTGAACGTCAGCGGCGATTTCATCGATCTGCACAGCTTCGTCATGAAACATATGGATCATGGCGTGATGGCCTTGACGGACTGCGTGATCCAGCCCGCGCCACACGTCGCGCTAAGGCGGCTGACGGAAAGCCATCCCCACCTTTCGCGGCTGCTCTGGCTCGACACGGTGATCGACGCGGCCATCCACCGTCAGTGTATCGCCTCCATGGGGCGGCGCAGCGCCCTGGCCCACATGGCGCATCTGCTGTGCGAACTGTGCACAAGGCTGGCCGTTGTCGGCGCCGCGCCGGATCGGGCGTTCGATCTTCCCTTGTCGCAGTCTGTCCTTGCCGATGTTCTCGGCCTTTCGACGGTGCATGTGAACCGGCTGATCTCGGAACTTCGCACCCGGCGGCTGCTTAACTGGGCGCAGGGAAGGGTCGTCGTTCTCGATTGGGACGGACTGGTGGAGCTGGCCGAATTCGATCCTGTATATCTGAGACTTCAGTCCGAGCCCGTGTGATCTCGCCGAAGCGGCGCACGGTGAAGCCGTTCACCTATGTGAATGCGCAGCTGTCGAAGAAATCCCATGGTGCGGCATGACAGAGGCTCCCCTGCTGGCTTCCGCCGCGCCCATCACTGCCGAACGCCGACTTTCGGACCCGGCCGCAGGGGGCGAACCCACACAGGTCGCCGAACAGACCTTGCAGCTGTGGCGGGCTTTTGCGCCGTTGCCGCCGGAACGACGGCGCTGGGCGCTGGCGAAGGGTCGGGTGGAGGCTGCGGGTGCTGGCCAAGGGTTGGCCGTCAGCGACGAGGTCGCCGTGGTGGTCGCCGGCGTCTTGTGCGTCCATGTCGGCGGCTCGGGGTTGTCGTCGGACATTCTGGGACCCGGCGACGTCTTCTCCACGGGGGCCGGCCGGCAGGTCGCGGGGAACTGGATCACCGACGGACTGGTCTATCGGACATCGCTGGCCGACTGGATTGAGACGGCTGGCGTGGACGGCCTGTCTCACCTGCTCGAAGCGGTCGACCGGAGCAAGGCCCGCCTCGAGCGGGGTCTGCGGTGCGCATCCCGGCATCGTGCGACCGAGCGTGTCGCAGACCTGCTGTGCGCCCTGCATGACGTAACAGGCCTGGCCACGGCCCCGCTGTCCCAGGAACGCCTGGGCGTGATGCTCGGCCTGCGTCGCACCACCGTCAATGCGTCGTGCCGCGCCCTTCACGACGCCGGTCTGACCCGCACGGCGCGCGGCCAGATTCGTCTGACCAGCATCGACGCCTTGAGAAGCACGGCTTGCGGCTGTCGCCGCATGGCGCAGTCATCCTGACGGCCGATCGTGAATCTGATCCGCTGACGGAAACGTTTGCGTAGTGTCGTCAGCGGATCCGGTTCAGGCTTAGGCGTGCGGCTTGAGGACGACCTTCGTCCATTCGTTCGGATTGTCGTGGAAGTTCTTGTAAGCCTCTGGCGCCTGTTCCAGCGGCAGGCGGTGGCTGATCAGGTCGGTCGTGTCGATCTTGCCCTCGAGCACCAGTTGAAGCAGTTCGGGCAGATATTTCTGGACGTGAGTCTGGCCGGTCTTGA
The DNA here is from genome assembly GCF_003248455.1 of Brevundimonas sp. GTDB lineage: Bacteria > Pseudomonadota > Alphaproteobacteria > Caulobacterales > Caulobacteraceae > Brevundimonas. The sequence goes on from NZ_QFNM01000005.1 coordinate 110,857, forward strand.
TCGTCAGGCCCTTCTGCATCATCGCGCCGATCGGCAGCTTGTCGCCGATGCCGCCATAGACGCCGGGGATGGAGACGCGGCCGCCCTTGCGACAGGCCATCAGGGTCTCGCGCAGCACATGCTGGCGATCGGTGCCCAGCTTGGTCTCCTGCTTCACCGCGTCGATGATATTGTCGGGCGAAAAGCCGTGCGCCTCCATGCCGACGGCGTCGATGCAGGCGTCCGGCCCGATCCCGGCGGTCATCTCCATCAGGGCCTCGCGCACCTTGACCTCATGATAGTCGAGGACCTCCGCGCCGTTGGCGCGGGCCAGTTCCAGACGACGCGGATGGTGGTCGATGGCGATGATCCGCGCGGCGCCCATCAGCCTGGCGCTCTTGATGGCGAACAGGCCGACAGGCCCGCAGCCCCAGATGGCGACCGTGTCGCCCGGCTCGATGCCCGCATTCTCGGCGGCCATCCAGCCTGTGGGGAAGATGTCGGAAAGGAAGAGCACCCGCTCGTCCTCGATCCCGTCCGGCACGACGATCGGCCCGATGTCGGAATAGGGGACGCGGACATATTCGGCCTGACCGCCGGCGTAGCCTCCGGTCAGGTGCGAGTAGCCGAACAGGCCGGCTGTCGGATAGCCATAGGCGATTTCCGAGGCGTCGGACTTGTCGGCGGGGTTGGAGTTGTCGCAGGCGGAAAACTGCTGCTTGCCGCAATGGAAGCAGGAGCCGCAGGCGATCACGAAGGGGACGACCACCTTCTGGCCGACCTTCAGGCGGGTGTTCCCGTTCCCGACCTCGATGACCTCGCCCATGAATTCGTGGCCCAGTATGTCGCCGTTCGACATGCCGGGGATGACGCTGTCGTAGAGGTGCAGGTCCGATCCGCAGATGGCGGTGGCCGTGATCTTGATGATCGCGTCCCGCGGGTTGACGATCTGCGGATCGGGGACGGTGTCCACTTGAACATTGTGTTTTCCGTGCCAGGTCAAAGCGCGCATGGGGTCTTCCTTCGGGATCAGAAATGGCGGTCGGCGCGGGGCGCGGCGTCGGGCGCTTTCGAAGTCGGGATCTCACCCGTCTCCATCAGTTGTTTGAAGCGGCGCAGCTCCCGCCGGGCCTGCACCCGGGGTTCGCGCTGAAGCACCTTGGCGACCAGCTTGCCGACGGCGCCGGCGGGCGGGTCGTAGCTGATGAGCACGCGGACCTCCGTGCCCCGACCGAAGGGGTTGTCGCGGAACTCGACCCAGCCCTCGTGGTCGACATCGCTTTCCTCGGTTGATCGCCAGGCGATGTATTCTCCCGGGCGTTCCTCGGTGATCTCGCTGACGAGTTCGATGTCGACGCCGGCCGGGCCGGCCACGGTCCAGCTTGAGCGTTTCTCATCGAGAATTTCCACGGATTTCACATTTTCCATGAAGCTCGGGAGGTTGGCGAAGTTTCGCCAGTAGGCGTAGAGCGCGTCCCGCGGTCGATTGATCATGACGGCGCGTACGCTGGTCGCGTCATATGCGCCCTCTACCCGATCGTCATCGGTGAAGGCCGGGCTCTGCACGTCGGCGTGGGTGGACAGGGGTTCGGACATGACTAGGATTCCTGAACTGTCTGAGGGGTGTCTGAGCCGCAGGCCGGGCGGCGCGCCTCGAAATCGAAGCGGTCTCCGCTCGACAGGACGTGGGTCCTGACGTCGAAGATCGACAGGGCGCGATCAGCCTTGGCCTCGGCGATGTCGGAGTGGGTGGCCGCCTCTCCATCGCCCATATGGACGGCGCCCGAACCGATCACCCGCCCGGCGTTGGCGGTGGTGCGCAGGATCACGGTCTGCCCGGATGACGGCCTGGCGTCGGGCGTCAGTCCCTGGCGCGCCAAGACGTCGAGCGCCGCCGCGTCGTTGAGGCGTAGGCGGGGCATCACCGCCTCTGGCCCTCGCCACGCCAACCGCCTGGTCGTCGAGGCCGCAAAGTCCATCGATAGCCCTGATTCATCGCCGAACCCTTCATCGGAAGTGCAACAATCCTTCGATGGACCAACGGTTCCAGTGTCCGATTTGCGACTCGTCATCATCGGCAACAATTGGAAAACACTTGGAACTTGCTCTCTCTCTACTGGTTCGAGCGCCTCGAGGGGCCGGACGTGGATCGGCGCGGAACGATTGGGGGGCTGTCGCCCTGGATAGGCGTGGCGGCTCGCTGCGGCGACCTCGACCGGGGCGTCTAAGGCCGCGCCAGGACGGGTCGGGGAGCGCTCCCGCGAACTGTTGCAAACCGGACAGACGGAACCGAGGCGGCGCTGCGGTCTTGAGTGTCGAAACTCCCGGAGCACTCATGTCGCTGATCGATAAGGCCCTTGCCGCCATCACGCCTCAGCCGTCCGCCGAAAAGCGGGCCGAAGCCACCGAAAACGCCCGAGCCGTCGCATCGCGAGGCGATTGGCTGTCCGCAGTTCTCGACCATCACGATCAGATTCGGGAAGCCTTCGCCGTCGGTCGTGCAGCGAAGACGGCGGCCGAACGGACAGCGGCCATGAAGGCCTTGGCCCTGGTCCTCAACGGGCATTCGTTGGCCGAGGAACTGGTGCTCTATCCCGCGCTCGCCCAGGCGGGCGAAAAGGCTCATGCCGCGCACGCCTATCTGGAGCAGACGACGGCGAAAGCGCAGATGGCCGAACTCGAAAACATCGCGCCTTCGAAAACCGCCTGGATGGACAAGTGGGAACACATCGAGGGCGCGGTTCTGACCCACATGTTCGAGGAGGAGAGCGGTTGGTTCCTCACCCTTAAGAACAAGGCGGAACAGCCGACGCGCCTGACCGAGCGCTATCTTGAAGAGTTCCACCGCTACGCCGGCGCGGCTTGAGGTCGGCCTGACGTCGTCTGGCCGCTCGCTATTCTACCTGTCTGAGCCCGATCACCGCCCAGCTATCATTGCGACACGCCCGGATCGGATACGAAAAGCTGCGGAAACGCCGTGGCGCTTCACCCTGGCGGGTTCGCCCTGGCTAAGCCGCAGGATCGGCGGGATCGGGACGCGCTGAGAATGTGTGGTCGCCCGACATTCTCCTTGCCACCCCGGCCGCTGCGTCGCACTAGACCGGCCCGATGTCAGCAAACTCAATGATCCGACTGGAAGGCGTGACCCGCCGGTTTCGCACCGCCGCCGGGGAGCGCACGGCCCTGGATGCGGTCGATCTGTCCGTCACGGCAGGCGAGGTGTTCGGCGTGGTGGGCCGCTCCGGCGCCGGCAAGTCGACCCTGGTGCGGACCATCAATCTGCTGGAACGGCCCGACGCCGGCCGTGTCTGGGTGGGCGACCAGGACCTGATGGGGTTGAAACCGGCGGCACTGCGCGCCGCACGCCGTCGCATCGGCATGATCTTCCAGCATTTCAACCTGCTGCACAGCCGCACCATTCGCGACAACGTCGCTCTGCCTCTGGCGCTGGAAGGCCGCCCCCGCGACCTGATCGCCAGACGGGTCGATGAGTTGATGGAGCGGTTGGGTCTGGCGGAGCACGCCCGTAAATACCCCGCCCAACTGTCCGGCGGCCAGAAGCAGCGCGTCGGCATCGCCCGCGCCCTGGCCTGCGAACCGTCGATCCTGCTGTGCGACGAGGCGACCAGCGCGCTCGATCCCGAGACGACCGAGGACATCCTGTCCCTGCTGGACCGGCTGAACCGCGACCTGGGTCTGACCCTGGTGCTGATCACCCACGAAATGGAGGTGGTGCGCCGTGTCTGCGACAAGGTGGCGGTGATGGAGGGGGGGCGGATCGTCGAGACGGGCGCTACCGCCGATGTCTTCCTTAATCCTGGCGCCCCGGCGACGCGCAGCCTGCTGGCCGAGGGCGAAGCCCGCACGGCGACGCCGCGCCCTGTCGGCGGCATGGTCGCGCGTCTTGTCTTCCGCGGCCAGCAGACCTTCCAGCCGGTGCTAAGCCGCATCTCGCGCGAAACGGGCGTCGATCACGCCATCCTGGCCGGCCGCATCGGCCGGTTCCGTGATCAGCCCTATGGTCAGCTGGAGATTTCGTTGCTGGGCGGCGATCCGCAGGCGGCGATCGAACGGCTCAGGGCCGAGGGCGTCGAGGTGGAGGTGGCGTCGTGATGTTCGGATCCAACATCGACTGGACCGCCATAGCCGAGGCGACAGGCGACACCTTGCTGATGCTGGCCGCCTCGCTGGTCATCACGATCCTGCTGGGGTTGCCGTTGGGGGTGGCCCTCTATGTCACGGGCCGGGGGCGGATTCTGGAGGACCGCATCGTCCACGCCCTGCTGTCCTTCGTGGTCAATGTGCTGCGCTCGGTGCCCTTCATCATTCTGCTGATCGTCATGCTGCCGGCGACGGTGCTGCTGGTCGGCACGTCGCTAGGCGTAGCCGGGGCCATTCCGCCCCTCGTTGTCGGCGCCGCGCCCTTCTATGCGCGCCTGGTCGAGACGGCCCTCAGGGAGGTGGAGCGCGGCATGATCGAGGCGACCCAGGCCATGGGCGGCACGACGTGGCAGATCGTGCGCCGGGTGCTGCTGCCCGAGGCCCTGCCGGGCCTGATCGCCGGCGCCACCGTCACCGCCATCGCCCTGGTCGGCTACACGGCCATGGCCGGGGTCGTAGGGGCGGGCGGTCTGGGCGACCTGGCCATCCGCTTCGGCTATCAGCGGTTCCAGACCGACGTCATGGCGGTGACGGTAGTTCTGCTGCTCGTCATCGTACAAATTCTGCAAGTGCTCGGCGACCGTTGGGTGGCTAGAGTCTCGCACCGCTAGGTCGAAGGTTTTCCCATGCTGCGCCGTTCCGTTTTCCTGTCCGCCCTGGCTCTGGCCCTGGTTCCCGCCTTGGCCGCCTGCGGGCGCCAGGCGGCGGACGGCCAGGGGCCGCTGAAAGTCGGCGCGACCGCCGTGCCGCACGCCGAGATCCTGGAACAGGTGAAGCTGATCCTGGCCAAGGAAGGGATCGACCTGCAGATCGTCGTCTTCAACGACTACGTCCAGCCCAACACCCAACTGGCCGAGAAGCGGCTGGACGCCAACTATTTCCAGACCAAGCCCTATCTGGACGAGTTCAACGCCGGTCGCGGCGCGAACCTGGTCACGGTCGCCGGCGTCCATGTCGAGCCGCTCGGCGCCTATTCCCGCAAGCACGGGACCCTGGCGGCCCTTCCGAACGGCGCCGAGATCGCCCTGCCGAACGATGCATCCAACACCGGCCGTTCGTTGTTGCTGTTGAAGGCGGCGCGCCTGATCGCCCTGAAGAAGGGCGCCGATCCGTTGCAGACGGTGGCGGACATCGCGGGCAATCCCAAGGGGTTCCGTTTCCGCGAACTGGAGGCGGCCACCCTGCCGCGCGTTCTGGACCAGGTCGATCTGGCGGTGATCAACACCAACTACGCGCTGGACGCCGGCCTCAGCCCCCGCAACGACGCCCTGACGCTGGAGGGCGGCGACAGCCCCTATGTGAACTATCTCGTCGCCCGCGCCGACAACCGCGACGATCCCCGCATCAGGGCTCTGGCCGCCGCCCTCACCAGCCAGACGATCAAGGACTACATCAACCGCACCTACGCAGGCGCCGTCGTCCCGGCCCGATGATAACTTCGCCAGCCTATCACTTCTCGCCGACATCACACTGTGGGCCAAACGAATCCGCTCGCGCTTCGAATCCTCCACCCGGTCTGTGGCGCGAGTTGCGCTCGATCCGACGTCCGATCTAGGCCTGAGCCTGGCCGCCGTAGTCAGAACCAGCCCTTGAGGCCGACAACGACTTGGGCGCCGTCGCGGTCGCCGCCATGCGCCCGGACCATGTCAGCGGTCGATCCGAAGGCGCGGGTCCATTCAACGCCGAGATAGGGGGCGAACTCGCGCCTGATCTCGTATCGCAGGCGAAACCCGGCCTGGATCGACGACAGGCCGGCGCCGATCCGCCGTTCGGGATTGTCGCGGGCCGAAAGCGCCACCTCGACGCGGGGTTGCAGGATCAGCCGTTGAGTGATGCGCTGGTCGTATTCAGTCTCGACGCTGGCGGTTAGATCGCCCTGGGTGGACAGGAAGGCGGCCGCGTCGATTTCCAGCCAATAGGGGGCCAGACCCTGAAACCCCAGCACGGCGTGGGTCGTATCCGGCCCGTCGGGACGAATATCCTGACGCACGCCGGCCTGCAGATTCCAGAACGGCGAGATGGCGCGGCTGTAGAGGGCCTGGAGTTCCGCCTCGTGAAGCCGACCGTGCGGATCGCCTTCGCCCTCGGCCTTCCACCAGAAACGGTGGATGTCGCCGCCGGTCCAGCCCTGGGCGTCCCACCCATAGGCGTCGGGGCCGTCGCCGAATCCCGCCTCCACACGCTCGATGACGACGGCGGTCGTGCGGACGTCGCCGTTCTCGACGACCAGCAGACGACGCGAGGCGGCCATGGCCTCGGCGCCGAAGATCGCATCGGCGGCATGGGCGGGGCCGGACAGGGCGGCGGCAGACGGGGCGGCGGCGGACGTAGGGTCTTCCGGCGCGGGCGTCGCCATGCCGCCCATGTCGTGACCGGCGTGCGGATCATGCGGCGCCGATGTCGGCGCCGGCGTCATGACATGGCCTGCGTGAGGATCGACGGTCTGGGGCGACGGCAGGGCCTGGGCGACGAGCGCCAGGGACGTCAGGGTCAGGAGAAGACCGCTCATGAGAGGTCTCCGTCCAGCGGTCGCACCGTCACCACATTGAACATGCCTGCGTGCATGTGCATCAGCAGATGACAGTGGAAGGCCCAATCGCCCGGCGCGTCGGCGGTCAGGTCGAACGCGACCTTGGACCCCGGCGCCACATTGACCGTGTGTTTCAACGGCTTATGGCCAGCCGGGCCGCCCGTCACCAGTTCGAAGAAATGGCCGTGCAGATGGATGGGGTGGGACATCATGGTGTCATTGACCAGGGTCACGCGCACCCTTTCGTTCCGCTCGAACCGGATCGGCTCGACCAGTTCGGAGAATTTGCGCCCGTCGAAACCCCACATGAACCGCTCCATATTGCCGGTCAGGTGGATCTCCAGGCTTCGCGACGGCGGGCGTGGGTCCTTGTTGGGGCTAAGAGAGACCAAATCGGTATAGACCAGCACCCGGTGCGGCGCGTCCTGAAGGCTCAGAGGCCGTTCGCCCAGACGGTCGGCGGGCGCGGGCGAGATCATGTCGACGCCGACCCCCACGGCCATGCCCGGCGGCGCCTTGGACGGATCGCGCATGGACATGGCGCCATGATCCATTGAGCCGTGGTCCATGTCCGCCATTGCGCCGTGGTCCATGCCGCCCATCCCCATGTCGCGCGGGGTCAGGTTCGGAACGGGTCTCAGCGCCGGAACCTCCGCCGTCATGCCCAGGCGCGGCGCCAGGGTCGCGCGCGCCATGCCGGACCGGTCGATGGCCTCGGCCACAATCGTGTAGGCGCGGTCGTCGGGCAGACGGACGACGACGTCATAGGTTTCGGCGACCGAAATCTGGAACTCGTCGGTTTCGACCGGGCGGACGTTCTGGCCGTCGGCGCCCACCACGGTCATGGCCAGGCCGGGGATGCGGACGTTGAAGATCGACATGGCCGAGGCGTTGATGATGCGCAGGCGCACCCGCTCGCCGGGCCGGAACAGGCCGGTCCAGTTCTCCTGAGGCCCGTGACCGTTGACCAGATAGGTGTAGGTCGAACCGCTGACGTCCAGGATGTCGCGCGGGTCCATCCGCATCGACCCCCACATCCGTCGTTCACGCAGGCCCATCCGGTCCGAGCCGTCGATCAGGCCGGATAGAGTGGTGCGCTGGCGGTTGAAATAACCTGGCCTCTTTTTCAGCCTGTCCAGAATCTGGTGCGGATGCAGAAAGCTCCAGTCCGACAGCACGAGCACATGCTCGCGGTCATAGGCGACCGGATCGGCGCCCGCAGGGTCTATGACGAGCGGGCCGTAATGGCCCATCGCCTCCTGCAGGTTCGAATGGCTGTGATACCAGTATGTCCCCGCCTGTCTGACCGGGAATTCATAGACGAAGGTCTCGCCGGCCTTGATGCCGAGGAAGCTGATGCCGGGCACCCCGTCCATCTGGAAGGGCAGCAGCAGGCCGTGCCAGTGGATCGAGGTGTCCTCGTCCAGGGTGTTGGTCACGCTCAGGCGCGCTTTCTGGCCCTCGCGCAGCCGGATCAGGGGGGCGGGCAGGGTTCCGTTCACCGTAACCGCATGGCCGGTGCGGCCGCCGACGGTGAACGTGGAATGCCCGACCGTCAGGTCGATGTTCGGACCCGTCAGGGTCGGCAGATCGGCCCCGATGCCCGACGATCCCGTCTGCGCCCAGGCCGGCAGGGCGGATTGCAGCGCCATCAGCCCGCCGCCGGCGGCGACGCCGCGCAGCAGGCTGCGGCGATCCAGTGAAGCCTGTCTCATATCGCCATCGCCAGCATGGCGACGGCCATGGCGATCATCATCAGGTTTTCGGTCAGGCTGACGAAGCCCAGCGGCACGTTCGACGATCCGCCGACGCAGGCGCATTTTAGCACGCGCCGGTCGATATAGACCGCCTTGAACACCGAGGCCGCGCCTACGCCGCCGATGAACAGGGCGACCGGGGCCGACAGCCAGGTCAGGGCGCCAGCCAGCATCAGAACGCCCGCGCCCAGCTCGGCGAAGGGATAGACATAGGCGTAGCTCGGCCGTTTCTGCGCCAGCAGGTCGTAGTTCAGGAACATGGTCGAGAATTTCTCGACGTCCTGCAGCTTCAGCATCGCCAGCAGGCACATGGCCGTCGCGATGAAGTTCGGCAGGATCGACAGACTGGCCAGGGTGCCGAACCTCAGCCAGGCGATTGCCGCTGCGATCAGCAGGGCCACGGCGAACACGGCCAGGACGGGCGTATAGCTGGTCGCGCTGGGCTCGGGGACCTTCTGACCGAAGAAGCGGCGCAGATCGTCGTGCCCGCCGATCCGTTGTCCGTCGATGAAGGTCTGGGGCGTGGTTCTGACGTCGTGTTCGGCCTTGAAGGCGTCGGTTTCGGCGCGGCTGGTCAGGTGGCGGTCATCGACCCGGTAGCCTTTGCGCTTCAACAACCACAGGGATTTTCGGCCGTAAGGGCAGACATGCTCGGGCATGACCATCCGATACAGGGTGGCGGTCTTTTCGGCTGCGGGCATCGACTTTCCGGAAAGGCTGACAAGGGGATTTCGCCCGTGTACGGTCTGTACCGTGGTACGGAGTCAAGCGATGGTGATGACGATCGGCCGACTGGCCAAGTCCGGCGGAGTAGGGGTGGAGACGATTCGCTACTATCAGCGGCGTGGTCTGCTACGCACGCCCTCGGGCGAGGGGACGACCCGGCGATATGAACCCGCCGATCAGGATCGCCTGCGCTTCATTCGCCAGGCGCAGACGGCGGGCTTCACCCTGGCGCAGATCGGGGAATTGCTGACCTTGGACGCCGGGACGGATCGCACCAAGGTCCGCGCCATCGCTAAAGGTCGGATCGCCGAACTGGACCGTCAGATTGCGGAGTTGCAGGGCGCGCGGTCGGCGCTGCAGCGGCTGGCGTCGGACTGCGCGCGCAGCCAGGAGGGGCCTTGCCCCATCCTGAAGGCGTTCGAACAGACCGTTACGGCGTAAAGTCGATGGTGCGTTCGAAGGGAGCGTCCACGGGGCGGCCGTTTTCCGTGATCGGCGTGACCTCGGCGTTGTTCATCAACGCCAACGCCGCCTCGCCGAAGCCATAGCCTGGCTTGCTTTCTTCCAGCACGACGCAGTCGGCCACATGGCCTGACGCCAGAGCGGTGCAGCGCAGGCGGACGCTGAACCGCTCCTGCGGAACGGTCGAGGCCTTCTGAACCTGCGCCGGTTTGAGATCGGCCAAGTCGCGGGGCAGGGCGTCGGTGGGCGCGCCCAGCAGGGTCGTCATCAGGGTCAGGCCGAGGATCAGGGTCATGGCGTGTCTCGCTTACGCCCTATTAAGATTTGATCGCGACCAATGTTCCACCGACCGATGAACTGTGTTCGGGGCGTGTCCTGCGCGGCACAGATCGCCTCAGCCGGCCGCCCACGAATGGGGCCTCAAGGCGTCGCTGCGTTCGGCGCATAGCGTCTTTAACCAGGCGCGCACCGTGCGGAGTCGGGCGGTGTCGTGGACCTCGCGGTGGGTGGCCAGCCAGAACCGTCGCTCGAGCAGGATCGTGGGCAGCACCCGCTCCAAGCCCGTCGCCATGAAACAGGGCAGGACGCCGATGCCGCCGCCCGCTGCGATGATCTGCCTCTGCGCCTGGATCGAGGAGGAGGCCAGGTGCGGCGTCAGGCCGGGCCGGATCTCGTCCAGGTATCGCAGTTCCGGCGCATAGATCAGATCGTCGACATAGCCGACGATGTCGAAGCCGCTCAGCGCCTCCACCGTCTGCGGCGCTTCTCGGCGCGCCAGATAGTCGGGGGCGGCGTAAAGGGCCAATTGATAGGGCGTCAGCGGCTCGACGATCAGCCGCGCCGCATCCGGCGCCGCCAGCGTGATGGCCATGTCCACCTCGCGGCGGCTGGGCGACAGAAACCCGGCGTTGGCGGCCAGTTCGATTCTCAGGCCTGGACCGGCGCGCCGCAGGTCCGCCAGCGCCGGGGCCAGCAGCGTCACGCCGAACCCCTCGGAGGCGCTGATGCGGACCACTCCGGCCAGCGTTTCCGGCTGGGTCACGCGGGCGACCGCCTCCATCGCGCCCTCCGCCTGAAGGCCGATATCCAGAAGCTGGGCGCCGGCCGCCGTGAGGTGCAGGCCTGTGGTGGAGCGCACCACCAGCGTCGATTTCAGCGCCGACTCCAGCCGCGCCACGCGACGGCCCACCGTCGCCGCATCCACTCCCAACCGCTGCGCCACGCCGCCCAGCGACCCCGCCCTGGCCGCCGCCACGAAGATGCGCAGATCGTCCCAGTCGAACACGGTCCATGCCCCGCAAAAATGCAGATCGGTTCCTGCAACTTCGCATTATCGGGCCCGGCTTGGCGATGCTAGCAAGGCGGACACAAGAAAAACGATCATGGGAGACATCCAGGCCATGCGCGACATTCGCCATTTCATCGACGGCGCCGCCTTCAACGGCGCGTCCGGGCGCTTCGCCGATGTGTTCGACCCCAACACCGGCGAGGTGCAGGCGCGCGTTCAACTGGCCGGCGTCGGCGAGGTCGATCGCGCAGTCCAGGCGGCGCAGAACGCCTTCGACGGCTGGGCCTCGACCAATCCGCAGCGCCGCGCCCGCGTCATGTTCGACTTCAAGCGCCTGGTGGAGGCGAACATCGACGAATTGGCCGAACTGCTGTCCAGCGAGCACGGCAAGGTCGTCGCGGACTCCAAGGGCGACATCCAGCGCGGGCTGGAAGTGATCGAATTCGCCTGCGGCATCCCCCACGCCTTGAAGGGCGAATACACGCAAGGGGCCGGGCCCGGCATCGACGTCTATTCGATGCGCCAGCCGCTGGGCGTGGTGGCGGGCGTCACCCCGTTCAACTTCCCCGCCATGATCCCGATGTGGATGTTCGGCGTGGCCATCGCGGTCGGCAACACCTTCGTGCTGAAGCCGTCCGAGCGCGATCCGTCGGCGCCGGTGCGTCTGGCCGAACTGATGCTGGAGGCCGGGGCGCCGAACGGCGTGCTGAACGTGGTGCATGGCGACAAGACGGCGGTTGACGCCATCCTGACCCACCCGCTGGTGCACGCCGTCAGCTTCGTCGGGTCGTCCGACATCGCCCACTATGTCTATCAGACCGGCGCCGCCAACCATAAGCGCGTCCAAGCCATGGGCGGGGCCAAGAACCACGGCATCGTCCTGCCCGACGCCGACATGGATCAGGTCATCAAGGACCTGTCGGGCGCGGCCTATGGCTCGGCCGGCGAACGCTGCATGGCCCTGCCGGTGGTCGTGCCGGTCGGAAAGAAGACGGCGGACGAACTTCGCGAGCGGATGGTGGCGGAAATCCCGACCATGCGGGTCGGCGTCTCGACCGATGCGGGCGCCCACTATGGTCCCGTCGTCACCGCCCAGCATCGCGATCGCATCGCCGGGTGGATCGAGAAAGGCGTCCAGGAAGGCGCCGAACTGGTCGTCGACGGCCGCGACTTCAGCCTGCAGGGACATGAGAAGGGCTATTTCATCGGGCCGTCGCTGTTCGACCATGTGAAGCCCGAGATGTCGTCCTATCAGGAGGAAATCTTCGGCCCGGTGCTGCAGATCGTGCGCGCCGAGACCTTCGAGGAGGCGCTGGCCCTGCCGTCGAACCACCAGTACGGCAATGGCGTCGCCATCTTCACCCAGAACGGCCGCGCGGCCCGCGACTTCGCCGCTCGCGTCAATGTCGGCATGGTGGGGATCAATGTGCCAATCCCGGTGCCGGTCGCCTATCACACCTTCGGCGGCTGGAAGCGGTCGGCCTTCGGCGACATCAACCAGCACGGCATGGAGGGCCTCCGCTTCTGGACCAAGACCAAGACCGTGACGGCGCGCTGGCCCGACAGCGAACTGGAACACGCGGATTCGTCGTTCGTCATTCCGACGATGCGCTGATCCAAATACGATCCGTCACCCTCGCCCTTGTGGCGAGGGTCCAGACGCCCGGTGGTCGGAGTAGGCCCCCAGGCGTCTGGGTTTATGGATCCTAGGCGCAAGGCCTAGGATGACGAGTTGAGGTGGCTATGGATTTCGCCCTTAACGACGACCAACGCGCCATTCAGGACGCGGCGCGCGTCTTCGCCGACGCCGAACTGGCGCCGCATTCGGCCCGCTGGGACGAGGACAAGCATTTCCCCATCGAAGTGATGAAACAGGCGGCCGAGATGGGCTTTTGCGGCATCTATACGGGTGAGGAACACGGCGGCATGGCCCTGGGCCGGGTCGAGGCGGCGCTGATCTTCGAGGAGCTGTCGCGCGGCGACGTGGCGACGGCGGCCTTCATCTCGATCCACAACATGGCGACTTGGATGATCGACCGCTTCGGCTCGGACGACCTGCGCGGGCAGTTCGCGCCGTCGCTGGTGACGATGGACAAGATCGCCAGCTATTGCCTGACCGAGCCGGGTTCGGGGTCGGATGCGGCGGCGCTGCGGACCACGGCGGTGCGCGACGGCGACCACTATGTGCTGAACGGGTCCAAAGCCTTCATCTCCGGCGCAGGCGTGTCGGACGTCTATGTCGTCATGGTCCGGACGGGCGGGGAGGGGGCGAAGGGCGTTTCCGCCATCGTCGTCGAGGCCGGAACGCCCGGTCTGTCGTTCGGCGCGCAGGAGAGGAAGATGGGCTGGAACGCCCAGCCCACCGCCATCGTCCAGTTCGACGACTGCCGCGTGCCGGTCGCCAATCTGTTGGGTGAAGAGGGGGCGGGCTTCAAATACGCCATGGCCGGTCTGGACGGCGGGCGTCTGAACATCGCCGCCTGTTCGCTCGGCGGGGCGCGGCTGGCGCTGGAGACGGCGCAAGATTATGTCGCCAACCGCAAGCAGTTCGGCCGCCCGATCGGCGAGTTCCAGGCCCTGCAATTCCGTCTCGCTGACATGGCGACGGACCTGGAGGCGGCGCGTCTGATGGTGCTGCGCGGCGCCTGGGCCATCGACACCGATCACCCCGAAAAGACCAAATGGTGCGCCATGGCCAAGCGGATGGCCACCGACGCCTGTTTCCACATCGCGGACGAGGCGCTGCAGCTTCACGGAGGCTACGGCTATCTGAAGGACTATCCGCTGGAACGGATCGTGCGCGATCTGCGGGTCCACCGCATCCTGGAGGGCACGAACGAAATCATGCGCGTCATCGTCGCGCGGGAGATGGCGAAATGAGCGAAGCGGATGTCATCACCCGCGTCGAAAATGGCGTCGGCCGCATCACTCTGAACCGCCCCAAGGCGATCCATGCGCTGAACCGTACCATGTGCGAGACGATGATCGCGGCGCTGCTGGCGTGGCGCTATGATGCGACAGTGCAATCCGTTCTGATCGACCACGCGGGCGAGCGCGGCTTCTGCGCGGGCGGCGATATCCGCATGATTGCCGACAGCGGGGCGGGCGACGGCGTGGATGCGCGCGCCTTTTTCCTGGCGGAGTATCGGCTGAACGCCCTGCTGTTCGGCTATCCCAAGCCGATCACAGCCATCGTGGACGGCATCGTCATGGGCGGCGGGGTCGGGATTTCGGAGCCGGCGGCGGTCCGCATCGCCACTGAACGGACCACCTACGCCATGCCCGAGACCGGCATCGGTCTGTATCCCGAGGTCGGGGGCGGTTGGTTCCTGCCGCGCCTGCCGGGCCAGACCGGCGTCTGGATCGGCCTGACGGGCGCGCGGCTGAAGGCGGCGGACACAGTGGCCCTGGGCATCCACACCCATTTCACGCCCAGCGAGGGCGTCGAGGCGTTGAAGGCCGATCTGCTGGCCGCCCCCGGCGATCCGGCCGCCGTGGCCGCGCGCCACGCCAAGGACGCAGGACCTGCGCCGCTGGCGCCGCATCGCGCGGCTATCGACCGACTGTTCGCCTTCGATACGGTGGAAGAGATTTTTGCGGCGCTTGAGGCCGATGGGTCGGACTGGGCTTCGACGCAACTGGCGACGCTGAAGACCAAGTCGCCGACTTCTCTAAAGGTCACGCTGCGCCACATTCGCCAAGGCGCCAAGGCCGCGTCGTTCAGCGACAATATGGCCGTCGAATATGCGATCAGCGGCCGGATCGGCGCCACGCACGACTTCCAGGAAGGCGTAAGAGCCGTGATCGTGGACAAGGACAATGCGCCGCGATGGTCGCCGGCGGACCTGGCGGGCGTTCAGGCCTCGACGCTGGACGAGCTGTTCGCGCCCCTGCCGGACAATGAAAAATGGACGCCGCTGCCCTGACGGCGGCGCCCACCTAAAGGGAGACAGACCATGACCAAGATCGCCTTCATCGGCCTGGGCAACATGGGTGGCGGCATGGCCGCCAACCAGGCCAGGGCCGGACATGCCGTCGCCGCCTTCGATCTGTCGCCCAGCGCGCTGGAGCGGGCCGCCTCGGTCGGCTGCGCGCCTGTCGGTTCGGTCGCCGAGGCGGTCAAGGACGCCGAGGTGGTGATCACCATGCTGCCCGCCGGGCCCCATGTGCTGAAGGTCTATTCCGAACAGATCGTGGGCGCGGCGCCCAGCAGCGCCCTTCTGCTGGACTGCTCCACCATCGACGTCGAGACGGCGCGAAAGGTGGCGGACCTGGCCAAGGGCGCGGGCTACGCCTTTGCGGACGCGCCGGTGTCGGGCGGAACGGCGGCGGCGGACGCCGGAACCCTGGCCTTCATGGTCGGCTGCGACGAGGGGGATTTCGCGCGCGTCGAGACGGCCCTGGCGCCGATGAGCCGCATCGCCATCCGCGCCGGCGATCATGGCGCTGGCCAGGCGGCCAAGATCTGCAACAACATGCTCTTGGGCATTTCCATGTTGGGAACGTGCGAGGCTATCGCCCTGGCCGAGAAACTGGGGTTGGACACCGAACGGTTCTTCGAGATCGCGTCCAAATCCTCGGGCCAGTGCTGGAGCGTGACCAGCTACTATCCTTGGCCGGGCCCGGTTCCGACCGCGCCGTCCAACCGCGATTACCAGGCTGGTTTCGCCGCGGCCATGATGCTGAAGGACCTGAAACTGGCCCAGGACGCGGCCGCCAAGTCGGGCGCATCGACGCCGCTGGGCGCCCAGGCCGAAGCCCTTTACGCCCTGTTCGACGGCATCGGCCATGGCGGGCGGGATTTTTCGGCCGTGCTGCAACTCCTGCGCGGGCGACTTTCAGAACTGGACGTTTGAAGAAGTTTCGATTCTTCGCGACCTGAAGCCGAACGGCGGTTGCGGCGGCTTATGGCGGGGCGCCTGCGACCAAGCCGCGCGGGCGGCATGGGCGTCTGGCCATGGGTGTCGACAAGGCGATTGAAAAGAAACAAGATTTCAGGCCGGTTCTGCGACGGCTATGTCCCGGCGCCTCATCGGCCCTGCTGTCGCTGCCGCAAATTGGTTGAATTGCGACCCTCGCCCGCTTGCGGCCATGATGACTCCTGTGTCATGTAACCGCTTACATTCATATCGACGGATCTTCGATAAGAGGCCGGGACGATAGGGTAAGGGAGACGAAGATTGGACATGGCCGCACCGACCGCCGCGTCGTCCAACGGGCGGGAAAGGTCGCCTCTCGGCAAGGCCGCCACCATGCGCGACGTGGCCGAGCGCGCCCAGGTGTCGGTGGCGTCGGTCTCTCGCGTGCTGAACGGCCTGGGCGTCACCTCCGACGCCACGCGTCAGCGCGTGCTCGATGCCGTGGAACATCTGCGATACGTCCCCCATTTCGGCGCGCGCAGCCTGTCGACCAGCAAGAACGACACCATCGGCGTGATCCTGCCGGACCTGTTCGGCGAGTTCTTTTCGGAGCTGATCCGAGGCATGGACCTGGCCGCGCGGGCGCACGGCAAGCATTTGATCGTGTCCAGTTCGCATGACGGCGCCGACGACACCCTCGCCGCCGTGCGCTCCATGCGCGGGCGGGTGGACGGGATGATCGTCCTGTCGCCTCATCTCGGCGCCGCCAACCTGGCCTCGGAGTTCGCCGGCCGGATGCCCGTGCTGCTGATGAACGGCGGAACGGCCGAGGCGGGGCGCGGCTCCATCGTCATCGACAATCACGGCGGCGCGGTCGCGGCGGTCCGGCATCTGCTGGGCGGCGGTCGTCGCCGCATCGCCCATATTCGCGGGGCCGGCGGCAACGTCGAGGCCGACACCCGCGCCGCCGGCTATGTCGCGGCCCTGGACGGCCAGGCGCCGATCATCGTCGAGGGAGACTTCTCGCAGGCGTCCGGCCACCGCGCGGCGACCCGGTTGCTGGCCATGTCCGAGCGCCCCGACGCCGTCTTCGCCGCCAACGACATGATGGCCGTCGGCGCCCTGCTGGCCTTTCAGGAGGCCGGGGTGCGCTGTCCCGAAGACATCGCGGTGGTCGGTTTCGACGACGTGCCTATCGCCGCCCTGATGCGGCCCGCGCTGACCACCATGCGCGTCAATATCGCGGAAATCGGCCGCCGAGGCGTCGAACGCTTGATCGGCCTGGTGCAGGCCGGCCAGAGCGTCGACGCCCAGGACACCGCTTGCGAAATCGTTCGGCCGATCCTGGTCGAGCGCCAGTCCACCGCGGCGGCTTCGTCCGCCAGGTTCAACAAAGGGTGAGGGCCGTCATGCCGACGCCAGCCGATCCCATCAGGAGGGGAGAACTCAGGATGAACCCGTTCACTACACGCAAGGCCGCCTTGGCCGCCGCCTCGGCCATCGCCATAAGCTTGGCGGTCGTCGGCGGCGCACAGGCGCAGAACGCGACCACTACGCTTAGGGGCGCGGTCTTCGACGGGCAGACGGCCGAGGCCGGCGCCACCGTGGTCGCGACCGAGGTATCGACCGGCTACGCCACCCGATCGCGCGTCGGAACCGACGGGCGTTACGTGCTATCGGGCCTGCGCCCAGGGACCTATCGGGTGCAGGTGACGAGCGCAGATGGTCAGACGGCCGAGGAAACCGTGACCCTTTCGCTCGGCCAGGTGGGCACGCTGAATCTCGACGTGGGCGCGACCGGCGCGACCGGCGCGGCTACGGAGGGCGCGACGGAACTGAGCGACATCGTCGTCACGGGGCGTCGCGTGTTCGAGGTGCGCACGCCCGAGGTCGCCACCAACGTCACCCAACAGCAGATCAACAACCTGCCGCAGATCAGCCGCAACTTCCTGAACTTCGCCGCCCTGGCCCCCGGCCTGCGCGTGACCGAGGACGACACTGAACGAACCATCTCGGCCGGCGGCCAGACGGCCCAGGCGATCAATGTGTTCATCGACGGTCAGAACCGCAAATCGCTGATCAACGACGGCGGCGTCGCCGGTCAGGACGACAGCCGCGGCACGCCCTTCCCACAGGGCGCCGTGCAGGAATTCCGCGTCATCAGCCAGAACTTCAAGGCCGAGTACGAACAGGCCGGTTCGGCGATCATCACCGCCGTCACCCGCTCGGGCACAAACGAGTTCCACGGCGACGCCTTCGTCTTCTACCAAGACCCCGACTGGGTCGAGCAGGACGAGGTTTCGCGGCGTCGCGGCGCCGAAAAGGCCCCGGTGCGTCGTCTGCAATACGGCGCCAGCCTGGGCGGGCCGATCATCCAGGATCGCCTGCACTTCTTCGGCGCCTATGAGCGCAAGGACGAGGACCGGGTCGCCCAGTCGTTCCTGAACCGGACCGAATACAGCGACTTCTTCGCGGGGGACCTCGGCGCCGTCTCGACGCCCTACGAGCAGGACGTCTTTTTCGGCAAGCTGTCCTGGCAGATCGACGACCGTCAGCGTCTGGAACTCAGCACCGAATACAAGACCGAAGAGGACATACGCGGCGCCAGCGGCCAGAACGCGCCCAGCCGCGCCGCTCGCAACAATGGCGAGACCCAGGCCTTCAACCTGCGTCACCAGTTCCAGGGCCAGCATTTCCTGAACGAGTTCTCGATCGACTATCTGAAGTCGAGCTACGAGCAGTCGGTGATCAACGGCGGCGACTACGGCCGCCAGTATGTGATCTTTAACGACAACCTGCCGGACAGCCCCTCCAACCCGGCGAGCGCGGGCTTCCAGTATAATGTCAACAATCGGAACTCGACCGTCTTTACCGCCGGCGGGCGCGCCGACGCTCAATTTCTGGAACAGAAAAGCACGACGATCCGCAACGATCTGACCATACCGGACCTGGAATGGATGGGCACGCACACCATCAAGATGGGTGCGAAATATTCGATGCAGAACTATTTCGTTCAGAAGGATTTCGGTCGCAATCCGACCTTCACCTACGACATCGACGCCCGGCCCGAAATCAATGGAAGCCGTGAGATTCCCGTCGCCGTGGATCTCGGCGTCGCCGTGCCGCCGGCCGATGTGGATAACAACGTCATCGGCCTCTACATTCAGGACGACTGGCAGATCACGGACAAGCTGGAAATCAACCTCGGCATCCGGTGGGACTACGAGGACAACGCCGTCAACAACGACTATCGCACGCCCGATTCGATCCGGGACATGCTGGCTGCGATCCAAAATCTGCCAGGTTACGATTTCCCGTCCTATTTCAATCCGAACGACTACATCTCCGACGGTGATCGCAAGGCCTTCAAGGGCGCGTTCCAGCCCCGCTTTGGCTTCTCCTACGATGTCTTCGGGGACGAACGGACGGTCGTCTTCGGCGGAGCCGGCCGCTACTATGATCGGATCGGTTTCAACTTCGCCTTCGACGAGCGCTTCAAGCCGTTCCAGTTCAACAAGACCATCTATTTCACGCGTGATGGGTCGCCGATTCAAACGGGCACGGACGGGTCGGGTAATCCGACCTTCACCAACACCGTGGCGTGGAATGCGTCCTATCTGACGCCGGCCGGTCTCGACCCTCTGCTGGCGGCGAGCCCGGGTTCAGGCGAGGTGTTCCTGGTCAAGAACGATTTCGAACCGCCGCGCACCGATCAGTTCAACCTCGGCGTACGCCAGAAATTCGGCGCCTGGCAGACGGCTCTGACCCTCGCCGCCGGTCGCACCAAGGGCGAGTCCGCCTGGTACATCGCCAACGCCTTGAACGAGACCGGAGGCCGCTTCAACGGTCCAAACCCGACATCGGTCGGATTCCCCCAGTTCCGAAACGCCATCTTCTTCCAGAACACGGACAAGGAACGGGAGTACAAGGCGATCTACATCACCGCCGACAAACCCTATAACGCCGAAGACCGCTGGGGCTTCAACGTCGCCTACACCTATATGGACGCGACCCAGAACGGCAGCCGGGACAACGGCTACGGCGCTTTCGACTTCGACTACAATGTGCCGGCCCTGTCGCCCAAGTATCGGTCGTCGACCGACGAGCGTCATCGTATCGTGGCCTCCGGTACGCTGGGTCTGCCCGCTGACTTCCTGCTGTCAGGCATCGTTACCCTGGGTTCGGGACTGCCGTACAACATCAACGATTGTCCGGACGCGCCGGCCGGCGGCCCCAACATCTGTTGGAACGCAGGAAACCCCGAGAAGCGAGCTTTCCTGCCTGGCCTCAACTTCGCCTATCGCCAGGTCGATCTACGCCTGACCAAGGGCTTCGATGTCTTCGGCGGACAGCGGGTGGAGTTCATCGCCGACGCGATCAACATCTTCAACTTCACCAACTACAAGTCCTTCGACACGGGCTTCAACAGCCCCCGCTATGGCGCGGGAACCGAAGTCTTCCTGCCGACGCGCAGCTTCCAAGTCGGTCTGCGCTACTCCTTCTAAGACCTGAGCCTGGGCCGTCTTTCGCTTGTCGGAAGGCGGCCCCTTCTTTTACGTTTTCTGTTGTGCGAGCGTGCCCATGAACCGCCGAAACTTCCTGATGCGAACAACGGCGGGTGCGGCGGCTCTGGCGGTCGGGGTTCCGGTTATGGCCGAAGCGCAACAGGCGGCGAATTCGGCGGTCACGGGAGCGGTCAACGGGACGCAGCGGCGTCCGTTGCGGCTGGACCGTGAGATCGAGGAGCTTCAGGAGAGGACGTTCCGCTGGTTCGAGAAGGTCACGGATCGCCGGACCGGGCTGACGCCGGACCGCTGGCCCACGCCGTCCTTCTGTTCGGTGGCGGCCGTCGGCTTTGCCCTGACCTGCTGGCCCGTGGGCGTCGAGCGCGGCTGGATGAGCCGGGCCGAGGCGCGCGAGCGCACCCTGACCACGCTGCGCTTCTTCCATGATTTGCCCCAGGGGCCGGAGCCGACCGGAACGGCGGGGCACAAGGGCTTCTTCTATCATTTCCTGGACATGGAGACCGGGCTGCGGTTCGCGCAGAACGAATTGTCCACCGTCGACACCGCCTTGCTGATCGGCGGCATGCTGTTCGCCGCCCGATACTTCGACGGCCGCCACGCCGACGAGGCGGAAATCCGCCAGAAGGCCCAGGCCCTCTACGAGCGGATCGAATGGCCGTGGGCCGTGATCCGCGACAACCGCATCACCATGGGCTGGCATCCCGAAAGCGGCTTCATCCCCTCGGACTGGCACGTCTATAACGAGGGGATGCTGGTGCTGCTGCTCGCCATCGGCAGCCCGACGTATCCGGTGTCGGTCAATGTCTGGCACGAATGGGCCGCCAGCTACGACGAGAGCTGGACCGACCGCTGGGGCAGCTGGCACCTGAACTTCGCCCCCATCTTCGGCCATCAGTACAGCCATATGTTCATCGACTTCCGCGGCATCCAGGACGCCTGGATGCGCGGCCAGTCGGCTCAGTTGGGCGAGCAGCTCGACTATTTCGAGAACAGCCGCCGCGCCGTCTACGCCCAGCAGAAATACGCCCACGACAACCCGGGCGGCTGGGCGGGCTATACGTCCGAGGTCTGGGGGCTGACGGCGTGCGACGGGCCGGGCGATTTCAAACAGCTGATCGACGGCAAGGAACGCGAATTCTTCAGCTATTCCGCGCGCGGGCCGGGCG
The DNA here is from genome assembly GCF_003248455.1 of Brevundimonas sp. GTDB lineage: Bacteria > Pseudomonadota > Alphaproteobacteria > Caulobacterales > Caulobacteraceae > Brevundimonas. The sequence goes on from NZ_QFNM01000005.1 coordinate 132,311, forward strand.
AACGCGACGACGGCACCCTAGCGCCGACGGCGGCGGCCAGCTCCATCGCCTTCGCGCCCGAGATCGTCGTGCCCTGCGTCAAGGCGATGAAGGCGAAATACGGTTCGGCCATCTATACGGAATGGGGCTTCCTCGACAGCTTCAACCCGACGCTGACGGTGCGGGACGGGCCGCTGCAGCACGGCCGGATCGTGGATGGCGTCGGCTGGGTGGACGGCGACTATCTGGGCATCGACCAGGGGCCGATCGTCATCATGACCGAGAACCACAGGTCCGAGTTCGTCTGGCGTTACATGCGCGGCGAGCCGAATCTGCGGCGGGCGCTGGACATCGCCGGCTTCACCGGCGGCTGGATGAACGGATGAACCTGGCGCCCCATAGACGCGGCGCATTGGCCCTGATGGCGGGCGGGGCGGCGGCGGCCTGCGCCCCGCGCCGATCAGGCGAGATCGTGCTGCGTTTTTGGGCCATGGGCAACGAGGGTGGGACGGTGGGCCAGCTGACGCCCGAGTTCGAGCGGCGCCATCCGGGCGTCCGCGTCGAGGTTCAGCCCCTGCCGTGGACAGCGGCGCACGAGAAGCTGCTGACCGCCTACGCCGGGGCCTCGCTGCCGGACGTCAGCCAGATCGGCAACAGCTGGGTGGCGGAACTGACTGCCATCGGCGCCCTGTCACCGACCCCGCCCGAGGCCGCGAACCTGCTGAGCGACCAATTTCCGGCGGTGCTGGAGACCAACGAGATCGGCGGCCGGGCCATGACGACGCCCTGGTATGTCGATACGCGGCTGCTGTTCTATCGCAAGGATCTGCTGGCCCGCGCCGGGTTCGGGGCGCCCCCGCAGGACTGGGCCGAATGGAAGCGGGCGATGCACGGCGTCAAGCGCGCGGCGGGTCAGGGAAACTATGCGATCCTGTTGCCGCTCAACGAGTTCGAGCAGCTTCTGACCTTCGGGCTTCAGGTCGACGAACCCCTGCTGCGCGACCGGGCCACGCGCGGAAACTTCTCCAGCCCCGGCTTCGTTTCGGCCCTGGCCTTCTACAAGAGCCTGTTCGACGAGGGCCTGGCGCCGCTGGCGTCTTCGACGCAGATTTCCAACGTCTGGACCGAGTTCGCCAAGGGCTATTTCAGCTTCTACTTTTCCGGCCCGTGGAGCGTGGGCGATTTCCGCAGCAAGCTGCCGGCATCGTTCCAGCCGCAATGGGCTACGGCCGGGGTGCCGGGGCCGAAGGGGCCGGGCGCGTCGGCGCCGGGCGGGTCCAGCCTGGCCGTATTCTCTTCGTCCCGGCATCAGGACGCGGCCTGGGCTCTGGTGCGATACCTGTCGGAGCCTGCCGTCCAGGCGCGTTTCAACGCCATCGTCGGCGACCTGCCGGCGCGTCGGAGCGCCTGGGGCCTGGCCCAGGTCGAACGCGACCCCATGCTGGCGCCGTTCAAGGGGCAGCTGGAACGGGCGAGGGCCGTGCCCAAGGTTCCCGAATGGGAACGGATCGTCACCGAGATGCAGATCGTCGCCGAGCGGATGGTGCGCGGCGAACATACGCCCGAGAGCGCCGCCGCCGAGATCGACCGCCGCGCCGACCGGCTGCTGGAAAAGCGCCGCTGGATGATGGAGCAGGGCAGGGCCGCATGACCGCCGCCAATCCCACAGTCAGGCCGGCCAGACGGGCGCGAGGCGTCGGCGCCCGCGAGCGTGCGGCCTGGGCCTTCTTGGCACCGGCCTTGATCGCCATCGGCCTGTTCTTCGCCATTCCGGTGCTCGCGGCCTTGCTGCTCAGCCTGACCGATTTCGACATCTACGCCCTGGCCGACCTGGACAACCTGCGTTTCGTCGGGCTGCAGAACTATGAGCGGCTGCTGACCAACCCCCTGTTCTGGGGGGCGATGAAGAACACCCTGACCTTCGCCGTCCTGGGCGTTCCGCTGTCCATCGCGGCGTCGCTGGCGGCGGCGGTGATCCTGAATGCGCGGGTGGTGAAGTGGCGGCCGATCTGGCGGGTGATGTTCTTCGCGCCCTACGTCACCACCCTGGTCGCGACGGCGGTGGTTTGGCGCTATCTGCTGCACACCCGCTACGGCGTGATCAACTGGGGGCTTGAGAGCATCGGCCTGCCCGCAATCGACTGGCTGGGCGACCCCTCCACCTCCATTCCCGCCATCCTGATGTTCGTGGTCTGGAAGATCTTCGGCTACAATATGCTGATCTTTCTCGCTGTGCTGCAGACCGTGCCGGACGACCTGTACGAGGCCGCGCGCATCGACGGCGCCGGGCCGTGGAAGCAGTTCCGCCATGTCACCCTGCCGGCCATCGCACCGACCCTGCTGCTGGTCTCGATCATCTCGGTGGCCAGCTTCTTTCAGCTGTTCGCCGAGCCCTATGTGATGACGCAGGGCGGGCCGGCCCAGAGCACGGTGACGGTGCTCTACTTCATGTACGAGGAAGGTTTCAAATGGTGGAACCTGGGCTCCGCCAGCGCCGTCGCCTTCGTCCTGTTCCTGTGCATCCTGGCCATCACCCTGGTCCAGCTGGCCGTCGCCAAGCGGGTGGGGGCGTATCAGTGAAAATCCGCACAATCCTGCTCAATCTGGCCGTCGCCTTCATCGCCCTGGTGGTGCTGTTCCCGCTGGTCTGGATGGTGTCGGTCAGCTTCATGGCGCCCGGCGAAGCGGCTGTCTTCCCGCCGCCGCTGTGGCCCAAGACCTGGACGCTGGAGCATTATCGCGACCTGTTTTTGAACCAGGGCATGGGCCGCTATCTGTGGAACAGTTTCGCCCTGGCGACCCTGGCGACGATCCTGGCCTTGGGGTTCACGGTCCCGGCCGGCTACGCCTTCGCCAAGCTGAGGTTCAGGGGACGCGAACGGCTGTTTCAGTTCCTGGCCGCCGCCCTGGTGGTGCCGGCCCAGATCGGCACCCTGCCGCTGTTCCTGATGCTGAAGGGGATGGGGCTGGTGAACACCTATGCCGGGGCGCTGGTGCCTTGGCTGGCATCCATCTTCGGCCTGTTCCTGGTGCGCCAATATGCGCTGAGCATTCCCGACGAGATGCTGGAGGCCGCCCGGATCGACGGCGCCGGCGAGGGCCAGATCTTCCGCCGCGTGGTCCTGCCGACGCTTCAGCCGATCATCGTGACCTTGGGCCTGTTCGTCTTCTTGGGCAGCTGGAACGATTTCCTGTGGCCGCTGATCATTTTGACGGACCAGTCGAACTATACCCTGCCGGTCGCTTTGGCGGCCCTGTCGCGCGAGCATGTGCAGGACATCGAACTGATGATGGCCGGCGCCGTCGTCACGGTCGCTCCCGTGCTCATCCTCTTCCTCGCCCTGCAACGCTACTACATCCGCGGCATGCTTGCGGGCAGCGTGAAGGGGTGATCTTCGAAGCCGTTCCTCCGCTTCAAGTTCGTCATCCTAGGCACAAGGCCTAGGATGACGGTGAGAGGAGACTGAATCTGGAGTAATCCGAATGCGTTCTCTGACCTCGGCCATCGCCCTCGGCGTCGCCCTGATGGCCGCCCCCGCCTTCGCCCAGCAGACGAAGGTGCTGGATGAAATGGAGGACGCCGCCGCCTGGACGGCCGATGCCTCCACCGACGTGTCCTCGACCGTGTCTTCGGTCGCGGGGCATGACGGGCGGGCGGTGCGGCTGACCTACGACTTCAACGGCAAGGCGGGTTACGCCTTCGCGGCGCGCGCCCTGCCGTTCGACCTGCCCGACAACTATGAGATCAGCTTCTGGGTGCGCGGCGCGGGGCCGACCAACACCTTCGAGGTCAAGTTCACCGACGCCTCGGCCGAGAACGTCTGGTGGAAACAGACGGCCCGCTATGATTTCCCCGGCGGCTGGACCCGGTTCGTCATCAAGCGGCGCCAGGTGTCCAAGGCGTGGGGCCCCAGCCCCGAGACCGAACTGCGCCGCGCCGAGCGGGTCGAGTTCGTCGTGGTGGCGGTCGAGGGCGGTCGCGGCTTCATCGACATCGATCAGCTGTCGATTCGCGAATTGCCGCTCGATCCGGCGGTCCCGCCCCAGCCGGTCGCCAGCGACGGCTTGGCCGCATCGACCGCGGCGCGGGCCGTGGACCTGGACGCCAGGACCGCCTGGGCCCCGCCGATCGACGGGAGCCCGGTCCTGACCCTGGATCTGGGTTACGAGCGCGAGTTCGGCGGCCTGATCCTACGCTGGGGCGAGCGGGGCGCGGCGGCGGACTATCGCGTCTCGACCTCGCTGGACGGGCGCGACTGGCGCGAACTGGCGATGGTCGCGGGCGGAAACGGCGGCGTCGATTGGCTGAGGACGCCGGAGGCGACCGCCCGCTGGCTGCGGTTGGAGCCTTTGAAGCCGGTCGCCCCATCCGATGTCGTCGGTTCGTCCGGCGCGGGCCAGCGGCTGGGCGCGGCCCAAGCGACAACCTATGCGCTAAACGAGATCGAGGTCGAGCCGCTGGCTTTCGGCGCCGACGCGACGGTGTTTGTCGAGGCGGTGGCCAAGGAGAACCGACGCGGCCTTTATCCGCGCGGCTTCTCAGGGGAGCAGTCCTATTGGACGCTGGTCGGCGTCGACGGGGGCGGGGAGAGCGGTTTGATCGGCGAGGACGGCGCCATCGAACTGCGTCGCGCCGGACCCAGCATCGAACCCTTCGTCATCGACAACGGCCGGCTGATCACCTGGGCCGACGTCGGCATCGAACAGGGGTTGAGGGACGGCGACCTGCCGATCCCGACGGTCACATGGACCGCCGACGACTGGACGCTGAAGATCACCGGCTTCGCCGATGGCGCGCCGGATCAGGCGCAGCTGTGGGGGCGCTACGATCTGACCAACACCTCGCCCCGTCCACTGACCTTGACCCTGGCCCTGGCCGCACGGCCCATGCAGGTGAACGCGCCGCGCCAGTTCCTGGCCATTCCCGGCGGGGTCAGCCCGGTCGAGAATATCGCCTGGGACGGCGGCCAGCTGATCTTGAACGACGTGGTTCGGGTGCAGCCGCTGGCGACGCCGGATCAGGTGGCGCTGGCGACCTTCGATACGGGCGGCGATCCGCAGTCTCTGGTCCTGCCGTCGGCCCTGCGTCCAGCGGGCGATCCTGCGGCGACGACGGACGCCACGGGTCTGGCCGCCGCCGCCCTGACCTATAAGGTGACGCTGCAACCCGGCGAGACGCGCACCGTGGGTTGGGTGTCGCCCCTGTCCGGCAACGCCCTCGCGCCTGAGCCGATGGGGCAGGCGGCGGCTGTGCTGGAAACGGTTGAGACCCGACTGGCGGCCGAATGGCGCACGAAACTTGATCGGGTCGAACTGACCCTGCCGCCCGCCGCCCAGCGGATCGAGGACGCGCTGAAGTCGTCCCTGGCCCATATGCTGATGTCGCGTCAGGGGCCGATCCTGCAGCCCGGCACCCGCAGCTACAACCGCTCCTGGATCCGCGACGGGGCCATGATGGCCGAGGGGTTGAACCGGCTGGGCATGGCCGAGCATTCGGCCGACTATCTGCGCTGGTACGCCCCCTATGTGTTCGAGAACGGCAAGGTCCCTTGCTGCGTCGATGCGCGCGGCGCCGATCCGGTGCCCGAGAACGACAGCCACGGCGAGTTCGTTTTCCTGGCGGCCGAGACCTATCGCTACACCAAGGATGAGGCCCTGCTTCGTCAGGTCTGGCCGCAGGTGCAGGAGGCCATCGCCTATATGGACGAACTGCGCGCCTCGACACGGACGGCGGCCTTCGAGGCGCCGGAGCAGCGTCACCTGTACGGCCTGCTGCCGCCGACGATCAGCCACGAGGGCTATTCGGACAAGGCGGCCTATTCCTACTGGGACGATTTTTGGGGGCTGCTGGGCTACAGGGATGCGGTCTTCATCGCCGAGACCCTGGGCGATGCGGAGGCCGCCGCCCGCTATGCGGCGGCGCGCGATCAGTTCGCCGCAGACATCCGCGCCTCGATCACGGCGACGGCGGCGCATCATGGAATCGACTGGATCGCCGGGGCTGCGGATCGGGGCGACTTTGACGCCACCTCGACCACCATCGCCCTGTCGCCGGCGGGCGAGCAGGATAATCTGCCGCCAGAGCTGATGGCGCGAACCTTCGACCTCTATTGGGAGAATTCCCAGAACCGGCTGAGCAACCGCACGGCGTGGAAGGACTACACCCCCTATGAATGGCGGTTGGTCGGGGCCTTCGTGCGGCTGGGCCAGAAGGAGCGGGCGCTGGCGGTGCTGGACTTCCTGATGGCCGACCGCCGGCCCGAGGCCTGGAACGGCTGGGCCGAGGTCGTGGGTCGCGAAAAGCGCGAGCCGCGCTTCATCGGCGACATGCCCCACGCCTGGATCAGTTCCGACTATATCCGCTCGGCGCTGGACCTGTTCGCCTACGAGCGGGACCGCGACCACGCCCTGGTGCTGGCGGCGGGCGTGCCGGAGCGGTGGCTGGATACGCGGGAGGGCGTCGGGGTGCGCGATCTTCGCACCGCTTATGGCCCGCTGACCTACGCCTATCGCAAGGAACGGCGGGGGTATGTGCTGACCCTGGGCGACGGGGCGACCCCACCAGGCGGGTTCGTGCTGCAATGGCCGGCGGGGCAGGGGCGGCCCGAACGGGTGCGGATCGACGGTCGTGCGGCGGCGTGGTCAGGCGACGAACTGACGATACCGGTGGGCGCGCGGCGGGTAGAGATGCGTTGAAGAACGGCTTCCTTCTCCCGGTAGGAGAGGGATCAGAGTCTTCGGAACGCTTTACCGTTCGCGTCGAACAGGTGGGCCTGTTTGGCCGGGACGTGCAGCGTCAACCGCGCGCCGGCCTTGGCCCGCAGGTCGCCCGCCAGCTGAATCGTCAGGGTGTCTTCGGACGCCGGATGCTTCAGGTGCGCCATGGTCGTCGCACCGAGGGTTTCCACGAACATGACCTCGGCGGTCAGGGCATCGTCGTCACCGGTCATGTTCAGATGTTCGGGACGGACGCCCAGGGTGACGGCGTCGCCGGCCTTGGCCGTTCCCGCATCCACGGCGACGCAAATCGTCTCGCCCGCAGCGGTCTTCACCGTCGCGCCGGTCGGAGCGGCCTCGACGATCTCGGCCGCCAGCAGGTTCATTTTCGGGCTGCCGATGAACCCTGCGACGAACAGATTGGCCGGATGGTCGTAAAGGTCCATCGGCGCGCCGACCTGTTCGATCCGGCCGGCGTTCAGCACCACGATCCGGTCGGCCAGGGTCATGGCCTCGACCTGGTCGTGGGTGACGTAGATCATGGTGGTCTTCAGTTCGGCGTGCAGCCGGGCGAACTCGTAGCGCATCCGCACCCGCAGGGCGGCGTCCAGGTTTGACAGGGGCTCGTCGAACAGGAAGACCTCGGGCTCGCGCACGATGGCGCGGCCGATGGCGACGCGCTGGCGCTGGCCGCCCGACATGGCCTTGGGCTTGCGGTCCAGATAGTCGGTGATGCCGAGCGCCTCGGCGGCGGCGCGGACGCGAAGGTCGATCTCGGCCTTGTCCGTCTTGGCCAGCTTCAGGCCGAAGGCCATGTTTTCGTAGGCCGTCATGTGCGGATAAAGCGCATAGGACTGGAACACCATGGCGATGCCCCGGTCCGACGGCGACAGGTCGTCGACCCTGCGATCGCCGATGAAGACCCCGCCCGTCGTCGCCTCTTCCAGCCCGGCGATGGTGCGCAGCAGGGTGGACTTGCCGCAGCCCGAGGGGCCGACGAAAACCACGAACTCGCCGTCTGCGATCTCCAGATCGACGCCCTTCAGCACCTCTACGGCGCCGAACGCCTTCTTCACGTCGATCAGACGAACGTTCGCCATGCTTCCTGTTTCCTGCCGTTTCTATTTTGGCGCACCGTAACCGGTTACATCGCCGGATCAATGGCGCCCGTGATGTCTGCGCAATCCGTCGCGGCCGGCGCGGCGTGGCGGGCAAGATCGCCTGGCCGGCGACAAAAATTGCAAAATTGCAAAATTTGTCTTTCGCAAAACGGCCGCGCTGGCTAGAAGCCGCCACCGACCGCGGGGGAACGACGATGGCGCAGCGCAGGCTTTTGATGGCGACCGTTTCGGGCGCGTGGCTGGCGGCGGCTGCGAGCGCTCCCGCCCAGGCGCAAGACGGCGCTCAGGACCAGGCGCAGGTGGACGATGTCGTCGTGACCGGCTCCCGCATCGCCGGCGGGGACCGGATCGCGCCGGTCGAGACGGTCGGGCGCATCGTCATGGACGCGGCGGGGGTCGCCGATGCCTCGCAACTGGTGCGGCTGGTCACGGCCAATGCGGGATCGGAAGCCCAGGTCGATCAGCTGAACCAGCCCCAGAGCTCGGGCACGGCCCAGTTCAATCTGCGTAATCTCGGCCTCGGTTCGACCCTGGTCCTGGTGGACGGCCAGCGCTGGACGACCAGCGCCGTGGTCGCAACCGACGGCTCGGCCTTCGTGGACATCAACTCCCTCGTACCCATGATCGCGCTTCAGCGGGTCGAGGTGGTCAAGGACGGGGCATCGGCCGTCTATGGCTCGGATGCGGTGGCCGGCGTGGTCAACTTCATCACGCGTCACGACGTGGGCCGGCCCGAAGTTTCGGCGAAATACGCGGGCGCCGACGGGTCGGAAGAGAGCGTGATCCAGGCCATCGGCGGACTGGACCTGCTGGGCGGGAATCTGACGCTGGCGGCGTCGCATTTCCACCGGTCGGCCCTGGGATCGGACGAACGGGACTTCACCCAGGCCGAACGCTACGGCCGGGCGGCTTGGACGGCCGTGACCAGCTATGGCCAGCCGGGGTCCTATTTCCGGCCCAGCCGCAACGGCTTTTCGCCCGACCCGGCCTGCGGAGACCCGGCCTTCGCCAGCGCCTATCTGAACACGCCGAGCGACGCCTTCTGCCGGCTGGACTATTCGGACTTCTTCGACCTGGCGCCGGAGGAGATCCGGACGCAAGCGTTCGCCGACTGGCGCCGGCCCATCGGACAGATGAACCTGTCGCTGCAAGCGGCCTGGTCGTCGACCCGGACCCGCGCGCGCCAGACGCCGTCCCTGCCGATCCTGGCGCAATCGCTGACGGTCCCGGCCTCGCACCCCGACAATCCGTTCGGCGAGGCGGTGCTGTTTCGGGGGCGGCTGCTGGGGGCGGAGGCCGGGGCCTCGGCGGCCGATTTCGAATACGAGACCTGGCGACTGTCAGCGGGCCTGGACGGACGGTTCGCCAATGGCTGGACTTGGACCCTGGCCGCGAACAGCAGCCGCCAGCACGTCGCATACGACAAGCCCGATACGATCGGCAGCGCGTTGCAAAGTGCGCTGAACGGCTTCGGCGGGGCGGGCTGCGATCCGGCGACGGGGACGGCGGGCGTCGGCGCCTGCCAGTATTTCAATCCGTTCGGCAGCGCCTGGCTGGGGACCGGCACGGCTAATGGCGCGGCCCTGATCGACAGCCTGATCGGCTATACCGGCCTGCGGGGCGCGGCGAGCCTGACCACGGCGGACGCCGCGACCAGCGGTCAGGCCCTGGCCTGGGACGGCGGGGCGCTCGATATGGCGCTGGGCGTCCAGTATCGCCGCAGCGGCTTCCGGCACGACTGGAGCGATCTGGTCAACGCCGGAGACCTGCTGACGGCCGGCTATTCGCCCGACTTCGAGGGCGATCAGGAGGCGTTGGCCGCCTTCGCCGAGGCGCGCCTCCATCTGGGCGAGCGGATCGAGGGGCAGTTGGCCGGCCGCTACGAATCCTACGACGGGGAGGGACGGTTCAGTCCCAAGGCCGCCATCCGCTGGGATGCGACGGACAGGCTGGCGCTGCGGGCCTCGTGGGGCCAGGGCTTCCGCGCGCCGTCGGTCTACGCCCAGTCCGGCGCCCAGGCGTCGCAGCCGTCGGTGTTCGACCGGGGCGCCTTCGTCTTCGTCAACACCCTGACCTCGGGCGATGCGGGGCTGAAGCCCGAGAAGTCCGAGAGCCTGAGCCTGGGCGCCTTGTGGAGGCCGCTGGACGGGTTGGAGCTTAGCGTTGACGCCTGGCGCTTCGACTATACAGACCAGGTGATCAAGGAGTCGGCGCAAGGCCTTATCGACCAGGCGGCGGCCGATACGGCGGCGGGGCGGACAGGAACCCCGGCGCAGGCGCGCATCACCCGCTCGCCCAGCGGCGCCCTGACCTTCGTGCAGCTGTATTTCATCAACGCCTCGTCCATCGAGACGCAGGGGCTTGATTTGGCCGCGCGCTATGGCCGCGACCTGTGGGGCGGGCGGGCGACGGCGTCGGCGACCTGGACCTATGTCGACCGCTACGACATCCGGCTGAACGACGGGGCGGCCAGGACATCGGGCGTCGGCTCGACCAATCTGAGCAATATCGGCCGGTCCCTGCCGCGCAATCGCGGAGAGTTCGCCCTGGGATGGAGCGGCGGGACGAGCGCCCTGACGGCCCTGGTCCACTATACCGACGGCTATCGCAACGACCGCAGCGGCATAACCGATACGACCATCGCCAGCCAGACGACGGCGGATATGCTGTACAGCCGCACCCTCGGCGCCGATATCGACCTGGCGCTGGGCGTGGTCAATGTGTTCGACAAGGCGCCGCCCCTGGCCCAGTTCGCCCTGGGCTACGATCCCGTCGTCGCCGATCCGCGCGGGCGGGTGTTCAGCGTCGCCCTGACCAAGCGGTTCTGAGGCCAGGGCGCGTTTGCGCCCGCAATCGGTCGGTGTATGCATGCCCCTTGCAAGGGGACGATCCATGACGACCGACGGCGAGACGCGCAAACAGGCGCTCAAGGACCTGTCCGAGGACGCCCTGGGCTTTGGCGGCGTCGACATCCGCACGGTGCGGGATCTGCTGATTCGTCCGCGCCTGGTGCTTCAGGCCTGGATGATCGAGGGGCCGACCGGCGGCGGGGTCTACGCCAAGCCGCTGAAGCTGTATCTGGGGCTGAACGCGATCTTGATGCTGATCGTGTTTCTGCGGGGCGGAATCGACGGGGTTCTGGATCAACTGCCGCCGGACCTGCTGACGTCGCTGATCACCCAGTCGGGCAAGTCGCGCGACGCCTTCATGGCTGCGGCCGACGGCTGGATGTCGTTCGTCACCGTGCCGCTGATGGCGCCGCTCTACGCCCTGGCGGCCCTGCCGTTCCTGCGTCTTTGGGACGCCGAGGACTTGGGCTGGCGTCGAGGCTTTCGCGCCGCCTTCGCCTATCTGAACGCCTGGACCGTGCCGATGACGCCGCTGTTCTGGTTCGTCTTCGGCACGGGGCCCGTTGCGATGATCGGCAGCATCGTCCTGTTCCTTCTAGGCGTGGCGACCTTCCTGAGGATGGGCCGGGGGCGTTGGTATCGCGGGGGCGCCGTCGGCCTGGGCAAGGCTCTGGTGCTCCAGATCGCCATCAGCGCCGTCATGATGGTTGGATCGCTGCTGATCGCCGGCGTGGGCGTTCTGGCGGGCTTGTTGGCCTGAAGGCGGGCGACGCTTTAAGGGGGCGGCTTGGGTGAAGTCGGCGCCTGAGCTACGTCCGCCGCATCGAGGAGCATCGCATGAACCCCACCCTCTACGGCATTCCCAACTGCGACACGGTCAAGAAGGCGCGGGTCTGGCTGGAGCAGTATGGGGTCGACCATGTCTTCCACGACTACACGAAGGCCGGGGCGGATGCGGGCCGGCTGGGCCAATGGGTCGACGAACATGGGTGGGAGACGGTGCTGAACCGCGCCGGGACCACGTTCAGGAAACTGCCGGACGCCGACAAGGCCGGAATCGACAAGGCCAAGGCCGTCGCCCTGATGCTGGCCCAGCCGTCGATGATCAAACGGCCGGTGCTGGACCTGGGCGACAGGCGGCTGGTCGGGTTCAAGCCCGAGCTTTACGAGGCCGCCTTCAAATAAGGCGCAGCGTCGCCGCCACGCCGAAATGATCGGACGGATATTCGCCGTTCGTGGGCGTGTCGCCGAACAGATGAGCAGCGACAGGCGCGAAGGCCGATCGCTCGGCGAAGATGTGGTCGATGACGCGGTTCGGATGGCCCCTGGCCGGGTTCAGGGTGGTGGCGACCGAACCGCGCGGAAGGGCGCTGAAGAACCGGGGGCCGATGAGGACAGACAGGCCGGAGTCGTCCTGGGCGGCGTTGAAGTCGCCCAGAATCACCAGGGGCGCGCCGTCGTTCGGCAGCCAGTCCAGCAGGGACGCGATCTGGAGCGCCCGCACCGAGCCGGCGTCGTCCTGCCAGGCCAGATGGGTGACGACCACATTGACGGGGCGACCCTGGACCGTCACGCGAAGACGCAGGGCGGTTCGATAGTCGTCCAGCGGCTGAAGCCGGGTCGAGGCCTCGGTCAGAACGGGCAGGCGGGTGAGAAGGGCGTTGCCGTAACGGCGAGGCGCGCCCTCGGGGTCGGTGGAGACGAAGGCGACGCGATAGCCGCCCAGCTCGCGCGCCAGCATGGCCGCCTGATTTTCCAACCCGACGGCGGAGTCCTGCAACACCTCCTGTAGGGCGATGACGTCGGCGTCCTGAGCCTTCAGCGCCGCGACCAGCAACGGACGGCGCGCCGCCCAGTCGCCCTGATCGTGCCAGATGTTGAAGGTGACGAGCTTGAGTTCGACTGCCGGACGGATTGGCGGGACGGCGGCGCAGGCCGCGAGCGGCGTCAGCGCCACGGCGCCCAGCAGGCTGCGGCGCGCCATCATTTGGGGATCAGTCCTCGACCTCGGTGCTGGGCCGGTCGTGGCCGTCGGCGCTTTCCGTGACCCACTGGCCGTTCGCAGTCTCGTATTCGATGGCGGCGGTCTGGTCGGGCACCTTCTGCTCGCGCGCGGCGCGCACGGCGGCGGCCTTGGCGGAGTCGTGGCTGGCGAAGGTTTCTGAATAGGTGCCGCCGAACTGGTAGGCCCAGCCGCCGTCGTGTTCGACGATGCGATAGGTGACATGGGCCATGCGGCGCTCCTTTGCAGACGATCCCGGACGTTAGACCGAACCGGCCGCGAGGCAAACCATGCGGCGAGCGTCACCTTACGAAGATTTCACATCCTCCGGCGCATCCGTGCTCGCGTCCCGCAGCCTCTTGTCGTCAGAAGGCCGCCGCATCAGGCTGCTGCAACCGATCAAGAAAGACCGCGTCATGGATCTGACCCCCATCATCATCGTCTTCATCGTCTTCGCCTCGATCGTCAGCGTGATCGTGGGCCCGTCCTTCCTGAAGAACCGCGAGCGGCGCGAGATGCAGCTGACGGTCCGCCATGCGGTAGACAACGGCCAGACCCTGCCGCCCGAACTGATCGACGCCATGACCAAGGACGTGGAGAAGGGGCTGCCCTCTCGCACCAAGGACATCCGCAAGGGCGTGCTGAGCCTTGCGGCCGGCGTGGGCGTCGGCGGCTTCGGTCTGCTCAGCGACCTGGGCGGAAACGAATGGAACGGCGGGATCGCCAACCCTCTGTTGGGCGTCGCCTGCATTCCCGTAGCCATCGGGATCGCCTTCATCGTCCTGGGCTTCTTCAACCCGAACAAGGCCTGACGTTCGCCTGAAGGGGGAAACGTCATGAGCAAATCCTTGCGCGATTTCCACGACGTCGAGCTGGCGGCCCAGGCGGCCGCCGGCGGACGGCGGGAATATGGCGAACTGGTCCGCCGGCACGGCTCGGCGGTGCGGGGCCTGTTGCGCCGCATGGGGGCCGCGCCGTCCCTGGCCGACGACGTGGCCCAAGACGCCTTCCTGCAGGGCTTCCAGCGATGTTCGGAGTTTCGCGGGCAGGGGACGTTTGCGGGCTGGATCAAGAAGATCGCCGCGCGCCTGTATCTGAAACGAGTGGCCAAGGAAGCCCGCTATGTGGCCGAGGCCGAGGCCGAACGGGCGGATGTCGGGATTGACCACGGCGGCCTGATGGACCTGGACGAGGCGCTGAAGACCCTGAGCGAGAGCGAGCGTGTCTGCGTGTCCCTGTGCCACGGCGCGGGGATGTCCCATCCCGAAATCGCTGCGGCCATGAATTTGCCGCTCGGCACGGTGAAGTCCCATGTCAAACGTGGTCTGGATAAACTCCGCGCGCGGCTGTCGCCGGCGCACGGCTCAGGCGGGAGGTCGGTCCATGTCGGCTGACGAATTCGATCCGGCGATCGAACGGCTGTTCGCGCAGACGCCGCGACTGGCCGACGAGGCGCTGTTCCTGGCCACGCTCCAGGCCAGGCTGGAGAAACGCTCGCGCTGGCGCGCCCTGACCCTGACGGCGGCCGGACTGGTCGGCGGGGGCCTGGCGGTGCGCGAGGGCGTGAACTTCAACTTCACGGCCGAGGGCGACACCACCCTGTCGCAGGCGGCGCACGCGGCGGCGATGACGGCGCAGGGGGCGGCCCGGACCGGGCTGCAAGCCCTGGGCTTCGGCGATCTGGGCCTGGGCGGTCTGGACCTGATCGGCGGTTCGGGGGTGCTGACCTTCTGGATCGCCGCCGGGGCCGTGATCGCCCTGTTGGCGGCGGGCATGATGAAGCTGTCGCAGGACGTGTGAGGTGACACCGGGCGGACGCCGGCCTATCTGACGCCCTTACGCCAGGGAGGCCCCAAGATGTCCGTTCACGTTCAGGAGACCGTCAAACGCTTCTCCGTGCCCGATATCGCGGGGCGCAAGGGAGGCGAGCCGATCGTCTGCCTGACCGCCTATGACGCGCCGATGGCGGCGCTGCTGGACCCGCATTGCGACGTGCTGCTGGTCGGCGACAGCCTGGGAATGGCCGTCCACGGCCTGCCCAATACGGTCGGCGTGACCTTGGAGATGATGATCCTGCACGGCCAGGCGGTGATGCGGGGCGCTCGACGCGCCCTGGTGGTCGTGGACATGCCGTTCGGCTCCTACGAAGGCGGCAAGGAGACGGCCTACGCCAACTGCGTGCGGGTGATGAAGGAAACCGGCGCCCAGGCGGTGAAGCTGGAGACCAGCGTCGAACTGGCCGAGATCGTCGCCTTTCTGGTCCGGCGCGGCATCCCGGTCATGGGCCATGTCGGCCTGCGTCCCCAGGCGATCCTGGCCGAGGGCGGGTTCAAGGCCAAGGGACGGACCGACGGCGAGCGTGACCGAGTGCTGGCCGAGGCCCGCGCCACGGCGGAGGCCGGCGCCTTCTGCATCGTCATCGAGGGCGTCGCCGAATCGTTGGCGCGCGAGATCACCGAGACGCTGGATGTCCCGACCATCGGCATTGGGGCCTCGGCTGCCTGCGACGGCCAGGTGCTGGTGGTCAACGACATGCTGGGGATGTTCGACTGGACGCCCCGGTTCGTACGCAAATACGCCGATCTGCGCAGCGAGATCGACCGGGCCGCCGCCGCGTTCGCCGCCGATGTGAAAACCCGCCGTTTTCCTGCCGAAGTCGAGACCTACTTCTCGAAAAAGCCGGCGTCGCAGTAACGGACGACGTTGCGGCCCATGCGCCGACCTTCTAGGGTCCGCGCCGGTTTGCATTCGCGATTTTGGGGCGACGTTTCAGTGGTTGATGTCTTCGAGCAGGTCGAGGAGGAGCTTCGCTCCGAGAAGTTGAAGCGCCTCGCCCGCACCTGGCTGCCGGTCGCCGGCGTCGTGCTGGCGGTCGCCCTGATCGGCGCCCTGGGCTGGTGGGGCTGGGACAGCCTGAACTCCAACAAGGCCGCCAAGGCCGCCGAAGCCTATGATCGCGGCATGGAGGCCTTGCGCGCCGACAAGCCGATGGACGCCCGCGCCGCCTTCGAGGAGGCGGTCAAGGAGGGCAACGGCGCCTATAAGACCTTGGCGCTGCAGCAGCAGGCCGGCCTGGCCGTCAGCGCCAACAAATTCCCCGAGGCGGTGCGTCTGTTCGACGAGGCGTCCAAGGCGTCCAGCGATCCGATCCTGTCCGATCCGCCCGCGCTGAAGGCCGCGTTCCTGATCATGGACACCGCGCCGCTGGCCGATATCGAGAAGCGGCTGGAGCCGCTGGCCGAGGACAAGCGCCCGCTGCACGCCTTCGCCCAGGAAGCCCTGGCCCTGGCCCGCCTGCAACACGGCAAGACCAAGGAGGCGCGCGAGGTCTTCGTCCAGCTGCAACTGGGCCAGGACGTGCCGGATTCGATCCGTCAGCGGGCTCAGATCGCCGTGGAAAGCATCGACGCCGGAACCGTCGGCGCGCTGAAGCCCATCATCGACGCCGCCGCCAAGGCCACGCCGCCCGCCGTCGGCGCCGCCAACGCGCCGACTCCCTCTGCGGCTTCCGCGGCCCCTGCGGCCGCGTCCGCCCAACAGTGACGACCCCTTCTAGGACGCCCCAGATGAACCGAGTTCTGAAAGTCGCGCTGATCTGCGGCGTCGCCGCGACCATGGCGTCGTGCGGCACCGTGCGCCGCAACCTGCCCTTCGGCTTGGGCGGCAAGGAAGACGCCAAGGCGACGGCCTCGGCCGGCGACCGGATTTCGGTGCTGGAGTTCGATCAGCAGCTGGCGCCGTCGGCCGCCCTATCCGGCCGCGACTTCTTCCTGCCCGGCCCGCAGGCCGTCACCGCCTGGACCCAGCCCGGCGGCACGGCCGAGAACCTGGTCGAACACGTCATCGCCGCCCCCGAGTTCCAGATCGCCTGGAAGCGCGGCGTCGGCTCCGGCTCGGCGCGCGTCGGCAACGTCATGGCGCCCATCGTGGCGGCGGACGGCAAGGTTTTCGTGCTGGACGGCGAATCGACTGTCTCGGCGGTGTCGGCCGACACCGGCGCGGTGCTGTGGAAGGTCAATGTCAAGAACGCGGATCGCGACCGCAACGGCGGGTTCGGCGGCGGCGTGGCCGTCGGCGCGGGCAAGGTGTTCGTCTCGTCGGGCTATCGCTCCATGTCGGCGCTGGACGCCAACACCGGCGCGGTGATCTGGACCCAGCAGGTGGACGCCCCGATCCACGGCGCCCCGACCGTTTCTGGAAACCGCGTCTTCGTCGTCGACGTGGACAGCCAGTTGTTCGCCTTCGACGCCGCCACCGGCGCCCAGGACTGGACCTATCGCGGCATCGCCGAGCCGGCGCGGGTGATGCGCGCCTCAAGCCCGGCGGTCAGCGGCACCACGGTCGTCGCCCCCTTCGCCTCGGGCCAGCTGGTCGCGCTGAGCACTCTGAACGGCCAGGCGGTGTGGGAAGAGACCCTGTCGCGCACCAGCCGCACCAGCGCCCTGTCCGAGGTTCGCGACGTGGCGGGCCGCCCCGTCATCAGCCGGGGCATGGTCTATGGCGTCAGCCACTCCGGCGTCATGTCGGCCCTGGACCTGCGCTCGGGCCAGCCCAAGTGGCAATTGCCGGTGACGGGCGTCAACGCGCCCCTGCCGGTCGGGGACGCGGTGTTCGTGGTTTCCAAGGCGGGCCAGTTGATCACCGTCAACCGCGACACTGGCCAGATCTACTGGACGCGCGAGTTGAACGAGGGCCGCGAACGCCGCGAGGGCGGCTTCCTGACCTTCGGCCGCCGCACCATCCGTCCGCAATGGTCGGGGCCGCTCCTGGCCTCCAATCGTCTGGTGATGGTCAATTCGTTCGGCGAGGCCGTGGCGTTCGATCCCAAGACCGGCGCCGCCCAGGCCACGCTGAAGCTGGGCGCCCCCGCCTATATCGCCCCGGCCGCCTACAACGGCGCCCTCTATGTGCTGACCGACAACGGCCAACTGATCTGCATCCGCTGATTTTCAGCCCGAACTAAGCTAGAAAGCCGACATGGCTCTGAAGGTCGCCATCGTCGGCCGCCCCAATGTGGGCAAGTCGACCCTGTTCAACCGCCTCGTCGGCAAGCGTCTGGCGCTGGTCGACGATCGTCCCGGCGTGACCCGCGACCGGCGCTACGCCGACGGCAATATCGGCGACATGGACCTGACGCTGATCGACACGGCGGGCTACGAGGACGTCGCCGACGAAAGCCTGGAGGCCCGGATGCGCGAGCAGACCGAGGCCGCGCTGGACGACGCCGAACTGATCATGTTCATGATGGACGCCCGCGAGGGCGTGACGTCGCTGGACCGGATTTTCGCCGAGCGCCTGCGCAAGGTCCACAAGCCCGTCATCCTGCTGGCCAACAAGTCCGAAAGCCGAGAGAGCGGCGGCGGCGTCGGCGAGGCGCACGCCCTGGGCTTCGGCGAGCCCGTCGCCATTTCCGCCGAGCACGGCGAGGGGATGGCCGATCTGTACGCCGCCATCGTAAACGCCTCGCAGGACATCTTCGTCGAGGAGATCGACGAGCCGGACAAGCCGATCCGCATCGCCGTCATCGGTCGGCCGAACGCCGGCAAGTCCACCCTGATCAATCGCCTGATCGGCGACGACCGGCTGTTGACCGGGCCGGAAGCGGGCATCACCCGCGATTCCATCTCGGTCGACTGGCAGTTCGAAGGCAAGAACATCCGTCTGGTCGACACGGCCGGGATGCGCCGCAAGGCGCGGGTGCAGGAGAAGCTGGAGAAGCTGTCGGTCGCCGACACCATCCGGGCCATCACCTTCGCCGAAGTCGTCATCCTGATGATGGACAAGGACGACGCCTTCGACACCCAGGACCTGCAACTGGCCGATCTGGTCGAGCGCGAGGGCCGCGCCCTGGTCTATGTCGCGTCAAAATGGGACCTGGAGGAAGAGCCCCAGTCCCGCATGGCCAAGCTGAAGGCCATGGCCGAGGACAAGCTGCCGCAGTTGAAGGGTTCGCCCTTCGTCGCCCTGTCGTCGCACAGCGGCCGCGGCGTCGAACGGCTGATGCCCGCCGTGCTCCAGGCCTATGACACCTGGTCGGTCAAGGTGAAGACCAAGGATCTGAACACCTGGCTGTCCATGGCGACCCAGCGGCACCCGCCCCCCGCCGTGGACGGCAAGCGGATCAAGCCGAAATACATCGCCCAGACCAAGGCGCGGCCGCCGACCTTCGTGCTGATGGCCAACCGGGCCGAGGCGATGCCAGAGCACTACAAACGCTATCTGGTCAATTCGATCCGCGAGAGCTTCGACCTGCCCGGCACGCCGATCCGGCTGAACGTCAAGTCCAGCGGGAACAACCCCTATGCCGAGGGCGGCGCAAAGTCGGGGCCGGAACGGTTCAAAGGCGCGGCCAAGACCGCCCCCCGCCGCGTGCAGAAGGCGGAAAAGGAGGAGGCCCTGTCCCGCCTGCCCGGCAAGGCGTTGGAGCAGAAGAAGGCGCGTAAGGCGCAACCCAAGATGCTGGGCGGCCTGAAGGCCAGCGCGTCGAAAAAGGCGGGTTCGTCCGTGGCGGTCCAGAAGGGCGCCCGCGGCGGCGCCCGCCAGGTCTCGCGCTCGGGCCGCGTCCGCACCGGCCAGAAGGGCGGCGTCAAGCGTTGAGGGTCGCGCGCTGATCCCATGAGCGAAGCGTCCACCGTCCTGCCCGACCGGCCAACCGCGCGCTGGCTGATCCTGGACAGGCGGGGGCGGGTGCTGCTGTTTCGCTTCGTCTATGCCGAAGGGCCGCTGACGGGGACCGCCTTCTGGGCCACGCCCGGCGGGGGCTGCGAACCGGGCGAAACCTATGAGGACGCCGCCCGGCGTGAACTGTTCGAAGAGACAGGGCTGAGCGTCGCCGATCCGGGGCCGCAGGTGGCGCGCGTCCGTGTGCGCTTTCGCCTTCCGGACGGGCGAATGGCCAATGTGGACCAGCGCTTCTTCCTGCTGCGCACCCGGGATTTCGACCTGTCGCCCGAGGGCTGGACCGAGGAAGAGCAAAGGGTGCTGGTCGAACACCGATGGTGGGATGTCGCCGACATCCGGGCGTCGAATGAAACGATCTGGCCCACGGAACTGGCCGAGATGCTGGATGGTCTCGGCTAGGAGCCGTTCAGATCAGCGCGTCGGGCGTCGGACCGGCCCGCCAGTCGCGGAACCTGACGCTCAGGGGCGGCTGAACGTCGGCGCGGGCCAGGTCCAGGATCAGGGGAGCGATCTCGGAGGGATGGGGCAGGGCGGACGGGTCTTCGCCCGGATAGGCCTGGGCGCGCATGGCGGTGCGCATTCGGCCGGGATCGACGATGCTGACGCGGATCGGGGTGCTCTCGACCTCGTCGGCCCAGGCCTTCATGAGAGCCTCGGCGCCGGCCTTGGTCGCCGCATACATGCCCCAGAAGGCGCGGGGCGCGGTCGCCACGCTGGTCGTCAGATGGATGGCCCGCCCGGCGTCCGAGGCGCGAAGCAGCGGCTCCAGCGAGCGGATCAGGCGATAGACGGCGGTGAAGTTGGTCTTTTCGACCTTGGCGAACTCGCGCGGGTCGGCGTGGGCGACCGGCGTCAGGCCCGACGGCCCCATGGTCGCCGCCGCGTGAACCCAGATGTCCAGCCGCTTGAACCGTTCGAAGATGGCGCCGCCCAGCCGGTCGATGGCCCCGCCGTCTACCAAATCGAACGGGATCAGGGTCGCGTGGCGACCGGTGGCGGTGAAGATGGCGTCGTCCAGCTCTTCCAGACCGCCTTGGGTGCGCGCCGTCGCGATGACGTGCGCCCCGGCCTTGGCCAGCGCCAGGGCGCTCTCGTAGCCAATGCCGCGCGAGGCGCCGACGACAAGGGCGATACGGTCGTTCAGTGGAAGTTCGGACATGGCCGCTGATAGCGCGGCCCGCCCCTTCAAGCCAAGAGCCGGGACCTAGGCGCTGACCAGCAGGGACAGTTGCCTGGCGCCGAACTCGCGGCCGCCTTCCTCGATCTCGCGATCCAGCAGGCGGGTGGGATAGTCGCCGGTGAAATAGTGGTCGGTGAACTGGGGGTTGGCGTTGTCGCGGCCGGTTTCGCCCATGGCGCGGTAAAGGCCGTCGATGGACAGGAAGCCCAGGGAATCGACCTCCAGCAACTCGCGCATCTCATCCAGGGTCTTGTTGGCGGCCAGCAACTGGGCGCGCTCGGGCATGTCGATGCCGTAGAAGTCGGGATAGAGAATCTGCGGGCTGGCCGAGCGCAGATGGACTTCCGTGGCGCCGGCGGCGCGCACGGCGCGGACCAGCTTCACCGAGGTCGTGCCGCGCACGATGGAATCGTCGATCAGCACGACTCTTTTGCCCGCCAGGGCCGATCTGTTGGGGCTGTGCTTCATTCGAACGCCCTTCTGGCGGGCGCCCTGGCTGGGCTGGATGAAGGTGCGCCCCAGATAGTGGCTGCGGATGATGCCCATTTCGTAGGGAATGCCGCTTTCCTGCGCGTAGCCCAGGGCGGCGGGGACGCCGGAATCGGGCACCGGCACGACGATGTCGGCCTCGACCCCCAGTTCGCGGGCCAGGCCCCGGCCCATCTCCTTGCGCACCTCATAGACCGAGCGGCCGTTCACGACCGAGTCCGGGCGTGAGAAATAGACGTACTCGAACAGGCAGGGGCGGGCGGCGCGGGCGGGAAAGGGCTTGATCGATTCCAGGCCGTTCTCGTCGATGACCACGACCTCGCCGTGTTCGACGTCGCGCACGAAGGTCGCGCCGATCATATCCAGCGCGCAGGTCTCGGACGCCAGCACCCAGGCCTGACCGATCTGGCCCAGCACCAGGGGACGGATGCCCAGCGGGTCGCGCGCGCCGATCATCTTGTGGCGGGTCTGGGCGACCAGGGCGTAGCCGCCCTCGATCCGCGCCAGGGCGTCGATGAAGCGGTCGACGATCTTGGCCTTGCGGCTGCGGGCGATCAGATGAAGGATGACTTCGGAATCCGAGGTGGACTGGAAGATGGCCCCTTCGCCGACCAACTGGCTGTGCAGGAATTTGAAGTTGGTCAGATTGCCGTTGTGGGCGATGGCGATGCCGCCCTGGTCCAGATCGGCGAACATCGGCTGGATATTGCGCAGGAAGCTGCCGCCGGCGGTGGAGTAGCGGGTGTGGCCGACGGCCGCCCGCCCCGGCATCCGCTTCATCAGGTCGGCGCCGCCGAAGGCCTCGCCCACCAGGCCCTGGTGCCGTTCGGTGTAGAAGCGCTCGTTCTTGATGCTGGCGATGCCGCAGGCCTCCTGGCCGCGATGCTGCAAGGCGTGCAGGCCCAGGGCGACGACGGCGGAGCCCTCGTCCTCTTCGGCGCCCCAGACGCCGCAAACGCCGCACTCCAGCCGGAGTTGATCGTCCTCCGGCTCGCGCCAGTGTTCGCGGTGAACGACGGGATCGGCGATTTGGTGGCGCATCGTGGGCTCCGATGACCTGGGGAAACTTAAGGGGCGGCTTCGCGGCGCGAGTTAGGCTCTGATTGCGTCGGGGGCAAGGCTTCGCCGTCGGAAAACCCCCTGCGTACGGATGAATCGACGACGGGCGTGATGGCGTCGGCGCCCCGACCGATGCTGGGCAGGACGATCTGGATCGTTCGCGCGCCCAATGCGCTGATCGGATAGAGGGCGGCGCCGGAGAGCCAGCGCGGCGTACGCTCGCCCGGCAGGGCGGCGACGACGACCAGGTGCACCGCCCCGATCAGGATCAGGGCGCGCAAGCCCCCGATCACGAAACCGAAGACCCGGTTCGCCACCCCCAGATGCGGATGGTCCCTGGCCCCCTTAGACAGCATTCCGCCGATCAAGCGCAGGCCGAAATAGATCACGAAGAAGGTCAGGACGGCGGCCAGGATCGACCCGGCCCATTCGGGATCGACCAAGGCGCGGGCGAACCCTGCGGTCCAGGGCAGGGCGATCAGGGCGACCAGGGCGGCCAAGATTGCGCTGAGCAGGGTGATGATCTCGCGCACCCCGCCCCGCACCCAGCCGGCGGCGACGGAGAACAGGATCACCACGATGGCGAAGACGTCGTATCCGGTCACGTAGGCCTTGCTCTCCAATGCGCCTCGCCAACCCCTCGGCCCGTCATCCTTAGGCTAGGCCCCGGATCCATGCGCCGGCCGCCGCCGGCGAGCCCCGTCCTCGACGGAGTCCATGGATCCTCGCCACAAGGGCGAGGATGACGAACTGAGATGAAGGCGCGATCATCGATCTCTTAATAGCGGTTCTGCGAGATTCGTTCGACCACATCCGTCAGGCGGGCGGCGGATGTGACCTTCACGCCCTTGGTCTTGGCGGTCAGGGGCGGGGCGAGAACCTGATCGAAGCCCAGCTTCTGCGCCTCGCGCAGGCGGGCCTCGGCGCGGCCGACGCTGCGGACCTCGCCCGACAGGCCGATCTCGCCGAAGACGACGCAACCCTGAGGCAGGGAGACGCCGGTCGCCGAACTGATAAGGGCCGCCGCCGCCGCCAAATCGGCGGCGGGCTCGTTGATGCGCAAGCCGCCTGCGACATTCAGATAGACGTCCTGATCGCCGAAGCCGAAGCCGCAGCGCGCCTCAAGCACCGCCAGCACCATGGCCAGACGCCCCGTCTCCCAGCCGATCACTGCCCGACGCGGGGTGCCATAGGCGGATTTGGACACCAAAGCCTGCATCTCGACCAGCACCGGCCGCGATCCTTCGATCCCGGCGAAGACGGCGGCGCCCGGCGCCCGCTCCTTGCCCTCGCCCAGGAAGAGGGCCGACGGATTGGCCACTTCGCGCAGGCCGCTGTCGCCCATTTCGAACACGCCGATCTCGTCGGTGGCGCCGAAGCGGTTCTTGCCGGCCCGCAGGATGCGGAACGGATAGCCGCGCTCGCCCTCGAAGGTCATGACGGCGTCGACCAGGTGTTCGACCACGCGCGGGCCGGCGACCTGACCGTCCTTGGTGACGTGGCCGACCAGGACGATGGCAGGGCCGTCGTTCTTGGCCAGGCGCACCAGTTCGCCGGCGCAGGCCCGGACCTGGGTGATGGAGCCGGGGCCGCTGTCGTGCATGTCGGACCACAGGGTCTGGACCGAATCGACGATGACGATGTCGAACCGTTCGCGCTTCAGCGTGCCCAGGATTTCGCGCAAGGCCGTCGCCGCCGCCAGTTCGACCGGCGCCTGGGCCAGACCCATGCGCTTGGCCCGGGCGCGTATCTGCTCGACCGCCTCTTCGCCCGAGATATAGGCCACGCGGGCGCCGCGCAGGGCCGCTTTGGCCGCCACCTCCAGCAAGAGGGTGGACTTGCCCACGCCCGGATCGCCGCTGAGCAGGATGGCCGAGCCCGGCACGACCCCGCCGCCGCAGACCCGGTCGAACTCGGCCACTCCCGTGGCGATGCGCAGCGGTTCGGGCGCGTCGGACTGGAGGGTTTCGAACTGGATTCCGCGCGAGCGCGCCGAGGCGGCGGACGGTTTGATGGCGCCGGGCGGGGCCGAGCGGTTTTCCTCGCTCAGGGTGTTCCACTGGCCGCAGGCGCCGCATTGGCCCGACCATTTGCCGTGAACCGCGCCGCAGGATTGACAGACATAGAGGGCGGAATCGCGAGCCATGGGCTTCCTTAGCAGGTCGGGGCCGGCGTCGCTTGCGCCATCGCCACGACAAAGCCGGACGTATGCGCAACCTTTGCAATAGTCAGGTATTGAGAACCTGTCGCACACCCTTGCTTTTCAAATGCCGGGGACGCCGATACCCTGTTCGCTCGAATCCCAGAGGCGCCCCATGACCGATCCGACGTCCCCCTCGCAACCCGCCGTCGATCCGGCCCTGACCGCGCGGGTCAAGGGCATATTGCTGCAACCCGCCTCGGAATGGCGGGTGATCGACGGCGAGTTCGCCACGATCAAGACCCTGTTCACCCGCTACGCGATGATCTTGGCCGCCATCGGTCCGGTGGCGACCTTGATCGGCAGCGTGGCGTTCGGGCATGCGTCGATCGTCAGCGCCCTGGTGCTGGCCATCGTCTCCTACGGCCTGAACCTGGCGGGGGTGTATCTGCTGGGCCTGATCATCAACGCCCTGGCCTCCAGCTTCGGTTCGACGCCGAATCCGGTGCAGGCGATGAAGCTGGCGGTCTACGCCATGACCGCCTCCTGGATCGCGGGGGTGTTCCACCTGATCCCGGCCCTGGGCGCCCTGACCATCATTGGGGGCGTCTACAGCCTGGTGCTGCTGTTCCTGGGCCTGCCGATCCTGATGAAGACGCCCGAGGACAAGAAGATCGTCTACTATGTCGTCGTCCTGATCGCCGGCGTGGTTCTGGCCATGATCATGATGGCGGTCCTGGGGGCCATCGCCGTCAGTTTCGTGGCGTCCACCGCCGGGATCGCGGCCCTGGGACGCGGTTACTGAGAATAGGCGCGCGGCACGCGCGGCGTGATCGAGGTCAGCAACTCGTAGCTGATGGTCCCGGCCGCCGCCGCCGCATCGTCCAGCAGGCGGTTCGGACCGAACAGTTCGACCGGATCGCCCAAGGCGACGTCCAGGCCGGTGATCTCCACCGCGCAGACGTCCATCGACACCCGGCCCAGCAGGGGGCGCGTCTCGCCGGCGATCCAGACCGCGCCCGCCGGCGAATAGGCCCGCAGCACGCCGTCGGCGTAGCCGGCCGCCACCGTGGCGACCCGGATCGGGCGGTCGGCGACATAGCCCTGGGAATAGCCGATGCTTTCGCCCGCCGGCACGTCGCGCACCTGCAGCACGCGGGCGGTCAATGTGGCGACAGGCGCGATCCGCGTATCGGGCCGGCCTTCGGGTCCGCCCCCGTACAGGCAGACGCCCGGCCGCACGGCGTCGAAGGCGAAGTCCGGCCCCAGGAAACAACCGCTGGAGTTGGCGAAGGACCGGATGGCGCCCGGATAGCGGCCGACCACGCCCGCGAACAGGTCGCGCTGGCGCCGGTTCATCGGATTGGCCGGATCGTCGGCGCAGGCCAGGTGGGTCAGGACCAGGGCCAGCCCATCGAAGGTCTCGGGCGCGTCCTCGGGCCGGAAGCCCAGCCGGTTCATGCCGGTGTCGATCTGAAGACCGCAGGCGCCGCCGCCTGCCGTCGTCCAGTCCTGCATCTGCGCCGGATGGTTCAGCACGGGCCGCAGATCCGCGGCCCTCAACGCGCCCGCTTCGCCCGCTCGGCAGCCGTCGAGCACATAGATCACCGGCCCGCCCGCGGATTGCGACCCCAAGGCGTCCCTCAGACGCAAGCCCTCGGTCACACGCGCCACGAAGAAGGTCCTGGCCCCCTCGGCCATCAGCCGCGTCGCCACGACCTGCGCCCCCAGGCCATAGCCGTCCGCCTTGACCACCGGATGCACCGGCAGGCCGCTGACCTGGCCCAGGGTGCGATAGTTGCGGGCCACGGCGTCCAGATCGACGGACAGGACGGCGGGGGCGGCGGTCGGATCGGTCATGACGCCCTTATGCGCCAACGCCGCGCCGATGGAAGAGGCTACTCGTAGCTGACTTCCTCATACCCATGCGCCAGGTTGCCGAAGCGGACGGTGTCGGCGTCGAAGGCCAGTTTGACGATGCCGATGGGGCCGTGGCGCTGCTTGCCGATGACCACCTCGGCCTGACCCTGAAGCCGGTCCATGTCCTGCTGCCATTGCAAGTGTTCCTCGGTGCCCTCGCGCGGCTCGGCCCGGCCCAGATAGTAGCTTTCCCGATAGACGAACATCACGCAGTCGGCGTCCTGTTCGATCGAGCCGGATTCGCGCAGGTCGGACAGTTGCGGCCGCTTGTCCTCGCGCTGTTCGACCTGACGCGACAACTGCGACAGGGCGATGATCGGCACCGACAGCTCCTTGGCCAGGGCCTTCAGTCCGCCGGTGATCTCCGACACCTCCTGCACGCGGTTCTTCTGGCTGTTCCCGTCGCCGGTCGTCACCAGTTGCAGATAGTCGACGATGATCAGGTCCAGCCCGTGCTCCATCCGCTTCAACCGGCGTGCGCGGGCCGCCAGCTTGGAGATGGACAGGCCGCCGGTGGCGTCGATGTAGAGGGGGCTTTCGCCGATCTCGACCGCCGCGTCGCGCAGCTTGCCGAAGTCCGAGGCGTCGATCTCGCCCTTGCGCAGCTTGTCCGACGACACGCCGGACGCATCGGCCAGGATGCGCATGGCCAGCTGTTCGGCGCTCATTTCCAGCGAATAGAAGGCGACGACCCCGCCGCTGACGGTCTTGCGCCCCTCCGGCGTCGGCTCCCACTGATAGGCGCGGGCCACGTTGAAGGCCATGTTGGTGGCCAGGGCGGTCTTGCCCATCGACGGACGGCCCGCCAGGATCAGAAGGTCGGACGGGTGCAGGCCGCCCAGCTTCCGGTCCAGGTCGTGAAGGCCGGTGGCCAGACCCGCCAGCTTGCCGTCGCGCTGATAGGCCTCGGCCGCCATCTGCACGGCGCCGGACAGGGCGTGGGAGAAGCTGACGAAGCCGGACGAGGGCTTGCCCGTCTCGGCCAGGGAATACAGGGTCTGTTCGGCCTGTTCGATCTGCTCGTCGGCGGGCGTCTCGGGATTGGGCGCCTCCTTGATGATCTCGCCGCCGATGCGGATCAGATCGCGACGCAGGGCCAGGTCATAGACGACGCGGGCATAGTCGGGGGCGTTGGCGGCGGGCGGGGCGCGGTCCACCAGATCGGCCAGATAGCGCAGGCCGCCGAACTCCTGAAAGGCCGGGTCCTGCTTGAACCGCTCCATCAGAATGGTCGGCTCGGCCAGCATCCCCTGGCGGATATGGTCCTCGATGGCGTCGTAGAGCCGCTGGTGAAAGGGCTCGTAGAAGTGCGAGCCGCGCAGCCGGTCGCTGAGCCGCTCGAACACGGCGTTGTCGAACATCAGCGACCCCAGCAGGGCCTGTTCCGCCTCCAGGTTATGGGGCATCGAACTGACGCCGCTGGAATCCATCGGCGAGGACGAGAAGGGCAGGGGGGCGAAGGCGTTCATCGGCTTAACGTTTAGCCCTCGCACGCGCCTGCGTCAGGCCAGGACGCCCCTGGCCGGTGGACAGATTGACCGGCTTTGGGGACGAACCGGAATTGTCGAATGATGACAATCCCGCACCCGCAGCCACGACAAAGGGCGCTCCGAAGAGCCCTTTCCGTCCTCGATCTTGACGATCAGAACTTGTAGCTCAATCGGCCATAGAGAAACCGCCCGTTGAAGCCGAAAGGCGAGTATTGCGGGAAGCCGACCGATCCCGTCGCGCCAAGAAGCGCGTTGGTGACTGCCAGATTGGCATGATCAGGATATTCGTCGGTCAGATTGTTTACCCCGACCGCGATACCGACTCCGTTCGGGAACTCGTAACGGCCTTCCAAATCCAGCAGGGTATGTTCACCGGTGGAATAGTCGTAGACGGCGGCGTTCGCCACTGTGCCATTGTTGGGCACCAGGACGCTGTCGAAATAGGTCGCCTTTGCGGTGACGCCGAATCCGCCGAACGCCCAATCCAGGCTGCCGACGACCTTCACTTTGGGCGTGCCCTCCTCGTAGGACAGGATATTGGCACGGTCGAACAGAAAGTTGGGCGAGACCGGGATAACCAGACCGGACGGAATCCCCGGCACTTTGTCGACCGTCGTCTCATTGTAGTTTCCAGCAACCGTGAAGTCGAAACGTCCCAGGTTGTCTGTCGGCAGACGATAGCGCGCAACCACGTCCAGTCCCTTCGTCGTGGTATCGAGACCGTTGGTCCAAAAGCGGGCCGAGGTGACTTCCGGACCAATAATGGCTAGCACAGCGCTGGTGGTGTCGGGGGACTGGCTCGGACGGCTCGGACCGAGATTCTCGGACAGTATTATGCGGTCCTTGATCTCGATCTGATAGGTGTCGACCGTCAGTTCGAAGCCGCCGGCGCGGAAGACGCCGCCAAGCGAATAGTTGGTAGAGGTTTCGGGCTCCAACGGCTTTGCACCCAGGGCTAGCGATATTGGATCGTCCACCCGATAAGTGCCGGAGTATATGAGGTTGCCGTTCACAAGATTGGTCGCAACGTAGCTAAAATACTGCTGCTGCAACGCCGGGGCGTGGAAGCCGGTCGAAATGGCTCCGCGCAGGGCGAACGCGGGCGAGAAGTCGTAGCGACCGGAGATTTTGCCGGTGAATTGGTCGCCGGAGTCCGAGTAGTCTTCGTATCGGCCCGCCGCACCCAAGGTCAGGCCTTTGATGACTTCCCCTTCCAGGTCGACATAGGCACCCCAGTTGTTGCGATCAACATCGACCGCATTCGATGGATCGAAGCCTGGAAAGCCTTGCGAACCGCCGCCACGCGTGCTTCCAGGCAGCTTATAGTAGGACTTGAGCTCGCCCGCCGTCTGCGCGAAGCCTTCGGTGCGATATTCGGCTCCGAAAGCCAGATTCAGGGGCTCAAACAGTCCGACGTCCAGCGGTTTGACCCCGTCGATGCCAACGGTGAGTTGATCATACTCCAGCCCGCCGGCGCGGAACTCCTTCTGGGTCATGCCGCCCTGATCGCCGTAGGAGGCGTTGATGCTGTCGAAGACGCGATAGTCGATGGCGTTGCGGCCGTAGCCGACTGAAAGGTCCCACTGCACCCCTGCGGCTTCGCCCTTCATGCCGCCGTACAGATTGTAGTCGTTGATCTGAGTGCCGATCTTGGGAAGGAATCCATTCGGATAGACGGTGACGACATTGTTCGCATTGTTGTAGGCGCGAGCCGTGGCGGCCGAGGCGGTTTCCTTGTTCTGGACGCCGCCGTAGGCATAGACCTCCCAGGTTCCGCTGATCGGCAGGCCTGCATTGAACCAAAGCGACTGGGCCTCGACATCCGGATCCCCGAAACGGCCTAGAACGACATCGGTTGCGCCGTTAGGCGTAGCCCCCGGTGCGGCATAGTCTGATCGGTTCGTGGCGTCACGGCTCTGGAGTTCGCCCGAAACAGTCAGAAAACCTTCGCCTCCGAGCGGCAGGCCGATCCAGCCTGCGATGGATTTCTGAGTTCCGTCCTTGCGGTCGTGAGAGCCGCGTAGAGTGTCGAAGCTGGTGTCGTATCGGCCATAGTTGACCGTCAGGCCGCCGCCTTCGCGGGCCTCGCGCAGACGCAGATTGATCACTCCGGCGATGGCGTCCGAGCCATACTGAGCCGAAGCGCCATCGCGGAGGACTTCAACGGTTCCAAGCGCGACCGAAGGAATGGTGTTCAGATCGAAAGCGGTCGAACCACGCCCAAGGTTGCCGTTGACATTGACAAGGGCGCTGACGTGGCCACGCTGGCCATTGATCAAAACCAGGGCCTGATCCGGCGCCAAGCCGCGCAGCGTTGCGGGGCGAACGTGGTCCGAGCCATCGGAAATAGCAGGGCGAGGAAAGTTGATGGATGGAGCGGTGGCGGCGAGGGCGGTAGCCGTTTCCGTGCCGGTTCCATTGCGGGTCAGAGTCTCGCCCGAAATCACGTCGACGGGCGCCACGCTGTCCAGTCGGCTGCGGCCGGCGGTGCGGGTTCCGGTGACGACGATTTCCCCGACTTCGGTAGCGTCGTCAGATGCGGGCGTGGCTTGCTGGGCGAAGGCTTGCGGTGCCGCCATGAGCGCGCTGGTGGAGGCGAAGGCCAGCAGAAAGGCGCGGCCGGAAAACAGCGTCATGATAATCCCCAAACGTCAGCGGCCTTTGTTCTGGGGCATCGACCGGCCACGGAGACGCCGCCCCCGGCCGGCGGCTGCCGCGCAATGAAATCGTCGCGGAACAGACAGATCACGGCCTTGCTTGAGGGTGTTCACCGCGTATGGCCATGGTCAAGACAGACTTTTGCGCAATAGCCGCAAGCGGCCCACACAGAGTCGCGGGCGTTGCAAACTTGTCATAGTCATTCGATGGGGCCGCCGGTGGGCAGACACGTGCGGGGGTCGTTTACAACAAAAAAGGGCGCGTCCCATGCGGAACGCGCCCTAGATGTTTCTGCGATCCGGTCGGATCAGGCTTCGTCGCCGAAGCCTTCCTGTTGACCGGCGCCGCCTTCGATCAGTTCCTGGGCCGATTGCTCGGCGGCCTGGCGCTCATCGTCGAACTGGCTGCGGATCACGTCCTCGCCCTTGGCTTGGCGCTCGGCCTCGTCCATTGAGCGGGCGATGTTGATCTTGACCGTGGCGCGGACCTCGGCGTGCAGGCGGACCGGCACTTCGTGGACGCCCAGGCTCTTGATCGCCGTGTTCAGGACGACCTGCGAACGCTCGACCTTGCCGCCTTCGGCCTGGATGGCCTCGGCGACGTCGCGACCGGCGACCGAACCGTACAGGTGTCCGGTTTCACCGGCCTGACGGATCATGACGTAGGTCTGGCCGTCGATCTTGTCGGCGACCTTCTGGGCGTCGGCCTTGTTCTTCTCGTTACGCTGCTCGATGGCGGCGCGGTCGAGTTCGAACGCCTTCAGGTTGGCGGCGGTGGCCCGGCGGGCCTTGTCGCGCGGCAGAAGGAAGTTGCGGGCGAAGCCGTCCTTGACGGACACGACGTCGCCGATGGCGCCGAGATTCTCGACGCGTTCCAGCAGAACGACCTTCATCTTACTTCACCACATACGGCAGGAGGGCCAGATAGCGGGCGCGCTTGATGGCTTTGGCCAGTTCGCGCTGCTTCTTCTGGGAGACGGCGGTGATGCGCGAAGGCACGATCTTGCCGCGTTCGGAGACGTAACGCTGGAGCAGCTTGACGTCCTTGTAGTCGATCTTCGGCGCATTGGCGCCCGAGAACGGGCAGACCTTGCGGCGGCGCCCGGGGTGGGGGCAGTCGTATCGGTCATGTTCCGGTCTCCTTATTCGGCGTCGGCGGCGGCGTCGTCGCGCGGGGTGCGTTCGCGCTCGCGCTCGCGTTCACGCTCGCGGCGGGCCAGCAGCGGCGACAGTTCCAGGTCGAGTTCCTCGACGCGGACAGTCAGCCAGCGCAGCACGTCTTCGTTGATCGACAGCTGACGCTCGACTTCGGCCATGGCGGCCGGAGGGGCGTCGACGGCCAGCAACGAATAGTGAGCCTTGCGGTTCTTCTTCACGCGGTACGTCAGGTTGCGCAGACCCCAGTACTCGATCTTGGCGACGGAGCCGCCGCCTTGCACGATCAGGTCCTTGATGGTGTCGTTCAGCGCTTCGGCCTGTTGCGCCGAGATGTCCTGGCGCGTCATGACCGTGTGCTCGTAAAGAGCCATGCGGTAGTCTCCCTTGTCGGCGTCGGCGCGGAAACGACCGGGTAAGTCGGTCTCCACGATGGCTCCTGACGCGGCGGCCGGACCGAACGTCCAACCCTTTGGTGTTCCGCGACAGGACCGAAGCCCTGGAAAGCGGGCGCGTATAGGGGAAAAGGACGCATCAGGCAAGGACGCTGGGCGCTTGTGGCGTTTCTCGCGCCCGCCTAAACCAGCGGCATGCCGAAGCTGACGTCAGCGGTCGATCCGCAAAGCGAAAAATACAAGTCCCTGCACGCGCGCAACAGCGCCCTGGTCGCCGAGTTGCGCGATCATGTGGCCAAGGCCGCGCGCGGCGGGTCGGACAAGGCGCGCGAACGCCATGTGGCGCGGGGCAAGCTGTTGCCGCGTGACCGGGTCGAGCGCCTGCTGGACCTCGGCTCGCCCTTTCTGGAGATCGGCCAACTGGCGGCGCACGGGATGTACGACGGCGAGGCCCCGGCGGCGGGCGTCATCGCCGGCATCGGCCGGGTGTCGGGCCGCGAGGTGATGATCGTCGCCAACGACCCCACGGTGAAGGGCGGCGCCTATTTCCCGATGACGGTGAAGAAACACCTGCGCGCCCAGGAGATCGCCGAGCAGAACCGCCTTCCGTGCGTCTATCTGGTCGACTCGGGCGGGGCCAACCTGCCGCACCAGGCCGAGGTGTTTCCCGACCGCGATCATTTCGGGCGCATATTCTTCAACCAGGCCCGGATGAGCGCCAAGGGCATCGCGCAGATCGCCTGCGTCATGGGCCTGTCCACCGCCGGCGGCGCCTATGTGCCGGCCATGTCGGACGAGACGATCATCGTCAGGAACCAGGGCGCCATCTTCCTGGCCGGTCCGCCCCTGGTGAAGGCCGCGACGGGCGAGGTCATATCGGCCGAGGAGCTGGGCGGCGCAGAGACTCATGGTCGCCGTTCCGGCGTGGTCGACCATGTGGCCGAGAACGACGAGCATGCGCTGGAGATCGTACGGTCCATCGTCGCCAATCTGAACACGACCAAGACCGTCGAGATGGATGTGCGCGAGCCGCGCGCCCCAGCCTTCGACCCCGAGGAACTGTACGGGCTGATCCCCGAAGACGTGCGCGCGCCTTATGACGTGCGCGAGGTGATCGCCCGGCTGGTGGACGGGTCAGAGTTCGACGAGTTCAAGACGCTGTACGGCTCGACCCTGGTGTGCGGTTTCGCGCGCATCTGGGGTTATCCGGTGGCCATCCTGGCCAACAACGGCGTGATCTTCTCGGAGAGCGCCCAGAAGGGCGCGCACTTCATCGAACTGGCCTGCAAGCGCAAAATCCCGCTGCTGTTCCTTCAGAACATCTCGGGCTTCATGGTCGGCGGCAAATACGAGGCGGGCGGCATCGCCAAGGACGGAGCCAAGCTGGTGACGGCGGTGGCGTCGGCGGAGGTTCCCAAGTTCACCGTCCTGATCGGCGGATCGTTCGGGGCCGGAAACTACGGCATGTGCGGCCGGGCCTATTCGCCGCGCTTTCTGTTCACCTGGCCCAACAGCCGCATCGGCGTGATGGGCGGCGAACAGGCCGCCAGCGTTCTGGCCGCCGTCCACCGCGACGCCGAGACCTGGTCTCCCGAAGACGCAGAGGCCTTCAAGGCGCCGATCCGCCAGAAATACGAGGACGAGGGCAATCCCTATTACGCCACCGCCCGCCTGTGGGACGACGGCGTCATCGACCCGGCCCAGACGCGCGACGTCCTGGGCCTGGCGATCAGCGCCAGCCTGAACGCCCCGATCCCGGAGACCACCTTCGGCCTGTTCAGGATGTAAGGTCGGCTCAGAAAGCCGTTCGTTTCACCAAATCCCCCTCGTGCTTTGATCCTTCGAAGGAACCCCCGATGACCGATAAACCGACCGAAGCCGACCTGAACGCCCTGGACGTCACCGACGCCGAGGCGGCCGAGATCAACAGCATCGCCCAGCCGTTGGTGCCGGACGCTGCGCCGGATGCGAACGACGACCTGGTGCAGATCGATTCGACCGCCGACGGGGTCGTCTTCGTCACTATCAACCGGCCGGAGAAGAAGAACGCCTTCGACGCCGCGACCATCGCCGCCCTGCATGAGGCCTTCGAGACGCTGCATGGCGCGGACCGTGTGCGGGCGGTCTTCATCCGCGGGGCGGGCGGCGCCTTCAGCGCCGGAGCCGACCTGAACTGGATGCGCGACGCGGCGGCCTGGTCCGAGAGCGACAATCGCGACGACGCCTTGGGCCTGGCGCGGATGCTGAAGGCGCTGCATGACGTGCCGGCGCTCACTGTGGCGGTGGTCGAGGGCAATGCGATGGGCGGCGGGGCCGGCATCGTCGCCGCCTGCGACATGGCCGTGGCGGTCGAGGGCGCGCGCTTCGCCTTCTCCGAAGTCAAGCTGGGCCTGATCCCGGCGACCATCGCCCCCTATGTGATCGAGGCCGTCGGAGCCCGGCGCGCCCGCCAGCTTTTTCTGACCGGCAACGCCTTCGACGCCGACTACGCCGCCCACGCCGGGCTGATCGACCTGGTGCTGCCCGAAGGGTCGGTGGACGAGTTCATCGGCATGCTGAGCGACAGCCTGACCGGCAATGCGCCGGGCGCGATGGGCGACGCCAAACGCCTGGTCAACGACATCGCCTACCATAAGATCGACACCGGCCTGCTGGACGAAACCGCCAAACGCATCGCCCGCGCGCGGGTCTCAGAGGAGGGACGCGAGGGCGTCGCCGCCTTCCTGGAAAAGCGCAAGGCAAGCTGGACGGCCTGAACGGGGCCAGTTCGACAGTTTGAAGGGCGTCATTCCGGGGCGTCCGAAGGACGAACCCGGAACCCAGGGGGCTTTCACCAGCGCATGACGAGGTCGGCGTTTGGACCGCCCCCTGGCTTCCGGGTTCCTCGCTGCGCTCAGCCCCGGAATGACGGGTGAATTCGTTCAGGCGTAGTTGAAGCTGATCGAGATGCGGTCGGCCTTGGCCTGGTTGGTCGGCACCTCGTGCCGCAGCCAGCTTTCCCACATCAGGACCGTGCCTGCCTGGGGCCGCAGATAGACGAAGGGGCGTTCGGCCTCGGCCGCGTCTTCCGTCACGCCGGGCCGGGCCATCATGAAGGGCAGGCGCGGATCCTCCAGCTTCAGCGACGAGGCGCCGTCGGGCACGTCGATATAGACTGTGCCCGACAGGAAAGCGTGGGGGTGGATATGGCCGGTGTGGCCGCCGCCGGGCTTCAGGATATTGACCCACAGATTGTCCAGCCGCGGCTTTCTGGCCAGGTCGAAGTTCAGCGCCCGGGCGTAGGCGACGGCGTGACGATCCAGATGGCGCTTCAGCTCCGCGAACTCTGGGAACCGCTGCGGCAGGTCGTTCAGCGAGGCGTAGGAGGTGTAGCCGCGATAGGCGTTGTCGCGGCACCAGCGGCGGCCGGCCGCATCCTCCTCGGCCATCATACGGACGACGTCGATCAGCTGTTCGTTGAACGCGGCCCAGCCCCGTCCCTCGGAGAGGGAGGCTTCGTAGACCTGGGTGACAAAGAGAGGGCGCAGAGACATCGGTTTGGCTTAACGTCTGGCGAGGCGCCTGAGAAGGGTCGTGCGAGCGCTCGCCACCCGCGCACGATCCGGCTAATAACCCATCATGTTCAAGTCCGTCCTTGTCGCCAATCGCGGCGAAATCGCCTGCCGCGTCCTCCGCACCGCCAAGCGGATAGGATTGCGCACCATCGCCGTCTATTCCGAGGCGGACGCCGGGGCCCTGCATGTACGCGAGGCCGACGAGGCGGTGCTGATCGGCCCGGCGGCGGCGCGCGAGAGCTATCTGGACGGCGCCAAGGTCCTGGCGGCGGCCAAGGCGACCGGCGCCGAAGCGATCCACCCCGGATACGGCTTCGTGAGCGAGAATGCCGACTTCGCCGAGGCCGTCGCGGCGGCGGGCCTGATCTGGATCGGCCCTGACCCGTCGTCGATCCGGGCCATGGGCCTGAAGGACGCGGCCAAACAGCTGATGATCGAGGCCGGGGTGCCCGTCACGCCCGGCTATCAGGGCGCGGACCAGTCGGAGGCGACCCTGACGGCGGAAGCGGCGCGGATCGGTTATCCGGTGCTGATCAAGGCGGTCGCGGGCGGCGGCGGCAAGGGGATGAAGCGGGTCGACGATCCGGCCGACTTCGCCGCCGGTCTGGCCAGCGCCAAGCGCGAGGGCGCGGCGGCCTTCGGCGACGACCGCGTGCTGATCGAACGCTACATCACCCGCCCGCGCCACATCGAGGTGCAGGTGTTCGGGGACAGGCACGGAAACGTCGTTCACCTGTACGAGCGCGACTGCTCGCTGCAACGCCGCCACCAGAAGGTGATCGAGGAGGCGCCGGCGCCGGGCATGAGCGAGGCCGTCCGCGCCGCCGTCGCTGGCGCGGCGATCAAGGCGGCCAGGGCGGTGAACTATGTCGGAGCGGGCACCATCGAATTCATCGCCGACGCCTCGGATGGGCTGAAGGCGGACGGCGTCTGGTTCATGGAAATGAACACCCGACTGCAGGTCGAACACCCCGTGACCGAAAGCGTCACCGGCGTCGATCTGGTCGAATGGCAGTTCCGCGTCGCCGCGGGCGAGCCGATCCCGCTGAAGCAGGATGAGATCAGGCTGAACGGCTGGGCCATGGAGGCGCGGCTTTATGCCGAAGATCCGGCGAACGGCTTCCTGCCGTCGATCGGTCGGCTGGAGCATTTCGTCATGCCAGACGATGTCCGTGTCGATACGGGCGTGGAGCAGGGCGGAGAGGTCAGCCAGTTTTACGACCCCATGATCGCCAAGCTGATCGTGCACGAAGACACGCGCGAGGCGGCGGCGGCGCGCCTGGCCGAAGCGGCCGGGGAGGTCGAGGTCTGGCCGGTCAAGGCCAACGCCGGCTTCCTGAAACGCTGCCTTGAGCACCCGCGCTTCGTCGCCGGCGACGTGGATACGGGCTTTGTCGCGGCCGAGGAGGCGGCGCTGCAACCCCGCCCATCCGACGAGGCGACGCTGGCGGCGCTTACACTGATCGCGGAGGGTGCGACGGAGGCGGCGGAAGCTCCGTCGGATCGTTTCAGCCCCTGGGGCGGACAGCCGGGCCTGTCCTATGGCGTGCGCCTGAACGGACCGCCGCAGACGACGGTGTGGGCCCATGTCGATGGTCAGGGCGTCTCGGCCGCCATGACGCCGATCGAGACGGGCTGGCGCGGTCCATTGGGCGAACTGGCCCATGCCGGTTTCGACCAGGTGCAGGCCGAAGATCGGGTGTTCGGCTATCAGGCCCTCGACGACGGCTTCGTATTGTTCGTCGACGGCGAGGCGCGGCGGATCACGCCCTATCGCGCGGCGGCGGGTTCGGGCGCAGGCGCTGTGTCCGACGGGTCCCTACGTGCGCCCATGCCGGGCAAGATCGTCGCCACGCCGGTCAAGGCCGGCGACG
The DNA here is from genome assembly GCF_003248455.1 of Brevundimonas sp. Classification (GTDB taxonomy): domain Bacteria; phylum Pseudomonadota; class Alphaproteobacteria; order Caulobacterales; family Caulobacteraceae; genus Brevundimonas. The sequence continues at coordinate 169,573 of NZ_QFNM01000005.1, forward strand.
CCGTGACCAAGGGCCAGCCGGTCGTGGTGCTGGAAGCCATGAAGATGGAACACGCCCTGACGGCCCCATTCGACGGATTGGTCGAGAGCGTGGCGGGCCTGGGCGATCAGGTGGTCGAGGCCGCCGTGCTGGCGGTGGTCAGGGCGCGCTAAAGCCCCACGGGGCGTCGGCGTCTTTCAGATCGGGGGCCGCCACATAGCTCTGGCGACCCGGACGCCTGTGCTCGGGTCGAGCAGGCACAGGCTCAATTCGTCGTGACGGCCGGCATGGGCCGTGAGGCGGGATGATCAACCCGTACATGCTGGCCCCGTAAGGCGCTCAGGGAAAGCGGCGCCGGTCAGGCTGCAGCAGGCCGCTCATTAAGAATCTGGCCAATGGGCCCACGGGCCATTAGGTGGGCGCCATGTTGCTGAACATCATCAAGCTTGGCGTCGGCGTGCCCGACGTCGAATGGCTGGAGGCCCGAGCCGCCAAGGGCGCGCCCCTGATCGTCCACACTCGGATGACGCCCAAACGCGCCGCCGAGATCGAGGACGGCGGCTCGCTGTATTGGGTGGTCAAGGGCGTCATTGTCTGCCGCCAGCTGGTCTTGGACATCGCCACCCTGGGGCAGGGCAAGGACAGTCGTTGCGAGATCACGCTGGAGCCCAGGGTCGTCCGCACCGCCCCGATGGCGCGGCGACCGTTTCAGGGCTGGCGCTATTTCGAGGCCAAGGATGCGCCGGCGGACATGAGCGAACTGGATGCGGGCGAGGCGCCGGAGGAACTGGTGCGTCAGTTGCGCGAACTGGGCGCCTGGTAGCGCCAAATCCACAAAGTTTTTGGGAGTTGACCCCGGCCGGCGCGCATGGCCTGTGCCGCCTCCCATGATCGCGTTCAGCCCCCAGACCCGCCACACCCTTCGCGAACTGACCCATCTGGCCTGGCCGGTGGTCATGGCGCGGCTGGGCATCATGACGATGGGGCTGACCGACGCCATCGTGGTGGGACATTACGCCAGCCGCGAACTGGCCTATCACTCCCTGGCCTGGGCGCCGTCGTCGGTGGTTCTGACTACGGCGGTCGGCCTGATGATGGGGGTCCAGGTCATGACCGCGCGTCTGAGGGGCGAGGGGCGGGGCGACGAGGTCGGGGCCGTGCTGCGCCGCGGCCTGGTCTATGCCTTGCAGATCGGGGTGATCTCGATGATCGGCCTCTTGCTGCTGGGGCCGTTCGGCATGGTCCATATGGGGCTGGAGGACGGGCTGGCCGAAGGCGCCGCGCCCGTTCTGATGATTTTCGCCCTGTCGATGCCGGCCTATCTGATTTCGGTGGCGGCGCAGTTCTTTCTGGAGGGGCTGCATCGGCCCAAGGCCGGCATGGTCGCCATGTGGGTGGCCAATGCGGTCAATCTGGCGCTGAACATCGTTCTGGTGCCCGACCTTTTGGGACTAGGCGTGGACGGGGCGGCGGCCTCGGCCTGGGCGACCTTCGGCGCCCGCACGGCCCTGGCCGTGTTCCTGGCCATCTATATCCTGCGCCTGCCCGAGGCGCGGGCCTGGGGGCTGTTCGCCAAACCCAGACGCGACCGTTCGGTCGAGGTGGAGCAGATCCTGGTCGGGATCGGCGCGGGGTCGTCCAACTTCATCGAGGTCGGGGCCTTCGCGGCCATGACCCTGTTCGCCGGACAGCTGGGCGCGGCCGAGACGGCCAGCTGGGCCGTGGTCATCAATGTGTCCGCCATTGTCTTCATGGTGCCCATGGGCTTGTCATCGGCGACGGCGGTGCTGGTGGGACGGGCCTATGGGGCAGGGGACAAGGCGGGCGTGATGCGCAGCGGCCTGCTGGGCATCGGGGTGGTGACGGTTCTGGCCTTCATCATCGCCATCGGCCTGTGGCTGGCCGCGCGGCCGGTGGTCAGCGCCTATACGTCCGACCCCGCCATCCTGGCCATCGCGGCCCCGGCCCTGGTCCTGGCGACTCTGTTCTTCGTCGCCGACGCCCAGCAGGTCGTGGCCGCACAGGCCAACCGCGCGGCGGGCGACGTGGTCTGGCCCACGCTGATGCACCTGCTCTCCTATGGGATCATCATGATTCCGCTGGGCTGGTGGCTGGCGCACCGGATGGACGTGAACGGCCTGGTCTGGTCGGTCATCGTCGCCAGCGTCATCTCCGGCGTCCTGCTGACGGGGCGGTTCTTGCGGGTGGCGAAGCGAGCAAGGCGCGAGTGACGGGCGGCGGGTGACGAGCGAGGTCTTTCCGATTTCCGGGAAATCGCACTTGCCGTGACCGCCAACGGTCGCCACTAACCACTCGCCACCCATCACTCGCCACTCGGTATCATGTCCCGCATCCTCATCACCTCGGCGCTGCCCTACATCAACGGCATCAAGCACCTGGGGAATCTGGCGGGCTCGATGTTGCCGGCCGACGTCTGGGCGCGGTTCAAGCGGGCCCAAGGGCATGAGGTGCTCTATATCTGCGCCACCGACGAGCACGGCACGCCGGCCGAACTGGCCGCCGCCGCCGCCGGTCAGGACGTGCGCACCTATTGCGACGAGCAGCATGAAATTCAGAAGGCGGCGGGCGAAGCGTTCGGCCTCAGCTACGACTGGTTCGGCCGATCCTCGAACCCGCAGAACCATCGGCTGACCCAGCATTTCGCGGAGGCTTTGGAGAAGAACGGCCTGATCGAGGAACGGGTCGATCGGATGATCTATTCGATCGACGACGCCCGCTTCCTGCCCGACCGCTATGTCGAAGGCACCTGCCCGCACTGCGGCCATGTCGGCGCGCGGGGGGATCAGTGCGACAACTGCGGGCGGCTGCTGGACCCGACCGACCTGATCGATCCCTATTCGTCGGTGTCGGGCTCCAGGAACCTGGAGGTGCGCGACACCCGCCACCTGTATCTGCTGCAGACCAAGATCGAGCCCGAAATCCGCGCCTGGGTCGACGCCAAGAGCGGCTGGCAGGTGCTGGCCAAGTCCATCGCCTACAAACATCTGGACGAGGGGCTGATCGACCGGGGCATCACCCGCGACCTGGCCTGGGGCGTGCCCGTGACCAAGAACGGCTTTCCCCGGCCGGGCATGGAGGACAAGGTCTTCTACGTCTGGTTCGACGCTCCCATCGAATATATCGCGGCGACCGAGGAATGGGCCGAGGCGACCGGGAACAACTGGCGCGACTGGTGGCGTCTTGACGAAGGGGCGGAGGACGTCCGCTACGTCCAGTTCATGGGCAAGGACAACGTCGCCTTCCACACGGTTTCCTTCCCGGCGACCATCATCGGTTCGGGCGAGCCATGGAAGACGGTGGACCAGCTGAAGGCCTTCAACTGGCTGAACTGGTATGGCGGCAAGTTCTCGACCAGCCAGAAGCGCGGCGTCTTTATGGACCAGGCGCTGGAGTTGCTGCCGGCCGACTATTGGCGCTGGCGGCTGACGGCCTACGGGCCGGAACACGCGGATTCGGCCTTCACCTGGGAGGACTTCCAGGCCTCGACCAACAAGGACCTGGCCGACGTGCTGGGCAACTTCGTCAACCGCATCGTCAAGTTCGCCGAGTCCAAGTTCGACGGCGTCGTGCCCGAGGGCGGCGAGCCGGGGCCGGTCGAAACCAAGCTGGAGGCCGACATCAAGGCCGCCGTGGCCGAGGCGACCGAGCAGTTCGAGGCGATGGAGTTCCGAAAGGCGGCCGTGGCCATCCGCGCCGCCTGGGTGCTGGGCAACGAATATCTGCAGGTCGCGGCGCCCTGGACGGCGTTGAAGACCGATCGCGATCAGGCGGCGGTGGGGGTGCGGACGGGTCTGAATCTGGTCGCCCTGTTCGCGCGTCTGGCGGCGCCGATCCTGCCGTTCACGGCGCCGAGGATCGCGGCCTCGGTCGGATCGACCGACCTGTCGTGGCCCGATGCGGGCGCGGACCTGCTGAACACCCTGCCGGTCGGGGGCAAGGTCGAGGCGCAGGGCGTGCTGTTCGCCAAGATCGAGGACGCCCAGGTGGCGGAATGGTCCGAACGGTTCGGCGGCGCGGACGCCTGATCGAGCGGGCAGGGAACAGCGAAAGATGACGCCGAACCTCGCGCCCCTGACCGAACCGCAACGCGCGGCGATCCGCCAGCGTCTGGCCCGCAGCGGTCGGGCCCAGGTCGATGGCGTGCTGATCGAGGCGGACGCCCTGGCCCTGCACCGGGCGGCGGTCCAGGCCGAGTACAATGTGGTGACGCGGCGCGGGTCGGGTCACGTCGATCTGCCGGCGGCCTGGCTGGCGTCGCTGACGCCGCAGCAGAAGACAGGTCTGGGCCAGGCGGTCCAGGCTTCCGCGCGCGACGACTTTCAGTATCTGTACGACAATCACCCGATCTACGATCTGGCGGAGGCGGGTCAGGCGGCGCCGGTCTGGGCCGAACTGCTGGCCTTTCTGAACGGCGAAGCCTTTCTGGGCCTTATGCGCGACCTGACAGGCGAGCCCCGCATCGCTCTGGCCGACGCCCAACTGACGCGGTTCCGGGTGGGCCATTTTCTGACCGAGCACGACGACCATGCCGAGGGCAAGAACCGTTTCTTCGCCTATGTGCTGAACCTGACGCCGGCCTGGCGCATCGAATGGGGCGGCCTGCTGGCCTTCCACGGGGCTGACGGCAATGTGGCCGAAGCCTTCACTCCGCGCTTCAACACCCTGAACCTGCTGAAGGTGCCGTCGCCTCATTCCGTGACGCAGATCGCCCTTTCCGCAGGCGCCGAACGGATTTCGGTGACGGGATGGTTGAGGGCGAGCTGATCAACCCGCTGCGAACACCACCGGCAAGCCGGCCGCGTGCCAGGCCTGGATGCCGCCGGTCAGGTTGAAGACCGGCTGGCCGTCGGGTCCGGTCGGGCCGACGAAGGCGCAGACCTGGTGGCTGCGGCCGCCCTTCAGGCACTGGACGACGATCTTCTTGTCGGCGGGCAGGTCCAGCGCCTCCCAGGCGGCGGGCATCTGGCTGAGCGGCGCCAGGATCGCGCCTTCGATGCGGGCGGCGGCGTGTTCGTCCGGTTCGCGCACGTCGATCAGAACCGCCTCGCCGGACTGGAGCCAGGCGGCCGCCTCCTCGACCGTGACCGTGGCGACCGTCATCGGGCGGGCGCCGTGGGCTGGGCCGGGGCGTGGACGGGACTGTCCGCGGTGCGCTTCTGGCCCAGGTGTTTGGCGGCTTCCTCGGGGCCGATCTCCAGGAAGGCCGGGGCGGAGGCGTTGAACTGCTCCAGATGGCCGCTGCGGACCACCACCTGGCGCGCGCCGTCCCAGATCATGTGCAGGGCGACGTAAAGCACCACGACCAGGCCGATATAGCCGATCCAGCTGAAGCGATGCAGCAGCTTGGCGATGTAGGTGGCGGCGACCCCCATCAGGGCGATGGACAGGATCAGGCCGAAGACCATGATCCACGGATGTTCGTGCGCCGCACCGGCGACAGCCAGCACATTGTCCAGCGACATGGTGATGTCGGCGACCATGATCTGGATCAGGGCGGCGCCGAAGCTCTTGCGCTTGACGCCCAGTTCCTCGGGCGAGGGACCCGTGCCGTGCTCGATGCTGAGCGCAAGTTGAAGCTCGGCCTCGGCCTCGGCTTGGTCGTGGGTCGCCTGTTCGCGCAGTTCGCGCCACATCTTCCAGCACACCCACAGCAGCAGCAGGCCGCCCGCCAGCAAAAGACCGACCAGGGCCAGAAGCTGGACGGTGATCAGGGCGAAGCCGATGCGCATGACCACGGCGGCGGCCAGGCCGATCAGAATGGCCTTCTTGCGCTGGTCCTGGGGCAGGGCTGCGGCGGCCAAGCCCACGGCGACGGCGTTGTCGCCGGCCAGCACCAGGTCCATCAGCAGGACCTGGCCCAGGGCCGCAGCCTGGCTGGCGAGTTCGGGAGACGAGAGGAATTCCATTCCCGCTCTCTAACGCCGGTGCGGCGTTCTGTCAGCCGCGTTGCGCGCGCGCCGCCTCATAAAGCGCCACGGCGGCGGCGTTGGACACGTTCAAGCTCTCGAAACCGCCGGGCATGGGGATGTTGGCCAGGACGTCGCAGTGTTCGGCGACTAGGCGGCGGATGCCGTCGCCTTCCGACCCCATGACCAGGACGGTGGGCTGCGAATCGAGCGCCTCTTCCAGCGTCTGTTCGCCCGACCCGTCCAGCCCCACCGCCCGCCAGCCCAGATCGGCCAGGCGCTCCAGCGCGCGCGACAGATTTGTCACTCGCGCATGGGGCAGGCGTTCGGTCGCGCCGACGGCCGCCTTGGCCAGGGCGCCGGCCAGGGCAGGGGCGTGGCGATCCTGAACGATGACGCCCCGAGCGCCGAAGGCCAGGGCCGAACGGAAGATGGCGCCGACGTTCTGGGGATCAGTCAGTTGGTCCAGCATGACGATGATCCCCCGCGCCGGCTCGGCCAATTCCTCCAGTGACACGCCTTCCAGCGGCTGGACCTTGAACGCCATGCCCTGATGCACCGCGCCGGCGGGCAGCATCCGGGTCAGGGCTTGATTGTCCATGACCTCGATCTTGTGGCCGTGGTTCAGCCGCCCGTCCTCGATCTCCTGGGCGCGCTCGGCGGTGACGATCAAGCGGCCCGTTCCGCGCCGGGCGGGATTCGCCAGGGCGGCCAGAACCGGATGTCGGCCCCATAGAAAATTATCGGCCTCGGCCTTGGACCGATCCGGCGAACGAGGCGGACGAGGACCGTCTTCGCGCCCGGGAAATCCTTGCTGGGCAGGCTTTTGCGCCTTGTCGCGCGGCCCGCTGGCTCGGCCTCCGAAGGCCGGCTTTTTACCGCTTTTACGGTCGTTGCGTTCTGATTTCGACGACACTATAAGACGCCCTCCGATTTGGAGCCCCAAGGGCTTTCGGGTCTGGGCGCCCCCTCTACTGCAGAGGAGGCGACATACCGAAGGCTTTTGTTTCGTCCCGCTTGAATAAGGGCGGAACGGAGGGGTCCGGCGGTTCGAAAAGGCGCGTTGGGGGAATGTCCCGAGCGGCAAAGGGGGGGGACTGTAAATCCCCTGCGTAAGCTTCGAAGGTTCGAGTCCTTCTTCCCCCACCACGCGCCTTGCGAACACGACGGATCAGGACGCCGGAGAGGATCGGCTGCGGCGTTCCCCTAGAACTTCCGCAGTCTCCGCGCGGGTATAGCACAATGGTAGTGCAGCAGCCTTCCAAGCTGAGGATGTCGGTTCGATCCCGTCTACCCGCTCCAGGTTT
>NZ_QFNM01000074.1 GCF_003248455.1 Brevundimonas sp.
ATTGTCGTCTGCACCACGGCCAAGACCGATGAGGAAGCCAAGGCTCTCCTCACCGAGTTCAAGTTCCCGTTCGTGAAGAACTGAGCGGGAAGGGAAGAGCACAATGGCTAAGAAAAGCGCCGTAAACCGCAACGAAGCCGTCAAGGCCCTGGTTGCGAAGTATGCCGCAAAGCGCGCCGCCCTCAAGGCGACCGCCAACGACGAGAACCTGCCGCTGGAGGAGCGCTTCGAGGCGCGCCTGCAACTGGCCGCCCTGCCGCGCAACTCCGCGCCGAGCCGCATTCGCAATCGCTGCGAAGTGACGGGTCGTCCGCGCGCGTTTTACCGCAAGCTCAAGATGAGCCGGATCGCGCTGCGTGAACTGGGCAACCTGGGCCAGATTCCCGGCCTGACGAAGTCCAGCTGGTAAGGGGAGCGAACAGACATGATGATCAACGATCCCCTGAGCGACATGATCGCTCGCATCAAGAACGCGGCGACCCGCAAGCGTTCCAAGGTGCTGACCCCGGCCTCGCGTCTGCGCCAGCGCGTCCTCGACGTGCTGCAGGACGAAGGCTACATCCGCGGCTACAACCTGGTTCAGAACCCGGGCGAGTTTCCGCAGTTCGAGATCGAGCTGAAGTACTTCGACGGCCAGCCCGTCATCGCCGAGATCGCGCGCGTGTCCAAGCCGGGCCGCCGCGTCTACTCCGCGATCGGCGATCTGAAGCCCGTCAAGAACGGCCTCGGCATTTCGATCCTTTCGACTTCGAAGGGCGTCATGTCCGACGCCGCCGCTCGCGACGCCAATGTCGGCGGCGAAGTCCTCTGCAGGGTCTACTGATATGTCCCGTATCGGCAAGAAAACCATCGCCGTGCCGAAGGGCGTGACTGTCACGCTCGACGGCCAGAACATCACGGTCAAGGGGCCCAAGGGCGAACGCGCCTGGACCGTCGCCGAAGAGATCGAAGTCAAGCAGGAAGGCGACGACCTGTCGCTGACCCCGCGTTCGGACACGCCTCGCGCCCGCGCGATGTGGGGTCTGTCGCGGACCCTGGTCGACAACATGGTCACGGGCGTCACCTCGGGCTTCGAAAAGTCGTTGGAACTGGTCGGCGTGGGCTACCGCGCCGCGATGAAGGGCGACGCCCTGTCGCTGCAACTCGGCTTCTCTCACGAAGTCGACATCGACCCGCCGGCCGGCGTCAGCTTCGCTGTTCCCAAGCAGACCGAGATCAAGATCTCGGGCTCGGACAAGCAGGCTGTCGGTCAGGTCGCCGCGGTCATCCGCAAGCTGCGTCCGCCGGAGCCCTACAAGGGCAAGGGCGTCCGTTACGCCGGCGAGACCGTGCGTCGCAAGGAAGGCAAGAAGAAGTAAGTCATGGCT
>NZ_QFNM01000046.1 GCF_003248455.1 Brevundimonas sp.
GACGACGATGTTGCCGCGCGGACGGTCCATCTTCAGGATGGCGAAGGGCTGTTCCTTGCCCATCAGCGGGCCGACGTCGCGCACCGGGCGGATGTCGACCTGCGAGCCGGGCAGGAAGGCCGAGGCGCCGCCCAGATCGACGGTGAAGCCGCCTTTGACGCGGCCGACGATGGCGCCGTTGACCGGCTGGCCTTCGGCGAACACCACTTCCAGACGGGTCCAGGCTTCTTCGCGACGGGCCTTGTCGCGGCTGATGACGGCTTCGCCCAGGGCGTTCTCGACGCGCTCCAGGTAGACCTCGACGTTGTCGCCGACCTTGGGCAGCTTGCCGTCTTCGCCCTGGCCGAATTCGCGCATGGCGATGCGGCCTTCGGTCTTCAGACCGACGTCGATGATGACGATGTCTTTTTCGATGCCGACGACGCGGCCGTGGACGACCTGGCCTTCGCCGAAGTCGCGGCCCTGGAGCTGTTCGTCGAGCAGGGCGGCGAAATCGTCGCGGGTGGGGGTGAGGGTGTCAGTCATGGAGCGGTGAAGCTTCCTGTAGGGGCTATGGCGCGTGACCGGACGGTCCTCGCGCGGGGTGAAACCAAGGGATAGGCAGGTCATCAGGATGCGAGGGCGTTCAGAACGACCAGGACGCCCGCGGAAGCCGAGGGTCGGCGCGTTGGATTTGCGATGGCGGCCTCAAAGACCGTGTTTCGCGCGCGCCGCCTCGACGATACGGCGGGCCGCATCGAAGGCGGCCTCTATACCCATGTCGGTCGTATCCAGCAAGACCGCGTCTTCGGCCTGGGCCATCGGCGCGGCCCCGCGCCCGGCGTCGCGGTCGTCGCGCCGCTTGATATCGGCCAGCATGTCCTCGAACGATATGCCGATCCCGCGCGCGGTCAGCTGTTTCCAGCGCCGCGCGGCGCGCACGTCCGGGGCGGCGGTGACGAACAGCTTGGCCTGGGCGTCCGGCGCGATCACCGTGCCGATGTCGCGCCCGTCCAGCACCGCGCCCCCCGCCTGGGCCGCGAACCTTTGCTGCAAGTCCAGCAGGGCCGCGCGGACGCCGGGATGCCCGGCGACGCGGCTGGCCGCCTCGCCCGCCTCGCCCGTGGTCAGGCCGGGGTCGTCGGACAGACCCGACGCGTCCAGCCCGCGCGCCGCCTCGGTCGCCGCCGCCTCGTCGTCCAGCGACCGGCCCTGCGCCAGCAGCCGCGCGCCCACGGCCCGGTACAGCAGCCCCGTGTCCAGATGCGGCAGGCCATAGGTCCGGGCCAGCCGCGCGGCGATGGTGCCCTTGCCCGAGGCGGCCGGGCCGTCGACGGCGATGATCAAGCTCATGCGATCCGTCCGCCCAGGCCGTTCATCATCTCCACGAAGCCGGGAAAGCTGGTGGCGATCATGCCCGGCTCGTCGACCGACACCGGCTGTTCGGCGGCCAGGCCCAGGACCAGATGGCTCATGGCGATCCGGTGGTCGTGGGCCGTGTGGACGATCGCGCCGCCCTTCACCGGGCCGCCCGTCACGACGAAGCCCTCCGGCTCCTCCTCGACCTGGACGCCGCAGGCGCGAAGCCCTGCGACCATCAGGGCGATCCGGTCGCTTTCCTTGACCCGCATCTCGCCCACGCCGCGCATGACGGTCGCGCCGTCCGCAAAGGCGGCCGTCGCCGCCAGGATCGGATATTCGTCGATCATGGAGGCCGCCCGCGCCTCGGGCGCCACCACGCCCTTCAGGGCGGAATGGCGGGCGGTGATGTCGCCCACGTCCTCGCCCCCGGCCTGACGCCGGTTCGTGATCGTCAGATCGGCGCCCATCTCGAGCCAGGTGTCGAACAGGCCGGTGCGCAGGGGGTTCAGCATCACCCCCTCGACCGTCACCGCCGAACCCGGCGTGATCAGCGCCGCCGCCAGCGGAAAGGCGGCGGAAGACGGATCGCCGGGCACGGCGACGGCCGTCCCCGTCAGGGCCTGCCCGCCCTCGAGCGTGACCGTCCAGCCCTCGCCCCGGTCCTGCACCCGCACCTCGGCGCCGAAGGCGCGCAGCATCCTTTCGGTGTGATCCCGGCTCTTTTCCGGCTCGACCACCGTGGTCGCGCCTTCGGCGTTCAGCCCCGCCAGCAGGATGGCCGACTTGACCTGGGCCGAGGCGACCGTCTGCACATAGTCGATCGCCCTCAGCCCCCCGCCGGTCAGGGCGACCGGCAGCCGGTCCTCGGCCGTCGGCCAGCCGAACCGCGCGCCCATTTCGGCCAGGGGCCCCGTCACCCGTTTCATCGGCCGCTTCCTCAGCGAGGCGTCGCCGTCGAAGGTCGCCGTCAGCGGATAGCCGGCCGCCGCTCCCATCAGCAGCCGCACGCCGGTGCCGGCGTTGCCGCAGTCGATCACGGCCTGAGGGGTCGTGAACCCGCCCGCCCCCTCGATCCGCCATGTCCCCTCCCCGGTGCGCTGGACCTTGGCGCCGAACGCCTCGACCGCCCGGGCGGTGGCCAGGACGTCGTCGCCCTCCAGCAGACCCTCGACATCGGTGGTCCCCGAGGCCATTCCGCCCAGGATCATCGCCCGGTGCGACATCGACTTGTCGCCGGGCGCGCGGACCTGTCCCGCCAGGGCGGAGGAACGGCTTGCGGTCAGTTGGGAAGGCATATTCACCCGCTTCAGGCTGCATTGGCGAAAGGGCCGCGCGGGCGGCGCGAAAGATCGCTTTTGACAGCGGCCCTAAGGGGTGGCAAGGGACCGCCCCGAATTCAACCCGTTGAAAGCATCCAACCGTGGCCAATCCCGAACTGGGCGCCAAGCAGGTCTGCCCCAACTGCCAGGCGAAATTCTACGACCTGAACCGCCGCCCGGCCCATTGCCCCAAATGCGGCGCGGACTTCGATCCCGAAGAAGCGCTGAAGCTGCGCAGCCGTCGCGCGCGTCCCGGCTATCCGGCCGACGACGAGGAGACGGAAGATCAGGTCAAGGCCAAGTCGGCGGACGCCGACGACGAGGAGGAGGATGGCGAAGCCTCCACCCCCGAGATCGACGAGGAAGGCCACGAGCCGATCCTGACTCCCGACGACGACGACGATTCCCCCGCCGACGCCTCGGAAGAGCCGGGCATGGGATCGACGGACGGCGACGACGACGATCTGCTGGCCGACGACGATGACGACTCCGTGCCCTTCATCGAGGACGAGGACGACGACTCCATCGACGACGAGATCGCCAAGCCGTCGCGCGACGACGACTGATTTCCCGTTGCCCCGCCGCGTTTCCCGACAGGAGAGGCGCGGCGGGACGGCCGTTTTTTCAGCCGTTCGGGTTTGAAAAACCTGCGTATTTTCACTGTTGGGAACGCGGTGAAAATAAATCTCGAAACGGGCTTGATCGCAGAAAAGCCCTGACATAGTTTCCGCCGCCTCGCCGGGGGCCATCGCAAGATGAACCGGGCGGACCAGACCGACAGGTCCGGGGCTTTAGCTCAGTTGGTAGAGCGCTTGCATGGCATGCAAGAGGTCAGCGGTTCGACTCCGCTAAGCTCCACCATCAGCCTCCCTCTTCCATCGGCGCGACCGAGGAAGAGGGAGACTGGCCATCCTTTTTCAGACATCCGATCATCTCGTCGCTGCGGCCGTCGCCGTGCGTCGGCGGAACCTTGGCCGTTCCATCGCGCTCTCCTGCTGCAACCCTCTTCAGCCAGGAGAACGACGATGAGCGAGATCAAGGAAGGCATGGAGGTCATCGGCGCCGACGGCGTCCATGTCGGCACGGTGGACCGCCTGGACGGCGACCGCATCAAGCTGACGCGGCGCGACGGCGGCGGCGCCCACGGCGACCACCACCACTATATCGAAAAGGGCTTCGTCGCCGGCGTCGAAGGCGACAAGGTGCGTCTGTCGGCCAACGCCGACGTCGCCGTCACCCTGGAGGAGGAAAAGTCCGGCAAGCCGGTCGATCTCTGAACGGCTCGGCGGCGGCGTTCAGAACAGCGCCGCCGCCAGATTGACCGTAAGCGCCAACACGACGGCGTTGAAGAACCAGGCGATGAGGCAGTGCAGCGTGGCCAGGGCGCGAAGCCGGCGGCTGGAGATCTGCACATCGGCCGTCTGGTTCGCCACGCCGATGATCAGGCTGAAATGCAGGAAGTCCCAGTAGTCGGCCTCTTCCTCGCCCGGAAACATCAGCCCGCCCTGGTCGCCCCGCCCCTTCGCCTTGGGCGCGTAGAAACCGTGGGCGTAGTGCAGGGCGAAGATGACGTGGACGTACAGCCACGACAGACCCACCGTCAGGATCGAGAAGCCGGCCTGGGCCGGGGACGGCTTGCCCCCGTTCATCATGACCAGGACCAGCACGACGATGCTGGCGAGCGCCGCCGCCAGGCTAAGCGGCAGAACCATCTTGCCGGCCTGGTCCATCTCGGCCGCCCGTCGCCGGATGGCGGCCTGCGAGCGCGAGCGCAGGATGTGAACGAAGCTGACGACCAGAAAGGCCGCCACGCCCGCGTCCCAGCCCGCCGCCAGCCTCAGCGCCGCCCCGGCCGAGGCCGGCATCGCCAGGGCCACGCCCGCCAGCACCGCCAGCCCCAGCCAGAGCGAGAAATGCAGACGGAACACGCGCGTGAAAAAGCCCATGCCCAGAGATCGCCCATTTGCGGACGCGCGTCCACAGGTCGCATGGGCGGCCGCCCGAACACCGCATCGGCGAGGCGTCGCCGCAGGCCGGAGCCAGTTACAGGGGCGTCAGTTCCGCGCGGTCGGCGCCATGCCGGGCCGACAGCCGCATCGGCCGGCCGCGCACCCACAGCCGCTCGATCTCGATCGCCCGCCACCCCGCCGGAAGCACGACGGGCCGGCGCGGCCAGGCCTGGGGATCGCCGTCGTCGACGACCACGCCCGTCAGGCCCAGCATGAGACCCAGCAGCATCCCACCGAGATTGGCGAAGAAGGGCCCGGCCGCGACCTGGCTGTCCGGGTGGTCGGGCCGGTATTCGAGACACTGGTGGAAGCGCCCCCGGTCATAGGCCGCATAGCCTTGCTCGAAGAGGCGCAGCGCCAGGTCGCGGTCCCCCGCCATCGCCGCCCAGGTCGTATAGAGGGCCGGAAACATCGGCGCCCCGACATAGGCCTCCCAATGCTTCAGATAGAATTCCAGCGTCCGCCGCCGCTCCTCGATCGGAGAGGGATGGTCATAGGGAAAGAACCCGGCCAGCGGCGAAGGGGTGGCTCCCTTCGGCTCCGAGACCCTGAAGCCGTCGTGGGCGGCGATGACGCCGTCCGACCGGATGGGAAGATACAGGCTCTCGGCGGCCTGCGCCCATTCCGGCGGCGGCGTCCGGCCGATCTGCTCGGCCGCCCGAACGGCCCGGCGCAGGATCTGCTTGGCCGCCATGACCGTGAAGGCGTCGTTGTCGGGGGGATCGGGCACCTCCGCCGGTCCGGTGGAGCGTTTGATCTCGAGACCGCGATCGGTGCGGGTCGCGCGGCTGACGATCCAATCGGCCACGCCGGACAGCACCGGCCAGGCGTCCTCCTTCAAAAAGGCCTCGTCCCCCGTGGCGTCGGCGTACAGGGCGAAGGCGCGCGCCGTGTGCAGCGAGCCGTGATCCTCGTGCGCGGCGCTGTCGCCCGCCCCCGGCGCGGCCTCCTGCCCCGACAACGGCGCCGCCTCCCACGGAAACTGCACGCCCTCGCGCCCCGACAGCCGCGCATTGGATCGGGCCGCCTCCAGCCCGCGTCGCCTGAAGTCCAGCATGGCCAGGGCCGCGTTCGGCTGCGACAGGATCAGGGGCGGCACGCAGAAGGCGTCCACGTCCCACATCACATGCCCGTAGTAGTAGTGATAGTCGTGCCAGGTCGCGAGACCGAAGATGGAGGTCGCCGACGGCGAGGCGGCGTGGGTGGAACAGTTCAGATAGTAGAAGGCGGCGTCGATCAGGGCCTGGTGGGCGGGCGAGGCGCCCTCGACGACGATCCGGCCGCGCCAGAGTTCGGCCCATTCCGCCCGATTGCGGGCGCGCAGTTCGTCGAAGCCGGTGGCCTTGGCGCGCGCCACGCGGCGCACCGCTTCCTCGTCGGGGCGGTCATGAACGATGGACGGCACGGCGGCGACGATCTGGCGGAGCCGCACGCTCCGATCGGATCGGGCGCGAACCCGGTATTCGCTTCGCAGCGGGCCGGCCGCGTCCCAGGCCTGGACCGAAGGCTCGGCGTCGCCCCCTCCGTCCAACGCCGTGACCAAGGCTAAGCCGCACTGGCTCATCCCGCCTTCGGACTCCCACAGCAGCGACCCGTCGCACACAGGTTCGGGCTCGCCCGGCGTATCCGTGCGGCGGCGCGCGACCCGCCCTCTCAAGCCCCCGGTCTCGACGATGGCCCGTAGACCGACGTCGCAGGGCGCCGAGGGGCGAACCTCCACCTCCTGCAACACGACCGACGGCGCCGTGCGGCTTGCGAAGGTGACGACGGCGACGTCGGCGGCGACCCCGGCCGCCTCATAGCGGAAAAGGCTTGTGAGTTCGCCGGCGGCGAAATCGTATCGCTGCACGAGCTGGGACACCGATGACGGCTGATCGCTCAGCCAGACGCCCTTCAGCGCCAGGTCGCCGGCCAGCGGATAGGGCGCCGGGGCCGCCGCCTCCAACCGTCGCTCGGGGTGTTCGGCGGCGAAGCCGTTGATGATCGCCATGCCCGGCTGCAACGGCTGCTCGCGAACACGCAGGCCGATGAGCCCGTTGGCGATGTAGGCCGGCAGGTCGCCGTCGCGAGGGCCCGCCTCTTCCGGCGGGTTGATCGGAAGGGACGCCGGCCTAACCACGAGAACGCCGCGAAAGACCTTTGGAGACCAGGAAGGCCGGAGCGATCCGGCCGGAAGCGTAGCGTCTCATCGAACTCTCCGCATCGGTCGAACAAAGATATCGGCGAGCGCCCGCAGCCTTCCGCCGTCGCCGCATCAATGCGCGATGCAGACGGAAGTTTCTGGCGCGCAAGGCAAGACTTCGTTGTAATCTCTGCGGCAGGCCTCCAACGTTTCGGCCGCATCCGCAAGCGTCAGGAACCAGTGAGCGTTCAGGCGCTCGGCCCTGAAGCGGTCGTTGAAGGCCTCGATGAAGGCGTTGTCCGACGGGCGGCGACACAAAAAATATTTCGGGTTGTGTACTTGCAAATCTAGGCGGGTGTAGCCCGCCGGGTTTGCGAGCTTTGGCTTGACGCCGGGGGCGTTTTGGGGCCTTGGCACCGCATCAGATCTGACCGTAGGCCGAAATGAACGACGCAGTTGATCCCGTAGACATCGCAATCGGCGGACGCATCCGCGCGCGTCGAGAGGAACTTCGCATCACCCAGGCGCAGCTGGCCGCCGGCGCGGGCGTGACCTTCCAGCAGATCCAGAAGTACGAACGGGGCGTCAATCGCGTCTCGGCGGCGCGCCTTCTGCAGATCGCTTCGGTTCTGAAATCGACCGGCGCCGCCCTGCTGGGCGAACTGGAGACGGCGGAGGGAGACGAGCTTGCGCTGGCCGCCCCGGGCGTCGCTGAACTGCTGGCCGCCTTCCGCGGCATTCAGGACCCCGCTCAGCGCGACGCCCTGCTGACCGTCGCCAAAGGACTGCACGGCTGATCGCCCGCCGTCCTTTGGATCGCCCAAGTCAGACCCGGGCGCGACGCAGCAGGCGTTCCACCGGCTGGCCTTCGGCTTCGTTCGTCGACTGATCGGCCAGCCAGCGCTGGACAGCGGCGACGGCGCGCAAATCCAGCCCGTCCGAACGGCCGGCGTCGCCCATGTTCTGGCGCACGACTTCCAGCATGCAGGCCGCCTCGGCCGCGTTGGCGGGCGTGTGGTTGAGCAGGCGCAGCTCGGCCTCCACCATCGGCCCCAGGTCCAATTCGACCAGCAGGTTTTCGGGGCTGCCCGAAACGCCGACCTTTTCGGCCATGGCGGCGGTGTCGAACCACGAGCGGAAAAGAGGCAGGAAGCCTTCGAGGGGTTCGGTGATCATGGTTCAAATCCTTTGAGTGCGAACGCCGCCGGGCTTGGCCCGCAGCGGTGAATGAGAGCGGGCGTAGGGCGCGGAACGCGCCTCCCACACCCCGAAGATCGCCAGCAGCATGATCTCGACCCAGACGGTCATGCGCGCGGTGACGATGGACCAGGTCAGGGCGCCGGGACCGACCAGCGAGGACAGATGGGTGATGAAGGCCAACAGCTGGGCGCCGGCGGCCATCAGCAGCCACCAGCGATCGTAGCGAAGGGCCAGTCGGACCAGCAGGATCAGCAGACCGAGCGAGATCGCCGCGACCGCCCATCGAAACTGGCCGATGACCAGATGATCGACCCAGATCGACAGAAGCTGGGCCAGGAACAGGCCCAAGGCGGCTTCGCGTTCCGGCCGGCGGCCCTTCCAGACCAGCAGACACAAGGCGACGACCGTCAGGCCCGTGCCGAATATCCAGAGCGGCGAAGGCACTCGGCCGCGTCCGATCAGGCGGCCAGCTTGACGATGTCTAGGCGGGCGGTCGGCTTGGGATCGGTCTTGGATTCGCCCATCCCTTCCATGCGCCAGCCGATGCCGTGGTCGTCGGCGACCGTCGCCAGCTCGGCATGGCCGGCGACGACGCTGGCGCGCACCGTGGCCAGTTGGCCCAGGCCCGCGATGATGTGTTCGATGGCCGCCTGGCCCACCTCGGCGGCCAGGCGGCTTTCGACCCGGCCTTCCAGCGAGGTCTGAACCAGGCGGCAAACCTCGATCATGGCCTGGTCAATCGCGTGTTCCGCCGTGCGGACCTGTCGTGCGACCCTGACCCCAACCTGCATATTCTTCATTTGGTCCGATCCTTCAGAATGATGTCCGCGTCAGCGGGTCCACTCGGGAGCGATCCGGTCGAACAGGGAGGGAACCACCATGCCTGCCGTCACGATCCCGATGGCGAGCAGCAGGGCGACGACGGCGGCGGCGGTCATGATCCCCAGCCGCGGGCCGATCCCGCGGGGCGGGGGCGGCAGCAGCCAGGACGCAGGGACATCGGCGCTATCGTCGATCGACTGTTCGACCGACGCCGGATCAACAGGCCCGGTTTCGACGGGTTCGGACATGAGTATCGACGCCTCTGAGTAGGCGCTACCCAGCCTGCGCGCAGCCAGCTTGCGGTCCGAGACGCCCAACTTGGCGTAGGCGTGATGCAGATGGTTTCCGACGGTGCGCGGCGAGATGCCGAGACGCGCAGCGATCTCCTTGTCCTCCAGGCCTTGGCCGGCCAAGTGGACGCACTCGCTTTCTCTCGTCGTCAGGCTGTCAGGCATCCGATCCCCTCCGGCCCTCTTTACCGTATTTCCGGCAGGTGTCAGCCGCCTAGGCACGGCATGCGCAACGCAATGAAGCAGGACCATCGTCAGATCACTTGAAGATATAAGCATATCTTTATATGTCTGACCCGCTGACACTGACAGGAGCCTCTCTTGGCCGCTCGTTCCTCCTTCCTCTTCACCTCGGAAAGCGTTTCCGAAGGGCATCCCGACAAGGTCGCGGATCGGATTTCGGACACCGTCGTCGACGCCTTCCTGGCCAAGGACCCCGAGGCCCGCGTGGCGTGCGAGACCCTGGTCACGACCCAGCGCATCGTCCTGGCCGGCGAGGTCCGGGCGACCCAGCCTGGAAACACCAGGGAACAGAACGAAGCCTTCACCCAGAGCATCATCGACAGCCTGGAGCCGCTGGTTCGCGCCGCGGTCAAGGATATCGGTTACGAGCAGGACGGCTTCCACTGGGAAACTGCGGAATACGCCTGCCACCTGCACGCCCAGTCGGCCGACATCGCCGTCGGCGTCGATTCGACCAACGAGAAGGACGAGGGCGCGGGCGACCAGGGGATCATGTTCGGCTACGCCTCCAACGAGACGCCCGAACTGATGCCGGCGACGCTGCAGTACAGCCACAACATCCTCAAGCGCCTGGCCGAGGTTCGCCACGCCGGCGGTTCGCAGCTGGAGCCGGACGCCAAGAGCCAGGTCACCATCGAGTACGAGGACGGCAAGCCCAAGCGCGCCGCCTCCATCGTTCTGTCGACCCAGCACGCCAAGGGGCTGAGCTCGGAACAGGTCGCCGAGATCGTGAAGCCCTACATCCTCGACGTGCTGCCGGACGGCTTCACCGACGAGAACACCGTCTGGCACATCAACCCGACCGGCATCTTCGAGATCGGCGGGCCGGATGGCGACGCCGGCCTGACCGGGCGCAAGATCATCGTCGACACCTATGGCGGAGCGGCCCCGCATGGCGGCGGCGCCTTCTCGGGCAAGGATCCGACCAAGGTGGACCGTTCGGCCGCCTACGCCTGCCGCTACCTGGCCAAGAACGTGGTCGCCGCCGGTCTCGCGGACCGCTGCACGATCCAGATTTCCTACGCCATCGGCGTGGCCAAGCCCCAGTCGATCCACGTCGACCTGCACGGCACGGGCAAGATCGCCGAAGCGGTGCTGGAGGACAAGATCCTGGACCTGATCGGCGGCGCGACGCCGCGCGCGATCCGCCAGCACCTGGGCCTGAACAAGCCGATCTACGCCCGCACCACCGCCTATGGCCACTTCGGCCGCGCGCCCGACGCCGATGGCGGTTTCAGCTGGGAAAAGACCGACCTGGTCGAAAAGCTGAAGGCCCTGGCCTGAAACCCGTCAGGCGGCCTGGTCGTCGAGGATCAGGCCGCGCACGCCGGTCAGATTGGCTTCGGTCAGGTCGATCTGGCGGGTCTGGGCGCCGTGCAGGATCGCCCGGCCCAGGTCGGCCCCGGCCAGCACCGCCCGCTTTAGGTCCGCGCCCGACAGGTCCGCGCCGCGCAGCACGGCCCCGGTCAGATCGGCCGGCATCAGACGGTCCGCCGCGATCAGAAGCGGCCCCAGTTGCGCCTCTCGCAGATCCGCGCCGTTCAGGCGCGCCCCGCGCAAACGGGCGCCGCGCAGGTCGGCGCGACGCAGCCGGGCCGAGCGCAAATCCGCGTTCTCCAGCTGGGCGCCCTGAAGTTGCACCCCCTCCATGTCCAGGCCGTAGAAGACCGCGCCCCTGGCCGACAGGGCCGTCAGGTTCAGTCCGGTGATGGATTTCAGCGGGCGCAGATCGACCCCGTCGAACACGGACGGCTGGCCCGCGACGCCGCCGGTCTCGCACCAGCGGGCGTGTTCGCGCAGCATTTCGGCGGCCGGCATCCGATCGACGGATTCACAGGCCGAACGCTTGTCCGTCAGCGCGCCCTGCATGTCCGCCCCGTCGGCGCGCCACAGGGTGGTCTTGCAGCCCACCAGGATGGCGTCGCGAAGATCGGCGCCCGACAGGTCGGCCCCCGACAGGTCGGCCCCGGCCAGGTCCGCGCCGCGGAAGTCGGCCTGTTTCAGATTGGCCCGCACCAATTTGCAGTCCTTCATCACTGCGCCGGAGAAGTCGGCCTTCATGGCGATGACGCCCGACATCTTCGAGCGCTGAAGATTGGCGCCGGCCAGACAGGCGCCGCTGGCCTCCGTCTCGTCGCGATGGCGCGGCTCGATGACCTTGAAGCCCAGCTTGGCGTCGGCGGCGGCGATCGTGCCTTCGCGCAGGTCCGCCTCGAACATGTCGGCGCCCGACAGGTCCGCGCCCCGCAGGCAGGCGCCACGCAGATCGGCCCGCCGCAGGCTGGCCTCGGCCAGGATGGCGTCCTGCATGTCCGCGCCGAAGAAGTTGGCGTTGTCCAGCTTGGCGCCGGTCAGGTCGCAGCCCTCCAGGCAGGCGGCGGCGAAGTCGGCGTCCGCCAGGTTGCGCCCCTTCAGGCTGAGGCCCGACAGGTCCATCCAGGCGAAGACCGCGCGGGCGCCGCCGGGGCGGGCCTGGAACAGGCGGTCATGCCGGGCGCAGACCACGTCCAGCTCCGCCTGTGTCAGGCGTCGTCTCACGATGGGTTCCGCAGCCAGGGCCATCGGATCAGCTTAGGACGTTTCGCTTAAGAAAGCCTTGAACGACAGACGCTTGTCTCGACCGGACGTCCGGCCTCAGCGCGTCAGGAGCCCCTGCTCGGCCAGGGCGTCGGCCAGTTCGCCGGGGCCGGTCCACAGGCGGGTATAGCCCGCCTCGCCCAGCCGCTTCAGCTCCGTGACCAGATCGGCCTTGGGCGAGGCGACGAAACGCCCGTCGAAGCCCTCGCCGTCCTGGCTGACCCGCACCATCGGGCGGCCGGTTTCCAGCCGGTGCAGAAAGCCTTCGCACAGGGCCTCGCCCTCTTCGCACATCAGGCCGGTCTCGACCGCCAGCCCCTGGGCGCGCAGGCGTTCGGTGCCGCGTCCGGCGGCGAAGGGCGAGGGGTCCAGGCAGGCGATGACCACGCGCGCAACTCCGGCCTCGGTCAGGAAATGGGCGCAGGACTTGCGGCCCGACGACCGCGCCCCGCACGGCTCCAGCGTGACATAGACGGTCGCGCCGACCACGTCGGGACCGGCCGCCGGCACGGCCTGCTCCTCCGCGTGGGGCCGGCCGCCCGGCGCGGTCGCGGCCTGGGCGACGACGCGGCCGTCCTTGACGATGACGCAGCCGACGGCGGGGTTAGGCCAGGTCTCGCCCATACGGCCCCGCGCCAATTCGATGGCCTGGGCCATGAAGCCGCGGTCGGCGTCGCTCCAGCTCATGACGCTTCGGGCAGGGCTTCGGCCCGATCCGCATCCAGATAGCGGGCGGCTGTCGGCTTCAGCGCCGCGTCCAGGTCGATCTCCAGCGGATTACCGGTCGGAATCTCGACGCCGACGATCTTGTCGTCCGGCACATCGAACAGAAGCTTGACGATAGCGCGCAGGGAGTTGCCGTGGGCGGCGATCAGCACGTCCTCGCCGGCCTTCAGGCGCGGGGCGATCTCGGCGTCCCAATAGGGTTTCACCCGGTCCAGCGTGGTCTTCAGGCTCTCGGTGTCAGGGATGGCCTTGCCGGCGTAGCGGGGGTCGGCGTTGAAATCGAACTCGCCGCCCGGCGCCAGCGGCGGCGGCGGCACGTCATAGCTGCGGCGCCAGATCTTGACCTGGTCCTCGCCATGCTTCTCGGCCGTCTCGGCCTTGTTCAGCCCCGTCAGCCCGCCGTAGTGGCGCTCGTTCAGGCGCCAGTCCTCGATCACGGGGATGTCCTTCAGGCCGGCCGACTCCAGGGCCAGGGCGCCGGTGCGCTTGGCGCGCGTCAGGACCGAGGTGAACATAACCGCCGGCTTGAACCCTGCCTGGGCGATCAGTTCGCCGCCCCGACGCGCCTGGGCCTCGCCCTCCGCCGTCAGGTCCACGTCGACCCAGCCGGTGAAGCGGTTTTCGAGGTTCCACTGGCTCTGGCCGTGGCGAAGCAGGATCAGGCGCGGCATTCGGTCGTCCTTGGGTCGTTCCGGGGCGGTCGGTCCCCTGCGGGGTAGGCCGCCGTCAGAAGTCGGTCAAGGTTCGCCGGCGCCGCGCGAACGGTCGCGCGGTTCTTGTCGCCGTCGCCGCGCGGGCGTAACCAGGAGCCATGTCCGACCGCACCTTCTTCGCCCTGGCCTTCGGCGCCGCCGCCGTCATGATCGCGGTCGCCTTCGTCTGGCCCTAGGCGGCTCCGGTCTGGATCAGAACAGGATCTTGCGCAGATTGATGCGGAAGACGCGGCCCTGCGGGTCCAGATAGTCGGACTGATAGTTGACCGGGGTCGATCCGTCGCTGCTGGTGACGGACACGCGGTCGTCGAAGATGTTCTGAATCCCGAAGCCGATGCGCGCGCCCTTCAGGATCGGGAAACGCTCGACCCAGGACGCGCGCTGGGTCAGATCCGCGAAGGCGAAGATGTTGACCGTCGTGCGGCCCGAGAAGTCCAGATCGGGCGAATCCACAGCGTCGCCATTCACCGTCGTGCCCGAGCGCCAATTGGCGTTGACGAAGGCGCCCAGGCCGTTCCTGAACAGTCCGGTCTGCAACTGGACCTCGTGACGCGACTGGCCGCCCGATCCCGAGATGGAATCGCCGTCCAGCAGGTCCAGCGGCGCCAGGCCGTCGCGGATCGTCACCTCGTCCTGGACGCGCCAGGTATGGGTCAGCGACAGGTTGAACATCCCCTGCCCCGGCTGCATTCCCGGTCCGCGCGAACCGCGCAGCCGGCCGCCGGGGCCGCCAGGTCCGCCCGGGCCAGGCCCCATCACCATCACGCCGCCGCCGGGCCGACCGCCGGGGCCGCTCGCCGCCGCTGGCGCGCTGGGTTGGCCGAACGGGCGCGAGAAGTTGAAGCCCCACTGAACGTCCTGCTGCTCGCGCTTGAAGAAGTTCAGCGGGCGGGCGTCGATGGACAGCAGATCGCCGTCGGCGTCGCGCACGAACCGATCCGGCAGGGCGGCCTCCAGATCCGGCGTGATGGCGGGGAAGCTGGCGATCTCGTTGTCCGCCTCGGTGCGGGTATAGGCCAGGTTCAGGCGGAAGTCCTTGTCCGACACCGGCTGCCAGTTGACGCCCAGCTTCAGGATACGGCGATCCTCGGCCTTCAAATTGGGATCGCCGCCGGTGATCTGGGTGATTTCGACGGTCTGGCCGGTGTTGAAGTCGAAGACCGGCGTATTGGGCGTGGCGACCGTCGGATCGTTCAACTGCTGGACCGTGGGGGCCTTGCCTTCGTCCGAATAGTTGGCCGACAGCGCCAGCCGCTGGACCGGCGACCAATTCAGCCCCGCGCCCACCGTCGAGACGCCGCCGAAATCGGACAGCTCCTGATAGGCCAGGTTCAGATTGGCCGACAGATCGCCGATCTTGGGCAGGACGCCGCGTTCGACGCTGGAGATGGGCAGGTCGAAGTTGGCCTGGACGCTGCCCTGGTCGCGCGATTGGGACCGGTCGGTCGAGACGCCCGAACGCACGCTTTCGGAATCCAGCGATTGACGGCCCGCGCCGACCTTGAAGGTCGAGGTCGCTTCGCCCGCCGGCAGTTCAAATGGGCGACCATTCAGCACCAGTTCGGCGCTCAGGGTCTGGGCCGTCGAATGGGCGGTGTCGCGCGCCCGTTCGGTCACGCGGCCGTCGATGTCGGCGAACGGATTGACGCTCGGGTCGTTGGCCGTGATCGCCGCCTGCAGGGCCGTGGCGTCCAGGCCGCGACCCGTCGAGGTGTCGGTCCGCACGCGGCTGTAGTCCCCCGTGGCGGTCCAGCGCCAGTCGCCGACATACCCGTCGAACACCGTGCCCAGGCCGATGGTGCGGGTGTCGGTCTGGCGTGTCAGGGCGTCGGGCCGGTCGACGTAACGATAGAGCAGGACGTCGTCGCCGAACGGCGAGAAGGGATTGGCGTCCGGCAGGGTCAGGGTGACGCCGGGCAAGCCCAGATAGCTGAAGCTGCTGGCGTCTTCGATGCTGCCGCTGAGGGTCATGCCGACCTTGTCGTTCAGGTCGTGCTTGTAGGTTCCGGCGATGGAGGCCTGATCGGTCTGGGGCGACAGGGTGCGGTAGGCGTTCAAATCGCCGGTGTTGGCCACCCCCGCAGTCGAGAGAAAGTCGGACAGGGTCGTCGCCCCGCCCGCCGCGGCGGCAGGCACGCCCGCGACGACGACGCTCGATCCCGCCAAGGCCGAAAGGGCCGGGTCGATCTGACCGCCGTTCAGGCCGCCGATGTTGCCGCGAAGATCGAACAGGGCGCCGGCGTCGGCGCGATCGATGTCGCGCTCGGTCTCGAACAGGGTGTTGGCGGTCGTGCCGTTGATGTCCAGCGACCAGCGGTCCGCCCCAGCGATGCGCAGGACGTTGTTCTCGCTGGTGGTGGTCGTGCGACCGCCCTGTTCCGGCCGACTGACGTTGACCGAGGCGGTCAGCGACTTGAAGTCGGCCTTCAGCACGATGTTCACCACCCGCTGGTTGGCGCTGTAGCCATAGGACAGGGCGGTCTCTTCCGGCAGGATGTCGAAGCGTTCAATGGCCTCGGGCGGAATGCCGCGGATTTCCCGGAAGCCGGAGATGCGCCGGCCGTTGACCAGGAAGACCGGCGAGCCGCCCCGCGCGCTGCGGGTCTGGGCCTCCAGCAGCGTCACCAGTTCGCCGATGTTGGTCGCGCCGAACGCCTGGATCTGGGCGGTGTCGTAGGAGACGATCGGCTCCTGTCCGCCCAGGGCCACGCCGCGACGCGCCGCCGTGACCTCGACGTCGGGCAGGACGACCGTCGGCGTATCCTGCTGGGATTGGGGCGAGGCGGCCGATTGAACCGGCGTCGGTTCGGCGGCGGGCTGGACGGCGGCGGCGGGGGCCAGCGCAAGAAGCAGAAGCGCGGTCTGGGTCATGGAACGATGGTCCGGGAGAAGATTTCAGACCTCCGTGGGACGTGACAAACGTGGCCGGAAAACGACCGAATTCATGAAGTTTCAGAAAGCGTTGCCGGCTTTCAACACCGTCGAAAAAGCCGCGACGGAATGGGCGATCAGCCGCGTTGAACTGAGTTGGCGCGCGCCCTGCGGGTGATCGCGGCCGCCTTGCGGACAAGAACGGCGCATCCAACCCGAGAGACGGCGCGCGAAGACTCCGCGTTGACCGTCCGCGGGCTTTCCGCTATAGGCCCGCCCTCTTGAGATTTCCGCGCCGTGGACGTGTGCTCCGCGGCGTTTTCCGTTCGAAGGTTTGACATGGCCAACAACCCCGGCGCCCGCAAGGCGATCGCGCGTCCGCACCTATCTGCGCAAGTTCCAGGAAGCCCTGGCCGGCGGCGACGCCGCGGTGGCCAAGGCGGCCTTCGTCGAGGCCCAGTCCGAACTGATGCGCGCCGTCTCCAAGGGCGTCGTTCACAAGAACACCGGCTCGCGCAAGGTGTCGCGCCTGGCCGCCCAGCTGAAGAAGCTGTCGGCCGCCTGAGCCGAAATTAATCCTACCGCGAACGGAACAGCTGTCGCTGTTTCGTTACGGGATTGCCAAGCGATTACAACGGCGAAGAAGCATCTGCTTCTTCGCCGTTTCGCGTTCCGGCGCTAAGCCACGAAAACCAGATCCGAGGTCGGCGAGCGGCGATCCGTCGAAAATTCCAAGCAGGATCAGGGTTTGACGGAGTCAAACAATTTAACTGCGAATCGACCAACGAATCAGCGTTGACCCACCCGGCTCTCGGCGTAAGTTTTGGCCTCTAACGCACTTCCATCCCAATACGGATGAAGACGGCGCGGGGCTTATGTTTCGCGTCGGCGGGAGATGTCTGTCCAGGAGTTCGGGCCCCGTCCGAAAAGCATCGCTTTTCGGCGCAGGAGAAGTCGTCCCTGAACCATCGCCCTGAAGCGCGAAAGGTCGGATTGGTTTGAACTGGGCGGGCAAGATGGTTGGGGGCGCAACGGCTATGACGGGCGGAACGAAGACGTCGGGACTGACGGACCCGGACCGCATCTGGAGCGAGGCCTCGGTGCGTCTGCGCGCCGAGATCGGCGACGGCCCCTTCTCGTCCTACATCGCCCCTTCGGCCGTGCGCCTGGACAACGCCGGGCATCTGATCCTGGTCACGCCCACCGCCTATGCCCGCGACTGGGTGCGCAAGAACGCCCTGCGCCGCATGAACGAGCTGTGGCTGGGCCTGGACGGCCTGTCGCGCCGGCTGGAAGTCCGCTGCCGCGCCGAGGTGGGATCGGCCCCGCCGGCTTCGGCGCTTGCGGCCGGAAACGTGGTGGACGCCGCGCCGCGTCTGGCCGCCTTCGCGACGCCCGCTCCGGTGGGAGCCGTCTCGATCAGCGCCGACGGCGCCCGCGCCGTGCGCGCCGCCGGCCTTCAGGACCGGCTGACCTTCGACAGCTTCGTCGAGGGCCAGGGCAACGCCTTCGCCCTGGCCATCGCCAAACAGGTGGCCAGCTGGGCGGACGGCCACTTCAACCCGGTCTTTTTCTGCGGCCCCTACGGCTACGGCAAGACCCACCTGTTGAACGCCATCGCCTGGGAGGCTCAGCGCCTTCGGCCCCAGGCCAAGGTGGTCTATCTGACCGCCGAACGCTTCCTGTCGACCTTCGTCAAGGCGATGCAGGACCGCTCGACCGCCGCCTTCAAGGAAAGCCTGCGCTCGGCCGACATGCTGCTGCTGGACGACGTGCAGTTCGTGGGCGGCAAGACCTCGACCCAGGAAGAACTGCTGTCGACCCTGACGGCCCTGATCGAGGACGGCAAACGGATCGTCTTCTCGGCCGACCGTGCGCCGATGGCCTTGACCGAGGTCGAGCCGCGCCTGCGCAGCCACCTCGCCGCCGGCCTGACCTGCCCGGTCGAGGCGGGCGACCGCGAACTCAAGATCGCCGTGGCCCGGAACCGCCTGAAGGCCCTGTCGGCCCTGGGCGTCGTCCAGGGCGAGGCCGCGCCCGAGGTGCTGGCCCAGCTGGTGGACCGCACGCCGGGCTCGATGCGCGAGCTCGAGGGCGCCGTGAACACCCTGGCCGCCGCGGCCGGCTCGCGCCTGTCGTCGGTGTCGGTGGACGAGGCCTCGACCCTGCTGGGGGCCGCCCTGCGAGGAGGCCCCGAGCGTCGCATCACGGTCGACGAGATTCAGAAGACGGTCGCCGACCACTTCAACATGAAACAGGCCGACCTGCTGAGCGAGCGCCGCACCCGTTCGGTCGCCCGCCCGCGCCAGATCGCCATGTATCTGTGCAAACAGCACACGACCCGGTCCTATCCCGACATCGGCCGCCGCTTCGGCGGACGCGACCACACCACGGTCCTGCACGGCGTGCGCAAGATCGAGGAGTTGATGCCCCAGGACGACCAGATCGCCCGCGACGTCGAGGCCCTGACCCGCAAGCTGCGAGGTTGATTTCGGGTGGCGAGTGGTTAGGGGCGGGTGCCGAGCGAGGAGAACACTCTCGTCCTGCCGAATGGCCCCCAATATCCACTTGCTGCTCGTCACTAACCACTCGCCACTTCCTTGCAGCCCGCGCCCAATCCGCTAGTGTCCCAGGTCACTTAACCGCGACCTGTCCGAGTCGGTCGCGCCGGGCGAGACGACATGCAACTGACCATCGAACGATCCGCGCTCCTGAAGGCCCTGGGCCATGTGCAGAGCGTCGTCGAACGTCGAAACACCATTCCCATCCTGTCCAACGTCCTGCTGAGCGCGGGCCGCGACCGTCTGGCCTTCGCGGCCACCGACCTGGACATGGAGATGGTGGACGAGGCCGAGGCCCAGGTTCAGGTCGAGGGCCAGATCACGGCGCCCGCCCACACCCTGTACGAAATCGTGCGCAAGCTGCCGGAAGGCGCCGAGGTCTCGCTGCTCTATTCGGGCGACGATCCTCGCCTGGTCGTCTCGGCCGGACGGTCGCGATTCAACCTGCCGGTCCTGCCGGCGGGCGACTTCCCCGTCATGACCACCGACAGCGCCGGCGCCGCCTATGTCCTGCCCAAGGAGGACCTGGCCCGGCTGATCGACAAGACCCGGTTCGCCGTCTCGACCGAGGAAACCCGCTACTATCTGAACGGCCTTTATCTGCACACGGTCGCCGAACAGGGCATCCCCCTGCTGCGCGCCGTGGCGACCGACGGCCACCGCCTGGCCCTGGCCGAGACCCCGGCGCCCGAGGGTGCGGCCGGCGGCCCCGGCGTCATCGTGCCGAGAAAGACCGTGGATCAGGTCCGCCGCCTGCTGGACGACGCCGGCGGCCCGGTGGAAGTCACCGTCTCGGCCCAAAAGATCCGCTTCCAGATGGGCGAGGCCAGCCTGACCTCGAAGGTCATCGACGGCGCCTTTCCCGACTATCTGCGCGTCATCCCGCGCGGCAACGACAAACAGGCCGATATCGACAACGCCCTGTTCGCCAAGGCCGTCGACCGCGTCGCCACCATCTCGGCCGAGAAGAGCCGGTCGGTCAAACTGGCCTTCGACAACGACCGCGTGAAGCTGACCGTGCGCAACATGGAAGCCGGCCAGGCCGAGGAAGAGGTCGAGATCGGCTATTCCGACGAACCGTTCGAGATCGGCTTCAACGCCCGCTATCTGCTGGACGTCGCCGGCCAGATCACCGGCGAAAACGCCGCCTTCCGCTTCGCCGACCCGGCC
>NZ_QFNM01000047.1 GCF_003248455.1 Brevundimonas sp.
CCAATCTGGCGGCGTCGGTCAGCGCGTCCCGTAACCAGCTTCTCTACAACTCGACCGGCGCTCGCGGCATGGATGGATGGGTGGGCGGCCCCAACTGGTTTACGCAAGACTTCGGCTATGGGTTCGGGCGGGGTTTCAATTGCGCGGTTTCAGGGTCGTATTTCTACAATGACTCCGCTCACTTCGCAGGCATCGCTCCCGAGTCTTGGGTCACATGGTCGGCTGATCCGAAAGTGTTCGGTGGGACGTGCGATATTTGGCTTGAGTTTTACGATGGTGGGTTCAACCGGATCGGCGGAAACTATGCCGCCCTACAAGTGGCGAATAGGGATTTTGGGGCGCCTGTCTCTGGAGAGGTTTTAGCGCCCGCCGGCGCTTTCAACGCTCGCATTGTCGTGTGGCCCAACTTCTCTTCAGGAGGGTCCGCAGGCGTCCGAAGGATGAAGGTCGAACGCGGACGACTGCCCGCGACCGCATGGTCAGACGAGGAGACAACGAAGGCCCTGTCGGCATCCTTGTCGGTTACTGCAGCTGTAGCCGTGGATGCTCAGACCAGGCTGGCCAGCACGGCATTCGAGGTCATCGGTGCATCCGGTGGCGATCCCGCGCAACTTCTGGTGAGGACGACAGGAACCAGCTCTTTGGTCCAGATGGTCGCCAGCGCCTTGCGGTTCGGCAATGTCATCGGCGGACAGATCGTCGATGTCATGAAGCTGGTCGGCGGGTCCGTCTTCATCACGGGCAAGCTGCTGCTGGGCGCGGCAGGACAGATCGAACTGGACCCCGCCTACCCGCTGATCTTGTGGAAGTTCGGCAGTGCGCGCCTGGCCATCGGGCAAATCCCGAATGATCAGCTGTTCTTCTGGTTCGGCCCTTCGGTCGAGGTCAGCCAGATGCGCCGGAACAATGCGACCGTTTACATGGATCGCAACGGACGTGGTCACTGGATGGGCGCGATCACCGCCGGCACGATCTCGAACAGCATCCAGGGTTCGAACGTCAATGTGCCGGTGTCCGCCGCCCTGGGTCCGTTCTCGACGAACGGCGGACCGATCGTCGTCAACTGGTCGTATTCCTTTGATCGCACGGGCCGTCGTTGGGGGAACCAGACCGGCGGCGTGAGTGGCACGACCAGCGCCCTGGTGCGCCTGTATCAGAAGATCGGCAACGGCGCGGAAACCCTGGTCGACACCATGACGGTCAGCGGCGATTTGTCGGCGACCTATGACGGGGAGCCTGTTCCAGGCCAGCCTGGCGGCACCGTTGGGCAGACCTTCATCTCCGAATACATGGGCGCTTCCAAAACCTACACCGACAACGTCGGCGGAACGGCCGCTCGGACCTACCGCGTCGAGGTCGCGTCACGATCCAACAAGTCGGTCTCGGGGCAATCCCCGGCCGCTGAATCCATGGATCAGCGCTACGGCGCGACTTCCAGTGAATGACCAACCCTGATCACGAAAGGATATGATCATGTCGAAAGCTGACCCTACACCCGAAGAGATCGAGGCCGCCCGCGCCTTGGTCTTGAAAGCAGACAACGCCGCGAGCGAGGCCCGAAAGGCTGAAGTGCTCGCCAAACTCCAGCCCCTGGTCGCGACCGGCTTTGGGGCGGAGAATGCAGTTATTGATCTCGCGGCGCTGAGCGCAGTGATGCCGTCGAACTATGCCGGCCTCGCCGATGTCGATCCGAACCTGGCCAGCCAAGTGCTTAGCGTCGTTAGCCTGAACCAATCGGTGAACGACCGCATCCGCAACCTGGTCGCGCTGAACTCGCCGCCCGCAGCGGCCTAAGCCTACCCAATCCGCCCAACGGCTGTTCAACCCACGGCCTGACCCTCGGAGACCTCCAATGGCTCGTTTCATCCGCTGGGTGGCGGAACCCTTCACCGTGTTCGGGATCGGCGCGCTGCTGAACCTCATCCTGAGCGCGGCGGCCTATGCCGGCGTCATCGGGGCGGACCGTATCGACCCCGACTGGATTTTCCTGGCAGGCGCGGCCGGGGGCATCGTTTCCGCCCTGGTCCACGTCGGGGTGGTGTCGCTGGGTTCCGAACCCGCGACCTCGCGCGAGATCATGCGCGCGGTGATCGAGGGTGTGTTCGCCGTCGTCGTCGGCGCGTTGGTCGCTCGTTTCTGGGCCGCGCCCATCGCCCTGCGACTGGCGCCTGACATCAACCCGTCCGACCTGAGAGCCATCGGCTTTGGGATCGGCATGGGGGCGTGGCGCTTCGCACCTGGTCTGTTTGGGGCCGTCAAACTGCTGTCCAACCCCGCCACCCTTCGCGATCTGGCCCTGCGCTGGTTGGGCGGCACGAGGGCCAACCCATGACCCCTGTCGATATCGTCACCGTCATTGCCGCCGGGCTGGTCGGCCTGACCGTCTTCGCCCGCGCCGAAGTGGTTTCGCCGCGCGTTCGAAGTTCCTACGCCAGCAACGGTTTCGTGCGGTTCGGCATGGACGCCGTCGCACTGGTGACGGTGTTTGTCATATTCGAAATCGTCGGCGGCGCACATGTGCCCGACGCCGTCGCCTGGTTCTTCGTCATCGCCGCCCTGACCTCGACCGCCATGCTTATCAGCATGTTCGTCCACGATGGCCGTGAGGTCTTGCAGATGCGGCGGGCCGAGACCCGCGCGGCCGATGTCCAGGACATGAAGGAAGCGGTGGCGGAGACGGTCCCGCCGGTCGTGGAGCGCTCTCTGGAAAAGGTCGTCACCGGGTTTGCCGAACCGGCGCCGGACTATGACCGCTTGATCCGTATCGACCCCGTGCCGCCCCTCGATCGGGCCGCCGACTAACGCCTGCTTATCCGCCGCCGGGTGCGGCCTTCGGCTCGGGCGATGACGCCAGACCGATCAGCGCGCGTGCGAGCGCCGTTCGCACGCCTCAGTTTGTTGGAGACCAGAATGACCAAGTACCGCTTGGGCGCGCAATCCCTTGCGCGCCTGAAGGGCGTTCACCCCCAGCTGGCCCGTGTGGTCCAGGGCGCGATCGAAAGAACCAAACAGGATTTTATGGTCCTGGAAGGCGTCCGCTCGAAAGAGACGATGTGGGAATATTGGGGCAAGGGCCGCACCGCCGCCCAGTGTCGCGCAGCTGGCGTGCCCGAGAAGTACGCCAAGCCGGGTCTGGCCAAGGTGACTTGGCTGAATAACCCGCTCGCGTCCAACCATGGCGTCATGGCGGACGGTTTTGGCCATGCCGTCGATCTGTGCCCCTTCCCTGTCGATTGGAACGACCCCGCAAAGTTCGACGCCATCGCGGCCGCCATGTTCGCCTCGGCTAAAGAACTGGGCGTGAATATTCGCTGGGGCGCGGACTGGGACCAGGACGGCAATCCCCGAGAGCGCGGTGAAACCGACAGCCCGCATTTCGAGGTGGCGTGATGGGGTTGTCATCGCTTCTGCCGTCTCGGCTGGCCGTGATCTCGGCCGTCGGATGCCTGATCTTCATCCCTCTTGCCGTCTTCACCGCCTATGGCTGGGGCGTGTCGAACCGCGATCGTATCCGCGAGGAACAGCGAGCGGACGGCCTATACGATCAGATCCATGCTGCGGGCGTCGGGTACAAGGATCGATTGACCATGAGCCAAGCCAACCTGGCCGGCGCACAGGCGGCCTTGGCGACCCAGAACAAGGCCGTCGATGATCTGAAGCTCGCCAGTGACGCGGCTGCCGTGAGGGCGCAGGCGGCCGTGGATGCCGCCCAGGCCCGCGCCACAGCCGCGCAACAACGCGCCCAGCAGCTGCTGCTAGAACAACCCCGGCCCGGCGAAACCCGTTGCGAAGCGGCCGACCGCCTTATCTTGGAGCAAGTCCGATGAAACGCGCCCTGATCGCCGCTGTCCTGCTGCTGGCCAGCTGCAACTCGGCACCGAAACCGACGCCTGAGCCGGTCGTGGTGTTCAAGGAAGTTAGGGTTCCGGTCGCCGTGCCCTGCAACCCCGACATCGGACCGGAGCCCGCCTATGTGGACACGCCAGAGGCCATCGCCATGGCCCCGGATATCTACGCCCGCACGGTGCTGCTGGTCGCCGGCCGAATCCAGCGCATCGCGCGAGACGGGGTCAAAACCGCCGCGTTGGATGAATGTCGCCAGCGGCCAGACCTACCGCCCAAGCCTGGCTAGGCGGCCGGGTAGTTTGCGGACGACGAAGCAAGCGTCGAGCCCAAGGCTCCGCTATTAAAGCTCCCTGGTTTTAGGCCGGGGGGCTTTTTCGTTTCAGCGCATAAACGTCGGAGCCCGGCGGATAGACCCACTCGACAAACAGCGCCGATCCGTGCCCTCGCATTCCCTCGATCACCAGTGTCGGCGACCGAGCGCCGCAGCGTTTGCACACCATCCTTGAGCGCAGATCGCGAAGCGGTGTGAACTGAACCTTCTGCGAGTAAGTGCGCCACGCCAGCCATGTCTGGTTTCCGCACTGGCACAGGCACGACAACCGATCTCCCGACAGAACGTCGTCAATGGTTGTGTCGTCTGGATACTTCCCGGCCATGGGGGCTTATCGCACCGTGAACAGGGCGAGAACATTGGGCGGCACACAGGTTTGACACTGGTTCGTCCAACCCAGCGGTGGCGGCATCGTCCGAAACCCGGTTTGACAGCCTAAGTGCTTGATGCAGCTTGGAAGCGCACGCCCTCCGGGCCTACCATCCCCATGAAAACGGCGGCGGCCGCCGCGCGGGAAGGCGGCGCGCAATGTCGCGGCGGCGACCGGCCCCGGCAGGCGCGGGCGGCGCCCCCTCGCCGCCAAGCGCGGCGCGGCCTATATGGCGGGCCTGACCGCTTCGGAGTTCTCGCATTGGCCTATGTCGCCCGCAACGATCGCCCCGCCGACAAGGCCGCCCGATACGCCGAGATCGAGGGCGAAATCCTGGCCGTGCTGGACGGCGAGCCGAATGTGACGGCGCGGATGGCCACGGTCGCCTCGATGCTGGCGGACGCCTTCGATCACTACTTCTGGACCGGCTTCTATGTGGTGGCGCCGGACAGGGCAGACGAACTGGTGGTGGGGCCGTATCAGGGAACGCTGGGCTGCCTGAGGATCGCCTTCGGACGCGGCGTCTGCGGGACGGCGGCGGCGACGCGGACGACGCAGGTGGTCGAGGACGTTCACGCCTTTCCCGGCCACATCGCCTGCGACAGCCGCTCGGCCAGCGAGATCGTGGTTCCGGTTCTGGACGCCTCGGGGACTCTGATCGGCGTGTTCGACGTGGATGCGGCCACGCCCGCCGCCTTCGACGCCGAGGATCAGGTCGCGTTGGAACGTTTGATGGCGCGGGTGTTCGGGGCCGGTTGATCGGGACGAGTTGATCGCGCCGCCCCCGGCTCTATGGTCCCCGCGAAAGAGGAGGATCGGATGACCGAGCGGACAGTCGCCATCACGGGCGGACACGGCGCCCTGGGCCGGGCGGTGCTGGAGGCGGCCTTGAAGGCCGGCTGGCGGGTCGCGGTCATCGACCATGCGGCGGGTCACGCCGCGCCGGACGGCGTGCTGGAGATCGGCGGGATCGACCTGACCGACGCCGACCAGGCGCAGAAGGCCATGGACGCCGTGATCGCGCGATTCGGACGGCTGGACGCCCTGTTGAACATCGCCGGCGGCTTCGTCTGGCAGACCACCGACGATGCGGCGCCGGCCTGGGACCGGATGCACGCCCTGAACGTGACGACGGCGCTGAACGCCAGCCGCGCGGCGCTTGCCGCCCTGAGAGCCGCGCCCCAGGGCCGGATCGTCAATGTCGGATCGGCCGCCGCCCTGAAGGCCGGGGCCGGCATGGGCGCCTATGGCGCGGCCAAGGCTGGGGTCCACGCCCTGACCCAGGCCTTGGCGGAGGAGTTGAAGGCCACCCGCGTCACGGTCAACGCCGTCCTGCCTTCCATCATCGACACTCCCGCCAACAGAAGGGACATGCCCGGCGCAGATCCGGCGACCTGGGTCGCGCCGGCCGATCTGGCGGCGGTGATCCTGTTCCTGGCCTCGCCCGAGAGCCGAGCCATGACCGGCGCCCTGGTTCCCGTGACGGGCCGCGTCTGATGCGCGCCGAGCGGGTCCGCAGCGTCCTTTATCTGCCCGCCTCCAATGCACGGGCGATCCAGAAGGCGCGCACCCTGGACTGCGACGTGGCCGTGCTGGACCTGGAGGACGCCGTGGCGCCCGAGGCCAAGGCCGACGCCCGCGCGGCCGCCGTCCAGGCCGTGCGCGACGGCGGCTTCGGGCCGCGCCTGGGCGTGCGGATCAACGGGCTGGACACCGAATGGGGGCTGGACGACCTGGCGGCGATGAAGGCGGCGGGGGCGAAACTGGTGGTCGCGCCCAAGGTGGAGACGCCCGAGATGGTCCATGCCCTGACCGCCGGCCTGGCCAGGGGTTCGGCCCTGTGGGCCATGGTCGAGACGCCGCGCGCCCTTCTGGCCCTGGCCGAAATCGCCTCGGCCGACGGGGCGCTGGACGGGCTGATGCTGGGGGTCAACGACCTGGCCAAGGCGCTGGGGACCGGGACGTCGTCGGATCGCGACCCGTTCAAGCCATGGCTGGCGATGCTGGTCGCCGCCGCGCGGGCCAACGGATTGCTGGCCATCGACGGGGTATTCAACCGGATCGACGACGCGCAAGGGCTGGCCGCCGAGGCGGCGCAGGGGCGGCTTTACGGATTTGACGGCAAGAGTCTGATCCACCCGTCCCAGATCGCCGCCGCCAACGCCGCCTTCTCGCCGTCTGAGAACGAGGTCGCCCAAGCCCGCGCCATCGTCGCCGCCTTCGCCGCGCCCGAGGCCAAGGGCCAGGGCGCGATCCGCGTGAACGGCGCCATGGTCGAACGGCTGCATCTTGACCAGGCGCAGGCCCTGCTGGCGCGGGCGGAAGGCTGAACACCGTCTCCTCCCATTCATGGGGAGGTGACTAGCGGGTCTGAGGCAACCGCCCTAAACCTCGCGTCGAACTCCAGCGGATCCGCCTTGACTCTACCTGCCGACACGCCTGCGAAAATCCCGGCCTGGGTCTGTGCGCCCGGCGTGCTGAAGGTCCCTTTCCTGGAAGCCTTCCTGCCCGACTACGACCTGCGGCGCCTGCCGGGCGCGGAGATCGAGGCCGTGCTGGGCTGGGGCATGAAGCCGACGGCGGCGGCGGGACGGCGCTGGGCGCAGAAGAACGGTCGGCCCTATGTGGCGCTGGAGGACGGCTTCCTGCGCTCGGTGGGCATCGGCGAAAGCGGAGCGACCAGCCTGAGCCTGATCGTCGACGACCTGGGCGTCTATTACGATGCGACGCGGCCCAGCCGGTTGGAGCATCTGATCCTAGGCGCGGACGCCTGGTGCGACGCCGCCATGACCGCGCGTGCGCGGGGCCTGGTCGACCGGATCGTCGCATCGGGCGTGTCCAAGACGAACATGGGCGGGCCGCTGGATCAGAGCCTGTTGAAGCCCGGCCGCCGCGTGCTGATCGTGGACCAGACGTTCGGCGACGCCTCCATCGCCCATGGGCTGGCTGCGCCGGACAGCTTTGACGCCATGATCGCCGCCGCCCGGCGCGACGAGCCGGACGCCCAGTTGATCGTCAAACGCCATCCGGCGGTGGCGGCGGGGAAAAAGCGCGGCTGCGTGACCGATCTGGACGGGGTCGCCCTGGTCGACGCCGACGTGCGGCCCGCCGACCTTCTGGCGGCGGTGGATGCGGTCTATTGCGTCACCTCGGCGCTGGGGTTCGAGGCCCTGATGCGCGGCCTGCCGGTGCGCTGTTTCGGGGCGCCCTTCTATTCCGGCTGGGGCCTGACCACGGACGAGGTCCAGACCGGCCGCCGCGGCGCAGCGCGATCCATCGAACAGGTCGCCGCCGCCGCCCTGATCGCCTACAGCCGCTATGTCGATCCCGTCACCGGCGAATCCTGCGAGGCGGAACAGGCGCTGGAACGGCTGATCGCCCTGCGCGACCGCGCCGACCGGCTGGCGGGGTCGTGGTCGGCGGTGGGGTTCGCCCCGGCCAAGCGGCCGCCGGTGCGCCGGCTGCTGAACTCGCCCAAGGCGACGATGCGCTACTTCATGTCGCCGTCGCGGGCCGCCGCCCACGCGACCGCGACCGATGGCCGACTGATCTGGTGGGCGGGCAAGGAGAGCGAGGCGACGCGCCGGGCGGCGGCCGCATTTCGCGGCCCGACGGTGCGGATGGAGGACGGCTTCATCCGCTCGCGTGGCCTGGGGTCCGATTTCGTCGGGGCCCTGTCGGCCGCCCTGGACGACCAGGGCGTCTACTACGACCCGTCGCGGCCGTCGCGTCTGGAGACCCTGATCCAGACCTCGGACCTATCGCCAATGGAGCTGGCGCGGGCGGCGGACTTGAGGACGCGCGTGGTCGATGCGGGTCTGTCGAAATACAATCTGAAAGGCGGGGCGCCGACGAGGTGGCCCGAAGACCGCGACATCCTTCTGGTCGTCGGCCAGGTGGAGAACGACAAGTCGATCCTGCTGGGGTGCGAACCCGACCTGGCGACCAACTCGGCCCTGGTCGAGGCCGCCCGCGCCGACCATCCGGGCGCCTTCCTGGTCTATCGCAACCATCCCGACGTTCTGGCCGGCAACCGGCCGGGGCGGCTGGATGCGGAGGCTATGGCCTCGGTCGATGCGGTCGCGGACGGTCTGGACATCGTCGATTGCCTGAACGCCTGTCGTCGGGTGGCGACCCTGACGTCGCTTACGGGGTTCGAGGCCCTGATGCGGGGCAAGGCCGTATCGGTCTATGGCCGGCCCTTCTATGCGGGATGGGGGCCGACCGACGACCGGCTGAGTTTCGAGCGTCGCAGCCGCCGCGTCGGCGTCGACCATCTGGTCCACGCCGCCCTGATCGCCTATCCGCTCTATGTCACGCCCCAGGGCTGGCCTTGCGAGGCGGAAGACCTTGTGGCCCTGCTGATCGCCGCCCGCGACCAGCCGACGCCCAAGGCGCCGCGCGGCCAGGTGCGGCGCTGGGCCGCCGGCGTCGTCGCCAGTCTCGACCGCAGGCCGCCGCCGTCCTATTGAAGGCGTTCGTATAGGAAACTGACCTTCCTGAAACAGCGACGCCTCGCGGGCCGAGCGACAGGAACTTCCTCAAGCAGCGAGACGCCGTGCGTCGAGCCATAGGAAAAAAGAATAAAGTGCCCCACGCCGTCATCGCCGCCACCGGCCTCTTCACCCCTGAGCAGTCTGTCTCGAACGCCGAACTGGTCGACAGCTACAACGCCTGGGCCGATGGCTGGAACGCCCGCCACGCCGCCCAGATCGAGGCCGGCGAACTGCAGGCCAAGGCCCATTCCTCGCCCGAGTTCATCGAGAAGGCTTCCGGCATCAAGAGCCGGTTCGTGCTGGACAAGGCCGGCGTCATCGACCCCGCGCGGATGGCCCCCTATCTGCCCGAACGGGCCAACGAAGAACTGTCGATCCTGGCCGAGATGGCGGTCAAGGCCGCCCGTCAGGCCATCGCGGCCTGGGGCAAGCCGGTCTCGGAAATCGGCGCGGTCCTGTGCGCGGCGTCCAACATGCAGCGCGCCTATCCGGCCATCGCCATCGAGGTGCAGCAGGCGTTGGGGATCGATGGCTTCGCCTTCGACATGAACGTGGCGTGCAGCTCGGCCACCTTCGGCGTCAAGACGGCGGCCGACTTCATCGGCGGCGGCTCGGTCAAGGCGGTGCTGATGGTCAACCCGGAAGTCTGTTCGGCCCACCTGAACTTCACCGACCGCGACAGCCATTTCATCTTCGGCGACGTGGCGACGGCGGTGATCGTGGAATCGTCGGACACGGCCGGTCCTGGCGGCTGGGACGTGCTGGGCACGCGGCTGAAGACCGTCTTTTCGAACAACATCCGCAACAATTTCGGCTTCCTGAACCGCAATGCGCGCGACACCGCCCATCTGGACAGCCCGGTGGCGGACGACAGGGTTCAAAACGACAAGCTGTTCATCCAGCAGGGTCGCAAGGTGTTCCGCGACGTGGTGCCGATGGTGTCGGAGATGATCGTGGACCATGCCGGCGAACTGGGCGTCGATCCCCAGGGGCTGAAACGGCTGTGGCTGCATCAGGCAAACATCAACATGAACACCCTGATCGGCAAGAAGGTGCTGGGCCGCGAGCCGTCTTCAGAAGAGAACGTCATCATCCTGGACGACTACGCCAACACCTCCTCGGCCGGGTCGATCATCGCCTTCCACCTGCACAACGACGGCTTCGCACCCGGCGAGACGGGGCTGATCTGCAGCTTCGGCGCCGGCTATTCGGCGGGAACCGTCTTCGTGCGAAAACGCGCCTGACCTTGCGCAGGCGCGACGGTTTAGACCCCAAAAAGCCCGGCTTCGGAGAACCAAAGCGCGCGACCCGCGTTACGCCAGGTTAATTCCCTGTCCATGGCGATTCTCTCGCGGCGACGCTTGAAACTGTCACAAGTTTTTGTCACCCATTCCGGTGTCGAGAACAGGGGATATCCCAGATGGCTCACACGACGCCGAAACAGGTGCTGGAAAGCTTGGCCAAGGACATCGCCGCCGTGCTGAAAAGCATGGGCGGATCGGCGCACCAGAACATGGTCGTCGACTGCGTGGCGGCGATGAAGCGACAGCGCGGCGAGGCGGTCAATCCGCCCGATCTGCGGCAGAAGATCATCGAGGCCTTCGAACAGTATCGCGACTTGTTCGTGCGTCCCTTCGGCGAGGGCTCGCAGCGCTGGGCCCTGGCGGGCGATTTCGCCTGACAGCCCCTGCAGAACGAAAGGCGCGCTCCTTGCGGAGCGCGCCTCCTCGTTTGGGCTGACCGTCGGGATCAGAAGCGACGGATATAGCTGACTGAATAGGCGTCGGCCTCGCCGCCGTCGTCGCGATAGTCGCGGCGGGTCCAGTCGGCGCGCAGACCGTTCACGCCGTCCAGATAGAAGTTGGCGCCGGCGCCGTAGTTCCAGCTGTCGCCGCCAACGTCGGTGTCGGCGCCGGGGAACTCCTGCTTCAGTTCGGTGTGGCCGTAGCCGCCGCGGGCGAACAGCTCCAGCTTGTCGGAAACCGGCACCTTGCCGACGACATAGCCTGCGGCGTCCCACTCATGCTTGGTGGTCCCGTCGATGCCGGCGACGGTGAAGTCGTCGTCCTTGACGCCGACCGAGGCTTCGGTTTCGACGGCCAGGTAACGGTTCAGGTTCACGCCCAGACGACCCGTGACGGCGCCGGTCGTTGCATTGTCACCTTCAAGATGAGTGTAACCCAGCGATCCGTAACCACGTGGTTCGGGGTTGGTTTGAGCAAATGCCGGCGCGGCGATTGCGGAAACGGCGACGGCGGCAAGAAGAATGTTACGCATTGTTTCTTATTAACTCCTAGATGCGATGACCGAGCCGATCATCAGCCCCATCCAGCGATTGCTTAAATAGGCGACGCCTTCTTCTGTTCCAGGGGCGACCCGACAGCGCGATTGTTTGTGGGCGCCGAGACACATACGGCGTTCCCCCAAGTTTGTCGGTTCTGTGACAAAGCAGAAAGGGCGGCCTCGTCAGAAACCGCCC
The DNA here is from genome assembly GCF_003248455.1 of Brevundimonas sp. Classification (GTDB taxonomy): domain Bacteria; phylum Pseudomonadota; class Alphaproteobacteria; order Caulobacterales; family Caulobacteraceae; genus Brevundimonas. The sequence goes on from NZ_QFNM01000047.1 coordinate 11,523, forward strand.
TTCCGATATTTCCACCCGTCGTCCTCGGGCTTGGCCCGAGGATCGGTCGACAGGCCCTTCGTCGTCATCGCACCTACGGCGGAGCCTCCGATCCCTGGGCACAAGCCCGAGACGACGGCGCCGGATAAGTCTCACCTATCCTTTTCGCGTTCCACGTCCAGGGCGGCCTGGGCGGCGGCCAGGCGGGCGATGGGCACGCGGTAGGGCGAGCAGGAGACGTAATCCAGGCCGGCCTTCTCGCAGAAGGCGATGGACGACGGATCGCCCCCGTGTTCGCCGCAGATGCCCAGCTTGACCTCGGGCCGCACGGCGCGGCCCCGCTCGGCCGCGATCTCGATCAGGCCGCCGACCCCGTCCTGGTCCAGACGCACGAAGGGATCGGTCTCGAAGATGCCCTTGTCCAGATAGGCCTGGAGGAAGCGCCCGGAATCGTCGCGGCTGATGCCGAAGGTCGTCTGGGTCAGGTCGTTGGTGCCGAAGCTGAAGAATTGGGCGTATTCGGCCAGGTCCCCGGCGCGGATGGCCGCGCGCGGCAGTTCGATCATGGTTCCGACCAGATAGTCCACGCTGTCGCCCGCCTCTTCGAAAACGGCCTTGGCGGTGCGGTCGGTCAGTTCGCGCAGATATTTCATCTCCAGACCCAGGGCGACCAGCGGGTGCATGATCTCCGGGATCGGCGCCTGGCCCGACGCCTGCTTGACCTCCAGCGCGGCCTCCAGCACGGCCCGGACCTGCATCTCGTAGATTTCGGGATAGGCCACGCCCAGGCGGCAGCCGCGATGGCCCAGCATGGGGTTGGTCTCATGCAGTTCCTTGGCCCGGCGCTTCAGCTTTTCGGCGTCGATGCCGGACGAGGCGGCCAGGGCGTCGATGTCCTCGTCCGTGTGCGGGATGAACTCGTGCAGCGGGGGGTCCAGCAGGCGCACGGTGACGGGCAGGCCGGCCATGATGGTGAACAGTTCGACGAAATCCGACTTCTGGAACGGGGCGATCTTGGCCAGGGCCGTGCGGCGGCCCTTCTCGTCGTCGGCCAGGATCATCTCGCGCACGGCGGCGATGCGGCTGTCGTCAAAGAACATGTGTTCGGTGCGGCACAGGCCGATGCCCTCGGCGCCGAAGCCACGCGCGGTCTTGGCGTCCAGCGGCGTCTCGGCGTTGGCGCGGACCTTCAGACGGCGCACCTTGTCGGCCCAGCCCATCAGGGTCTGGAAGTCGCCGGTCAGTTCCGGCTCGATCATCGGCACGGCGCCCTCCAGCACCTCGCCCTTGGAGCCGTCGATGGTGATGATCTCGCCGGCCCTGAAGGTGCGGCCGCGCGCGGTGAAGACGCCCTCGGCCTCGTCGATGTGGATTTCGCCGGCGCCGGAGACGCAGGCCCGGCCCATGCCGCGCGCCACGACGGCCGCGTGGCTGGTCATGCCGCCGCGCGCCGTGACGATGCCGCGGGCCGCGTGCATGCCGTGGATGTCCTCGGGGCTGGTTTCCTCGCGCACCAGGATGACCGCCTCGCCCAGGCCGGCGGCGCGTTCCGCCTCGTCGGCGTCGAAGACGATCTTGCCGGTCGCCGCGCCGGGCGAGGCCGGCAGGCCGGCGGCGATCACGGTGCGGGCCGCATCCGGGTCCAGCGTCGGGTGCAGCAGTTGGTCCAGGGCGGCCGGTTCGACGCGGCTGATGGCTTCTTCCTGGGAGATGACGCCCTCGGCGGCCAGGTCCACGGCGACCTTCAGGGCCGACTTGGCGGTGCGCTTGCCGTTGCGGGTCTGCAGCATCCAGAGACGGCCCTGTTCGACCGTGAACTCGATGTCCTGCATGTCGCGGTAGTGGCTCTCCAGCGTGTTCACCACCTCGACGAACTGGGCGAAGACTTCCGGCATGGCCTCTTCCATCGAGGGGGCGGTCTCGCCCATCTCCTCGCGGCCGATCTTGGTCAGGCTTTGCGGCGTGCGGATGCCCGCCACCACATCTTCCCCTTGCGCATTGATCAGGAACTCGCCGTACAGACGCGCCTCGCCGGTCGAGGGGTTGCGGGTGAAGGCCACGCCCGTCGCCGAGGTCTCGCCCATGTTTCCGAACACCATCGACTGGACGCTGACGGCCGTGCCCCAGCTTTCGGGGATGTCGTGCATCCGGCGATAGAATTTCGCCCGGTCGTTCATCCAGCTGGCGAAGACGGCGCCGATCGCGCCCCACAGCTGGTCCTTGGGGTCCTGCGGGAAGGCGTGGCCCAGTTCGCGCTCGACCACGGCCTTATAGTCGACGACCACCTTCTGCCAGTCCTCGGCGGTCAGGTCGGTGTCGACGGTGACGCCCAGACGATCCTTGTGCTGGTCCAGCACCTCTTCGAAATCGTCGTGGCTGAGGCCCAGGACCACGTTCGAATACATGGTGATGAAGCGGCGATAGCTGTCGAAGGCGAAGCGGCGGTCGCCCGACAGGGTCGCCAGGCCCTCGACCGTCTGGTCGTTCAGACCCAGGTTCAGCACCGTGTCCATCATGCCCGGCATGGACGCCCGCGCCCCCGAGCGCACCGAGACCAGCAGCGGATTGGCCACGTCGCCGAACACCTTGCCGACGATGTCCTGCACCTTCTCCAGCGCTTCCTGGACCTGGGCCTCCAGATCGGCCGGATAGGTTTCGTTGTTGGCGTAATAGTGGGTGCAGACCTCGGTGGTGACGGTGAAGCCCGGCGGCACCGGCAGGCCCAGGGACGACATCTCCGCCAGATTGGCGCCCTTGCCGCCCAGAAGGTTCTTCATCGACGCATCGCCGTCGGCGGAACCTCCGCCGAAGCCGTACACCCACTTTGTCATCTTGCAGTCCCTGAGCTTTCAGATCGTTCGGCGGGTTCGCCCCGCTCGCACATGCAGCATGATCTAGCGCGGGCGATCCGGCTTGGCCATGGCGGACGTAACAATGCGTGAGGGGATGAGCGGTTTCTTGCGCAGGCGCGCGTAACCTTGACGTCATCGTCTCCTCCCCATGAAATGGGGAGGGGGACCGCGAAGCGGTGGAGGGGTTCTTGACGCACGAAGGCTCCGTATCACGCGCCCGCATCCTGCGCCGCGCCCTGACCCCGCCCGAAGCCCGACTGTGGGTCCGCCTGCGCCGCCGCGCGCTCGACGGGCTGAAATTTCGCCGCCAGCATCCGATCGGGGTTTACGTGCTGGACTTCTATTGCGTCAAGGCGATGCTTGCGGTCGAGGTCGATGGCGAAACCCACGCTGGCCGCGGCGACCACGACGCCCGACGCACCCGCTGGCTGGAACGACAAGGTGTCTCCGTTATCCGCATCCCGGCGGAACAGGTGCGGGTGAACCTGGACGCCGTGCTGACCTTCATCGCCTCGACCGCCAGAGACCGAATCCGCAGCTGATCAATTCCGTTTCCTCCCCATTTCATGGGGAGGTGGCTCTTAGCGCAGCGGAGAGACGGAGGGGTTCTTCGCCGCATCACCGGCGCCCGTGGAACTTCAAGAACCCCTCCACCGCTTCGCGGTCCCCCTCCCCACAAGTGGGGAGGAGACGATGCGGCCCCTACCCCGCGATCTGGCCGAAGTCGGCGACCTGGCCCATCACATCCCGCACCTGGCCCAGCAGTTTCAGGCGGTTATCGCGTTCGGCGGGAATGTCGGAGTTGACCATGACCGCCTCGAAGAAGGCGTCCACCGGCGCGCGCAGGGCGGCCAGGGCCGTCATGGCGGCGGCGAAGTTCTCGGTCTCCAGCGCGGTCTCGACGGCCGTGCGGGCCGCGCCGACGGCGAAGGCCAGGGTGGCCTCGGCCTCGGGCTGGTTCGGCAGGCCCGTCTGGACCATGCCGGCCGGCAGGGCCCCCTTCTTCTCCTCGGCGCGCAGGATGTTGGACGCGCGCTTGTAGCCGGCCAGCAGATTGGCCCCGTCGTCCGTGGCCAGGAAGGCGGCCAGCGCCTCGACCCGGCGGACGATGCGGACGAGGTCGTCGTCGCCCAGCGCGAAGACGGCGGCGACGAGGTCGTGGCGCTGGCCCTGATCGCGCAGGAGGACGGTCAGGCGATCAGCGAAGAAGGCGCCTAGTTCAGTTTCAAGGGATAGTTTGTCGAGTTGACGCTCGACCTTGTCCTGTTTCGCAATCGCAGCCGTTGCCGGTGCGAAGGCGTCATTGGTCAGGCTGAGACGGATGTCATTGTTCAGGATCAGACGCAGAATGCCGAGCGCCGCACGGCGCAGGGCGAACGGATCCTTCGACCCCGTGGGCTTTTCGTCGATGGCGAAGAAGCCAACCAGGGTGTCCAGCTTGTCGGCCAGGGCGACGGCGACCGTGACGGGCGCTGTCGGGACCGTGTCGGCGGGGCCTTGGGGTTTGTAGTGGTCGCGCACGGCGTCGGCGATCGCGTCGGAATGGCCGGCGAGACGGGCGTAGTAGCCGCCCATGATCCCCTGCAGTTCCGGGAACTCGCCCACCATGCCGCTGGCCAGATCGGCCTTGGACAGTTTCGCGGCGGTCTCGGCCTGATCGGCGTCGGCGCCGACCAAGGGAGCGATTTCGCGCGCCAGGGCGGCGATCCGCTCGACCCGCTCGGCCAATGTGCCCAGTTTGGCGTGGAAGGTGACGCCGGACAGTTTGGCGTTCCAGGCGTCGAAGCCGACCTTCTGGTCCTCGTCCCAGAAGAAGCCAGCGGCCAGGGCCTTGCCGCCGTCGGTCGCCTCGACATTTGCGACGACCAGGAAGTTGGGCGCCAGCCCCGCCTTCGCCGGGTCGCGGACGGCGAAATATTTCTGGTGCACCTTCATCGACAACTGAATGACTTCCGGCGGCAGGGCCAGGAACTGCGGGTCCATATCGCCCAGGATCGGGGTCGGCCATTCGGCGAGACCCGCCACCTCGTCCAGCAGGCCGTCGTCGTCGACCAGGACCAGGCCCCGCGCGGCGCAGGCGGCCTTGGCCTGTTCCAGGATGCGTAGGCGTCGGTCGGCCGCGTCGATCAGGACGAAATTCTTCTCCAATTGGGCCCGGTAATCTGCGAAATCGCTGACCCGCAAGGGTGCGCCCGAGCCCAGGAAGCGGTGGCCCTCGGTGATGGCGTCCGACGCGATGCCGTCGATCTCGAACGGAACCACCGCCCCGTCGAAGACGCACAGGATGCGCTTGATCGGCCGCACCCAGCGCAAGCTTCCCGTTCCCCAACGCATCGACTTGGGCCAGGGGAAGGCGCGCACGATCTGATCGACCGTCTCGGCGACCAGATCCGCGGTCGCGCGGCCCTTGGACGACAGGACGGCGAACAGGACGCCGTCGCGCTCCACCAACTGCTCGCGGGTCAGGCCGGTCTTCCTCAGGAACCCTTCCAGCGCCTGGGGCGGCGCCGACGCCTTGGGTCCCTTGACCTCTTCCTCGCGGTCCGGCGTGGCGGCCGGCAGGCCGTCGACCACCAACGTCAGGCGACGCGGCCCGGCATAGGTCGTCAGGGCGTCCCACGTCAGGCCGGCGGCCTTCAGCCGTTCGGACGCCATACGCTCCAGGTCGCGCGCGGCGCCCTGCTGCATGCGGGCGGGGATTTCTTCGGAGAAGATTTCGAGGAGGAGTTGGGGCATCAGGCGGTTTTCCGCTCTTGTTCGACGTAAGCGAGGGCGCAGGCTTTGCAGAGTTCGCGGATGCGGCCGATGTAGCTTTGGCGTTCGGCCACGGCGATGGCTCCGCGGGCGTCCATCAGGTTGAACAGGTGGCTGGCCTTCAGCACCTGGTCGTAGGCCGGCAGGACCAGGGGCTGCCCCTGGGGTCCGGTCATGGCCAAGAGGCGCGAGACCTCGGCCACCATGTCCTCGAACCGGCGCTTCAGACCATCAACGTCATAGCCGTGGAAGTTGGCTTCCGACTGCTGGCGCTCGTTCTCCAGGAAAACCTCGCCATAGGTCAGCCCCTCCTTGGTGAACTTCAGATCGTAGACGTTGTCGACGCCCTGCACATACATGGCCAGACGCTCCAGCCCGTAGGTCAGCTCGCCCGACACCACATCCACCTCGATGCCGCCGACGCCCTGGAAATAGGTGAACTGCGTCACCTCCATCCCGTCGCACCAAACCTCCCAGCCCAGGCCCCATGCGCCGACGGTCGGGTTTTCCCAGTCGTCCTCGACGAAGCGGATGTCGTGCAACTTGGGATCGATTCCGATGGCCGCCAGCGATCCCAGATACAGCTCCTGAAGGTTGTCTGGGTTCGGCTTCAGGATGACCTGGTATTGATAATAGTGTTGGAGCCGGTTCGGGTTCTCGCCATAGCGGCCGTCGCCGGGGCGGCGGCTGGGCTGGACGTAGGCGGCCTTCCACGGCTTGGAGCCCAGGGCGCGCAGCACCGTCGCCGGGTGCAGCGTCCCCGCCCCCACCTCGATGTCATAGGGCTGCAGGATGGCGCAGCCCTGATCGCCCCAATAGCGGTGAAGGGTCAGGATCAGGTCCTGGAACGCGAGCGGCTCAGTCGGGGTGGTCAAATCGGGCTCGGGAGGGGCTGCAAAAAAGACGGCGGACCATAGGGCCCGCCGCCTCTCGCTTCAACTCGCCGCCCGCCCATTTGACGCCGGGCGCGGATCGGCCCGTCTTACTGCGGGGTCGGTGCCGTCTCCTCACCGCCGTCCGGGGCCGGATCGACCTGACCGTCGGTGGGATTCTGGACCGGGGGCGAGGCCGTGGTGGTCGTGGCCGCCGCCGGTTCGCCGCCGGGCGCCGTCGCCGGGGCGGCTTCGGCCGGGGCGGCGGCTTCCTCGTCGCCCATGGCGGCCAGGGATTCGGCCGGGTTCAGCACCTTGTCGATGGGGAAGACCGCGCCGTTGGAGGCGTCAAGCTCGGCGCTGACCACGGTCGCGCCATCCGCCTTGATGGCCGAGCCCGTGCCGTCCAGCAGGATTTGGCTGTCGGCGGCCGTCGGCACGCCGCCGCGCTTGCCCTGGATCTGGTCGGGCGTCACATCGGCGGCGATGACGTGATAGAGCAGACGCTGGCGCAGCTCGGCTGCATTGGCCGGGTCCAGCAGGCGGGTGCGGTCCGCCTCGGGCAGGGCGGCGAAGGCCGCGTCCGTCGGGGCGAAGATCGAAATGGCCGGACGGCTGGCCAGGGTGTCGGTCAGCTGGGCGGCGTCCAGCGCAGCCAGCAGAGTGGTGAACTGACCGCTGGATTTCAGCACGTCCACGACGTTCTCGGCGGGGGCGGGCGTCGCCTGGGCCGCGGCGGTCTCGGCCGGGGCTTGCGCGGGCGTCGCGGCGGCGGTGCTTTCCTGAGCCAGGGCGGGGGCGGCCATCAGGGAGACCACGGCGGTCGCGGCAAGCAATTTGGCACGAAGCATGACGGTATCCTTTTTCTGTTTGAGGACCGCCGCAGGGAGACGACGGCCCGTTCCAGTCATCGGAACTGACATTCCCAAGTCGGACACCGACGATCTGGTTCCGATATTTTGAAACAAACCGTAACTCTTGTGATGATCGCGGCGAAACCTCGGCGGATGCTGGGCAGGAGCGCCGAAATCGCCGGCATTCGGCCACAAGAGCAAGGCGTTACTGTACCGCCAGCCGTGTCGATCGGACCCAGGCGGCGGGGTGGGCCGAGGCCAGGGTTCGGGCCGCCGCCTCGGCCGCTTCGTGCGTGGGATAGAGGCCGAAGACGGTCGCCCCCGAACCGGACATCCGCGTCAGGGCGACCTCGGGCGTGGCCGCCACCGCCGCCAGGGCGTCGCCAATGGCGGGCGTCAGGGCCAAGGCCGGCGCCTCCAAATCGTTACGCTGGACCGACAGCCAATCGAGCACGCCGCCGAGGCTCCAGTCGGCAGGCGGCGCCGGACGATCCGCCGCCGCGACGGGGCCGGCGTCATAGGCGCGATAGACGGCGCCGGTGGGCGAGGGAAGGCCGGGATTGAACAGCACGGCCGGCAGGGTCGGCAGACGCGGCTCGTCGGTCAGCCTCTCCCCCCGCCCCTCGGCCCAGGCGGTGTGCATCCACAGGCACATGGGGCCGTCGGCGCCGACCACGCCCGCCGCCGCTTCCAGGTCCGCATCGTCGATGTCGAGCGACAAGACCTCGCGCGCCAGCTTCAGCGCCGCCCCCGCATCGGACGATCCGCCGCCCAGGCCGGCCGCGACGGGAAGCTGCTTGTCCAGCGCCACCCGCAGCCCCGGCTCGCCCGTTCCGGCCGCCTGGCCCAGCCGACGCAGGGCGCGCAGGATGAGATTGCCGTCGCCGCCCGACAGGCCGCCTGCGAAGGGGCCGGCGACGGACAGGGACAACCGGTCCGACGGCTCGGCCGAAACCCTGTCCCCCACGTCGGCGAAGGCGACCAGGCTGGTCAGCGGATGATAGCCGTCGGCGTCCACCGCCCCGACGTGCAGGAACAGGTTGATCTTGGCCGGAGCCAGGGCGGTCAGGGCGGGCATGACCTATTGGGACACGCCCTTGGCGGCCGGAGCCGCCTCCAGCCCGTCGGCGATCTTGCGCTCGACTGCGGCGCGGCGTTCGTCGTCGGGGTCCAGCACCAGGACGCGGTTCCACAGCCAGACGGCCTCGCGCCGGCGGCCCACCTTCCAATAGGCGTCGCCCAGGTGGTCGTTGATCTCGGCGTTGGCCGGCTCCTTGTCGACGGCTTGTTCCAGCGTATCGACGGCGGTTTCGTACTGGCCCTGTTTGAACTGGGCCCACCCCAGCGAATCCTGGATGTTGCCGTTGTCGGGCTCCAGAGCATGGGCGCGGGCGATCATTTCGGCGCCTTCCTGGACGCGCAGGCCCTTGTCCACCCACAGATAGCCCAGATAGTTCAGCATGTCGGGATCGTTGGGCGCCGCCTGCAAGGCGGCCCAAAGCTCCGCCTCGGCTTCGGGCACGCGGCCCAGGGCCTCATAGGCCGCGCCGCGCAGGAAGCGGACGCCGGCCCCCTGATCCGCCGTGTTCAGAATCGGGCCGTCCAGCAAGGCCAAGGCCTCGTCGTGCTTCTTCAGCTGCATCAGTTGGCCAACCAGAACCTGGGCGATGCGAGGGTCGTCGGGCGCGGCGGCGGCGGCGCGGCGCAGTTCGGCCAAGGCTTCTTCGGACTGGCCCTCCTCCTCCAGGCTGACGGCCATCTGGGCGCGCGCGGCGGCGTACAGGGACGGCGTCTCGGTCCCGATCCGCGACAGGGCCGCGCGGGCGGAGCTCTTCAGCCCGGCGCGGGCCAGAACCTGGGCCAGCTGATATTCGGTCTCGTCTTCGGGATACAGGTTCTGGGCGAGGCGCAGATAGACGGCGGCGAACTCGTTGCCTCGCTCGGCCGAGGCCTGGGCGGCGGCCGTGACCAGGGCCTGGGACGCGCCCTCGCGCAGATCGGGCAAGGCGGGGGGCCGCCCTCCCTCCTTCAGCCGTTGCAGCGCGCGGGCCACGCCCGGATCGGCGGGCTGGACCGCCATGGCGGCTTCATACAGGGCGATGGCGTCGTCGCGACGACCGCGCCGTTCCAGAAACTCGCCATAAGGCCGTTTGAACAGGGCGCCGATGCCGGGCGCGTCGGCCGCCGCCTTCAGTTCGGCCTGGGCCTGGGCGTAGTCGCGGCGGCGCTCCAGCAGGGCCGCCCGGTTCATGCGGGCGAAGGCCAGGGTCAGGGGATCGCCCGCCGCAGGCGCGGGCTGAAGCGCGCGGGACCAGTCGCCGGCGGCCGCCGCGATCCAGGGCGAGACCAGAAGCCCCGCGCGGGCGTGCGGCGCGCCGATCGGCTGGGCCGCCAGGGCGGCGTTGGCGGCGCGGGCGTCGCCGTGGGCGTAGTCCTGAACCAGCCGCACCAGCCGTCCGCCCTCCACGAAGGCTGGAGAGGCGGTCGCATCGGTCGGCGCGAGCGCGGCCGCCACGTCCAGATCGCCGGTCAGAAGCGCCGAGGTGAAGGCCTGTTCGCGCACCCGGGGCTGCTCGGGCGTCAGCCGTTCGGCCTGGGCCAGATAGTCCGCGCCGCTGCCCCCCTGCCCCTGCATCAGGGCCAGTTTGCCCGCCAGATACAGGCCATAGGCGCTGCGCCCCTCGGCGTCCGTGGGCACCGGCGACCAAACGGCGGGGATGGGCGGCGTCGCCGGCGTGTCGGTGATGACGATGTGCGGATCGGGCGCGCTCTCCGCGCCGGGCGTCGCTTCGCGCGGCGCCTCCGGGGTCGCCGTCGGCGCCTGACCGGGAATAGGCTGGCCCGGCTCCAGGATCACGGCCGGCGGGTGGGTCTGCGGCGTGGGGGCGGGCGTGGCGGCGGGCGCGGTCTCCTGCGCGAAGGCTTGGGCGGCCACGGCCAGCGCGAGGACGGTCAGGGAAGCGGCGAACAGGCGCGAACGGGAGGCGATCATGCCCCGACCCTTCACGGTTTTCCAGAACGGAGCAAGAGCCATCCCATACTCCGCTCATCCCCGCGCAAGCGGGGGACCCAGCGCCTTGGGCGCACCATCTCTTGTTTCAGTTCACGCCGACGATCCAGGCGGAGACGATGTGAAAGAACTGGGTCCTCGCTTGCGCGGCGATGAGCGGAATTCCTAGGGAAAGATCACATGTTCGGATAGTTCGGGCCGCCGCCGCCCTCGGGCGTGGTCCAGACGATGTTCTGCGACGGGTCCTTGATGTCGCAGGTTTTGCAGTGGACGCAGTTCTGGGCGTTGATGACGAAGCGCGGATCGGCCTAAAGCCGGGCCGGTTCGCCATATTGGGGCAGGTTGACCCGGATCGGGATCGACGGGTCCAGCAGCTTCAGATGGGCGGGCTGGTCCTCGGCGTGGTTGGTGTTGGAGATGAAGACCGACGACAGCTTGTCGAACGACAGCTTGCCGTCCGGCTTTGGATACGCGATCGGCTGGTGGTTCGCCGCCGGCTCGGTCGAGGCGGCGTCGGTCTTGCCGTGCTTCAGCGTCGGGATCGGGGACCAGCCGCCCAGCAGGGTGCGGCACCACATGTCGAACATGCCGAACACCCCGCCCAGGGTCGTGCCGAACTTGGACAGCAGGGGCTTGGCGTTCCTGACGACCGACAGCTCCTTGTAGACCCAGCTCTTTTCGAACGCCGTCTGATATTCGACCAGTTCGTCGCCGCCGCGCCCGGCCTGCACCGCCTCATAGGCGGCGTCGGCGGCCAGCATGCCGGTCTTCATCGCATTATGGCTGCCCTTGATGCGGGGCACGTTCACGAAACCGGCCGAACAGCCGATCAGGACGCCGCCGGGGAAGCTGAGCTTCGGAATGGACTGCAGCCCGCCCTCGGTGATGGCCCGCGCGCCGTAGGAAATGCGCGTCCCGCCCTCCAGATGTTTGGCGATCTCCGGGTGATGCTTGAACCGCTGGAACTCGTCGAAGGGCGACAGGAAGGGATTCTTGTAGTTCAGGTGGACGACGTATCCGACGGCCACGTAGCGGTCGCCGAAGTGATACAGGAAGCTGCCGCCGCCGGTGTATTCGTCCAGCGGCCAGCCGGTCGTGTGCTGGGCCAGGCCGGGCTGGTGCTTGTCGGCCGGCACCTGCCATAGCTCCTTCAGGCCGATGCCGTATTTCTGGGGCGACTTGCCGTCCTGAAGCTTGTGGCGGGCGATGATGGTCTTGGCCAGGGAGCCGCGTACGCCCTCGGCGATGAAGACGTATTTGCCGTGCAGTTCGATGCCGGGCTGGAAGTCGCCGGTCGGCTTGCCTTCGCGGTCGATGCCGAAGACGCCGGCGACGACGCCCTTCACCCGGCCTGTCTCCTCTTCCCAGACTACATGGCTGGCGGCCATGCCGGGATAGACCTCGACGCCCAGGGCCTCGGCCTGTTCGCCCAGCCAGCGCGTGACGTTGCCCAGCGAGGCGATGTAGCAGCCGTGATTGTGCATGAAGGGCGGCAGCAGCGGCATGGGCAGCGACGCCGACCCCTGCGGCCCCAGCAGCAGGAACCTGTCCTTGGTCACGGGCGTCTCCAGCGGCGCGCCGCGTTCCTTCCAGTCGGGGAACAGTTCGTTCAGCGCCTTTGGGTCGATCACGGCGCCCGACAGGATATGGCCGCCGACCTCGGCCGCCTTTTCCAGGACGGCGACGCTGATGTCCTTGCCGTCCTTTTCGGCGCGTTGCTTCAGTCGGATGGCGGCCGACAGGCCGGCGGGGCCGCCGCCGACGATCACGACGTCGTACTCCATTACCTCGCGCTCGACGCCCTCCAGCGCCTCGAGCGGCGGCAGATTGTCGATGATGGCTTCCTGACGGGCGTTTTCCGCGCCGCCTTCGATGGCGTCTTCGGCCATGGTTTCCCCTGAATCCCGGTTATCTGTGTGGTTATGCCGCTTATCGGAAGGTGACGCGGGGGCGGTCAAGGCTTATCGGTGGCCCGAGACATGAACGCGCAACCCCACGACATCGCTGCAGTCGAAAGCCTGCTCGCCTTCTGGCGGGATGCGGGGGTGGACGCCTGCTATGGCGATGCGCCGGTCGACCATACCCATGTGGCCCCGCCGCCGGCGCTGAAGGCGGTGCAGCGCGCGACCGCCTCGGTGGCTCCGCCGCTGGCCGGGCATGCAGCCGAGGATGCGGTGGCGGAGGCGCGCCGGCTGGCCGCCGGCGCCGCGACGCTTCAGGACCTGGCCGCCGCCGTCGCGGCCTTTGAGGGCTGTCCCCTGCGCGGCATGGGCGCGACCCAGTCGGTGTTCGGCCGCGGCAATCCCAACGCCGCAGTGATGGTGATCGGCGAAGGTCCCGGCGCCGAAGAGGACCGGATCGGCCAGCCCTTCGTCGGCAAGGCCGGCCAGTTGCTGGACCGGATGCTGGCGGCGGCGGGTCTTACCGATAGGGTCTTCATCATCAACACCGTCTTCTGGCGCCCGCCCGGCAACCGCACCCCCACGCCCCAGGAACAGGCGGTCTGCGCGCCCTTCGTGGAACGCGCCTTCGCCCTGCTTAAGCCCCGGGCCGTGCTGTTGCTGGGCGCCGCCGCTTCCAAGAGCGTGCTGCAGGCCGAGGAGGGGATCATGAGGTTGAGAGGCCGCTGGGGGGAGTGGAGACTGGCCGAAGGCGGCGTTTCGGCTCCGGTCATGCCGACCCTGCACCCGGCGTTTTTGCTGCGCCAGCCCCAGGCCAAGCGCCAGGTCTGGGCCGATTTGCTGTCCCTTGCTGTTCGCCTTGAAACGGACTCGGTTGAAGAACAAGGCTAACGGCGGCATTGTGATGCTGACGACCATCGCCATACACGCGCCGCCTTTGTCCATATGACTGGCGGCCGTCGCCAACGAGGGGGCCGCCGCCTATGCACCTGTTCCGCCGCGCGTTCCTCGCGCCGACGCTGACCGTCGCCGTCTGCGCCCTGTCTTGCGCAGCCTTGGCCGAGACGCCCTACGCCGGTTCAACGGCCGACATGAACGCCGGTTCCACCCGCCCCGTGGCCCTGAGCTCCGCCGACCGGATTTCCTACACCACCGCCTTCGACGCCCTGCGGCGCGGCGACATCGAGGCCGCCCGCGCCTCGGCCCGCCAGGCCCAGGATCGGGTGTTGCTGGGCCAGGTCGAGTTCGAGAGCCTGTTCCATCCCGACCACGTCGCCACCTATGAAGAACTGACGGCCTGGCTGGAAACCTATTCCGACCTGCCGTGCGCCGACCGGGTCTATACGCTGGCGCTGCGTCGCCGCCCGGACGGCGCGCCAGAGCCGGCGCGACCCGGCGGCCTGATCGGCCGCACCTGGAACAGCGTCGTCGACGCCGTCTCGGGCGGATCGACCGAAGATCCGATGAAGGCGGCGCGCGTCGCCTACAACAACGACGACCTGACCGGCGCCTCGGCCATCGGGCGCCAGATCGGCGACTGGTGGACCGTCGGCCTGGCGGAGTGGCGACTGGGCCAGTTCCACGAATCCTTCGCCGCCTTCGAGCGGGTGGCCAACGATCCGACCGAAGACCCCTGGGTGCGCGCCGGCGCCGCCTATTGGACCGCGCGGGCGGCCTCGCAGTCCGGCCGCCAGGACCGGGTCGACGAATATCTGCACCTGGCCGGGCAGTGGCCCGCCACCTTCTACGGCCAGATCGCCCTGCGTCAGTTGGGCGAGGAACCGGCGATCGAAAACATGGGGCCGCGCCCCTACGAGGCCGAGCCGCGTCTGCGCCGCGCCGCCTATGCGCCCCAGAGCGCCAGCGTCGAACCGACCGCGCTCGAAGCCTTCGTCCAGGCCGATCCGCGGGCCAGACGCACCGTCGCCTTCTACGAGGTCGGACGCCGCGCCGACGCCGAGACCGAACTGCGTTCCAACCTGCGCACCGCCGTCGGCGACGCCGCCAGGATGTGGACCGCCCTGGCCCGCGCCATCATGCCGGTCAACACCGCCGCCGAGGCCAGCCGCATCGACGCGACCCGCTATCCGACGCCGGATCTGACGCCCGAGGGCGGCTTCGTCATCGAAAAGGCCCTGGTCTATGCGCTGGCCCGCAAGGAAACCGACTTCAACCCGACGGCCCGCTCCAGCGTCGGCGCCTATGGGCTTATGCAGGTGATGCCGACGACGGCGGCGGAACTGAGCGGCGACCGCAGCTTCGTCAGCAATCCGACCCGCCTGTTCGACCCGGCGGTGAACCTCCGTCTGGGCCAGGCCTATATCAGCCGGATGCTGGCCCTGCCCGCCTTCCAGGGCGATCTGCTGCGTGCGGTGGCCTCCTACAACGCCGGGCCGGGGCCGATGCTGGCGGCGGTCAGAAAGCTGGGGCCGGACGCCGATCCGCTGCTGCTGATCGAGACGATCGACGTTCCCCAGGCGCGCGACTATGTCGAAAAGGTCGTGGCCAGCTACTGGATTTATCAGCGGATGTTCGGCGGCCCGTTGAAGACGCTGGACGCTCTGGCGTCCGGGGCCAAGGCCGCGCCCATCGCCCTGGATTACGTCGCCCCGCCGCCCCAGCCCGAGCCGGTCCTGATCGCCCAGGCCGGCGCGCTGGGCGGCGGCCAGTAGCTTCAGAAGATCGCGACCAGCAGGCTGGCCCAGAAGGCCGTCCCGATCAGCGCCGCCAGACCATAGCCAACGACCGGATGCAGACCGCGCGGCGCGGCGGCTTTCGTCGGAGCTTGGATCGTCGGCGCGGCCGGGTGCGTCATCTGCCTTGGGTCCGAATGGAGGAAGCTGTACCGATCTAACGGCGTGCGCTTAACGCGGCGTCTGCCGAGAAGGTTCTCGGGCCGTTAAGATTTTCGTCCTGGGTCCGCAAAAGCGATCAGTGGCTGGACGCCAGTTTGAGCACGATTAGGCCCGAGGCCACCAGGGTAACGCCCGCGATCCTCAGCAGCGTCAGCGGCTCGCCCAGAAAGACCGCCCCGACCGCGAAGGCGCCCACAGCCCCGATGCCGGTCCAGATGGCGTAGGCCGTGCCCAGCGGCAGGGTTTTCATCGCCATCGACAGCAGGCCGAACGAGCCGATCATGAAGACGATCATGCCGAACGTCGGCCACGGTCGCGTGAACCCGGCCGAGGCCTTCATCAGAAAGGCCCAGACCACTTCGAGCAGGCCGGCGAAAAGAAGGAACACCCAGGCCATGACATCTCTCCCTGCATGGCGCCGGGTCGTCCCGGCGTTGATCCCATGTGGGGGAGGTCGTCCTCCTGAAAGCGCGCCTAATCTGGGACAGGGGCGGGCGAAGTCAAGTCCGGCGCCCGGCGAACCTTGACTCCGGGGTCCGGCCGACCGACACGACCCGCCCATGATCACGCGCTATTCCCGCCCCGTCGCCGCCGCCCTTTGGTCGCAAGAGACCAAGTACAGGATCTGGTTCGAGATCGAGGCCCACGCCGCGACCAAGATGGCCGAACTGGGCGTGATCCCCAGGGATGCGGCCGACGCCATCTGGGCCAAGGGCGAGAACGCGACCTTCGACGCCGACCGGATCGACGAAATCGAACGCACCACCAAACACGACGTCATCGCCTTCCTGACCCATGTGGCGGAAATCGTCGGCGAGGAAGCCCGCTTCCTGCACCAGGGCATGACCTCGTCGGACGTGCTGGATACCTGTTTCGCGGTTCAGCTGGCCCGGTCGTCGGACCTGCTGATCGAGGGCGTGGATCGGGTTCTGGCCGCGCTGGAGACCCGCGCCAAGGAGCATAAATACACCCCGACCGTGGGCCGTTCGCACGGCATCCACGCCGAGCCCGTCACCTTCGGCCTGAAGCTGGCCGGCTATCACGCCGAGTTCCAGCGCGCCAAGCGCCGTCTGATCACCGCCAGGGAAGAGATCGCCACCTGCGCCATCTCCGGCGCCGTCGGCACCTTCGCCAACGTCGATCCGGCGGTCGAAGCCTATGTGGCCGAAAAGATGGGCCTGCAGGTCGAGCCGGTCTCGACCCAGGTCATCCCGCGCGACCGCCACGCCGCCTTCTTCGCCGCCCTGGGCGTCGTCGCATCGTCGGTCGAGCGCCTGGCCGTCGAAATCCGCCATCTGCAGCGCACCGAGGTCCTCGAAGCCGAGGAGTTCTTCGACAAGGGCCAGAAGGGCTCGTCGGCCATGCCGCACAAGCGCAACCCCATCCTGACCGAGAACCTGACCGGCCTGGCCCGTCTGGTCCGTTCGGCCGTGACCCCGGCGATGGAGAACGTCGCCCTGTGGCACGAGCGGGACATCAGCCACTCGTCGGTCGAGCGCGGCATCGGCCCGGACGCCACCATCCACCTCGATTTCGCCCTGCATCGTCTGGCCAATGTGGTCGAGCGGCTGAACGTCTACCCTGAGAACATGCAGAAGAACATCGACCGCCTGGGCGGCCTGGTGCATTCGCAGCGGGTCATGCTGGCCCTGACCCAGGCGGGCGTCTCGCGCGAGGACGCCTATGCCGCGGTTCAGGAGAACGCCATGAAGGTCTGGCGCGGCGAAGGCGCCTTCCTGGACTTCCTCAAGGCCGACGCCCGCGTCGCCCTGCCCGACGACCAGTTGGAGGCCCTGTTCGACCTGGGCTACCACACCAAGAACGTGGACGTGGTGTTCAAGCGGGTGTTCGGAGACTAACCCATGAGCCAGCGCACGATCCGGCTGAATCCCCGGCTCGATCCGCGCGACTATGCGCAGGCCTATGCGCGCAACGGCATGGTCCAGGTGCCCGATCTGCTGGACGCCGCCAGCGCCGAATGGCTAGAACTGGCCCTCGAACACGACACCCGCTGGCATCTGTCGCTGAAGACGCCCGATGGCGGCAAGCTGTTCTCGCCTCAAGAAATGCAGGCGATGGGTCGCGACGCGCTCGGCGCCCGTATCCAGAACGCCGTTGCGGAGGCCCGCGACGGCTTTTCCTTCGTCTATCTGGCCTATCCGATCATCACCGCCCTGCTGACGGGCGAGGACGAAGGCCACGCCACCCACGCGCTGGTCCAGTTCTTCAACGACATCCCCTTCACCACCTTCGCCAAGGCGGTGACGGGCGAAACCAGCGTCACCAAGATCGACGCCCAGGCCACCTGGTTCCGGCCCGGCGACTTCCTGACCCAGCACGACGACACGGGCGTGGGCGAACGCCGCGCCGCCTATACGCTGGGCCTGTCGCGCGACTGGCGGCCCGACTGGGGCGGCCAACTGATGTTCCATGACGCGCACGGCGACATCGAACGCGGCTTCAGGCCCGGCTTTAACGTCTGGACCGTGTTCAAGACGCCGCGCCTGCATTCGGTCGCCTCGGTCGCCGCCTACGCCGGGGGCCGTCGCCGCTCCATCACCGGCTGGCTGCGCGACGACCCGCCGGCCAAGTGAAGACCGCCTTCGCGCCCGTCTTCGATGCGGCCACCCGCCTGCTGATTCTCGGCAGCCTGCCCGGCGATGCGTCGTTGAAGGCGGCGCAGTATTACGCTCATCCGCGCAACGCCTTCTGGCCGCTGGTCGGCGGCGTGCTGGGCGAAGACCTGCCCACCCTGCCTTACGCGCGGCGGCTCGAGCGGCTGAAGGCGCGCGGCGTCGGCCTGTGGGACGTGATCGCCTCGGCCGAGCGGTCCGGCAGCCTGGACGCGGCGATCCGATCCCCCGAGGCGGCGGACCTGCGCGGGCTGGTCGAGCGGCTGCCGGCCCTGCGGGCCGTCGCCTTCAACGGCGGGCTGGCGGCGAAGCTGGGGCGGCGCATCCTGGCGGATATCGCCGGCGTCGAACTGATGACCCTGCCGTCCTCCAGCCCGGCCCATGCCATAACCCTGTCGGCAAAGGCGGAAAGCTGGGCCATATTGGCGAAACACCTGCCCGACCAGCCGGCCGACCGATGATCCTGACCCTTTCCTGCCCAGACCGCCCCGGCATCGTCGCGGCCGTTTCCGCCTTCCTGCTGGAACGCGGCGCCAATATTTCCGACGCCCAGCAGTTCGGCGACGCCTCCAGCGCCACCTTCTTCATGCGCGTGGTGTTTGAACCCGCCGCAGGCGACGTGGAGGACGCGATCCGCCGCGCCTTCGCGCCCGTGGCCGAACGGTTCGCCATGGAATGGACGATGCGAGGCCCGACGCCGCGCAAGGTGATGATCCTGACGTCCAGGTTCGACCACTGTCTGGCGGACCTGCTGTATCGCTGGCGCATCGACGAGCTGCCGATGCAGGTGACGGCCGTCGTGTCGAACCATCCGCGCGAGATGATCGGCCACGTCGACCTGGGCGACCTGCCCTTCCACCACTTGCCCGTCAGCGCCGCCGACAAGCCGGCGCAGGAGGCGCAGCTGCTGCGCCTGATCGAGGAGACGCAGACGGAACTGGTCGTCCTGGCCCGCTACATGCAAATTCTGTCAGACGACCTCAGCCGCAGGCTGGCGGGACGTTGCATAAACATCCACCATTCCTTCCTGCCGGGCTTCAAGGGCGCGCGGCCCTATCATCAGGCCCATGCGCGCGGCGTGAAGGTGATCGGCGCCACGGCCCACTACGTCACGCCAGACCTGGACGAAGGCCCGATCATCGAACAGGACGTGGAGCGGATCAGCCATCGCGACACGCCCGACGATCTGATCCGCAAGGGCCGCGACATCGAACGCCGCGTGCTGGCCCGCGCCGTTCGTCGGCATCTGGAGGATCGCGTCCTGTTGCATGGCGCGAAGACGGTCGTGTTCGAGGACTGACTTCGCCGGTCGGCGCGGCGTCTTGGCGAAGGCCTCTCGGACACGCCGTCGGGCGCGCTGCAAAAATAATCGGTTTTCGGGCGGAACGGCCTGAAACCAAATTCCGCCGCCCGTGTTCTTCAAGGGCGCGAGACGCACAGTAAGCCGGGTGAGACATCCCCCAACGTCCCCGGCGAAAAGAAAGGGCCGCACTTTCCCCCGGGTGCGGCCCTTTCGAATTTCAGCATCGGCCCGAAGGCGCGCCCTCTATTCGCCGGCGCGAATCCCTTCGCGGGCGATCGAAGCCAGTTCGTCGATCTTGGAGCGGATCTCGCCTTCCGACACCGACAGACCCGAGGCCTTGAAGTCGCCGGCGACCTTGCGGAACACATCCTCGTCGCCCGGCTGTTCGAAGTCGGCGCGCACGACGGCGGCGGCGTATTGATCGGCGCTCTCGGCCGACAGGCCCATCTTTTCGGCCGCCCAAAGGCCCAGCATCCGGTTGCGCCGGGCGATGGCCTTGAACTCCTGCTCCTGATCGAGGGCGTATTTGGCCTCGTAGCCCTTTTCCCGATCGTCGAAGGTCGTCATTTCGCTCAGCATAGCTCCGTACGCCCCGCTAACGTCGGGGCAGGGGCCGTCTATAGCCCGCCCGTCCATGAACGCAACCTGACTCCGGTCCGAAGGGGCGCCCGTCGCCCGCCCTCGCGCCCATCCGCCATCCTCATTTGTATCCCGGGCCGCCTTCGGCTAAGGAGACGCCGAACGAGATTGACTGCCCGAACGATTCCAAAACGCGCCGCCAGGACCGGGTCTTGCCCTTCCACTCATGGCCGCGCGATTTTTGTTTCTGGAGGGCGCCCGTAAGCCGGGACCGGACCATGAACAGCAAGCGCAAGAAAATCTACGAGGGCAAGGCCAAGATCCTTTACGAAGGACCGGAGCCCGGCACGCTGATCCAGTATTTCAAGGACGACGCCACCGCCTTCAACGCCCAGAAGAAGGCGGTGCTGGAAGGCAAGGGCGTGGTCAACAATCAGATCAGCGAATTCATCATGTCGCGCCTGAACGGCATCGGCGTGACCAACCACTTCATCAAGCGCCTGAACCTGCGCGAGCAGCTGATCCGCGAAGTCCGGCTCGATGAGCCAGCGCCTGGGCATCGAGGAAGGCACGCCCCTGCCCCGCTCGATCATCGAATTCTACTACAAGAAGGACGAGTTGAACGACCCGATGGTCACGGAAGAGCATATCACCGCCTTCAACTGGGCCTCGACCCAGGAGCTGGACGATCGACTTCAAGATCGAGTTCGGCCGCATCTGGGAGAACGATTTCAGCCGCGTCCTGCTGGCCGACGAGATCAGCCCCGACAGCTGCCGCCTCTGGGACGCGTCGACCGGCGAGAAGCTGGACAAGGACCGCTTCCGCCGCGACCTGGGCAATGTCATCGAAAGCTATACCGAGGTCGCGCGTCGCCTGGGCATCATGAAGGGCATGCCCACCGTGATCCAGGGGGGGCTGCACTGATGGCCCCCACCGCTTCAAGCAAGGTCAAGGTGCACGTCTTCCTCAAGCCCGGCGTCCTGGACGTCCAGGGCAAGGCCGTCGAAGGCGCCCTGCAGGGCCTGGGCTGGCCCGGCGTGTCCAACGCCCGTGTCGGCAAGCTGATCGAATTCGACCTGGCCGGCGTCGAAGACCCGCAAGCCGAAGCCAGGAAGATGTGCGAGCAACTGCTCGCCAACACGGTGATCGAAGGCTACCGCATCGAGGCCGCCTAGCCGTCGGGCCAGGCAGCCGCTTGCGTCAGCGTCCGGCGTACAGATAATCCCGCGACAGAGGGACCGCGTCCGGCGCCTTGGCGAGCTGAAGCTGGAAGACCATGTGGCCCAGTTCGCGGAAGGCCACCTCGCTGGCGGCCAGATAGAACTCCCACATCCGGCAGAACCGCTCGTCATATAGGGCCAGGGCCTCGTCCCGCCGCGCCAGAAACCGCTCGCGCCAATGCCGCAGCGTTTCGGCGTAATGCAGGCGCAGCACCTCCATGTCCGTGACCCACAGGCCCGCCCGCTCGATGGCCGGCAGCACCTCCGACAGGGATGGAATATAGCCGCCCGGGAAGATGTATTTCCTCACCCAGGGCTGGGTGCGGCTAGGCGGACCCTTGCGGCCGATCGAGTGGATCACCGCCACGCCGTCATCGCTCAGCAGCCGCGCCACCGTATCGAAATATTCCTGGTAGTTGGGCTGGCCGACGTGTTCGAACATGCCGACCGAAACGATGCGGTCAAACGGTTCCCGCAGGCCGCGATAGTCCTGAAGCCGGAACGCGGCCCGGTCCGCCAGCCCCCGCGCGACCGCCCGTTCGTTCGCTGTCCGATGCTGTTCCGTCGACAGGGTGACGCCCGTGACCGTCGCGCCCCGTTCGGCCATCGACAGGCCCAGCCCACCCCAGCCGCAGCCGATGTCCAGCGCCGACCGCCCCGGCGACAGAAGCAGCTTGTCGATCAGGCGGCGCTTCTTGGCCGCCTGGGCCTCTTCCAGGCTGGCGTCCGGCCGCTCGAAGAAGGCGCACGAATACTGAAGATCCTCGTCAAGGAACAGTCGATAGAAATCCACCGTCAGATCGTAATGATGATGGACGTTCGAGCGCGCGTGGGCGCGGTCGTTGGCCTGCTCCCACGCCCGGCGGATGCGCCAGCCGGGCTTCAGGGGGCGGCGCGTCCGGGCCAGTTCGGACGCCGTCAGTTCCAGGAAGTCGTAGATGGTCCCGTCCTCGACCCGGAACGTGCCGTCCATGAACGCCTCGCCCAGCCTGAGTTCCGGGTTCAGGGCGATGGCCATCGCCGTCTTCATGTCTTCGACGACGACGGTCAGTTCGGGCGCGCCCGGTCCGCCGCGGATCGTCCTGCCGCCCGGCAATCGCACGGCGATAGACCGGGTTCGGAACGTTCTGGCGATGAGGGATTGCAGCATCCGCCCCTCCATGGCTTGACCATACTCCAAGCTAGTGAATGATCGCTGCGACGCAACAGGCGCGGGGCCGCGCCGTTAGATCATCGCCTCACGAAAAGGAGAGATCGCATGACCTTCACCCTGACCTCCACCGACATCGAGGACGGCGGCGTGCTGCCGGACGCCCAGGTCCACGCCAAGGGCGACGTCTCGCCCCAGCTGGCCTGGTCCGGCGCGCCGGAGGGTACTAAAAGCTACGCCGTCACCTGCTACGATCCCGACGCCCCGACCGGTTCGGGCTTCTGGCACTGGACCGTGGCCAATATTCCCGCTGACGTGACCGAACTGCCCACCGGTGCCGGCTCGCCGGGCGGCGCTCTGCCGCACGGCGCGGTGCAGGGTCGCACCGATTATGGCCAGGCCCTATTCGGCGGCGCCGCCCCGCCGCCCGGCCATGGGCCGCACCGCTACATCTTCACCGTCTTCGCCGTGGACGTGGACAGGCTGGACGTCACGGCCGACGATTCCGGCGCGGTGTTCGGCTTCAACCTCCATTTCCACACCCTGGCCAAGGCGTCGATCACCGCGACCTACGAAAACCGGGGCTGATCGCCCATCCGCCCTTGTGAGGTCGCGAAGCGCCCCTATGTTGCGCCGCAACATGACCGACGCCACGCTCGACACCGCTCCGCACACGCATTCCCCAGGAGCGGTCGCCCTGGTCCTTCTGGCGCTGGCGACGGGCGGCTTCGCCATCGGCGTGACCGAGTTCGCGGCGATGAGCATCCTGCCCGACTTCGCCGCGGGCCTCGGCGTCGACGCGCCGACCGCCGGCCATGTCATCAGCGCCTACGCGGCCGGGGTCGTGGTCGGGGCGCCGATCCTGGCGGTGCTGGGCGCCCGGCTGCCGCGCTGGCTGCTGCTGATCGGCTTCATGGCCCTGTTCGCCGTCGGCAACGTCCTCAGCGCTCTGGCGCCCACCTATGGTTGGATGCTGGTGTTCCGATTCCTCAGCGGCCTGCCCCACGGCGCCTATTTCGGCGTGGCGGCGCTGGTGGCGGCTTCCGTCGTCCCGCTGCATTTCCGCACCCGCGCCGTCTCAACGATCCTCATGGGGCTGACGGTCGGCACGGTGCTGGGCGTGCCGGCGGTCAACATCATCAGCCACGCCTACGGCTGGCGCTGGACCTTCGCCATCGTCGGGCTGCTGGCTGTCATCACCATGGCGCTGGTCGCCCTGTTCGCCCCGCGCGACCCCGCGCATTCCGACGCCAGCCCCTTGCGTGAGCTGGGCGCCCTTAAGCGGCCCCAGGTCTGGCTGACCCTGGGCGTGGGAGCCGTCGGCTTCGGCGGAATGTTCGCGGTCTACGCCTATCTGGCCTCGACGCTGCGGGCCGTGACGGGCGCGAACGCGGATGTCATGCCCTGGGTCTTCGCCGTCTTCGGCGTGGGGATGTTCCTGGGCAATCTCCTGGGGGCCTGGGCCGCCGACCGCGTGGGGTTCAAGGCGGCGGGCGGCCTGCTGCTGTGGAGCGCGGCCGCCCTGACCCTCTATCCGATCGCCGCGCCCCATCTATGGTCCGTGCTGATCGTGGTCTTCCTGATCGGCGGCGGCGGCGGCCTGGGCTCGATCCTGCAGACGCGGCTGATGGACGTGGCCGGCGACGCCCAGACCCTGGCCGCTGCTCTGAACCACTCGGCCTTCAACACAGCCAACGCCATCGGCCCCCTGCTGGGCGGCATGGCCATTGCGGCGGGCTATGGCTGGACCTCGACCGCCTGGGTCGGCGTTGGACTGTCGCTGGGCGGGTTCGCGATCTTCCTGGTCGCCTGGCTGACGGGGCGGCGACCCGCGACGGCCTCGACCTGAGCCTTTCGCCAGGCCCTATGCACGGAGGCGTCTGGGCGTTCGCGACGCCGCGGACTGACATTTGCCGAAAACGGTGCTAGAGGCCCGCGCCATGAGCGCAGCCGTCATCGTCTTCCCCGGTTCCAACTGCGATCGCGACTGCAAGGTCGCCGTCGAACGCTCCACCGGCGAGCCGGTCAGCATGGTCTGGCACGCCGAGACGGAACTGCCGTCCGGCCTGGATCTGATCGTCATTCCCGGCGGCTTTTCCTATGGCGACTATCTGCGCTGCGGGGCCATGGCGGCGCAGTCGCCGGTGATGCAGGCGGTCAGGAAGGCCGCCGATGACGGCGTCGCCGTGGTCGGCATCTGCAACGGCTTCCAGATCCTGTGCGAGGCGGGGATGCTGCCTGGCGCCCTTCTGCGCAACCAGGGTTTGAAATACGTCTGCAAGCCCATCGCCCTGACCGTGGCCAACGGCCAGACCCGCTTCACCGCCGGCTATCAGGGCCAGCGCGAGGTGACGATGACCCAGGGCAACGGCGACGGAAACTTCTTCGCCGACGCCGAGACCCTGGCCCGGATCGAGGGCGAGGGCCAAGTCGTCTTCCGCTACGTCGACAATCCCAACGGCTCGGTCAACGCCATCGCCGGCATCCAGAACGCGCGCGGCAACGTCCTGGGCATGATGCCCCACCCCGACCGCGCCTTCGAGGCCGAACTG